>CAITJH010000024.1 GCA_903892635.1 uncultured Actinomycetes bacterium | reverse complement strand
TCTATTGAAGGAGACACCCAAGTCACCCATGACGCTCGTCACGGATGTTGGTGTCCGACTGCCCGCACACCTCACCGCTAGCGGTCGTGCGATCGTGAGTCACTTATCCGATGCACAATTCCGAGCAACATTCCCGAATGCGGATTCCCTTGTAGATCGCACTGGTAAAGGTCCACAAACTTTGAGCGATTTGCGAAACATCTTAAAGAGTGAACGTAGCCGAGGTTTCTCGTTTGAGGACGAATTCGTTGCGCCAGGTTACGTGTCGATTGCTATGCCAGTTCTTGATCGAGTTGGTCATCCCACGGCTTCCGTTGCCTGTACGACAAGTAAGGAAACGTTTACTAGCGAGATTGAAAATCACATGGTGGATCGAATTGGAAAAGCGATCAAAGACCTCACCATCCGCTTGCGTTAGAGGAACGTTAGAACTTTTCGTCGATCTCGGCGATGAGGTTTTCGATAAGACCGCGAATCTCATCGCGAATAGGACGCACTGAATCGACACCTTGACCTGCTGGATCGTCTAGTTGCCAATCGAGATATTTTTTTCCCGGGTAGAACGGGCATTTGTCGCCGCAGCCCATCGTGATGACGTAGTCAGAGGCTTGAACGGCTTCATCCGTCAAAACTTTTGGACTTGCAGTTGTTAAATCGATACCTTCTTCGGCCATAACGGCTATCGCAGAAGGATTGACTTGATGACCAGGCTCAGTTCCAGCGGAACGAACTTCGATTCGATCACCAGCTAGATGTTGAAGGTATCCAGCGGCCATTTGAGAGCGGCCAGCATTGTGGACGCAAACGAAAAGTACCGATGCTTTTTTGTTGGACATTGATGATCCTTAACTTTTAGTACCCAAAGTTGTTGTGATGGCAGCACCCAACAATGCGCCGATTAATTGCGCGATGATGAATCCAAGCACGCTTGCACTTGCGATACCGGCAAACGTATCGCTAAAAATTCGGCCAATCGTGACAGCAGGGTTGGCAAAAGATGTCGACGACGTGAATAAATATGCACTTCCAATCCACACCGGTACTGCGATCGGAATTAGGTGGCTGATCTGGCGATCAATCAAAGTGAAAATCACAATGATTAGCCCTGCGGATGCAACCACTTCGCCAAGCCACAGACCTAAGGAAGAGCGAACATGGGTCGATTTTTGGATGGCGTTCAAATCAAACATTGCATTGGCAACAACTGCACCTGCTATCGCTCCCGCAATCTGTGCTGCGACATAAGAAAGTGCAGTCTTAGGCTCAATGGTCCTTCGGAGTAAAAAAACGAAGGTGACGATCGGATTGAAATGAGCACCACTGAGTGGTCCGAGAATAAATATCAAAAGGCCTAGTGCAAGAACTGTTGAGAACATATTGATCAATAGCGCAACACCAGTGTCAGGGGAAAGGTTGGTGCCCATGATGCCCGATCCGACAACGACCATCACCAAAATTGCCGTTCCAAAAAATTCAGCGGCTGTACTTTTGACGAGGGATTTCATGGCGACCTTTGATAGGAAACTTCAAACACATTAAATCTAGCAATTCAATAACTGCCGCATTGATGAATGTGGTAAACAATGGGCAAACATTGATTCTCTAAACCGATAGATTTTGCACTAACGGCTTTCCTCAAGGAGTGGACTATGGCGAGATATCACGATCCCAGTTGGTTACGAGCAGGGCAGTGGGTTGCAGATTGTCCACCGGCTGATTACACAAACCTGACTTTGGTTGGCGTGCCAGCGCACTTGACTTCGGTGACACCGACGAACGCGCATCTCACACCAGCAGCTGTTCGTGATGCGATGTATTGGTATGGCACGTGGTCATGGGCGCATGATTTCGACATCAGCACTTTGTCGATTCGTGATGCGGGCGATGTTGAAGATCCAGACTTCGAAGAAGGTAACGAGCGAGTATTCGCCAAGATGCGTGAGCTGCGTGGCACGCAAGACTTGCTCGTCGCCCTTGGTGGCGACAACGCGATCACGTATACGGTCGCTCGTGGACTGTGGGGTGACGATATTTCGACGGCCGGTTTGATTACCGTTGACGCGCATCACGATCTTCGCAACGGTGTCAGCAACGGCTCACCAGTTCGTCAGTTGGTTGAAGATGCTGGACTAGATGGAAGGCGCATCGTTCAGATTGCCATTAGCGATTTTGCGAACTCGCCAATCTATGCCCAACGCGCGAAAGATTTTGGCATCACCGTAATTACACGTGACGAACTTCGCCGACGCACGCTTGAAAGTGTCATGGACCAAGCCTTTGAGATTGCCGGTGCGGGCGGTGGCCAGATCCACTATGACCTGGATGTCGATGTCTGCGATCGCTCGGTGGCACCAGCGTGCCCAGCTGCTACGCCTGGTGGACTCAGCGCCGACGAGGTACGACATTTAACGTTTTTGGCCACATCAAACCCTCGAGTAACTAGCATGGACATTACTGAGATTGACGCATCAATTGATGTGGAAGATGAACGAACAATTCGCCTCGGGGCATTGTGCGTTTTAGAAGCTGCAGCTGGCGTAGCCAGTCGCTCAAAGTAGAGGAAGAACATGACAACGCTAAAGAACCTCATCAATGGCAAGTTCGTAGATCACTCAAACAGTGACTTCATGCCGATTGAAAACCCAGCCATTGGCCAGGTGTACGGTCAAGCTCCACTGTCACGCGAAGCTGATGTCGATGCAGCTTTCAAGGCTGCTGCGGGTGCGTTTGATGGCTGGAAGCGCACATCACCAGCTGAACGTTCACTCGCACTATTCCGCATTGCTGATGCGATGGAAGCTCGTTCGGCTGAATTGATTGCAGCTGAAGTCCAGAACACTGGAAAGCCAGTGTGGTGGATGCGCGATGCTGAAATGCCACAGTGCATTGACCACACTCGTTTCCACGCCACGATGGCGCGCAACCTTCCAGGTTGGTCAACAGGTGAATGGCTCACAGGCTACGACTCAACAGTGCGTCGCGAACCAGTTGGTGTGTGTGCGCAGGTTGCGCCGTGGAACTACCCACTGTTGATGGCGGTATGGAAGTTTGCGCCGGCATTGGCAATGGGTAACACCATCGTGTTAAAGCCGTCCGACACGACACCGCACACAGCCTCGATCATGGCCGAAATTTTTGCTGAGCATCTTCCTGCTGGCGTTGCCAACATAATTTACGGGGATCGCGATACAGGTCGTGCAATGGTCGCGCACAAGACTCCATCACTTGTGTCAATCACAGGTTCAGTACGTGCAGGTATGGAAATCGCTGCGAACTCAGCGCCGGACCTCAAGCGAATTCACTTGGAACTTGGCGGCAAGGCTCCAGTTGTCGTGTATGACGATTGCGATTTTGAGAAGACTGTTCAAGGCGTTGCAGAAGCCAACCTCTACAACGCGGGCCAGGACTGCGCTGCAGGTACTCGCGTACTTGTGCAAGAAGGCATTGCAAAGGAATTCACTGCAGCTCTTGCCCAGAAGGTTGCTGAATTTAAGTTTGGCGCTCCAGAAAATGATGATCATTTTTATGGCGCACTCAACAGTCAGAATCAACTCGATCGTGTTCAAGGATTCATGGACCGTCTCCCAGGACACGCGGAAATTCTTACCGGCGGAAAGGCGCATCGCACTAATGGTGGTTACTACTTCGAGCCAACACTTATTGCAGGCTTGAAGCAGGATGACGAGATGATCCAGAACGAGGTGTTCGCGTCTGTCCAGACGATTCAGACCTTCAAGGACGAAGCGCAAGCAATCGAGATGGCTAACGACGTTGCTTATGGTTTGGCTGCATCAATCTGGACCGAGAATCATGGTCGCGCAATCCGTACGTCACAAGACCTCGATTTTGGTCAGGTATGGATTAACTGCCACTTGGTTCAGGCTGCTGAAATGCCAAACGGTGGCTTCAAGCACTCAGGTCACGGAAACGATTTGTCGACCGAAGCGATTGAGGGATATACCCGCGTCAAGCACGTCATGAGTTTGACGGGTCGCTAGATCTAACCAAAGTTCTCGCGAATAAAGGGGCACAGGAGACTGTGCCCCTTTGTCGTAGGCTAGAGGCTTAATCGACTTCCCCCGGAGCACCTGATGAACCTGAAGAATCGTGATTTCCTCAAGGAAACTGACTTCACCAAAGAAGAGTTCGAGTATTTGATCGATCTCGCGATTGAACTCAAGGCTGCCAAGAAGGCGCGCAATGAAGTCAAGTACATGTCTGGCCGAAGTATCGCCTTGATTTTTGAAAAGACGTCGACTCGTACTCGGTGTGCGTTCGAAGTTGCTGCCTTTGACCAAGGTGCTCACACAACGTATCTCGATGGCGCATCATCTCAGGTTGGCCATAAGGAATCAGTTGCCGACACTGCAAGAGTGCTCAGTCGTTATTACGACGCGATCGAATATCGAGGCAAGCATCAAGCCATGGTGGAGGAGTTGGCGCAGTTCTCTGACGTACCTGTCTACAACGGACTCACCGACGAATGGCATCCAACGCAAATGTTGGCGGACTTCATGACAATGATGGAGCACTCAGGTAAGCGCCCAGGTGACATCACTTTTACTTATGTTGGAGATGCTCGTTCCAATATGGGTAACTCGTTACTTGTAACATCCGCGTTGTTGGGTAGCGACATTCGTATTGCATCGCCAAAGCAACTTTGGCCAGCACAAGACATTCAAAACATCGCCAATGAACTCGCAGCAAAGAGTGGCGGGCGCATTACGTTGACCGAAGATATGGATTCAGCATTACCTGGTTCAGATTTTGTTCACACTGATGTGTGGGTGTCGATGGGCGAATCAGAAGAAATTTGGAAAGAACGTGTCGAATTGCTCGGGGGATATCAAGTGAATGATGTTGCTTTGGCCAAGGCTGGCAACGCTGATGCCAAATTTATGCATTGCCTCCCTGGATTCCACAATGAACAAACAACTGTTGGCCGCGCTATTGCAAATAAGACAGGGATGCACGAAGGTCTCGAAGTGACTCACGATGTTTTCGAAGGCCCCAACAGTGTCGTCTTTGATCAAGCTGAAAATCGTCTTCATACGATTAAGGCGATCATGGTCGCAACGATAGGAGACAAGTAATGTCACAACTTTTTTCTGAAGTAACGGTTGGTCCTCACACTTACAAGAACCGAGTCTGGATTCCACCAATGTGCCAATACTCAGCCGTCGAAGGAATGATGCAAGATTGGCATGCTGTGCACTACGGAGCGTTTATTACTGGCGGTGCTGGCCTTGTGATCGTTGAAGCAACTTCAGTATCACCTGAAGGTCGAATTAGTGCTGGCGATCTAGGTATTTGGACCGACCAACAAGCCCAAGTACTGGCCGAGATTCCGCGTTTTGCTAAACGTCATAACACTAAAGTCGGCATCCAGATCGGTCATGCTGGTCGCAAGGGAAGTTGCCATGCGCCGTGGAAGGGCGGGGCACCTTTGACCGAAGCCGAGGGCAGTTGGGAAACCATCGCGCCGTCAGCCGTTGCATTCGAGGGTTATCCAACGCCACGAGAAATGACAATGGACGACATCAATAAAGCGCGCTACCAATTTGCGGCTGCAGTTGAGCGTGCTGTGATGGCCGAATTTGACGTGATCGAGATTCATGCTGCGCATGGATATTTGTTGCACGAATTTCTCTCGCCAATCTCAAATCAGCGAACCGATGAATATGGTGGCTCGTTTGAGAACCGTATTCGATTACTGTTGGAAATCGTTTCCGAAGCGCGACTCACAATTCCTCCTCATCGCAGTCTGTTTGTTCGAATCTCTGCAACTGATTGGATCGAAGGCGGTTGGGACGTTGAACAAAGCGTTGCTCTGAGTCGCGAACTCAAGGCACGTGGTGTTGATCTCGTCGATGTATCAAGTGGCGGTCTATCGATGCGTCAAGAAATTCCTCTTGGACCGGGCTACCAAGTTCCAGCTGCCCTCAAGATTGAAGAAGAAACGGGAATTCCTGTCTCAGCTGTTGGTCTGATCACTACTGCTGCACAAGCCGAAGAGATTCTTAAGAGTGGCGACATCACTGCCGTCATGATTGGTCGTGCAAGTTTGGGTAACCCTCGATGGGCATATCAAGCAGCGCAAGATCTCGGTGATCCAATCCCTTGGGCGGATCAGTATGCCCGTGGATTCGTTGCGCGTAACTAAGAAGTTACTGATTGTTTGCGGGTAGCCAGCACCGAACCAATCAGCACCAGAGGGAATCCGACGGCAAGGCCGAGTGTGAATGGTTCGTTAAGGAATACAACTCCGAGCAAGATCGCTACAGCTGGATTGATGTAAGTGATCACAGTAGTTCGACTTGGGCCAACTTCGGCTATCAATTTGAAGAGAAGTGCAAAGGCAATCGCTGTACATAAGACACCAAGGCCTAATACTGATAGCCATGCGGTTGTGGGAACCCCAACTTCGTGAGCATGTGCAGTCTTCCATGTGCCATTTGATAGCTGCCATAACAGCAGTGGCAAGTATGCGACGAATGCACACACTTGCGCCAGCACGATTGAAGCTAGGTCTGGAGCCCCTTCAAGTTTGGTTGTGATCACAATTGGACCCATGGCATATCCAAAGACTGCGACGAAGCACAGCGCGATTGACCACCAATTGTCTGCGCGAATGTCTAGACCGACTAATGCCACGATGCCAGCCATTCCGACAGCAAGCCCAAGAACTCGACGTCGATCCCATTGGTCATCATGATTAATGCGACGAAGGAGTAAGCCTGTCGTAATTGGCACTCCAGCAATCAATAAACCCGCAAGCGAACTCGAAATGTGTTGTTCGGCTATGGACAATGCGCCAAACGGCACAATCATTTCGACTGCAGCCAACATGAGGATGCCGCGTTTGTACTGACGCCACGTGGCCAGCGGCTTCTCTTTGAGCGCAAAGGGTAATAGCAGGATGACTGCCAGCCCCATCCGGCCGCAAACGACAACGGCAGGGGAAAGCGATGCCACAGCGACTCGGATAAATAGGTACGGCGTGCCCCAAATAATTCCTAGAGAGGCAAACAGGATCCAACCACGCTTCGACATGCTCATGAGTCTAAGGCGTTCCGTAGCGCGGTATTCTTGAGGGATTATGACTGAGAAAATCGCAGCTGACCCCAATTTCTATGACGTACATGCAGCGCAAGAAAAGTGGCTTCCAATTTGGGATGAGTTAGCGCCATTTCGATCAGGTCGCTCGGATGATTCTCGTCCGACTAAATATGTTCTCGACATGTTCCCTTATCCTTCGGGTGACTTGCACATGGGTCATGCCGAGGCTTATGCCCTAGGTGATGTCATCGCTCGCTATTGGGTGCACAAGGGATTCAATGTCATGCATCCAATTGGTTGGGATGCCTTCGGGCTTCCTGCAGAAAATGCGGCAATTAAGCGCGGTGCAAATCCTCAGACTTGGACCTACGAAAACATCGCTGTGCAGAAAGCATCAATGCGTCGTTATGCATGTTCATTCGATTGGGATCGCGTACTTAACACCTGTGATCCCGAGTACTACAAGTGGAACCAGTGGTTGTTCCTCAAGATGTACGAACGCGGTTTGGCTTACCGAAAAGACTCTGCCGTTAACTGGTGTCCGTCATGCCAGACCGTACTTGCCAACGAGCAGGTAGTAGGCGGTCTCTGCGAGCGTTGTGATTCACAAGTCACTAAGAAGAAACTTAATCAGTGGTATTTCAAGATCACTGATTATGCAGATCGCTTGCTTGATGACATGAAGCAACTTGAAGGTGCTTGGCCTGACAAGGTGTTGTTGATGCAGCGCAACTGGATCGGTCGTTCTAAGGGTGCCGAAGTTACTTTCGATATCGAAGGACGCAATGAACCTGTCACGGTGTACACAACACGTCCAGACACATTGTTCGGCGCAACATTCATGGTTGTTGCTGTTGACAGCGACCTAGCGGCCGAACTCGCAGCGGGAAGTGACACCGAAGCAGACTTCAACGAGTACCTTGAACAAGTCAAAGCCACAAGTGAAATGGATCGCTTGTCGACTGATCGTCCAAAAACTGGAGTCTTTTTGAATCGCTATGCGATCAATCCAGTTAATGGTGAGCGCCTTCCGATTTGGGCGAGCGATTATGTGCTTGCGGATTATGGAACCGGCGCGATCATGGCAGTGCCGGCACACGATCAACGTGACCTCGATTTTGCAAAGACTTTTGATTTGCCGATTCGCGTTGTTGTTGAAAGCGAGACTGATCCTGCAGTAACTGGCGAAGCGACAGCTGATGATGGCGCGCACGTGAACTCAGGCGCCTTGGACGGTTTGGGTAAGGCAGATGCGATCGCAGCAATGATTGACACTCTTGAAGCGAATGGCAAGGGAAAGTCTGCGACAAATTATCGACTTCGCGACTGGCTCATTTCGCGACAGCGCTTCTGGGGAACTCCTATTCCGATCATTCACTGCGAAACATGTGGTGAAGTACCTGTGCCTTTGGAGCAGTTGCCAGTTGAATTGCCAGATTCGTCAACGTTAGATCTTTCACCAAAGGGCACGTCTCCATTAGGTGCAGCTGACCATTGGGCTGTCGTTCCTTGCCCAAAGTGTGGTGCATCTGCACGACGGGATGCCGACACTATGGATACGTTCGTGGATTCCTCGTGGTACTACTTGCGCTACTTGAATCCACAACTCGACTCTGCACCGTTTGATACAGCGGAAGCCAATAAGTGGCTCCCAGTGGATCAGTATGTCGGTGGTGTTACTCACGCGATCTTGCACCTTCTCTACAGTCGCTTCTTCACCAAGGTGTTGAACGACATGGGAATGGTTGATTTCAATGAACCGTTTACACGTTTGCTCAATCAGGGCATGGTGTTGATGGACGGATCAGCCATGAGTAAGAGCCGAGGCAACTTGGTCAAGCTCAGTGAGGAAATCGACAGCAACGGTGTTGACGCCATTCGCTTGGCGATGGTGTTCGCTGGTCCGCCAGAAGACGACATTGACTGGGCTGATGTTTCACCGAGTGGAGCGAAGAAGTTTTTGTCACGTGCTTGGCGCGTTGCCGGTGATGTCACGAGTGAGCCCGGAGTTGACCCATCAACAGGTTCTATTGCATTGCGTAAAGTCACGCACAAGGTAGTCGCAGACTCGCAACTTGCGATCGAAACTTACCGCTTCAACGTCTCGGTTGCTAGAGCTATGGAGTTGGTAAACGCAACTCGTAAGGCAATCGATTCAGGTTGTGGACCTGCCGATCCTGCAGTGCGAGAGGCAGCTGAGGCTGTAGCAATCATCTTGTCGTGTGTGGCTCCATACACCGCTGAAGAAATGTGGGAGCGCTTAGGGCATAAGCCATCTGTTGCACTCGCGCCATGGCCAACAGTTGATCCCAAACTCCTCGTCGAAGACGAAGTGGAATGTGTTGTTCAAGTGAATGGAAAGATCAAGGAACGTCTTCAAGTTTCGCCAACAATCGAGCAGGCCGAACTTGAGTCACTGGCCATGAGCCAAGAAAGCGTTATCGCAGCACTTGATGGAGCAACCCCAAAGACTGTGATCGTGCGCGCACCGAAGCTTGTCAATATCGTCGTGGCCTAGCGATGACAGTTGGCATTGTCACTGATTCCACGGCGTACTTGCCGGAGTCTTTGGCACATGCTTTAGACATCGTTGTTGTTCCCGTTCAGGTCATTATTGATGGTCAGTCATTCAACGAAACCGAATCGGTGACACAAGACCTCATTTTCAAGGCAGTCACTTCGGGCAAGACTGTGACAACCTCACGCCCAAGTCCTGAACAGTTCGTTTCTGCTTTTGAATCGTTGATTGATTCAGGGTTCAGTGACATTGTTAGCGTGCACTTATCAAGTGAGCTGTCAGGAACTTATGAGTCAGCGCTTTTGGCAAGTGCTCGATGTAGTGCAAATGTCCGTGTTATTGATTCCAGAACGATCGGAATGGCTATGGGCGCAGCAGTGCTCTCTGGAGCGACTTTGGCGCGACAAGGAGCTCTAGCCGACGATGTTGCGAATCACATGTCAACTCGATGTAATAAATCATCAATTATTTTTTCTGTTGACACTTTGGACTATTTGCAACGCGGTGGGCGGATTGGCTCGGCACAGGCTCGCATTGGTGGGGCACTTTCTGTTAAGCCCATCCTTACTATGGTCGATGGAAAAGTTGAATCGCAGGAACTCGTGAGAACTACTGCCAAGGCACTTGCGCGCCTTGTAGAGATTGCCGTTTCTCAGGCAACCGCAGGTTGCGACATTGCGGTGCATCATGTTGATGCTCATGAGCGTGCTGAAACAATTGCGCAGCAATTGTGTGAGCGACTTGATCGAGAGGCCGTAACGGTGACTCCGGCTGGTGCGGTCGTTGGAGTTCATACTGGGCCAGGAACCGTTGCGATAGCAATTACGCCGACTATCGATTAATCCTCAATCAGTATTCGTCCACATTCATGTGCGAACTGAGTGTTGTTACGAGCAACTTTTTTACTATGGCGCAATGCCTCGCACACATCAAGCCTTCACAGCTCTGGTGCAAGAGCGTCTCGCTTCACTAATTTCTGCACGTGAAGTTAATGATGAGCCTGTCGTGCTCGAACCGTTTGTGCACGATGTGTCCGCTGGTCAGATTCGATCTATTGGACGTTATGCGATCGCCATCGTGGCTGTTGTTGCCTGTCTTGTGTGGCTCAATCGACCGACTTCAAGTCCTGTTGCCCGCACCATCACTCAGGGAATTCCACTTGCTGTTCCATCGGTTTCGGGTGCGATAACTACCGGTGTCACAAGAGTTGTCGTTGATGTTGAAGGTCTAGTTGCGAATCCGGGAATTCATACACTTCCAGCAGGTAGTCGAGTGGCCGACGCAATTTCGGCTGCCGGCGGCGTCACGGGTAGTGCAGGAACGTCATCGCTCAATTTGGCTGCGCGACTCGATGATGGCCAACAAATAGTTGTCGGTGATCATGCGGGCACAACATCGCAGTCAGACCCGCGAGTCAGTCTCAATTCCGGTTCGGCCACTGACTTTGATGGACTTCCGGGAGTTGGGCCAGTGCTAGCAGGTCGCATCGTTGCTTGGCGATCTCAACACCAACATTTTTCTTCCCTCGACCAGTTACAAGAAGTTCCAGGGATCGGTCCAAAAGTATTTGCAAATCTCAAGTCCTTAGTCCGGCTGTAGTGGACGTTCGATTAATACCTGCCGCATGTGGTGTTTGGCTTGCTACGTCGATTGTCGTGGTTGCATCAGGTCATATTGCGCCCCAACAGATCGCGGCGTTATTCGCGATGTTGGCAGTTGTTGTTATCAGTAGTGAAGGCATGGCAGGGGCGCAGTGGAAACTCATTGGATTAGCAATGTTGTGCGGTTCGGCAGTTGCATTTCTTCGCGTGTGGCCACTTCATTCACATCCCATTCGAGCTGCTGCGGCGAGCCATTTAATCGTGCACATCGAGGCAACGGTTTCAGGTGACCCAATTGTTTTCACTAAATCTGCAGCATTGGATTGGGCTTCATCCTCATCCGCTGTAGTGCCAATGACGGCGCACTCGGTCACAGTTAACGATGTCGTCACACGAGGCTCAATACCGATTTCAGCGTTTAGTACCGGCACCTCATTTGAACTGATGCGAACTCTTGTTCCCGGAACACAAGTATCACTCAGTGGAAAGTTGTTCCAACCGAAAGCTGGACAACCAGTTGCTGCCGCATTATCGGTGTCTGACATCGTGATTAGCCGTGGTCCACCGCGGTATCAATCTTGGGCCGACTATCTTCGTTCGCAACTTCGCGGCACTTTGACCGATGAACCCAGCGATGCACAAGCCCTCGTGCCTGGGTTGGCGCTAGGGGATAGTGAACGATTGAACCCCGAACTCAAGTCTGCGATGCAAGAATCTGGTCTCACTCACTTAATTGCTGTTTCCGGCGCCAATGTTTCACTCTTGATTGCCGTCATCATGCGATTGACGCGACGACGAAATCGAACGATGCAGGCAGTTTTGGTGATTCTTGCACTGGTCGCTTTTGTGATAGTCGTGCGACCTCAACCAAGTGTGCTTCGTGCAACAGTGATGGGTCTCGTAGTTGTCATTGGCCATTACATTGGCGCGCGAAGTTCTCCGCTTCCCGCACTCGCCGGAGCAGTGATTGGACTAGTTCTGTTGAACCCATGGCTGGCTTTGTCCTACGGATTTATGTTGTCCACCTTGGCTACTGCCGGATTGATTCTGATGTCTCACCGCTTAGTTGACACGCTTGACCGATACTTGTGGCGAGGTATACCTCGGTGGCTCATTGAGGTTCTCGCCGTAACGATGTGCGCCCAACTCGCAGTACTTCCAGTGATGGTTGCTCTCGGTGCGCCATTGTCATTTGCATCGATTCCAGCCAACATGCTTGCGGTACCACTGGCAACCCCCGCGATGTTGCTTGGGCTAGTGGCGGCATTGATCGCATTAGTAAGTGTTCCTGTCGCGCACATCGTCGTTATTGGTGCAGTATGGCCGGCTATTGCTATTGGTTGGATAGCACGCCGATGTTCAACGCTTACATGGCTGACAATTCCATGGCCACATGGCCCACAAGGTGTGGCGTTAGCCGTTGTGATGGTTGCCGCAGTCGTTCATGGAACATTTCTGTGGTCGCGACTTGATCAAACTGCTCGACAAACGATGATTGCCTCAGTGCTTACGGTGACGTGTCTATTGTGGTTTCCGGTAAATCCTGAATTTCATCCGTGGCCAGGTTCGGGTTGGATCATGGTGGCGTGTGATGTCGGACAAGGCGATGGGGCAGTCTTTCGAGTTGGCCCCCATGACGGTGTTGTGATTGATGTGGGGCCAGATCCAACGCTCATGAATTCTTGCCTCAGAAAATTGCACATCAGACATATTTCGCTTCTTGTGTTGACGCACTTTCATGCTGACCATGTTGGCGGAATTGATGGTGCGATTCGAGGTCGAATCGTCGATCAGGCGTGGGTAACTGCATTGCCAGAGCCAGAACTGACAGCGTCATTTGCCATGCGAGAGCTTCGCGATCATCACATACCAACATTTGTTTCGAGCTTTCCTCAGCACATAGTGATCGGATCGCTGGATATCACTTGCTTATGGCCATCGCGGATTATTCGTGGACAAGGAAGTGATCCAAACAACGCAAGTATCGTTCTGCTGATCAAGACGTTAGGTCACACAATTGTGATGTCGGGCGACGTAGAGCCGGCAGCACAACAAGCATTGGTGTCACAATTTGGGTCGGGGCTACACGCTGACGTGTTGAAAGTTCCGCATCATGGGTCGCCACATCAGGACGCCCAATTTGCGGCTGCAGTTCATCCACGAGATGCCATCATCTCAGTGGGACTCAATAACGACTATGGCCATCCTGCCCAATCCACAATCGCCATGTATCAGGCCCTCGGTGCAACGGTGTGGCGTACCGATCGGCAGGGGGCTGTTGCAGTGGTGTGGGATGGACATCATCTTGGTGTGCGAGCCCAAAGGTAGTCAGCAGGGCATGGCATAGTTGAGTCATGACGAAGAAATCTGCGACGGACGATGCAAAAGTCGTTCTTGCAGTTGGCAAAGAGGCTGTTCTGATTCAGCGAGTTATCGATGGAGTAATGCGTTCAGCCAGAGCCACAGATCCACATACAGTTCGCAAAGATCTAGCCGCTGATTCCGACGCTGCTGTCGGCGAACTAACGGTTGCTCTGTCGCCATCCTTATTTGGTGAAGCAAATGTCGTAGTCATCTCAGGCATCGATAGCGCAACTGACGATGTGGCTCCCATGCTTGTTGATGCCTGCACTAATACGCCTGAACACGTTCGATTAGTTCTGCTGCACCCTGGTGGCGTGAAGGGCAAAAAACTCCTTGACACAATTCGAAAATCTGGAGTGCTCGAGGCATCGACCAGTGAGTTGAAGGGTAAGGATCTCGAAGCCGCGCTGACTGCCGAATTTCGTAAACACGGCAAGAAGCCCACTGCAGAAGCCATCACTCAACTTCAACAGGCAATTGGAACAAGTTTAAGCGAGTTGCTAGCTGCAATCTCCCAGTTATGCGCAGATTCAACGACAGACATTATTGACGGCCAAATTGTTGCCGAATTCTATGAAGGTGTCGCGGACGTCAAAGGGTGGAATGTGAGCGATGCGTTGTGGAACGCAAAGCCAATCGAAGTGCTTGAACAATTTCGGTGGGCCGTGCATCAGGATAATTCCGCAGCTGTGCCCATGGTGATGGCCATGGCCAGCGGGTTACGCACGTTATTGAAATACGCCGGTGCACCGGCAGGTATGTCCGAAGGCGACTTGGCATCGATGCTTGCGGTTCCACCTTGGCGCATTAGGTACCTTCGCGCGCAAAAAGCGAAATGGAATCCCGAGCAACTTGCTATGGCGACAAAATTGTTAGCGCTTGCCGATCGTGCAAGCAAGGGCACGACATATGACGCTGCTATTAATGGGGGAGTCAGTCTTGATCCAGCGCAAAGCATGTACGAGATCGAAAAAAATCTCTTGGCGGTAAGACCGCCAAGAGATTAATGAAAATTTAGTGAAGAACTACTTGCTAGCTGCCTGCGCCATTGCTGACTTGCGGTTTGCTGCCTGGTTCTTGTGAATAACACCCTTTGAGGCTGCCTTGTCCAATGCACGTGAAGCATCCTTGAGTGCTGCTGCTGTCTTTTCAGCATCTCCAGCAACAAGTGCTTCGCGGAATCGACGGACCTTAGTCTTCAGAGCACTGCGAACAGCCTTGTTGCGCTCGTGTGCAGCGTTGTTCTGCAGAATGCGCTTCTTCTGGGACTTAATGTTGGCCACGGTTTGCCTCTTCTTAATCGGTATTTCTTGACTAACAAAGAGTACCCGTGACCCACCCATTTGCTCAAATTGGGTAAATGTATGGAACTATTGGGTTTATGGCTGCCACTACACCTCAACCCGGAGCCACAACACCCGAAATCATCCGCAATTTCTGCATTATTGCCCATATCGACCATGGCAAGTCGACGTTGGCAGATCGCATGTTGCAGATCACTGGAGTTGTGGACGCCCGTCACATGCGAGCTCAGTACCTCGATCGCATGGACATTGAGCGTGAGCGAGGCATCACGATCAAGAGTCAAGCAGTCCGGTTGCCGTTTAAGGCCGATGATGGTGTTGATTATGTACTTAACTTGATTGATACGCCAGGTCACGTTGACTTCACTTACGAAGTGAGTCGCAGCTTGGCGGCTTGTGAAGGCGCCATTTTGTTAGTTGATGCCGCTCAAGGTATTGAAGCCCAAACACTTGCCAACCTTTACTTAGCGTTAGAAAACGATCTGACAATCATTCCGGTGCTTAACAAGATTGATTTGCCGGCCGCGCAACCAGAAAAGTATGCGGCCGAACTTGCGCACATTATTGGCTGTTCACCAGACGATGTACTCAAGGTCAGTGCCAAGACCGGCGTTGGCATTACTGAATTGCTCAATGAAGTTGTCAAACAAATTCCAGCGCCAGTTGGCGATGCTTCGGCGCCTGCACGCGCATTGATCTTCGACTCGGTCTATGACACATACCGCGGCGTTGTTACCTACGTTCGCGTTGTCGATGGAAAAATTTCTGAGCGCGAAAAAATCAAGATGATGAGTACCAATGAGGTCCATGAAATTCTTGAAGTAGGTGTGATCTCACCAGAACCAAAACCATCAAAGGCCATTGGTGTTGGCGAAGTTGGTTATCTCATCACTGGCGTGAAGGATGTACGTCAATCACGAGTTGGTGACACGATCACATTGGCCGGAAAGCCAGCAACTGAGTCTCTTGGTGGTTATCGGGATCCAAAGCCGATGGTGTTCTCTGGTTTGTATCCACTCGATGGTTCTGATTTCCCATTACTTCGCGATGCACTCGACAAACTCAAACTCAATGACGCTGCCTTGGTCTACGAACCTGAATCATCGGTGGCACTTGGTTTTGGATTCCGTTGTGGCTTCCTTGGACTGTTGCACTTGGAAATTGTGCGTGAACGTCTCGAGCGCGAATTCGATCTTGATCTGATTTCAACTGCGCCAAACGTTATCTATCGCGTCAAGATGGACGATGGTTCCGAACATATCGTGACTAACCCGAGCGAATTTCCTGATGGCAAGATTGCTGAAGTTCACGAACCAATTGTTCGAGCCACAATTCTGACTCCCAATGAATTTGTTGGAACAATCATGGAATTGTGCCAGCAACGCCGCGGCACGCTTCACGGCATGGATTACTTGTCTGAAGAGCGCGTCGAAATGCGTTACACACTTCCATTGGCCGAAATTGTTTTTGACTTCTTTGATCAGCTCAAGTCGCGTACTCGTGGTTATGCATCGCTCGATTACGAAACCACAGGTGAGCAAATGGCTGATCTGGTCAAGGTCGATATCTTGTTGCATGGTGATCCGGTCGATGCCTTTAGCGCGATTGTGCATCGCGATAAGGCGTACTCGTATGGCGTAATGATGGCCGCGAAGCTCAAGGAACTTATTCCTCGACAACAATTCGAAGTTCCGATTCAGGCAGCTATCGGCGCTCGAATTATTGCTCGCGAAACAATTCGTGCCATGCGTAAAGACGTCCTCGCCAAATGTTACGGCGGTGACATTTCTCGAAAGCGCAAACTTCTGGAAAAGCAGAAGGAAGGTAAGAAGCGCATGAAGATGGTCGGTCGAGTCGAAGTGCCACAGGAAGCGTTTATTGCGGCTTTGTCGACCGATGACAACGCTGCGGCAAAGGCAAAGGGTAAATAGTCATGGCTCAAGTAGTTTCACTCAACGTTGTGCATGCTGACATCCCTGATGAAGGTGGCTCGGTGGGTGTTACCGCGATTGATAAGCGAGCGGTGTCAGATCGACGAGTAGTCACCACTGACGGTGTTGCAGGCGACCACCGCTCGGACATGAAGCATCACGGGCACACTGATCAAGCGATTTACGCCTATGCAGCGGAAGATTACTCATGGTGGTCCGAGCAGCTGGGACGTGAGATTGCAGCAGGCTCATTCGGTGAAAACCTCACGACAGTGGGCATTGATTGGAATGCGATTGCGATTGGCTCAGTGGTACACATTGGAACGGCCGTCCTTCAAGTATCGACGGCGAGAATTCCGTGTGGAACTTTCCAGAGATGGATGGGTCAAGATCAATGGGTTAAGCGATTCACTGAAGCTGGTCGATGCGGTGCCTATCTGCGAGTCGTTGCCAGTGGCGAAATTGGTAGCGGCGATGAGATTGTGATCGCTGAAGTTCCAGGTCACAACGTAAGCATTCTTGATCTACTTCGCGTCTGGACTGGAATCCGCGAAGCCGAACAGCTCACTCGCGTTGCAGAGTGCGTTGATACGCCTGATGACATGCGTGAAAAGGCCGTCAAGGCTCTGGCGCACTAACTATGTCGCGAACGCTCGGTGCATACGTGCATGTGCCGTTTTGTGCATCACGTTGCGGGTACTGCGACTTCAATACCTACACGGCTGCTGAACTTCAGCGCGATGGCACATCGGTCTCGGTAGCCACGTATGCCGATCGCGTCATCTCGCAAATTCAGCAAGGTCATCAGCAGCGACCGGATCCTCGTCCTCTCGAAACTGTGTTCTTCGGCGGTGGTACACCCACTCTGATGCCAGCCTCTGAACTCGTTCGTATTCTGTCTGCATTGCGGGATGAGTACGGTTTTGCGCAGGAGATTGAAGTAACGACAGAAGCCAATCCAGATTCAGTAACACGTGAATATTTGCGCGAACTCTTCGACGGCGGATTTACGCGGATGTCATTTGGTCATCAAAGTAGCGCGCCTCATGTTCTGCAGTTACTTGAACGCACACACACGCCGGGTCGCACATGGGAAGCAGTTGAATGGGCACGTGAAGTGGGATTCACGCATGTGAGTGTTGATTTGATTTATGGAAGCCAAGCCGAAACCGACGAAGATCTCAAGAACACTCTTACCGATGTTGTGAATGCAGAAGTCGACCATGTCAGCGCTTACTCGTTGATTGTTGAGCCGGGCACGCGGATGGCGGCCAAGGTTGATCGTGGCGAAGTATCTCCGGCGAGCGATGACATTGCTGCGCATCGATATCCCTTGATTGATGACACACTGCGTGCTCATGGATTCACGTGGTACGAAGTAAGTAACTGGGCTAAGCCACACGGTGAGTGCCGGCACAACATCGCCTACTGGCGTAATCAAGATTGGTTGGGAATCGGTCCAGGAGCGCATGCTCATGACAATGGAACTCGGATGTGGAATCTCAAGCATCCAGCTGCTTGGGCCGCTGCGATCGATGGACATTTGTCACCGTGGGCGGATAGCGAAGTGCTGTCAGCTGACGAGCAACGTCGCGAACACATCATGCTTCGACTTCGGTTGCGTGAAGGCTTACCGATTGACTACTTACATGAATCGGGTTGGAGTCAAGCGGTCCAAGCAGTCCTCGATGGCTTGCTGGAGCAAGTAGAAGATCGGCTAGTCCTTACTGACTCTGGCCGTTTGCTCGCTGACGGCTTAGTCGCGCGCCTCTGGGACTAACCTGCTTTAGACTGGCACTCAAGACATGTGAGTGCTAGGAGGCGATTGTGGACGACCGTAAGTTAGCTGTTTTACGCGCAATCGTTGACGACTATGTACAGACAAATGAGCCCGTTGGGTCCAAAGCATTAGCTGACCGGCACGGACTTGGAGTCTCGTCTGCCACGATTCGCAATGACATGGCCACATTGGAAGAAGAAGGTCTCATCAGTGCGCCGCACACCAGCGCCGGACGAATTCCAACGGACAAGGGATATCGATTATTTGTTGACAAGATCAGCGCAGTAAAGCCGCTATCGTCAGCTGAGAAACGAGCGATTCATACGTTTCTCGATAGTGCCGTTGACCTTGATGACGTCATGTCACGGACGGTACGTTTGCTATCCCAACTCACCAAACAAGTAGCGCTTGTTCAATATCCATCGTTGGGGCGTAGCAGTGTTCGCCACATTGAATTGGTATCTGTTGCGCCAACACGATTACTTGTGATCCTCATTGCGGATACAGGGCGTATCGAACAGCGAACGGTTGATACTGGCGGTTTACTCACCGAAGACTACATGGCGCGACTTCGCACTCGACTAAACGAACTTCTTGATGGTCAATTACTTCTTGACGTACCAACTCGATTGAGTGGACTAGTCGAGGAATTCGATTCAATGGTTCGACCAGCGGTGAGTGCAATTGTTGCCACACTGATGGAATCAGTTGTTACTCAAAATGAAGAACGCGTGGTTGTTGGTGGAACCGCAAACTTGGCTCGGGTTGGGGAAGATTTTTCGGCGACAGCAGGACCAGTTCTCGAAGCACTTGAAGAGCATGTCGTTTTACTTCGACTTTTTGGAGAAGTGTCAGCACCTGATTCATTAACTGTGCGAATTGGTGCAGAGAACCCTGTTGAAGAATTACGCAGTGCTTCAATGGTGAGTGCTGGGTACGGAGTTGGTGATCAAGCCGTTGCGCAACTTGCTGTGCTTGGTCCTACTCGAATGGATTACGCGAACTCAATGGCATCGGTGCGCGCTGTCGCACGGTATGTCGGACACATTCTGATGGAGCAATAACAGTGACTGATCATTACGCAGTGTTGGGTGTGAAGAGCGACGCAACTCCCGAAGAACTCAAGCGCGCTTATCGCAAACTTGCTCGCGAATTACATCCTGACGTTAACGCAACTGAAGAAGCGGCAATTCGCTTCAAGGAAGTAACTGCGGCCTATGACGTTTTGTCAGATCCGCAAAAGCGTGAAATGTATGACCTTGGCGGAGACCCTTTCTCGCAAGGCGGATTTAACTCTGCAGCTGGATTCGGCTTTGGCGATATTGTCGATGCGTTTTTTGGTGGCGGAGGCACTCGTGGGCCTCGAAGTCGAGTACGTCGTGGACAAGATGCGCTGATTCGATTGCAAGTCACTCTCGAAGAAGCTGCCTTTGGAACCACTAGAGAGATTCAGGTGGACACCGCAGTTGTGTGTCACAGCTGTGAAGGTCAAGGCACGACAGCAGAATCAACGATCGTCGAATGTTCGATGTGTCGCGGTCGTGGCGAAATCCAATCCGTTCAAAAGTCATTCCTTGGCCAGGTAATGACTACTCGCCAATGTCCACAATGTACAGGCTTCGGCTCGCTCAATCCACACCCGTGCGCTGAATGCGCGGGTGACGGACGCGTCCGTACGCGCAAGACGATTACCGTCAACATTCCTGAGGGCATTGAAGGTGGAGCTCGCATTCAAATGACTGGCCAAGGCGAAGTTGGACCTGGTGGCGGTCCCGCCGGTGATCTGTACATCGAAATCATCGAGCAGGATCACGAAATTTTTCAACGCCGCGGTGACCAATTGCATGCAACTTTGACATTGCCAATGACTGCCGCTGCACTAGGTGCCACATTAGATCTTGACACTCTCGATGGCCCTGTTCCAGTAACGATCAAACCCGGAACACAATCAGGTTCAACTGTGACTTTGAAGAATCACGGCATGCCAAGGCTTCGTGCTTCAGGACGTGGTGACCTCATTGTGCATCTCGATATTGTCACTCCGACAGCATTGACTCCCGAACAAGAAGAATTATTACGAACACTTGCCAAGCTGCGCGACGAAGAAAAACCAGCGCCGACATTCGATCAACATGGCTCTGGACTATTCGGTCGTCTCAAAGATGCATTCTCGGGTCGATGACCGCACCAGTTTTTCTTGTCAGCTCTCAAGCGTTGGCATCTGATATCTGTCGAATTGACGGTGATGAAGGCCGTCATGCCGCCACGGTAAAACGTATGCGCATAGGCGAGCGCATTGATGTGTGTGACGGAATAGGTCATCGCGCAAGCGGGCTAGTTCAAGCATTAGGTCGGGATTGGGTTGACCTTGCAATTGATTCGCGAGTAAGCGACCCTGAACCTGAACTTCACTTCATCGCTGTCCAAGCAATTGCTAAGGGTGATCGAGCAGATTTAGCGATTGAATTATTGACAGAGGTTGGAGTCGATCGGATCATCCCATGGAAATCTCAACACAGCATCGCGCAGTGGGATGACACTGGGAAAAGTCTTGCAAAATGGTTACGCGTTGCACGAGAAGCAACAAAGCAATCGCGACGTTCATGGGTGCCTATCGTCAGTGATGCCGTTACAACAGGTGAACTCATCAATGACTTGGCAGAGTACGACCTAGTTGTCGTTCTTCACGAGTCTGCAGAACGATCGCTCAGCGATGTTGTGCTACCTCGTTCAGGGACCGTTGCTGTGGTCATTGGACCTGAAGGTGGAATCTCAGCATCTGAACTCGAATTATTTAGTTCCTCAGGTGTTGTTGCAGTGCGTATGGGCGACACCGTGATGCGGACATCAACTGCAGGTGGGGTAGCGCTGGGTGTTTTAGCGTCGAAAACATCGCGTTGGGCAAATAAAGAAGTGACAAGATAGCCCTATGAGTGACTGCCTATTTTGCAAGATTGCGGCTGGTGAAATTCCAGCAGATATTGTTTTGGAAACTGACGACATTCTTGCCTTTCGTGACATTGATCCTCAGGCGCCGACGCACGTTCTGGTAATTCCGCGTCAGCATTTCGACAATGTTTCGGATTTGACTCGCGACGACAAGGATTTAGCAGCCCGAGTCCTGAGCGCAACTGCCGAGGTCGCTCAGCTGGAAACCTTGGAACGTGGTTACCGAGTTGTCACAAACGTTGGCTCAGACGGTGGACAATCCGTGCGCCATGTGCACTTTCACGTTCTTGGTGGACGTGGCCTGACGTGGCCTCCCGGTTAGACCTACAATTTAGTTACTTATGACACTTACTCCAGCACCTGCGCACGCGATCGTTGTTGTGCCAACCTCGACCCCGATGGTGTCGATTATTGGCCCGCGTGACGAGCTCATTCGCACGATTGAACAAGCATTCCCGGATGTCGTCATTCTGGCTCGAGGTAATGAAATTACTCTCGATGGGCCAAGCGAAAGTGTTGCCACTATCGAGGCACTCATTGGCGAAATGATTATCGTCGTGCGAACTGGTCAAGGATTGACGCCGGAATCCGTCGAGCGCTCTATCAGCATGCTGAAATCAAATGTGAGTCCGGCTGGAGTGCTCACTGCAAACATTTTGTCTAACCGAGGCAAAGCAATTCGCGCCAAGACGCTGAACCAAAAGGCTTATGTGGATGCTATTGATGCAAACACTGTCGTCTTTGGCATTGGCCCTGCTGGTACAGGAAAGACTTACCTTGCCGTCGCAAAGGCTGTCCAAGCACTTCAAAGCAAAAAAGTGAGTCGAATTATTTTGACTCGCCCTGCCGTTGAAGCGGGGGAGCGCCTTGGTTTTCTTCCTGGAACTTTGAATGAAAAAATCGATCCGTATTTGCGTCCGTTGTATGACGCCTTGCACGACATGATTGATCCCGACTCGATTCCACGACTTATGACTAGTGGAACGATTGAAGTAGCACCTCTTGCATACATGCGAGGTCGAACCTTGAACGATGCATTCATCATTTTGGATGAGGCACAAAATACTTCAGCGGAGCAAATGAAAATGTTTCTCACGCGTCTAGGCTTTGGTTCGACCATGGTGATCACTGGAGATGTGACTCAGGTTGACTTGCCAGCAGGAACAGCAAGTGGCCTACGTGCAGTGCGCGAAATTTTGACGGACATTGATGATGTAGCTTTTGTTGAATTGTCGTCGTCTGACGTCGTACGTCACCGACTAGTTGGCCAGATTGTTGATGCGTATGGACGCTATGACGAGGCTAAGCAACAAGAACGGAAACGCTAATGTCTGTGGACATCAATAACGAATCAGCTTTTGTCATCGATGAAGCAGATCTTGTTGCTCAGGCGCAGTTTTTGTTGCGCAAGTTGTACATCAATCCCGCCAGTGAGCTTTCCATCATGCTCGTTGATGAAGTTGCTATGGCTGCCCTCCACGAAGAGTTCATGGATGAACCAGGCTCAACAGATGTCTTGAGTTTTCCCATGGATGAATTGCGGGCAGGCACTGAAGATGAACCAAGCGATGAAGGCATTCTCGGTGACGTTGTTATTTGTCCGGCAGTCGCGCAGCGTCAAGGACAGGCCGCTGGTCATTCGACTGAGGTAGAAATGCGATTACTGCTTACACATGGAGTTTTGCATTTACTTGGTCATGACCATGCTGAGCCAGAAGAGCACCGCGTGATGTTCGGCCTTCAAGCGCAATTGCTCGCAGAGTGGGAAGGCGAGCGCAACCGTCGGAGTGGATCATGAGTTCGGCAACGATTCTGTTTCTTCTTGCGGCTGTCATGGTCATACTTGCTGGAGTTTTAGTTGCGGCAGAAGCCGCCTTCACCCGAGTTAGTCGTGTCACGATCGAACAGTTAAAGAAGGACGGAAACAAAAGGGCATCCGTATTGCTCGACATGCTGGATTATCGCGCCAAGTACGTCAATGCCATTTTGTTTGCGCATCTTGCCTTGTCAACAGTTGCCATAGTTCTTGTAACAGCAGGTTGTATCGGGGTAACGTCCGATAGCACTGTGGGCATTGTGACTGCCGCCCTTGTAATGGTGGTCGTTGGCTATGTCATTCTCGGCGTTGCACCCCAAACTTTGGGTCGGCAGCATTCTGAATCAATTTCACTACGACTTGTTTCACTTGTACGTGTGGTGACGTTCTTGCTTGGCCCCTTCAGCAGGCTATTCATTGTTGTGGGTAATGCCATCACACCGGGCAAGGGCTTTACCGAAGGTCCGTTCTCAACTCAGGCTGAACTTCGCGAACTGGTCGATATGGCTGGTGCTGATTCAGTGATCGAAGACGAAGAACGTCAGATGATTCATTCTGTGTTTGAACTTGGTGACACGGTAGCTCGCGAAGTGATGGTGCCGCGTACTGAAATGGTGTGGATTGAACGCACGAAAACACTTCGACAGGCAATGTCCTTGGGACTTCGATCGGGTTATTCGCGCATTCCGGTCGTAGGCGAAGGCGTGGATGACATTGTTGGAGTCATTTACGTCAAAGATATTGCTCGGCGAGTCTTTGAGCATCACGATGCTGAAACTTCAGAGCATGTCGAGGACATAATGCGACCTGCGTATATGGTTCCAGACAGTCGTTCCGTGGATGAATTGCTTCGCGATATGCAAAGTGCACGCACTCATTTGGCCGTTCTGGTTGATGAATATGGCGGTACAGCGGGCCTCGTGACGATTGAAGATGTGATTGAAGAAATCGTTGGCGAGATTAGTGATGAATTTGATTTCTCGGCTCCCGAGATTGAAGAACTCAACTCAGGGAAATACCGCGTCAGCTCACGACTTAATGTCGACGACCTTGGCGAACTTATTGGCATGTCAATCGACGACGATGATGTCGATACTGTCGGCGGGCTCATGGCTAAACAGCTTGGAATTGTGCCAATTCCAGGTGCTCAAGTGCGACTAGACGACTGGGTATTGACCGCCGAGTCCGCTGCAGGACGACGCAATCGCATTGGTACCGTCGTAGTAGAACGCGACAGTTTCGTTGAGCAGGAGAGTGATGATGACTGAGTTAGGTGCCGAAGACGCCAAGTTGGTCACGTTGGCCCGCGCAGCTCGAACCCGCGTAAATGCCGCACAAGGTGCTGCTGTGCGCGACACAACTGGCCGTACGTATTCCAGCGCCAATGTTGTGCTTGGCGACACAGCCCTTTCTGCCGTCGTTCTTGCTGTTGCTCAAGCAGTTGCTTCCGGTGCTACTGGGCTCGAGGCGTGTGTGTTGTGCGACGAAGCCGGATACAGTGCGGCGGACCTCGATGCGATCATCAGCGTGACATCGGGTATTCCGGCGTTCACTATTTCACTGTCAGGTGACGTCGTTGACACACAAACAGTCTGAGCATCACGTTGGCGCAATTTTTAGTGTCTTAGCTGCATCGATCCTCTTTGCTACCGGAGGTGCTTCGCGCGCTTTTGCTGGCTTTCCGGGCACTGCAATCTCTGTTGGCTCGTGGCGAGTATTTGTCGGTGGCATTGGGCTCTTGATTTATGCCAGATATCGATACGGATCTGCTGGTTTGAAAGTCTTAGTCAAGCAACCAATTTTGTGGATTATGGGAATCGCTGTCCTTTCCTACCAAATCACGTTCTTCATCGGAGCTGCTCGGATTGGAGTAGCGATGGGAACGCTCGTCGCACTCGGACTTGCTCCACTTTTGGCCGGCATGTTGAGTTGGTGGCTCGGAATGGGCAAGCCGTCGCGACAGTGGGCAATCTGCACCGCTGTTGGAGTTGGTGGCTTGTCACTTCTGACCTCAGCCGGCGGTTCGAAAGACATCGCGGGAATTCTCTTTGTGACTGTGTCTGGTTGGTCGTATGCAGCATTTACGGTGCTTGGCGTCAAGATGGTTCGCACTCACAATTTTTCAGGTGGCGAAGTTCTGGCTGTGGCATTTGGAATTGGCGCAGTTTTGTCAACACCGATCATTGCATTGACCAGCAGCTGGGTTACCGCTCCGAAATCAATTGCTCTCATCATTTGGGTCGGATTATTCGCTACCACGCTTGCTTATGCGCTGTTCGGAATCGGTATTTCTCACTTGCCCGCGGGCACGGTATCAACGTTGACGCTGTTTGAGCCAGTCATGTCAACGACAATTGGAGTGTTCGTGCTTGATGAGACCATGAACCTTCGTGGATGGTTCGGTTGTTTAGTAATTATTGGCGCGCTCGGACTTCTGGGATACTTTGAGTCCCAAACGAAACGGAGTTCGACCAATGCGTAGTGGCTTTGTCTGCATAGTTGGGCGACCCAATGTTGGTAAGTCAACGTTGACCAATGCTCTAGTTGGGCAAAAGGTTGCGATCACTTCAAGCAAACCGCAGACGACTCGCCATGTTATTCGTGGCATTGTTCATAAGGCTTCGGGACAGTTGGTGTTGATCGATACTCCTGGCGTGCATCGACCTCGAACGCTACTTGGGGAGCGACTAAACGCGCTTGTCGCAGAAACTTATGCTGATGTCGACGTCATTGTGATGTGTTTTCCTGCCGATGAGCCGATTGGACCTGGTGATCGCTTTATCGCTCAAGAAATTGCTGCGGTACCACGCACCAAGAAAGTTGCGGTAGTCACTAAAACGGACGCAGTCGAGCGAAAACTTATTGGTGACCAATTGCTGGCCGTCTCTCAACTTGGACTAGAACTGGGAATTGATTGGGCTCACATTGTTCCTGTGTCCGCAGTAGCCAATGATCAGGTCGACCTCTTGGCTGATTTGCTGATTGATGAATTACCCGAAGGTCCAGCGTTGTACCCTGCTGGAGATCTAACTGACGAGCCAGAAGAAATCATGATTGCTGAGCTGATTCGCGAGGCGGCTTTAGAGGGTGTTCGCGACGAGTTGCCACACTCGATAGCAGTGGTGCTGGATGAAATGGCGTTACGCCCAGATCGACCTGCTGATCGCCCTTTGATGGATATTTTTGCCGTGGTTTATGTCGAACGTGAAAGTCAGAAGCACATTGTCATTGGTAAGGGCGGAAGTCGACTCAGAGAAGTTGGTACTGACGCTCGCGTAGCCATTAGTGAACTTCTAGGCGTTCCAGTGCATTTAGATTTACGAGTGAAAATTGCCAAAGACTGGCAGCGTGATCCTAAGCAACTGGATCGACTCGGCTTCTAGTTAGCTGACGCGTCTTCGATTCCTTCGAGTTCAGGAATAAGTTCGTAGCGCATTCCGTAAACCTCGATTACTGCCAAGATTGCCGCAGCGATTGGAATAGCGATAAGCGCGCCAATAGCTCCAAACAAATTGGCAAACAAAATCACAGATCCAAATGCAATAGCAGGATGAATGTTCATAGTGATTTTGCTGATTCGTGGTGACAGCAAATAATTTTCGACCTGCTGGTAGATGGTTGCGAAAATAAGAATCCAGATGACATCGGTTGGTTGCTGGAATGCGGCTACGAGGATAGGAATCAGAATGCCAATGTACGTGCCGACTGTTGGGATGAACTGACTAACGATTCCAGTAATGATCGCCATCGGTAGCCAGTAGGGAAGTCCAATCGCTGCAAAAAAGATTGCATGCACTGTGCTCGAGAATGCTGCAAGTACTAATTTTGAAACAACAAAGCCGCCAGTTTTTTCAACTGCTACATCCCATGAAGTAACAAAAATTTCTTGATACGACGGAGACAGGCGAGAACCAATAATTTGTCGTATGCGAGGACCATCTGCGGCGATGTAAAAGGCGAAAAGGAACATTGTCATTAATTGGAAAAAGCCACCGGCTATCGCAGCTACTAGCCCCATAACTCCTCCAGCAAAACTTGCGGCTACTGAAGCTAGATGTGTTGGGGTCAAGTTCAGTTGTGTAATCACTGACTCGGGGTCGAGATTGAGGTTGAAATGGGTATTCACCCAGTCCACTTGGCTTGCAACCATATTGGGAAACGTCGTTACGAGTTCATTCGCCTGTGTGAAAAATATTCCACCGAATAAGGCAAACATAAGGGCTGTTAGTACCACGAGCCCTGCCAAGACAATTCCAGTAGCAGCGCCACGCTTGATACCAAAGCGAGTCAGGTAGCTAAGCGCAGGCTCCATTGCAATGGCAATCAACCAGGCCATCAACAGCAGGAAAATGAAGTGGGCATTGCTGCGAATGACCCACTGTCCTATCACAATCAGCGCAAGCCAGGCCGTGATGATCCGCAGGGTTCGCTTGAGTTCTTGGGGTTCCAGCGCAACCATCTGGGTTTTCGAGTCCTTGTTCTCGTTTGCCATACCTTGACGCTACCTGATTGCGGAGAAATCCGTGCAACGATATGTCCTATGCCAAGTTATCGCACCGAAGCAATTGTGCTTCGCACGCACAAACTGGGCGAAGCCGATCGAATCGTCACAATGTTGACTAAGGATCGAGGAAAGATTCGTGCTGTTGCGAAAGGCGTACGACGGACCAAAAGTCGTTTTGGCGCCAGACTCGAACCTTTTAGTCGTGTTGATGTGCTGGTTCACGAAGGTCGCAACCTAGACATCATCCAACAAGCCGAACTAGTGGTGTCCTATGGGCAAGATATGGCGATTGATTACACGTTGTGGACTGCAGGCCAAACGATGGTCGAAACTGCTGATCGTCTCACGAGTGAAGAGTCAGTCGCTTCTGAGTCGCAGTACGTCTTGTTAGCTGCTGCTTTGCGAACCTTGACCAATGGTGAGCATGACTCCACATTGGTGTTGGACTCCTATTTACTTCGATCACTTTCGCTTGCTGGCTACTCTCCATCGCTAGATGCTTGTGTGGTGTGTGGAACATTTGATGCCGCATTCTTTAACGTCGGCGCCGGTGGCTCAATGTGTGCAGATCATCGAGCACCGGGAAGTATCGCGCCAAAACCAGAAACTTTCGATTTACTTAAAGCTCTTTTGGTTGGCGACTGGGTGTTTGCCGATAATGCTTCGCTGACGTGTCAGAAAGAAGTGTCAGGAATTGTTGCCGCCTATGTGCAATGGCATTTAGAGCGAGCCCTGCGTTCATTGCCACTTGTCGATCGCAGCATGACAGGATTGTCGAATGGTTAATCTTCCGCCAGCGCATCCCACAGGTGCCACGCCACCACGCATTGCACCAGAGTTTGTCCCTCAGCATGTCGCATTAGTCATGGACGGAAATGGTCGATGGGCAAAAGAGCGTGGTCTACCTCGCAATGCCGGACACGAAGCAGGCGAAGCAGCGCTCATGGATTGTGTCTACGGTGCACTTGAACTTGGAGTGGGGTGGCTTTCAGCATATGCATTTTCCACGGAGAACTGGCGAAGGTCACCTGACGAAGTGCGATTCCTCATGCAATTTAATCGCGACGTCATTGACCGCCGTAAAGAAGAGATGAATGACCTCGGTGTACGTATTCGTTGGGCGGGACGTCGCCCAAAATTATGGAAGTCGGTAATTGAGTCGCTCGAAGAGTGCGAACGACTGACAGCGAAAAATAAAAAGCTCACATTGACTATGTGCGTGAACTATGGCGGACGTGCTGAAATTGTTGATGCAACGACGGCAATTGCAATGGAAGTAGCGGCAGGTCGGCTTGATCCCAATAAGATTTCGGAAAAAACGATCGCCAAGTATCTTGATGAAAAAGATATGCCTGATGTGGATCTGTTTGTCCGATCAAGTGGTGAACAGCGGTTTAGTAACTTCTTGTTGTGGCAAAGTGCATACGCCGAGATGGTATTTTTGCCGACTTTGTGGCCAGACTTTGATCGACGCCACCTATGGCATGCATGTGAGATTTATGCTTCGCGAGATCGTCGATACGGTGGGGCAGTACCTAACGAATTACCAACTGATTAAGCCAAGTTAACGATGGCAAACATGGAAAGCACTCCAAGTACTGTCATCAACAGTGTCAGGCGAGACGGATGAGTGCTGTGTGCCTCAGGCAAAATATGCGATGTCGCTAAGTAAATCAACATTCCTGCGAACAGCGACAAGTAACCGCTGAGGAGAAGGTTGCTGATTGCAAAGTACGTTCCTGCAGCTGCGCCACTAATTCGCGCTAGGCCATCAAGTGCAAGAAGTGACATTGATGAACGTTTCCAGCTGCCTGCATTCATAAGCAAAGCAACTGTATTAAGCCCATCGGTAAACGCGTGCGAGACAACAGCAATAGCAACAGCAATACCAAGCGATTGCGAGACTTGGAAAGATAAGCCGAGCGCTACACCGTCCAGAAATACATGAACGACCATGCCGCTCGCGCCAATGATTCCCGTCGTGACTCCGTGGCTATGTTCATGGTGGTGTGTGTATTCGGACTGGGCTGGTTCATGCGCACCAGAAAATCCTTCGATGACGTGCAGCACCAAAAAGCCAACGACGAAATACACCATTGCCCGTGGCACTGTGCCGAATGTCGAATGGCTCAATCGAAAAACTTCTGGAAGTAAGTCAAACGAGACTAGGCCTAACAGCAAGCCACCTGAGAGCCCAAGCAGTAAGTGCATTGTGTCGCGCGACCGCAAGGCTAGTGCTCCACCGAGTGCTGTTGAAAGCACAGTGAGAAACGCAACAAGAATGGCCATAAATCAATCGTAGTGGCACTATTTGTAAGAATTGATCAATTCTAAGGCGCGCGCGTACCTAGAATTCATACGCATCGTGCTTGGATAAGTCTCATGACATTGCGCAGCTCGATAGAAAAATCTACCGGCCCATTTCTCGTCCGCTTGGCAACGCTTCCAAAATTTGTGGTTCCGTTAACTCTTGCAGGATTTCTCCTGATTGGAATGTCAAAGCCTGGCATCATCGGCGCGCTTTTTCTTGCTGTTGTAGGACTGTTTGTCACATGGCTAGTGTTCTTGTCTTGGCCGCGTCAAAATCAACAACAACGTTTCATTCGTGTAGCGATGTTGACGTTGGTGTGGTTCACGATCCTTAGTCGATTGGTGAGCAACTAACTTATGCACGGTCGTTTCTTTGCATTGTGGGAGTTCACGGTAACAAATTCGCAAGAATGGCTCTCGCAAGCTCATTCTGCGCTTGACGTGCTTCGAGCCTGCGAGGGATTCATCGAATCTCACATCATGCGCAGTCCCGATGAACCGTTGAGTTTTGTTGTTCACACAACGTGGCGTGATGTCGGTTCGTACCGGCGCGCGCTCGGGTCAAGCGAATCAAAAATGGTGGTGTGGCCATTCTTGGCCGAAATGCAAGATCGACCAACCGCTTACGAAGAACTCGTAGTGGCGACCCTCGATGGAATCACGCAATTTGATTCCAGTGTCGCGGAAGGTTAATTATTTGCCAGCAGCTAGTGCAGCCTTACCTTCGCTCGTGATGAAATATCTGAAGGTAGCTGTCGCTGATGGTTGGTCATCTACTACTTGTTGTGCGCTTGCGATTCGACCTTGCGGGTCCACCGTATACGTGGTGACGTAATCACTTCCATCAATCCGATTCTTAACAACAAATGTGTTGGCACTTGGACTCGAGATTGCCCCGGTGTCGCTTCCGTTATTTGCTTTCAAGCCATCAAGTTCGTCTAAGAGGACTGTTGGCATCATCGCCGAAGAGTCAACAATTTGCGCTGTTTTCATGATGAGGTCTGACTGAACACACTTGCCATCGTGTGGAGCCTGAACCAAGACTGTGGCAAGGCCACCGGTTTCGTCACTCCACAATTCTGTGAGTCCCACCGAATTCGCGCTCGCTTGCGATGCATTCAATGCGGCTTCGTAGGCTTTTGCCGCAGAAGGATCGATGCTATTCGTCGTCGCCGTTGTGGTTGGTGAAACGTCAATCGCATCAGCCGACTGTGACGCATCCATAGTGCTGCTCGGGTTGCTTACGTTCGCGTGCCCGCAGGCACTTATTGCCACAACGAGCATTCCCGAGGCGAAGATGCGAATTAATTTCACGGCCGACCTTTCTTTCCTTACTATGCTAACCGCCACGCATCAATCTAAACCTCGCTGACAGTAGACTGATGGTCATGGACCGCGTTGATGCCGTAGTGAATTTGTCGAAACGTCGTGGCTTTGTCTACCCATGTAGCGAGATCTACGGTGGTACCCGATCCGCATGGGATTACGGCCCTTTGGGAGTCGAGCTTAAAGAGAATGTTCGTCGACAGTGGTGGAAGTCCATGGTCCAAGGACGCGATGATGTTGTTGGAATCGACTCATCTGTCATTTTGGCGCCGCAGGTCTGGGAAGCATCAGGACACCTGAAAGCATTCGTTGACCCGCTGACCGAGTGTGTGGCGTGCCATAAGCGGTTCCGCGAGGATCACCTTGTTGAAGAATTTGAAGCTCGTAAGGGACGCGCGCCCGAAGGTGGACTTGCGGGGATTCCATGTCCAAATTGCGGAGCCAAGGGTCAATTTACAGAACCAAAAATGTTTAACGGTTTGTTATCAACAAACCTCGGACCAGTGGTCGACGAGAACTCGCTGCACTATTTACGTCCTGAAACTGCTCAGGGTATTTTCACGAACTACGCGAATGTTGCAGCATCTGCTCGTAAAAAACCGCCTTTTGGTATCGGCCAAACTGGTAAGTCCTTCCGCAATGAAATTACGCCAGGTAACTTCATTTTCCGTACACGCGAATTTGAACAGATGGAAATGGAATTTTTCGTCGAGCCCGGCACTGACGAGCAGTGGCATGACTATTGGTTACAAGAGCGTTGGAACTGGTACATCGATCTTGGACTGTCTCCGGATAACCTTCGCATTTTCGAGCATCCTCAAGAAAAACTGTCGCACTATTCCAAGCGAACCAGCGACATTGAGTATCGATTCCAGTTCGGTGGAAATGAATTTGCCGAGCTCGAAGGTGTTGCGAACCGAACTGACTACGACCTAAAAACTCACATGGAACATTCGGGTAAAGACTTGTCTTACTTCGATCAAGAGTCTGGCGAAAAGTATGTCCCATACGTCATTGAGCCTGCGGCTGGGCTTACACGTGCAGTTCTCGCATTCATGCTCGAGGCCTATGACGAGGATCAAGCACCGAATACCAAGGGTGGAGTCGACACTCGTGTTGTGATGCGTTTCGATAAGCGATTGGCTCCTATTAAGGCTGCTGTACTTCCGTTGTCACGCAATGAGGATCTCAGTCCTAAGGCTCGCGACATTGCGGCTGAATTGCGCAAGCATTGGAACATTGATTTCGACGATGCTGGCGCCATCGGCCGTCGTTACCGTCGCCAAGATGAAATCGGAACTCCATTTTGCATCACGATCGACTTTGACACCTTGGAAGACAATGCGGTCACTGTGCGCGAACGTGACACCATGGCGCAAGAGCGCATTGGCATTGATGCATTAGTTGGCTGGCTAGGCGCTCAACTTCCGGGTTGCTAAGTGTTTGCTGATCTCTTGGCACACGATCCAGTCATTGAGCTTGCGCCAATGGCCGGTGTTACTAATCGTGCGTTTCGACGGGTCTGTCGCGAAGCATCTGCTGACATTCGACAACGTGCGGGTCAGGTTGATTCCGATCACACAATTTATGTTGCAGAGATGACGACATCTCAAGCACTGTTGTTGCGTCATCCTGAAACGCTGTCTTTGGTGACTTTCGATCCTGATGAACATGTGCGAAGTATTCAGCTCTATGGAGTAGATCCCGATATCGTAGGTCGGGCAGTGGCGATGGTCGTCGACGAGGATATGGCCGATCACATTGACTTGAACTTTGGATGCCCGGTTCCAAAAGTCACTCGTAAGGGTGGCGGAAGTGCCTTACCTTGGAAGCGGGATTTGTATTCCGACATTGTGAATACGGCGGTGCGCAATGCTAATGGAAAAGTTCCAGTCACAGTCAAAATGCGAGTCGGTATCGATGATGATCATGTGACGTATTTGGATGCTGGAAAAATTGCAGCAGACGCGGGTGTGTATTGGGTTGCACTTCACGGCAGGACAGCAGCGCAGTATTACGGCGGTCATGCAGACTGGAACACGATCGCTCGATTAGTCGAGCACATTCCAAACACTCCGGTATTGGGTAACGGTGACATTTGGAGTGCCGACGATGCTCAGCGCATGCTGGTCGAAACGGGCGCACGAGGTGTCGTCATTGGACGCGGGTGCTTGGGAAGGCCGTGGCTTTTCGGTCAGATTCGCTCGGCAATTTCCGGGCAAGAAGTTCCAGCAGAACCCACCGCAGGAATCATTCTTGATTTGTTGAAGCGTCATGCGCAGTTGTTGGTGAACATGCACGACGACGAGTTCTATGGGTGTCGGGAAATGCGTAAGCACATGGCGTGGTACTTGAAGGGCCTTGTTGTGGGAAGTGAGACGCGAGGACAGCTGGGTTTGATTAATTCTCTTGCCGAACTCGATGACCTACTGGCACCGATTGATCGTGATCAAATTCTGACTCCAGAAATTGCAAACTCACCTCGAGGGCGAACGACACCAACGAAAAAGGTGAACCTGCCAGATGGTTGGCTTAATTCTCAAACCATGACAGCAAGTGAGCAATCCACTGTGCGCGAAGCTGAATTGAGCGTCAGCGGCGGTTAGTAAGATTGACTCATGAGTGATGCTGCGAACGATTTTGGTTACAGTTCGCACGACGCCCAGCGTTGGATGCATGAGCCAAACAAGAGTGTGGATCGCACTGAATTTGCTCGCGATCGGGCCCGTGTCATGCACAGCTCGGCCTTACGTCGACTCGGTGTCAAAACTCAAGTGATGCAGGCAGGTCTTGATGACTTTCCGCGCACTCGACTGACTCACTCGTTGGAATGCGCCCAGATTGGTCGTGAACTCGGCGCTGCACTTGGCTGCGATCCTGACTTGGTTGATACAGCGTGCCTATCGCACGATCTAGGTCATCCGCCTTTCGGCCACAACGGTGAGAGCGCACTCAATGAGTTGGCCCGTGACTTCGGTGGTTTCGAAGGAAATGCACAGTCGTTTCGGTTGTTGACTCGGCTTGAGCCAAAGGCATTTGGACCACACGACGGACCACGACCTGATCAATCACTGGGACTGAACCTCACACGTGCATCACTTGATGCGGCCTCAAAATATCCATGGGCAAAAAAACCATCGTCAACAAAATTTGGTGTTTACGATGATGACCTTGATGTATTTGCATGGGTGCGCAGCGGTCGCGACGATGAACAAACGTGCTTCGAGGCACAGGTGATGGACTGGGCTGATGACGTGGCCTACAGCGTGCACGATATTGAAGATGCTGTTCATGCTGGCCACATAGATGTCGACATTCTCAAATCTTCACAGGGTCGCCGTGAAATCATCGAGGTAGCTCAGGAGTGGTACGGACCGCATTTCGAATCTGCTGGTCTTGACGAGGCGCTGCTTCGAATCGATGCACTTGCCAGTTGGCCTCAGTCATTTGATGGAACTATTCGATCTATGGCTGGGTTAAAGAACTTGACCAGCACCCTCGTTGGTCGCTTCTGTTTGGCGGCCCAGCGCGCCACTCGAGCAGAATTTGGCGCTGGTGTCCTGACTCGATATTCAGCCACGTTGGTGGTCCCAGACGAGGCTCGTTACGAAGTTACCGCGCTGAAAGCCTTGGCGGCTCGTTTCGTGATGAATAGGGAAGGTGCCGCAGCCTTTTACGCAGGTCAGCGCCAAATGATTGCAGAGTTGCACGCTGCGCTCTCCAGTGACCCTGAGCGCTATTTGGAGCCTCTGTATGCCGATCTGTGGCAGGCGAGTGACGCCGGTAAAGAGCGTGTCATTATTGATCAAATCGCTTCTCTCACAGATGTGAGCCTGACTCAGTGGCATGCCACAGTTTGCCCGTAGCATTAACTCGTGGCCGGCCGAATTCGCGAAGATGACATCAATGCCGTACGCGAGCGCGCTCGAATTGACGAAGTAGTTCGCGAAACAGTCACTCTCAAGGCCGCTGGTGGCGGCTCATACAAGGGGTTATGCCCATTTCACGACGAGCGCACACCGTCATTCCATGTCACTCCAAGTAAGAACCTCTATCACTGTTTCAGTTGTGGCGAGGGTGGAGACGTCATCACTTTTGTCCGTAAAGTTGATGCGCTGTCATTTACCGAGGCCGTAGAAAAGCTCGCGGCTAAGTACGGCATCCAACTTCGGTACGAAGAAGGAACAAGCGGAAGCAATGCGCCGCGCCAAGGACAACGTACGCGCTTAATCGAGGCGCATAATCTTGCTGCTGCCTTTTACCAAGAACAACTTGCAAGCAGTGCTGCTCAACATGCACGTAACTTTTTATTGCAGCGAGGATTCGAACTAGATTCTTGGCGAACATTTGGAGTTGGCTATTCGCCTGCTGGGTGGGATGCGCTGTCTAACTACTTACGCTCAAAAGGATTTACTGCAGAAGAGCTGATTGCGGGTGGCCTTGCAGTGTCCGGTCAACGTGGCGCCTACGACCGTTTTCGTGATCGTGTGATGTGGCCGATTCGCGACGCAGGTGGCGATGTCATTGGTTTTGGTGCACGTAAGCTCACTGAGGCAGACCAAGGACCAAAGTACTTAAACACTCCAGAAACCCCGATCTACAAAAAGTCTCATGTGCTTTACGGGCTTGACCTTGCCCGACGCGACATGGCAAAGAGTCATCAGGCTGTCGTTGTCGAAGGGTATACCGATGTGATGGCCTGCCATTTAGCCGGCATAACTACGGCCGTTGCTACTTGTGGAACAGCGTTCGGCTCAGACCACGTAAAAGTGTTGCGTCGTATTTTGATGGATGACGAAACTAGTAACGCCGAAGTTGTGTTCACTTTTGATGGTGACGCAGCAGGTCGCAAGGCAGCATTAAAAGCTTTTGGCGAGGATCAGAAATTTGTGGCTTCAACATTTGTTGCAGTTGAAAGCCACGGACTTGATCCATGCGATTTGCGACTTCAGCAAGGCGATGGGGCAGTACGAGATCTCATCAAGAGTCGAGTGCCACTCTTTGAATTCGTCATTCGCTCGACCATTGCAGATTACGATCTAACAACTGCCGAAGGGCGAGTTGCTGCAATGCGCGCTGTTACTCCAGTGCTCGCTGGAATTAAAGATCCTGTGTTGCGCCCTGAGTATGTACGAACTGTTGCTGGCTGGCTCGGTATGGATGAAGCGGCTCTGCGAAATCAAGTGGGTAAAGGGTCAAAGAATGCAGTTGCCCAAAGCACGACAACGCGAGCTGTCGATACTGGGGTGGCTGCTGTGGAGCGCACTGCTTTGAAGTGTGTCCTTCAAGCGCCAGCACTCGTAGGAGAATGGTTTAACTCGCTTGAGGAATCACTGTTTACCATCGCGATGGCTGCCGAAGTGTTTAGCGCCTGTCAACGTGCAGGTGATCCACTTACCTTCGACTCTCCAAGTACTTGGTTACAAGCAGTATTAGATGCAGCGCCAAGTGATGAAGTGAAGGCAAAGATTCGTGAACTTGCTGTAGATCCATTGCCGATTGACAATCCCGACGAACGATATGTACAGGCGGTACTTGCTCGGATCCTTGAGATGGATGCAGGGCGCCGAATAAGCGAACTTAAGGCCGAGCTTCAACGATCTTCAATTAATGGAGATGACGCGGCGCAAAATCAAATCTTGACTGATTTGCTGGCGCTTGAACAATATCGACGCGACATGCGTGAATACTCGATCGGAGATCAGTAGTGGCTTGGTGGAACCGTGACAATGGAGTGCCCTCAGAGCTCGCTGGACTCTTATTGCCTAATGAACGCATTTTGGCGTGGGCAACACATCACAGTGGCGTTATAGCCGCTACGACGCAGGCGCTAGTCAGCACTGATCATCACGATTCCAAACGAATTCCGTGGACTCACGTCTTGTCCGCAAAATGGGAAGGCTCGATGCTTACCATCAACCTAGCCCCAGACTTATCGTCCTTGGGGTGGCTGATTGATGAACCCGGACAGTTGCCTGTCGCAGTCCGTGATCGGGTAACCGCTCACATCGTGGTTGATCGCACACGCCGATTTAATGACCAAGAGGTCCGATTTATTGCCCATCGAGGCGAAACCGACATTGAGTGGCTCACAATCGCACAAGATGCCGATTGGGCGCACTCGCCACAGGGTCAAGCCAGTATTCAAGCGGAGTTAGTGTCTCTTCGTTCCACTTTGGGTGTGTGACCCGATTATGCAGTCGTCCTATATTCGCTGTTAAGATGGGACAGCCAATTCCCCTGTAGCTCAATTGGCAGAGCACTCGACTGTTAATCGAGTGGTTGTTGGTTCGAGTCCAACCGGGGGAGCCACAAGTGGGTTGTTGAAATACCTAGCAAGTGCCAATAGCACGACATGGATTCGGCAGTGGTGCCGGCCGATTTTTGATGTAACTCAACATGGTGTTGTAGTTGTTCAAATAGGCGTTGTAGAACGAACTTCCAGTCGTGATCGTCATGATCTCGTCGTTGTAGCGAAGGCCTGGAGCAGTCAGATTAGGTGTTCCGGCATAGACGACTTGTTGGACAGCATTCCCAACCATTCCATTAATCAAAATGTATTTTTGATGGCTAAAGACTGTTGAATTTGGGTGTTGCACATCCGGCCATGCCTCGAGCTTGGCGCGACCGTCGGCAGGATCTTGGCTTGTTAACTTCAGCGGAGTCGAGACACACGCTGAAATCGAACCACCGGAAACCTTGCTCTTGGTATTGAGCCAGCAATAACCACCATTTTTTGTGATGGTAGGCATGGCACCCATCAGGCCGCCCCGCTTACACACTGACACTGTTTGGTAGCGAGTCTTTCCCTTGACCTTGACGACGTGGCCGTTCGCATCGAGCATTTTACGTCGCTCAGGAACTGTCACGCTTGCGTACTTACCCTTAACTGTTCCGGCTGTCGACAAACAGTCAGCTACGCCCCATGAAATGTTGCCGCCAGGGCCTTTGATGTATGAGCCATTGGCGAAGATTGCTTGATCCATATCGGTGTAGATGATCCGAACAACGCAACCGCCATTTGCTGTGGGCTTGTTGTTGGCCAAGTGCCATAACGCAATAGCAGGGGAGTTGCGAGTGAAGACAAACATGTTCATGTAAATCTGAGTGCGCTGCATTTTGCCTTTGGCATCTTTGTATCGGCATTTAACGCTCTTAAATAAATTCGTCACATCGTCAGTCGTTGTGCTTGAACCCACGCGCGGGAATGTTCGAAATTCAGTTGCACCCTTAGTGCCTAGGTTGTTATACGAGTTTGCCTTTGCAGGTCGAACATCGCTGAAATTCACTTTTCCTTGTGCAGAAAGTTTTTGGAAATAACTGTTGAACGAGTTGAATAGTGGATTTTGCGCAAGGGTATTGCCCTTCTCGACAAAAATCTGTGCGTTATTCCATCCGCTCACTGCTTGAGCCCGCGTCGGATTGCTAGAAGCAACACCACTGACGCTGACTACGCGACTGCCTGATGTAGCAATGTTTGAAATCAAGAAGAACTTTGCATGGAGCGCTGGATATTCAGATTCTTCATTGACCCAAATCTTGCCAGCAGTCGCATTACTTGCTGGAGTCAAGCAACCATGGTCGCAAAATAGCGCCCAACTTCCGGCCGTTCGGTTGCTTGTGTTATCGACGTATGTAGATGAATTGCGCGTGTTGTCCGGTGCGTTTGTACCGAGGATTGCCTTGAGATTATTCCAAGCGGTGTAGGACGTTGAGCCAGACTTAACGGCATGACTGTTGATAAGGAATCGCACGTTCGCGCCACGAGTCATTGCAGCATTTAAGTGATAGACGAAGTCCATATCGGTCAATGAGAACCATGACATTGTGATCACAGAGCCATGTCCTGCGCAGTCAATGTACGACAAAATTCGATTTGTAATTGCGAATTCTCGAGCTGTTGAGGCTGTTGGATCATTGAAAAGGACTTCAGACTTTGGATCTGTAATCGTGCACGATGAAATTGGCTGCTCAACGATCACGAAGACGGTAAGAGTCGTTGTTTGACCGTAAGCGTCGGTCAATGTGAGGTGGAATGAGGCACGATCGCTATCACTATTCCATACCTGTGGGGTGAAGTAGCCAGTGTCCGGTTTGAACGCGAAATCCCCAGTGCCATTGCTGACGGATTGTTGTGCAACAAAGGAGGCATCGTAAGAGCTACCTAAGGAGCCGTGATTGGGTGCCGAGACTGTGTAAGTGAGCCCAAGGTTATCGCTCGTAGAGCAACCCACTGATCCATTAAGCGCTAATGAGAAGTCTGTACCAGGCGAATTTAGATTGGAATACACTGCAAGATTCGAGCACGACGGCAAGTCCGGGGCAGTGGCTGTGGACGTGAGTGTGATGTTGATTCGACTCTTGGTAAAACCGCCATCGGAAATCACTACATGGATGATGTAGATGCCATCAGCTGATGTTAAAAGGTCAAGGTTGAAATTTGTTGAGTCAGAGTTGGTAAATGGCGAAAGGAGATCGCCAGCTGCGTGGCTCTGAATCGTGTGCGGAGAATTTGCGTCTAGCTGCGCTTCGAATGAGTCGCTTCCACCAATACAGGAATCACTTGCGGATCCTGAAGCAAGTTTCTTGAGGTCGATTGTGCGCTGCGTTCCTGTGACCGCTTTAAGCGAGACATTGACTGGATCAAGGCAAGTGGTGGTCGCCGACGCCATGGAGGTGGGGATCACGAATTGGGCGGCAAGTAGCGCAGCAGCAAGTGCTGTCAGTCGTCTTTGCCACTTTGTGAAGTTGAAGCGCATTCGTCAAGACCCGATTCGTCGTAATGGTGTTCATACGATGCTAACCCAGTTAGTCGGCGTATAAACAGTTCGAGTGAGCATATTTCCCGTGTTACATGCATTTCACACTTCCGAATTTCAATGAGATGTGCCTACAATCAAAAAGTGCCCCGTTTACGCCTAATTTCCGCATGTGTTGTCATGTCCGTTATGTGCGGAAACGTTGGGGCAAAGGCTGTCGCGCCAACCTCGTTGCAAATGAGTTACAAGTCATGTAGCTACCCACCGTCAAACTCAAAGCCTGCGCCATATAAGCCAAATGCCTTGTCATGGACCGCTAAAGGACTTGGGAGCGCAACTAAAGGCGTTGATGTGTCGATGTGGCAGCATCCGTCAAACCAGCAAATAATTTTCACAAATCTGTCATCCCCATCGATGTATGGCGCTTCGTTTGCCTTTATTAAATCTTCTGATGGTGGCAATCGTGACGGGGGCGTTTCTGCAACGTGGTTCCAGTCAGATCGTCAAGCGGCAAAGGCTGCTGGATTAATCGTTGGTGGCTATCACTATGCAGTCCCAGGTCAGTCAGGAAAAGGCACGATGATTGTTCCTGCACGTAATAAGAATGCTAAGAACTACAAGAAGCTGTTAAAGGTTGCTGCCCAATATCGCCACAATGATGCCGTTCTGCAAGCTCGGCAGGCTTATAAAAATGCGATGAACACGCCTCTTGGTGATTTGCCACTGACTCTTGATTTCGAAGAGCGACCATGCGGATGGACTTGGGGTCAAGTGACGACTTGGACTCGTGATTTCTTAATTGAGGCGCAACGTATCAGTGGCCGAAAGCCAATAATTTATGCCAATGGTTACTTTGTCAATAAGTTAAATGCATTTCCTGCAAAGGATCCAAAGAAGCCATCCCAAAATTTTGATTTCAGCGTGTATCCATTGTGGTTGGCAAGTTGGAGTAAGACAGTAGCGACTGCGCCGTCGAGTGTTCCAATCTGGGGAACAAAATGGACTTTCTGGCAATTCACAAGCGACGGTGCATTAAAAGATTCACCGACAGCGCCAACTGTTCCAACATCACATACAGACTTAGATGTCTTTAATGGAACACCTGAACAGCTTGCGGCTTTTGCGGCGAAGGTAACTAGCTAAGTTCAGCGTTGCGGTTAGTTCAATGCTGCGTCGAGAGCTACTTCGACCATTGCGTGGAAACCTGTCTCGCGTTCTTCTGAACTCGTGGCTTCGTGTGTTCGTACCATGTCACTCACTGTGCAAATGGTTAGTGCCCGTCGTTGGTACTTAGCAGCCAAAGTGTAAAGGCCTGTGGTTTCCATTTCGAGAGCCAGGACACCAAGTTTTTCCAGAACATCAACTGCGTTTGAATCGTCATAGAACAAATCCATAGTTGCGATTCCACCCACGTGATAATCAAGGCCACGTTCGCGGGCAGAACCTACGGCACGTTCTAACAGTTCGTAATTCGCGATCGGTGAGTAATCCAAGCCACCAGTTGCTCGGCGGTTCGTGCCCGAGTCCGTAGAGGCAGCCATAGCGATGACGAGGTCGCGCAATTTGGTCTTTCCAATTCCGCCACAAGTTCCAACTCGAACTGCAGTTTGAACGTTGTATTCGTTAAAAAGTTCATTCACATAGATCGACAGGGAAGGAACTCCCATTCCTGTGCCTTGTGTTGAGACTCGATGACCTTTATAAGTTCCGGTAAATCCGAACATGTTACGCACAGTGTTGTAGCGAACTGGATTCTCGAAAAAGTTTTCGGCAATCCATTGAGCCCTCAGCGGGTCACCTGGAAGCAAGATAGTCTCGGCGATATCGCCCGGCTTGGCTGCAATGTGAATACTCATGAATCCCAATTTAGCGGTCTAAGGTGAATCGTAGGTGTTAAAGGAGTACAGATGGCCGCCCAATTTGCAATCGTGAATGCCCGAATCCGCACAATGGATCCTGCTTTGCCCACTGCTTCGGCAGTGGCATGGAGTGATGGGCGAATCGTGGCGGTGGGAAGTGATGCTGAAATTCGTGAAGTGTGCGATGCAACAACCCAGGTCACTGACGCTCATGGAGCTACGGTTACTCCCGGCCTTACAGATGGACATCAGCACTTGCTGCAGGGTGCAATTTTCGCACAGGGCCTGAATCTCGATCGCGTCAATTCGCTGTCGGATTTACGCGAAAAGCTCGCTGCTGAACGCCGCCGAATTGGGCCGGATGCATGGTTGCTTGGTTTCGCGCTTGAATACGCAGCGTTCGAAGGTGCGACCTATCACCACTCGCTGTTAAATGATGCTGCAGGTCCTGGACCAATGTTCTTGTATGCCCTAGACGTGCACACTGGATTCGTAAACGATCGCGCGTTGGAAATTGCGAACGTAACTGGCCCGATGCAACTCGAAGATGCCTCGATAGTTGTTGTAGATGCGTCAGAAAAACCAACAGGAGAGTTGTTGGAAATGGCTGCGATGCGAACAGTGCTCGATAGTGTTCCAGTGCCAACGCAAGAAGAAAAACTCGGTTGGTATGCACAAACTATTGCCGATCAGAATGCTTTGGGTATCACCGAAATTCATATGATGGACGGCGATCTCGATTCCATTGCCACCTTTAAAGAACTTGAGAGCCGCGGCCAGCTGGGCATGCGAATTCTTCAGCACCACTTCATTTATCCATACACACCTGATGAAGAAGTCGCAGAGCTTCTCCAGACCAACAGTTCACGTGGAGAAATGTGGCATGCCGATGGTGTGAAATTTATGCTCGATGGTGTTATCGATACCGGTACCGCTTGGCTTGAAGAGCCCGATTCGCACGGTGAAGGTGTTGAGCCAATGTGGCCTGATCTGGATCTGTACTTTTCTCGGGCGAAGTCATTTCACGACAAAGGATTCCGAATCGCTACGCACGCAATCGGTGATCGAGCCGTTCGTGAAGTTTTAGATTTCTATGCAACGTTGCCCGGCGGGTCTGCTGGTCGTCATCGAATTGAACACATTGAGACTGCTCCAGATCGAACTGTTGCTCGATTTGCACCAGAGCAAGTCACGGCATCAATGCAGCCAATCCACGTTCGATGGGTGGCTCATGACTTGAGTGATCCATGGTCACAGCGACTCGATACACAGCGTTGTTCTCACGCATGGCGCAGTGGTGATTTGTTTGCGAGTGGAGCGTTGGTCGTACTTGGCTCAGACTGGCCAGTTGCTCCCTATGACCCTCGTATGGGGTTCTTTGCGGCTCAGCGTCGGCGAGCGCATGATGTGGCAGATCCCGGTCCAGTTGGCACAACTCGGGCACTCACGGGCGAACAGACTTTGGCTGGATACACGGTCAACGCCGCGCGCGCAGTAGGAGCTCAGAGTGATCGCGGCATGATTCGTGTGGGAATGGCTGCGGATCTTGTGACATGGCAAGACGATCCGGTTCAGGTTGCTCCTGAAGACATCATTGACATGGAAGTGCTGCAAACAGTGTCAGCAGGACGAATAGTTCATCAAAGCTGACCGTAGAATTTCAGAAAATCTGTGCAGTTGATTTCATAAATATCTTCTGGACCATCTTCATCGTCAATCTGTTGACCAAGATACTTCGTTGGGTACCTGGCAATGATGGCTTGGGACGCGCGATTGTCGGGACTTACGGTGTACCGCAGCACTTTTACTTCAGGTTGCTGGCATGCCCACAGCCACAGAGCTTCGAGTGTCTCGCGGCCGTAACCGTTTCCACGGTATTCGCTTGCCAACCCAAAACCAACTTCGACCATTCCGTTGATATCTGGGGGAGCGTGGAAGCTAATACTGCCGATGAGTGTTCGTGATTCTCGTTCAACAATTAATCGGTAGTACCACTTAATGTGCGATGGGTTGCGTTGAACATCCTCAATTCGATTTGCGTGAGGAATTCGTTCCTGCGTCAAAATGCCATAAGGATTTGTGAAACTCCGATTGTGGAAAACGGGCTCGTTGGTAGGAGCGTTAGACAGTTCACTGAGTTCTGTTGTCGTGATGAGAAGGAGATCGAGCCTTTGTGTTGCGATATCCATGGTGGGCTAGTAAGTATTTGCTAGCTTTGTCACGATCTTGGTCCAGACAAAGTATGAAGCAGTGAGTAGGCAGGCACCAGCAATCTCCATCTCGGGATGAATTGGGTTAATTGGTGACTTCGATGAATACATGTCGGTGAAAGCATAGACAGCCGAAGCTGAATTCAGCAGGCTATACATAATCCACGTCATCCACCATGTATTGACGTTGATTTCGGATTCGGTATCAGCCACCGCGGTTGATTTCAGTAGGTCGTTCACGATCATTCGAGGGAACCACAGAGAAACAATTGGAACGATCCATCCCCACATTGCCCAACCTCGAGAGAGTCGAACTGTGCCAGGAACATTGAGATTCGCTTTGTCAACTGCTTGTCGCAACCACACGCTTGTGTACGCCCAAGCACCGATGGAGGTAATAGTGACGAAGACAGACACGCTGGCGTATGGCGCAACGATATCTTTGATGGCAACGCCTGAACTCATTTGGTCTTGGTAGGCCCGAAAATTCGGTATTGAGGCTAGAGAACTGATCCATACTGCAGCTAGAAACATTCGGCTGACAACAAGGACGGTCTTGCTTCGGTCATTCATTACCTTGGATTTCCTCATTCATATAGTTCGTTACAAGCAACAACTTACTCGTGGGAAGTCGTTCTGGCGTGGGCTGCCAATTCATTTGCGAGATTTTCTGAAAAATACGATCCAGAAGATGACAGGTCAGTTTGCTTCCCAGATTCAATGACGTTGCCATCGTCTAAAACAGTAACAATGTCCGTTGCAGATGTATCGCGAAGTCGGTGGGTGGCGATTATCAAACTTGATTTCATTGATGCTCTGCGGATTCTTGAAAGTACAAGGTCGGCTAATTCTGAATTCAAGTGCTCTGTTGGCTCATCAATAATCCACACGTCAGGGTCATTGATGAAAAGTCGAGCAAGAATAAGTCTTTGACGTTGACCACCAGACATGGTCACGCCTTGATCGCCGATGATTGTGTTGATGTCAATGGGTAAGGATCGAACCCAACCCGCAAGTTCAACTTGCTCCAGTGCATTCCAGAGCTCAGCTTCCGTTGTTCCGGAATTTCCCGCTAGTCGCAAGTTTTCTGAAATGCTCGTCGAGAAAACATGAGAGTCATGCCCAGTGGCGACTATGTGACTTCGAACCTCAACTCCTGCGAGCTCATCGATTGAAGTATCTCCAATGATGAGAGACCCACTTTCGCGTTCCAAAAGTTTTGTCATTGTTGCTATGGCGCTTGATTTTCCTGAACCACTTTGACCCACGAGAACATGCGTGGACTTGTGAGGGATTGACAGTGAAATATCTGCGAGAGCGAATCGTTCGGATCCCGGCCAACGTGCACTGACATGGTCGAGTGCTATGTCACACGATGTAACAGTCTGCATGCAATTGTCGTCTGACGTAGTTGGAGTTTCCAGAATGTCTATTAAGCGTTCTGACACACCTCGTACTCGCATGAGGCTCAACATTGCATTCGGCAACGAAGTGACTGATTCGAATACGGCAAGTGGGATAAGGCCCAAAACAACAGTATTGACTGAAGCAAGAGTGCCCGATTGCATAGCCTTGAACGATGCATAGATGGTTGCCGTAAGTGTTAGTCCTTGAATCAACACAATGAGAGTAGCTGCAAATCCTGTTCGCGCAGCAAACGACGACTCTATTGAGGCAGCTTCTTCATTGGTTAGATCAAGCTGATTGAACACGTCGTTCCCAGCATCTAACATCGTGATGTCCGCTAAACCCTCGTAGTAATCCAATAGTGAACTGTTGAATTCGCTGCGCACTTTCGCTGTGGCTACCTGTTGTACCCGTCCGGAAGCCACACTTAAGTAGGGGACAGCTGTTGCGGCGACAAGTAGTGCTACGGCAAGAATCACACCTGCGATCGGAAGAATCCAACCCACTAGTGCGACACAAAAAATTGCCGAAATTGCGCTCGAGACAATCGGGAGATACACACGGAGCGTCAAGTCTTGAATGCCCTCGACGTCTGCAACGATTCGGGACATCAAATCGCCACGATGAAATTGTGTCAGACCTGATGGCGTCAGTTCCTCGAGTTTGTTGAATATCGCGATCCGAATGCGAGGTAAAGAAGCAAATGTGGCGTTATGCGAAACCACTCGTTCTGAATATCGAGTCACGCTGCGCAACAGGGCAAAGGTCCGCACTCCAACAATCGCAATACTTAAATCCAGTACGGGCGGCATTTGAGATGCTCGGGCGATTAACCAACCGCTTGTGGCAAGAAGTGCAACAGTGCTCATCGTTGTGAGTGCGGAAAGGATAGCTGAAGCGCGTAAGGACCACTTAACATCTGTGAAGTATCGCCATACGGCTTTGACTGGCGACATTAGGTGCTCACCATGTCCCTAACAGTTACGACATGGTCTGCTGTCGCGATAAATGATGGCCTATGAGTTACGGCGATCACAAGTGTGCCTCGGCGTGCTAGATCTGTAATGACTCGAGTAATCAACTCTTCAGTTCCGGAATCCACAGCAGCTGTGGGTTCATCCAGAATTAGGACAGGCTTTTGTTGCAAGAGGGCTCGTGCTAGAGCAATGCGACGTCGTTGACCAGAAGAAAGTCCAGTCTTACTGCTCACCATGGTGTCAAGGCCACGAGGGAATTGCTCGCCATCGTGAATGTTCAAACCAACATTTGCGCAAATGTCGAAAAGTGCATCATCACTGGCAGGCGCGGCCATGAGCAAGGCATCTCGCAAAGTTCCCTGAGGAAGCCATGGGGTTTGAGGTAAATAGGCAATCGATTTTCGCCAGGTGAGCGTGTCGAGGTCGCGAAGTTCATTCGCATTTACCTTGATAGAACCTTGGTAATCAATGACAAACTTCAGCAAAGCTGCAAGTGCCGTTGTCTTCCCTGAACCACTGATGCCAGTGATGATCGAAAGGGAGCCGGCCTGAAAGCGGGCACTAAATTCCGCAAGGGCGGGATTGGCGGCACCTGGATAAGTGACAGATACATTCTCAAATTCAATGGATTCAATCGAACCTTGGATTTCTATTCCTGCTTGCGCTGCTACTTCTTGGTCTAAGATTCCGAAAACACGATCAGCGGCTTCTAGCCCCTCGGTCATTGCGTGGAACTGTGTTCCAAGTGCGCGAAGAGGCAAATAGGCCTCAGGAACCAAGATCAAAATGATGAGACCTTCGCGCAAGTGCATTGTTCCGTTGACTAATCGCAATCCGATAGAGACTGCAACTAATGCCACTGAAATTGTCGCGATCAATTCAAGAACAAAAGAGGACAAAAATGAAATGCGTAGTACCGACATTGTTTTAGTGCGATAGTCCTCACCAACAATTTGAAGACCTTCGCTTTGACCTCTGGAGCGATTGAATGCCTTAAGAGTTGGCAAGCCAGTGATCAGATCGAGGAAGTGTCCCGAAAGTCGTTGCAAACTCTGCCACTGCTTATCTACTTGTGCTTGCGTGAACCAGCCAACAAGTGCCATGAAGAAGGGAATGAGCGGCACAGTAAAAGCAATAATCACTGCCGAAAGGATGTCATTCGTAAGAATCGTGACACCGACGGTTAGCGGAATGATTGCGGCTAACACTAGCTGTGGCAAGTAGCGAGAAAAATACACATCAAGAGAATCCAACCCGCGCAATGAAGTGGTTACTAAGTCACTGCTGCGATTTTGTCCCACCCAAATAGGTCCAAGGTCATAGATCTTTCTAGTCAGCGATCTGCGTAATTCTTGCTTAGCCTTCGCACTGGTCTTGTTGGCGGACCATTCGCTTACCCACGAAGAGGAGGCTCGAAGAATAAATAACAGAAGAAGCAAGAATAGTGAATGAGCTACTTGATCACTGTTCTTACTTCCTGCAAAAACTCCGGCAAGCAGATCGCCCAAGACAACTGCTTGGGCGATTACTGCTAGAGCGGTTACTGAACCGTTGACTACTGTGATGGCAAGGAATGTGCGAACCGAAACTGCATACTTGAGAAGTCGCGAATCTAGCGGTTTCACATTTCTCCTTTAGTGCGATTTCGTGAGCTCTCCAAGTGTGCCAGCCTCCGGTGTAGGGATTTGCTCAGAGGACATTCGTTTGCGAAATACCCAGTAAGTCCAGGCTTGATACGCCAAGACAATTGGAGTGAATATGACGGCCACCGTTGTCATGATCCTGAGTGTGTATTCGGTGGAAGAGGCATTGTGAATGTCAAGACCAACGAGTGCGCGATCAATGTTTGGCATTACATTGGGGTAGAGCACACCAAACAGCGACACTACTGTCAGAGCGAGTGTTAAAGCACTGAAAATGAACGCCCAACCTTCGCGTCGCTTTATGTTCATTCCAAGCCCAGCGAGCCAGCAACCTGCTGCCGTCAAAATGGTTACCCAAGTCCAGGTCTTGTCGCTGTATGAAAGCTGTGTCCATAGGAGGAACACAACTGCCAGTACTGCGGCGGTCAATCCAATCTTGGTGACTAGGGCATGTGCACGCTCACGAATATCGCCAGACATTTTGAGCGTCAAGAAGATCGCGCCGTGTGTCAGGAATAGCGTCAGTGTGACAAGGCCTCCGAGAAGTGCGTAAGGGTTTAACAAGTTGAAAAACCCGCCGACATATTCGACATTTCCAAGTCCACTCACTTCAAGTGGCACACCGCGAACGATGTTGGCAAACGCAACACCCCAAAGGAGTGCTGGAAGGAAGGAGCCAATAGCAATTGCCCAGTCCCATCGTGCACGCCAAGCAAGGTCAGCGTGCTTGCTGCGGTATTCAAATGCAACGCCACGAATGATGAGCGCTACAAGAATGAGTAAGAGTGGCAAGTAAAAGCCGCTAAACAAGGTGGCGTACCACTCTGGGAAAGCAGCGAAAGTTGCGCCACCAGCCACAAGTACCCACACTTCATTTCCATCCCACAACGGCCCGAGAGTCGTGATGATGGCACGGCGTTCTGCCTCATTCTTGCCAACAATGCGCAGAAGCATTCCAACGCCAAAGTCGAAACCTTCGAGGATGAAGTAGCCGGTCCAAAGAACGGCGATGAGGCCGAACCAAACGGTTTGTAGTTCCATGATGATTTCCTCCTAATTCTTAGTACGAGAACGTGAGAACACGTTCATTCTCTGAGCTGGCGTCATCGTGAACGACGACGTTTTCTGGTGGACCGACCTTGATTGCCTTGGTGATCAAACCGAACTCGATCACAGCAAGTGCTGCGTAAAGCAATGTCAGAACAACAAGAGAAATCAGAACTTCCGTACCACTGACTGCAACCGAAACGGCATCAGAGGTGCGCATCAAGCCGAAGACAATCCATGGTTGACGTGCCATCTCGGTAAAGATCCAGCCAACGCTGATTCCAATGAGTGGCAAGAAGGGCATCGCTAGTGCGAATCGAGCAAACCACTTATTACTTGGTATGCGGTTCTTGCGTGTAGCCCACAGTGCGTACAGTGCGAATAGGCCGGCAAGAGCACCAAATCCAATCATGAATCGAAATGCCCAGTAGGCGATCGGAACTATTGGGGTGTATGAACCTGGGCCGTACGTCTTTTCGTATTCGGCTTGCAAGTCATTGATGCCTTCTACAGTTCCTTCTGCTGAACCAGTGGACATGATCGATAGAACATTTGGAATACGAATCTGGAATTTAGGTGCCTTGCCATCGGGAGTGCCGATGGTGAAGATGCTAAACGACGCATGGTCAGTTGTATTGAACTGTGCCTCGGCCGCGGCCATCTTCATTGGTTGTTGCATCGTCATTACGCGTGCTTGCATGTCTCCAGAGATAAAGACCAAAACGCTTGCAACGAGTGTTGTGATAAGACCCATCTTCATTGTGGGTCGAGCTACGTCTACGGCCTTGTTCTTCACGAGTAACCAAGCTGAAACACCGGCCACGAGCGCGCCTGCTTCAAGGAATGCAGAGGAAATTGTATGGAAGAAGGCAGTCACTGCTGTTTTCTGAGTCAAGACCGCAACAATGCTCGTTAATTCAGCACGACCAGTTGTTTGGTTGTAGATATACCCAGTTGGATGTTGCATGAAAGAGTTGGCAGCCAGAATGAAGTAGGCAGATAGCAGTGTGCCAGTAGCAGCGAGCCAAATCGTGGCAAGGTGCATCTTCTTTGGAAGTCGGTCCCAGCCAAAGATCCATGCACCTAAGAACGTGGATTCAAGGAAGAAAGCGAGCAATCCCTCAATAGCGAGTGGCGCTCCGAAAATGTCGCCAACGAATCGTGAATAAGTGGACCAATTCATTCCGAATTGAAATTCCTGAACGATTCCGGTGACCACGCCCATGGCGAAGTTGATCAAAAACAACTTCCCGTAGAACTTCGTGGCACGAAGATAGGTATCTTTTCCCGTGCGGTACCAAGCGGTCTGTAGTCCAGCCACGAGAAAGCCCAATCCGATTGTGATTGGGACGAAGAGGAAGTGGTAAACGGTTGTGATGCCGAACTGCCATCTAGCTAGTTCTAGGGCGTCCATGTGAATCTCCTTGAGAGTATTTTTCTTACATCTCAAGGGTATTTTGCGATTTAATTCAAAAACCTAATAGTGATGAGGGCTAGCCCTCACGCGATTGTGAGAGCAGTCACCTAGATGTGCCGATTACACATTCGTTTGCCATTCTCGTCGACCTCCGCGTACTGGCATTCCACTCCAAAGCGTTCAAATGCTTTATCGCCAAAATGGGATCGATAGGCAAGCGCAAGGACCACTCGTAAATTTGTATCTGGAGTTGCGTGCAAATTAAATGCATGGGCAGCTCGGCTTACCGTGTTCTCGATGACTTTTTCCGAGTGACTGGTCTCATGAGCGATGGCTGCATTTGTCTTTCCCTCGCACAAGAGTAATAAGACTGAATGTTCGAACGGCGTTAGTTCACGCATTAATAGCGGGATTCCAGCCATGATTCTTAACCACCTTTACTCACTCAATCTTAGCGAGGTGTGAGTGGCAGCACTCAAGTCGCCTTAAGCGTTCAGCGAAAGCTCTCCAGGTGTTTCTCGATAAATAAACGTACGCCAAATCGAAATAGCAAAAACATAGATTGGGAAGCCGAACAGGATTCCGCCAGTGAGCCACGTCAAGTTGTTGTCACCAGAATTTGTGTACGTCACAGACAAGTACGTCAGATTCGCTAAATAAATGATGCCGAAGGGGAGGGTTATGGAACGCAATTGTGGTGATCGAACGATGTGCGGCATTTTGAAGTTTGTTAGCTGGCTTGCGCAGAGCACCCCACAAATGATCGCAACTTGCGCAGTGGACGTGTGCGCAAGTAACAGTGTGGGCACCGCAAGATTCCAGGCAGCTGGAAATCCGTTGAACCAGTGGTCGTCGGTTTCTAGATCTGTTCGAGCAAACCACAGCGCCGAGAACAGAAACATTGAGCCGGCAAGCAAGGTCTCCGAGTGCGAGGGCAACATCAAAAAATGGTTCATGAAAGCAATCGGTACAACTACGCAGGTCACATAGTCCACAACAAGATCAAGAATGTGGCCGTCAACTCGAGGGGCAGTAAGGGGGACATCAAATTTACGAGCAATAGGGCCATCGAGCCCATCGAGAATTTGTGAGATCACCAGCCACACGAGTGCAGCATGAATGTTGTCATTGATGACGGCTTGCAGTGCCAGCATTCCTACAACGGCGCCACTTGCTGTCATGACGTGTAACGCGTAGCCAGCATTTCGAGCAAAACGACCGTTGACGTTTAAAGACATTCTTTGATCTTATTGTGCAAGTGTTCGCCCTCGAGTATTGAGCGCGTGGCTTCAGGAATCTGAGGATTTTCCCGATTCGAATTGTGCCACTTGCGCTTTAAGGGAAGCGATTTCCTGGCGAAGTTGAAGAGTTTCGTTCAACGTTGCGGCCGCAGATTTTGAGTAAGTCTTTGGACTCGAGCCGTAAATCTCAGTGAAGTACGAAGCAATTGTCGCCGTCATGGTTCCAATCAACGCGATACTCATGATCATTAAGATGGCTCCGATTGCGCGTCCACCCATGGTGACGGGATATGTATCGCCGTATCCGACAGTTGCCATCGTGGTGATGGCCCACCATAAGCCGTCACCTACGTTATGAATTGTTCGTTCAGCCGCATTGCGTTCGGCCTCGGTTACTGCAAGGCCGGCAAAAAACCACGTTGCCACTGCGACAAGGGCAGTCGTTGTAATCAAACTTCGACGTCGTGACAATCCACGTTGTTTGGCCATGACCACAACGAGGGCAAGCGCGCGAATTGCTCGCAGTGGTTCCAGTAACGGAAGTGCGACGGCCAGAAGTCCAAAAATATTTGCTCGAATAAATTTCTTTCGTTCTTTAGCTAAAAATAGTGACACGGCATAGTGCACGATGAAAAGTGCCCAAATGACAATCTGAGTGAGTACGCACAAGTGAAACAAAGTGGTTCGCATGTGTGGAGCAATGATCGGCGCAGAGAACGCAATGAGAAAAATGCAGCCGAGCGTTGTAATTAAGCCCGCGGTACGTTCATTCCATTTGTCCGTCATGGATACAAAACTATTCTGATTTCCACAAAAAACCCACCTTCACGCCGTAGACCAACGGCCGTGGCTCGGCAGAATGAGGAATAGTTCAACTACTGTTTGTCTATGGGGTCAACGAAAACATCACATAATTCGCAATTGCGCCTTTATCCGATCGCCGTAGTACTTGGCGTGACGATGGGCGCTATCGCCTCATTGTTCCTTTGGCTCATTGCACATTTGAAAGACATTGTGTGGCCGCATCATGGTCACACTGAGACACATGTTTTCGTCTTTGGAGCTTGTGTTCTCGGTGGCGCGATTGTCGGAATCATCAATGTGTTCGCCGAAAAGAATCGTAATTCCGCGCACGATCTCAATGAAGCATTCGCTGATGCAGAATCTGCGGAGACAGAGGTTCCACCTTCGACTCAAATCATTCTTGGTCGAGCAGCGCTGGGAATTACTTCGCTCGGATTTGGTGGACCACTTGGACCGGAAGCTCCACTCATCTCGCTTGGCGCTCAGTTGAGTTCACGCTTTGCTGGAGTATTGCGCATTAGTCGCGAACAAGCCGTTCGTATGTCGTTGGCTGGAGCGCTGGGTGCACTATTTGTGGCACCACTTGCAGGTGTTGCAGTTCAAGCTGATGTTGTTGAGGGGCAGCAATCTCGAATGTCACGGATCACTTCAATGGGTCCAGAGATTATTGCGGGACTTTCTGCCTTCATTGTTTTCCTCAAGTTGTTACCCGATAACAACTCTGGGCCGTTCAGTGCGCCGTCTTCAGTTGATCCAGGCATCAGTATGAACTTGTTATGGTGTGGCATTGCCGCACTCCTCGCTGCTGGACTTGGGCTATTAACTGAATGGCTCGTACCTATCGTTCGATCTGCGCTTGTGCGATTCACGCCGGGTGGCCCAATCGTTTTAGGCACTGTGGGTGGCGCCATTCTTGGAATCGGCGCCGTCATTACGCCACTCGTTTTGTTCTCGGGTCATCACGAAACTCAGGCCTTGCTCGATGGGGGACACTCAACATTGTCGCTCGTTGCATTGTCGTTGCTCAAAGTGCTGCTTGTTGTTGTGTGCTTATCGGGTGGTTGGTTTGGTGGCCAGATATTTCCGATGGCCTTTGCTGGTGCAGCTATCGCGTTAGCGTTTGGTCAACTGGTTAACTGCCCATCGATAATGGCGTTAGCTGCTTCTGGCTTTGTGGCTGCATGCGTAGTCAGCCTGCGCAAGCCTGTACTTGTGCTGCTGATATTTATTTTCTTATTCCCAATGTCTGTGTGGTTGTCTATGGCGATCGCAATGGCAGTTGCGATCCCGTTTGTACCAAGTTCAGATAACCCACTCAAGTCAGCACATTAATCGCACGCACGACTAAGGCCCCGACCCAAACGGATCGAGGCCTTAGTGAGTAGTTCTGAACTAGATGCCGAGTGCTTTTGCTTTTGCTGCGGCAAACTCGTCGTCTGAAAGAATTCCCTGAGCATGAAGATCTGCAAGTTGCTGAACTTTTGCTAGTGGATCTTCTTGTGCTGCGGCAGCTGGTGCAGCCGCTTGTGCTGCAGCTTGATAACCGGCAGCTTCTTGTGCTGCCATTCCCATCTGGCGGCGAGCAACGCGACCCGAGACCGCAGTTGCGGTTCCTGAAATTACTGCAGTGCGAGCTGCGACTCTTACTAGACCCATGATTGACTCCTAATTAATTAATGTCGAGGAAGCCATTGACGACTTCTGCTGGAATGCGGAACTGATCGAGCACAACTGCCTGCGATGCGCGAATAGCGTCGGTGAACTTGGCAGCCCAAGTATTTTCAAATGCCACCATGAGCGCTGAGCTATTTGGCGCAAGATCATCACTGATTTCATCGGCATCGTCCTTGTCCAAAGTGCCAGGGAATGACACGTCGAGCGACATGAAACTTGGACCGGCTGCAGGATCGAGATCTTCGATGGCCAAAGTTGTGACAACACCATCGGCATCCTTGCTGACAAACAACAAGTCGATGAGACGAATGGTTCCGCTTTCAACGAGTTCAGCAATTGCTGGTGCAATCTGACCATTGAATTTGTTACCAGGGAAATCAATAATGACTACATCTACAGGTCCTAGACCCATAATTCCTCCGTACGTAGTAGGTGAGTTAACCCTAACAAGTTCTCGGAATCCGAACGAAGCGCGGTTGTCTGTGCTGAACTATGAAAAGGCGATGCTAGGTTTTCACTGTGCGAATAGCAGACTTTGGACCCTTCTCGACCAAGGTAATTGCTGCGGTTCTCATTGTCAGTGGTTCATGTGTTGCAGTCATGCAGACATTGATTATTCCCTTGCTGCCCGATCTGCCAAAGATTCTGAATGTGGATCACGATGCGGTGTCGTGGCTTGTAACAGCGACGTTGCTATCCAGCGCAATCGGCACGCCCTCGTTGACGCGTCTTGCTGACATGTATGGCAAGAAACGCATGCTGATGGTCGCGTTATTCGCTATGTTTGCCGGATCATTTGTCGGCAGCATTGCCCACTCGATTGGTATTTTGGTTGTTGCTCGAGTGCTGCAAGGCTTTTCGATGTCGCTTATACCGATCGGTATCAGCATTATGCGCGATGAAATTCCGCGTGAACACCTAGCAAAATCAGTTGCCTACATGAGTTCAACCTTGGGGCTCGGGGCAGTGCTTGGTCTGCCACTGGCTGGTTTCATGTATGAGCATTATGGATGGAATTCAGTTTTTCTTATTTCGGCAACGTTCGCTGCAATCATGTTGGCTCTCGTTGCCGTTGTGGTTCCGGAATCATCCGTCATGAGTGGAGGACGTTTTGATGCAATGGGCGCATTGCTCATTTCAATCGCACTCGGAACTGCGCTGTTAGTAATTACCGAATCCGCCAAGTGGCGTTTGATGTCGTTAAAAACTTTGGTCGGCGTGGTAATTGTGGCGATTATTGTGCCTTTGTGGATTCGACTCGAAAATCGGCAGAGTGCACCGCTGATTGATCTTCAAACCTTCCGTTATCGACCTGTGCTACTTACTAATATCACATCCATGTTGGTTGGCTTTGCGATGTACGCCAACATGCTGACAACGACTCAGCAACTTCAACTTCCCATCAGCCATGAGGTGGGTTTTGGTTTAGACGCTCAGAAAGCTGGACTGTGTCTGATTCCAGCAGGATTGATGATGATTGTATTTTCGCCTGTTGCAGCTCGAGTAACAAAGGCAAGTGGCCCACGACGAACTCTAATTATCGGTGCAGTAATACTTATGACGGGCTACATTTTTCGAATCTTTATGATGAATTCAGTGGCCGAAATAATTCTTGGTGGCGTAATTGTTACGAGTGGAACTGCAATGTCGTATGCAGCCATGCCTACCCTCATCATGAGGTCAGTGCCTGTTTCTGAAACCGCAGGAGCCAATGGTGTGAATACTGTTTTGCGCACTGTTGGTACTTCATTCTGTAGCGCTACTCTTGCTGCTTTTATGACTCATTTCATAGTTGATGTAGGCGGAGTTTCCTTGCCTACACGCTCAGCATTTGTTGCCATCTTTGTACTGGCAGCAAGCGCTGCCTTGGCCGCTGCTCTTGTTGCCATGAAGCTTCCGAGTAGTCACGCATTCGATTAGTGAATTTCTAGGAAACGAATTGGCGCTGGAAAGACGGCATCAAAATGTCGTCGACAACATGCGTGATGTATTCAGCGTCTGGTGCATGGCCGTCAACAAAGAATCGCTGAGTAATTAAGGCTGGACCCAAATCGAGTTGTGCTTGCGTCAAAGTAACTGGTTCAATTTCGCCTCGGGAAATTGCATTGTTGATCGCCGACGTAATCCGAGCATCGCGGTCTTTGATAATCGAGTCTCGAATCAAAATGGCGAAGCCAGAATGGCGATGAAGTTCGCTTACTATCTCACGCAAGGCGATTCCAAAGTCGCTGTTGAGTTGGGCGGCTGTATTGCTGAACATAAACAACAGTTCATCTCGCAGGGAAGTGAATGACGGAGCGCTAGACGCCTCAATTTGCTTCGTGCGGGCTTGGAAGGCGCTGACGATGAGTTCATCTCGAGTAGACCAGCGGCGATAGATGGATGCCTTGCCGGTTCCTGCTCGATGGGCGACACTTTCAAAGCTGAATTTCTCTAAGCCGTTTGAGACCAATTCATCAAATACCGCGCAATGTATGGCGTGTATGAGGTCATCTCCACGCTTGCGCTGGCAGGTCAGTAAAGTCATCGTTTCCTCACAATCCGCTAATAGAGAACGTCAGTGTTCATTATT
>CAITJH010000023.1 GCA_903892635.1 uncultured Actinomycetes bacterium | reverse complement strand
GTTTCTATGATTTCTACGAAATTCCCCCGCTCCTCCCAAATTGATTAGGAGACGAGGAAGCAGATGCCTTGCATATGCTGACGAGCCGCCTCGGGGATTTGAACCCCGGACCTACGCATTACGAGTGCGTTGCTCTACCCCTGAGCTAAGGCGGCTTATCCCAAAGGGACTGGACTCAGTTTAAGTGACACGTTGATATCTGTGAAATTGAAGCCTTGTTTACTTGCTTTCGCTCAATTCTATCGGCAGACGCTAAATCTCATCGTTTCATAAAACTCAAACTCACTCAACGTGATTATTTTGTGCAAAAGTTGAGGGCTCTGAGCAACCTCAAAGCCCTCAACTTTTTGTGTTAGTTATGAATGCTTGGCAAATAGCTTGGCCGTGTTATTTAGTACCTTGCTACTTCGAGTAACGGCTTCCTTCTTCAAGGCCACAGATACACCATGCTTCTTCAATGCCTTAGCAATGACAATTGCCCGCGAGACTGCCAAACGTGTATTCGTACTTGTTGTATAGACACGTACGGTGACCTTTGCAAAGTTTCCAGCTTTGACTAGCGCGCCGTAGGTAGCCAACTTAGCTTTAGATGTCTTAGTTAACATCGAAGTACCCTTCTTAAACTTCAACGGCCCAAACACATCAGTTGTACCTGCTATAGCTGGAGCAACAAGGTATGGATATCCATCGTTTGTACTTGCGTTAATGGCCCAAACCGCAGCGCTACTATCAAAGTTAAAGCCCAAGGACGTATAAGTAGCCTTAATCTTCATCGCAGCTGTTGTATTACCAGCGACACCAGTTGTCGATGTACTCGCTGCACTAGCTGCCTTATCGAATGTGTTGTAACCAACCACTGTTCCAATTGGATGATACGAAACAGCATTCGCGAAAACATCCTTTGAGGTTGCTGAAGCATCAGCGCTCACAGTTCCAGTGGTATAGGTGTGAATAATTGACACACCCGCACCGCTTCCATCTGTAGAACCCAGAATTCCAGCAACCTTGTCATAGCCACTGACATTGGCTCGGTTATAACTATCGGATATTTGCAGCGCACCGCCACCGCCACCTACGAGACCACCAACATAAGTTGAGTTCGACTTGTCAGGTGAGGACGATACCGATGCCGTTGCTGAAGTGTTTGAACTTGTAATTAAAGCAGCGTAGCCCGCATAGCCAATAAGCCCACCCACATAAGCGTAGGTCTGACCAGCTGCTGTCATAGTGTTAACGACCTGGCCTTCAAATCTCGAGCCAGATACGGCCACACCATAGTAGTCATAGCCAACTATGCCTCCAACGAATTGTGTATCGGTTGTTGTGACATTGCCCTTAACAAACGAATCACTCACGGCAACACCACTATCGGCTCCCCCTACGACACCACCAACATCCGAGTTTCTCGATGTTGAACCACCAGAACTACTGACGACGGTATTTCCATAAACAGCTGCATCCGTCACTGATGAGTACTCAAGGTAGCCAGCAACCCCACCGATGTTTAGAGTGCCCTCATCTGCTGAATCTAGAGTGACCGAAATATCGCCGTTCATGATCACTTTTCGGATTTGTCCCTCTTCCCAATAGCCCACTATCCCGCCGATGTCCCCAGGGGAGTAGTTGTTCCCTTGACCATATGAACCACGAACCTGGCCATTGAATTCTGCTGAAGCAATCGTGGCACAACCACCGTATCCAGCAATGCCACCGGACTGATTTGAGGCATTTACTTCTCCAGTGAACTTGGTTGCAATCAAACTGGAGTACCAATCTTCCCCAGCGATTCCACCTACATAACTTGCGCCACTCCAGGTGCCATCACCGTTATCAAGATCACCTTGAATTGTGGCTTCAACCGTAGCTCGATGAACATTTGACTGGCTCACATTTCCTGCAATACCACCCGCAGCAGCAAGTGCGGAGCCCAGTGCAGAAATGTTTCCTCTATATGTGACATCTTCCAGATTCGAATAGTAAAGATAGCCAGAAATTCCTCCAACATTGCTGCCTGCCTGCACATCAACATGTGAAACTGAAACATTAGAAATATTTGTATAGCCAGATTCACCTATAAGTGCTCCGATATTATTTTGGTTGGATGCCTTAACCGAAGATGAAATAATCCCATTGACATCTCCAAGAACAAGATTTTTTACCTCTGAATGGGTTGTTGCTCCAAATAGACCTTGATTCGTCGATGCCCGTTCGATTGTTAAGCCTGAAATGTTGTAGTTGTGGCCATCATATGACCCAAAAAACGGATTATGAGAAGTGAATAGATTGCTATCGCTATTCGAATCACCGATAGGCACCCAGCCACCCGACGAGTTTAGGTTTCCAGAATTGGTATCGTTCCAGCCATCTTGCGAACCATTACTTGTCGGCAAAATATTGATGTTTGCAGTCTGGATATAATATTTGTAGTGAGCACCGTCATTGCAGCTAGTAATTTCTGCCAACTGTTTTGCTGTTGCTACTTGATATGGATCAGTTGCCGTACCGCTTCCGACTAGATCACAAATCGAATCACCTAGATTTACGTCAGAATCACTGATAGCAAATGCTGGTGATACGAATCCGGCAGTTGAGAGTACCAAGGCAACTAATGTTGACTTGACGCCAATCCTTACGCCACTCTGAAAATATTTCATGACTTCCCTAAGTTGTTCCTGAAAAAGCGCCTAATTTACGGAAAGGCTAGGTACCTTAACCTTGAATTGGCAATGTAACGCAAGATTGAACGTTACTGATGAGTAACATGAATCAAATTCCCTGAACATCTTCTTAATACTCAATACCGCGACACTGGTGCGCGCTCGATTTGCATCGTAACAACTTCTTAATTGACTCGGTAGAGTCGGAATGTGAATAACACTTCAATAGCTCACATCGCGGCAATCGCACATCCCAGCGCCGGAATGCTTAACCCCCAAGGACTGCTTGAAGGTTGGGGATCATGGGCACTTGTTGGCGCCTGCGTAATCCTTTTTGTGGAATGTGGAATTCTGCTCGGCTTGATACTGCCAGGAGACTCACTTCTCTTTATGTTTGGATTGCTGATCGCCAGTGGATCGATCAAGACTCCACTTGCTCTAGCAATTTTCTTTCTGTCATTAAGCGCAATCGCGGGAAATCTGTTGGGGTACTGGGTCGGAGCGAAAACTGGTCCAGCACTTTTTCGACGCCCAAACTCACGAATTTTCAAACAAGAATACGTTGAACAAACTCACGACTTTTTTGAAAAATATGGAAGCCGATCAATTATCTTGGCCCGTTTTGTTCCAATTGTGCGATCTCTCATTACTGGCCTAGCAGGTGTGGGCCGAATGAATTACAAAACGTACGCGACATTCAGCACGATCGGTGGAATTGGTTGGGTCACACTTTTAACGCTCGCCGGGTATTTTCTTGGCAACGTGACCTTTATTCAAGAGCACATTGATCTCGTGGTAGTCGCGATTGTGCTGCTCAGCTTGATCCCTGTCGCATTTGAACTAACGAAGCAACGTCGAAATTCTTGATCCTTTCGCTGCCAATGCGAGAGACTTAAGGATATGAGCGGTATTCACGTCATCGTTGTCGATGATCACGCATTCACACGTACGACCGTCGCAGACTCATTGCAGATTCATGGAATTTAAGTCGATCTCGCGTGCGGAACAGCGAGTGAAGCCGTTAAAGGCGCAGCCTTACATCATCCAGATGTCACGGTTATAGATCTGAACTTGGGAAAAGGCCCGAGTGGGTTAGATCTGGCAACTGCACTTCGTAAACGTAATCCAGATTTGGGTATCGTGATGCTGACGTCGTATAGCGATCCTCGCCTATTGTCTACTGAGTTACCAGCACTCCCACAAGGTGCGATTTATTTGGTAAAGCAAGAAATTTCGGACACAGGGGATCTTGCCCAAGCAGTCAAACGGGCACATGAGGCTTCACGCGAACGTGGTAATCGGAATAATCGTTCGACTCGACTGGAAATTACTGACGGACAAGTCGATGTATTGCGTTTAATGTCTGAAGGTCTATCAAACTCAGAAATCGCCCGCCGACGAGATGTTAAAGAGAAAGCTGTTGAGCAAACAATTTCTCGAATCGCAAAGCGCCTTGATATACCTGCAGGTTCGCAAGTGAACCAGCGAGCACAACTAGTACGGGCATACTTTGAACTCACTGGAACAACGAGTGGCTAATCGGGACGTCGCCTTACGCGAACGTTTGGGTGGTCGCTGGGCAATTTCACTTCGGGCCTACTTGATTTCCTTTCCCATTTCCGTTTCCCTCGGTCTATTAGCAACACCTGAATCAACAGAATCGTGGCACAACTTCGGTGTCTGGTTTGTAGTATCGGTACTTGCCTTCGTAATTTCTGGGCTAGTGCTGCTTATTGCGGATAGAACGGTAATGAAAGGCCGGCGCACTAAGCCAGTCCCAGTTTGGTTGGTCTATGTTGTCGATATTGTTTCTGTTGAGATTCGCACTTGGGTCTACGTCATCTGTATTGATCAGTTTCAATTGTCGAATTCGACTTCAACACCAGTGCGGTTTCTCGGCGGCTTCTTACTCGCGCTCGTGTGGTACCCAGCACTGACGTACGCACTCGACTCCTGGGACCGCTATGCAACGTTACGTAATGAACTTATTTCCGAACTTGTCAAAGATGAACTTGAGATTCTTAAGCAAGAACAAGTTTTGGAAGTATTACGAGTTGGTTTAATTTCCGATATTTCTGCCCAAGTTAATAAATCTGTGCAAGATGCAGCCACAACACTCGCATCTCTTCAAGATGCAGTGGCTAAGAACACAGTGGCGAACAAACGCTCGCTGTCCTGAATCAAATCAATAACGAATCAATTCGGAATTTAAGTAAAGAGCTTTGGCATCAAAATGTTGCAACGTCAAAGTTGCGGTTTATCGACTTAATTCGTGCCGTCGCACACTCGAAGCCATACCGACCATTGGTGTATGTGCCACCGATCGCCTTGCTCTCGATTCTTTTGCTTTCACGAGTTGTTCCCGCAGTGGATGCAGTAGTTGTTGTAGGGATCTGGGTGCTTTATCTCAGCACAGTGTCGGCTGCGGCTAACTACTTGTGTCAACGGTACAAATCGCTGGCCTACCCAATTTATTTGTTCTCACTCTTCTTGCTGGCATTAAGTGGTCCGCTCACGTTTGTCAGCGGAATAGGGGTCCATCTCAATAGCGTTGACAGTCTGAAGTGGGCAATTCTTGCGACAGTCACGTCAGCAATCTTCATGCCCGCATTTAGTAGCGGAAGTGGAATCTCAGCTCACCGATCAGCAGTACTTGAAGAACTTCGAGCGTCCATAAACCAAGCAGAGGTTCGATCTATTGCTATTAGTTCACAGCGACAAATAATTAACAAACAAATCTCTACTTATCTTCATGGAACCGTTCAAGCCAACATGTCTGCCGCAATTCTTCGGTTGCAAAATGCGATCGAACTTGGTGATCGTGACGGAGCAACTCAAGCGTTACTCGATGCTCGGGAAGCGCTGAATCTAAAATGGGATGCCTCACTTGGCACAACTATCGAAGATTTGAACACTGAGCTTCATGACATCAAAAATGGATGGCTTGGACTCGTTGACATTTCAATCGATCTCAAACCTGATATTCCCAAATCTCTCAATTCAAAAATTCGCGACATAGTGATTGATGCAATTAATAATGCGGTTCGTCATGGCGAAGCTGAAGTGATTGACATTCGCATTCACCCAGTAGTCGACGGCGTAGAGATAGTCATCGCAAACAACGGTCACATTTTGGAAAAGATTCGCACTGGTCTTGGAACTGAAGTGCTCAATTCCTATGCACTAGGTAAGTGGAATCGAACCGTTCTTCCCGATGGCCGTATCGAACTTCGAGTAACTCTCAACGGCTAATACCCGCGAGGATGCCACACGGTCTTTGTCTCGAGCCACATTTTGACTCTGCTGAGTCCATCTAAGTGAGTATTGGGACGAAGCACGCGTTTTAAATTCTGTGCACTGCTTCTCTCTAGTTCAACGGCAAGCTCGGAATCGCCAATTCCCGAAAGATCAATGCCATTAACGTCCATGTGGCTAGCAAGCCATGGTGCGATCTCTTTGGCGTAACCGGTAAGAATGTTGACTACTCCACCTGGAACATCGCTTGTAGCTATGACTTCAGCAAGTGACACCGCTGGCAATGGAGTTCGATCTGAAGCCACAACGACAACAGTGTTTCCACTTACGATAGCCGCGGCAATCATCTCAACCAGACCGAGTAATGGTGAGTCGCTTAGGGCGAAGCCAGCTACGACTCCTGTTGGCTCTGGAATCGAGAAATTAAAGAACGGTTCAGCTACTGGGTTATTGCTACCAGTGACCATAGAAAGTTTGTCAGTCCAGCCCGCGTACCAAACCCAACGATTGATAGCAGCATCAACTTCAATAGTCGCTTCTTCAATCGACGACCACGCACTTACTTCAGCAATAAATTGATCGCGGCGACCTTGCATGATTTCTGCAACGCGATACATTACCTGTCCGCGGTTGTAGGCAGTCGCTGAACTCCATGCGGAAAATGCAGATCGTGCTGCAACTACTGCATCGCGACCATCTTTGCGCGAGGCTAACGATGCATTCGCTAGAAAGTTACCCTCTTGGTCGTGTACTTCAAAACTACGAGCAGATTCCGAACGTGGAAACTTTCCGCCAATAAAAAGTTTTGCTGTGCGATTCACATCTAATGACTCACTCATGAATTACGCACCTACCTTCAAATATGGTTCTAGTCCGTGACGTCCACCTTCGCGGCCATAACCGGATTCCTTGTAGCCGCCAAATGGACTTGTGGGATCAAACTTATTGAAAGTATTTGCCCACACGACTCCGGCGCGAAGCGAACTAGCAACCTGCAAAATTCGACTTCCCTTTTCGGTCCAGATCCCTGCACTCAAGCCAAACGGTGAATTGTTAGCCTTTTCAATCGCTTCATCAGGAGTTCGGAAAGTCATGACGCTCAGTACTGGACCAAAAATTTCTTCGCGAGCAATTCGATGCGATTGCGATACTTCTGTGAAAATCGTTGGAGCAAACCAGAATCCCTTTGCGGGCAATTCGCACGTTGCAGTCCAACGAGTTGCGCCATCTTCATCACCAGCAATTGAAAGTTCTTTGATCTTTGCTAACTGCGCTGCGGAGTTAATCGCGCCAATATCTGTGTTTTTATCTAAAGGATTTCCTAAACGCAAAGTATTTACTCGAGCATAAAGAAGTTCCATAAAATTGTCATACATTGATTCTTGAACGAGCAATCGCGAACCTGCACAACACACATGTCCTTGATTAAAGAAGATGCCGTTCACAACGCCTTCGATTGCCTGATCAACTGGGGCATCATCGAAAACAATGTTTGCCGCTTTTCCACCAAGCTCAAGCGTGACTTTCTTGTGAGTTCCAGCAACAGCCTGCGCAATCTGGCGACCCACTTCGGTTGAACCAGTGAACGCGACCTTATCGATACCCGAATGCTCAATTAAAGCTTTTCCTGTTGATCCATCGCCGGTAACAATGTTCACCACACCTGGTGGCAGATCTGCTTGCTGACAGATTTCGGCAAAGAGTAAAGCCGTTAATGGTGTGGTTTCGGCTGGCTTAAGTACGACTGTATTTCCCGCGGCGAGTGCCGGAGCAATTTTCCACGACAGCATCAAGAGCGGGAAATTCCATGGGATCACCTGACCAGCCACACCCAGAGGCGCAGGGTTCGGTCCCATTCCGGCGTATTCGAGTTTGTCAGCCCATCCCGCATAGTGAAAGAAGTGTGCGGCCACTAATGGAATATCGACATCACGTGTTTCACGGATTGGCTTACCGTTGTTTAAAGTTTCAAGAACTGCTAATTCACGTGAACGTTCTTGAATGATGCGAGCGATCCGGAACAGATACTTGCCGCGTTCAGATCCACTCATTGCTGACCACTTAGTAAATGCTTCGCGAGCTGCAGATACTGCGCGGTCTACGTCTTGCGTCGAGCCTTGCGCAACATGCGCAAGGTGTTCTTCAGTCGCCGGATTAATCGTTGCAAATTCACCGGCAGTACCTGCGCTAAATTCACCGTTGATGAAATGACGGTAGTTTGACTTCACTGTCACAACTGAAGTGGATTCGGGAGCGTCGGCATATTCAAATGTCATTGTTAATCCACCGTTACGTAATCAGGGCCCGAGTATGCGCCGGTTGATAATTTCTGTCGTTGCATGAGTAAGTCGTTCAACAAACTTGATGCACCAAATCTAAAGAGATCAGGAGTCAACCAACGATCGCCGAGAGTTTCCTTCACAAGAACTAAATACTTCATTGCATCTTTTGTCGTACGAATTCCACCCGCAGGCTTCATTCCAATAACTGTGCCAGTTTGACGATGAAAATCACGCACGGCCTGCAACATCAATAGAGTAACTGCTGGAGTTGCTGCGGGTGCGATCTTGCCGGTTGAAGTTTTGATGAAGTCGGCACCTGCCAACATCGCTAGCCACGAGGCACGCCGAACATTGTCGTAAGTCTTTAATTCCCCAGTTTCAAGAATGACTTTGAGATGCGCATCGCCACAAACTTCCTTAACTGCAACAATTTCTTCGAATACGTCAAGATAGCGACCTTCATGCCAAGCACCACGATCGATCACCATATCGATTTCGTCTGCGCCGAGACTTACGGCATCTTGCACGTCCATTAATTTCACTCGCCGTGATGCTCGACCCGAAGGAAACGCAGTTGCTACTGCGGCAACATTGATAGGCGCATTTCCTAAAGCTTCCTTCGCATGCCCCACCATGTCGCCGTAGACACAGACTGCTGCTACTTGTGGCACTGTCGCATCCATTGGATCTGGGCGACATGCTTTGGCACAAAGCGAACGAACTTTGCCCCGAGTATCCATACCTTCGAGCGTTGTTAAGTCAATCATCGAGATAGCTAAGTCGATTCCCTCGGCTTTGGCTGAATTCTTGATTGACCGAGTTCCTAAACTTGCAGCTCGTTCCTCCAGACCAACTTTGTCAACACCAGGCAAACCAAACAGAAATTTTGTCATTGCTGCATTGGACGTCAGGTCCGGAACTTCAAAAGTTCCGGATACCGAAGTGTCGTTGTTGTGGGAAGTCGACAAGATTTATCCGAACTGTTCTCCAACAGCCTCTTCGCGTGCTGCTTGGAAAGCGGCATTGGTACGAAGTGGTGTTTCACGAAGGAAGAAAGCAAGAATTAAACCAACAAATACAACTGGAGCTGCAACGAGGAAAACGTCATGGAAAGCATGGACGAATGATTCGTAGACACCCTGTTGTAATTCAGGCGTGAAAGTCTTGATGACTGCCGAGTTGTTCTTCAACTCTTCAAATGCCTGCGGCGTTGCACCGGCAAGTGCTGCTGGATTTGACTGCTTAAGATCATTGATCATCTGCGGTAAGTAAATACCAAGACGGTTTGAATACACCGATCCAAAGAGCGCAACGCCGATTGTGCTACCAATCGATCGGAAGAATGTATTGGCGCTTGTTGCTACACCAAGGTCTTTGAAGTCCACAGCGTTTTGCAATGCAATAACAATTGTCTGCATTGAGAAACCAAGTCCCATACCGATCAGCAATTCATATAGCGACAGTTCCCAATACGGCGTTCCTGAAGCCAAGCGTGTGAGCAACAAAATACCTACGGTCATCATTGACAATCCAATGATTGGGTAGCGCTTGTAGTGTCCGTGCTTCGAAATGAGCTTTCCACTAACGATTGACATCGACACGATGCCCAACATGAATGGGATCAACTTCAAACCAGCAGTTGTTGCCGAATCACCCTTAACAAGCTGAAGGTAAAGGGGCAACATGATGATTGCACCGAACATACCCGCGCCGATGATGAATGCCATCGCAGATGTAATCGAGAACGTGTGATTCTTAAATAAGTAGAGCGGAAGGATCGGTTCAGTAGTGCGACCTTCGTGGAAAAGGAACACGACGAGAAGAACAGCGAACAATCCAAAGGTGGACATTGTTCGCGAATCTTTCCAACCATCCTGTGGACCGTAGACAGACACTGCCATAAGCAATGATGTGACACCGGCAACCAAAATGATTGCACCAAAATAATCAATCTTGTGTTCACGCTTGACGTTGTGAATGTGAAGCGATGCTGAAGTCAGAACCAATGCGAGAATTCCGAATGGGATGTTGATGTAGAAGATCCATCGCCATCCGGCAACGCCAAGAAGTGTGTGGTGATCTGAGAAGAATCCACCAAGGAGTGGACCTGCAACCGACGAGATACCCCATACGCCACCGAAGTATCCCTGATACTTACCGCGATCGCGTGGTGGAATAACGTCACCAATGATGACGAACGTGAGTGCCATCAAACCACCGGCACCGAGACCTTGGATCGCACGGAAACCAATGAGCTGAGCCATGTTTTGTGACGCACCGGCAAGTGCTGAACCGACTAAGAATGTGATGATCGCAAACTGGAACACTGGTCGACGACCATAGAGGTCAGAAATTTTTCCATAAAGTGGTGTTGACGCAGTTGACGTCAGCAAGTACGCAGTGACAACCCATGTGTAGTGGCTCAGGCCATTGAAATCTTCAACGATGCTTTTCAGCGCCGTTGACACGATGGTTTGGTCGAGTGCTGCAAGCAACATACCGACCATTAGGCCACTAAGAATGCCGAGGATTTCCTTATGAGAAAGGGCTTCAGTGGATTGGTTTGATGAAACTTCAGATGACATAGTCAATCTCTCACTTTAAGAACTTGGGGATACCTGTCTAGCGTATCGGGATTTTAGGTATACAAGCATTGACAACTACTAGAACCCCATAAAATCAAGGATTCCTGAAAGACCGTGTGACTATTGGGTTCGGAATTTAAGGACCGTCGTTACAGACAACACCAGCGGTTGCCTTACCTGTCAGGAAATAGTTATCGACATATTTATCGACACAGTTTGATCCTTGGTAATAGGCAGTGTGTCCATCACCGTTATATGTGAGCAGGACACCAGAGCTAAGTTGATTTGCTAATGCTTTAGCCCATGGATAAGGCGTTGCAGGATCATTGATCGTTCCGACAACCAAAATCGTAGGAGCGCCTGTTGCGGTAATTGCCTCTGGCTTACCCGTAGCTGGAGCCTTCCAATAAGAACATCCCAGATTTCCCCATGCAAGGTAAACACCAAAAGCCGGAGCAATTGCAGCCCATTGCTTAGCAAGTGCCTGGGTTTGAGTAACCGTTGGTCGATCTGGACGATCTAAACAATTAACGGCCATGATCGCATCATTCGAGTTGTCTGTGTAATGACCGTTGGTATCTCTACTTGTGTAGTAGTCAACGTTTTGTGCAAGTGTGTCGAAGTTTCCCTTGAACGCATCCTTCAACGCAACTCGTAACGACTCCCAACCGTAGACCTTGTCGTAAAGCGAACCAATAACTCCGGTGACGCCCATCGCTTGGGTAAATGATCGGCCATCAGAAATTGTTACTGGATGCGCATCGAGTTTGTCGAGCATTGAAGTGATCTGAGAAAAACCTGCTGCACCCGAACTCGTGAGTGGGCAATCATCATGCGAAGGGCAGTCAGCTACGAATCGATGAAGTTCATTTTCGAAACCAAGAGCCTGACCTTTGGATAGAGCTGTGTTATCCAACGTTGGATCAATTGCACCGTCCAACATCATTCGTCCAACTTTGTCTGGAAACAATCCGGCATAAGTTGCACCAAGAAAAGTTCCATAGCTCTTTCCGAACCAATTCAATTTTTCATCACCAAGAGTAGCGCGAAGTATGTCAATGTCGCGCGCAGCACTCACCGTGTCAACGTGCGCATAAAGCGCTGCAGATTTTGTTGCACATTCTGTTGCGAAGTTCTGCATCATTGTGACGGTTTGGTCAATCTCTTGTTGATTATCTGGCGAACCATCAGCAGCGATGTATTGGTCAGTTTCCTTATCGGTCAAACATTCAACTGGAGTGCTTTGACCAACACCACGCGGATCGAAACCAACGACGTCGTAGTACTTACGAAGTTTTTCGGTCATGACGTAAGTTGCAGCGCGAGCATATTCAATGCCTGATCCCCCTGGACCACCCGGATTCAAAATGAGTGAGCCATGCGAACTTTTTGACTTCAGTCGCACTACAGCCAATGAGATTGCTTGTGCACTTGGGTTTGCATAATCCAAAGGCACTTGCATAGTGGCGCATTCAAAGCCATCTTTGCAGCTCTTCCACGTCAGTTGTTGTTGATAGTACGCATTGAGATCTGCGAATCCGCTAGCTGATGATTCCGATGGCGTGGGTGACGTACCAGAGTCTGAAGATGATGCAGATGGTTGCGGCGAAGCAGTTCCAGTTGTCAGAGTTCCACCGTTATTTGCCACCGAGATTCCAATGGCGGCGACTAGAACCAAGAAACAAGCTGTCAGAAAACTAATTAGTTTGCGCACCAATACTCCACATCACAACACGGCGTTCTTTAAGAACTCTAACCTGCCACTGACTTCGAATCGAAACTATTTACCTACGTGCACTAGTCGAGGATCGCGCAGAGTTACAAGCAATGACTCGAAAACCGCAAGTGGTGCAACGTTTGCGATGAGTTGGTCACGAGCTTCACGAATTGCATCAATGCGATTCAACGTATTAGCTGTGTCGTCTTGGTCAGCAATTCGTTCGATCGCAGAACGCAATTCTTCATTGATTAATGGGACGTGCGAGCCTGATTGCACAACCATGATGTCTCGGTAATAGCCCGTTAGGTCTAAAAGGATTCGATCGTAAGCATCGGCAACCATGCGTCGCCGGCGCGCTTTGAATCGCTCTTCGAGAGATTTCATTTCGCGCTTGATTGCACGATCAATTGATTTGAAGCCTTTACCCTCGGCTCCCTCACCAAATGCCATGCGAACATCCTGTTCATCTTGTTGTTCCATGGGCGCAATCATTCGATCGGCTTCGGCATTTGCGTTGGCTACGATCGAGCCAGCAATTTCGTAACACGAACTAACCGTCGATAGACGGGTAGGAATGTCCAGAATTTCTGCTCGCTTTAAACGCGCTTGTTCATCAGTAGCAAGAGCCCTCGCCCGACCAAGATGACCTTGCGCTGCACGAGCTGCGAATGCAGCCATGGCGCTATCAACTCCAAAGCGAGTTGTGAGCTGAGCTGCTACATCCGACAACGTCGGCGAATTGAGCAATACATGACGACAGCGCGAATTAATTGTTGGCAAAACGTCATCGACTGTAGGCGCGCATAACACCCATACGGTGTGCGCAGGTGGCTCTTCAATGCTCTTTAGCAACTTAGGAACAGCGTTGAGTTGAAAGCGATCGACATCTTCGACGACGATAACGTGCCATGGACTTCGCGAAGGTGACAATGATGCTCGTTCGATAAGCGCATCGGCGTGCGCCACGGTGTAGACAACACCCTCGGGAACGACATGCTCAACATCGGGATGAATTCCTGCGGCAACATTTCGACAATCAATGCATGTCCCACATCCACCATTAGGACAAACGAGTGATGCCGCAAAAGCTAGTGCAGTTGTACTGCGCCCACTTCCTGGAGGACCGGTGATGAGCCACGCGTGAGTCATGGCATCGCCGCGCTCGCCAATGGCTACTTTTGCTGCATCAACAACTGCACGCTTGAGTTCTTGAATCGCCTGCTCTTGGCCGAGCACCGAATCAAAGACGCTCATTGCTTTTCCAAAAGTGGAGTCAGCGCAGCAAGAATTTCGGATGTGACTTGCTCAATCGATAACGTCGCATCCACAACGATGTGTGGTCGAGTTGATGCCGCAGCAATGTCGCGGAATGCCTGTTGAACTCGGATGTGAAAATCAGCCGACTGAATTTCCATTCGGTCGGTGCCTTCCATGCGCTCGGCGCTGGCATCGGCAGGGACATCTAAATAAATTGTGAAATCAGGATGCAGTTCACGCGTTGCCCACTCACTAAGGGCCCGAACTCGATCAATACCTAAGCCTCGTGCAGCACCTTGATAGGCAACGGACGAATCTATGTAGCGATCACATAAGACCACAGCCCCCCGCGCCAAGGCTGGACGAATTTTGTTTTCGGCATGATCGGCACGTGATGCCGCAAACAACAATGCTTCGGTTTCATCAGGCATGTCGTGAATGGATGGGTCCAACAAAATGTTTCGGATTTTTTCAGCTGTTGGCGTTCCACCAGGTTCGCGCGTGACAACAACTTCGAACCCCAATGACTCGAGGTGCAGGCGCAAGCGTTCGGTTTGAGTAGATTTACCCGCACCTTCGCCACCTTCAAGCGCGATGAACAGTCCTGTAGTCACGAATTAACTCTAATTGTCGGCTGTGACGGTTGCTTTTTCGGCTGCAGTCTTACCTACGCCAGTTTTCTTTGCCGGTGCTTTACGGGTAACTTTTTTTGTTGTTGTTCCCTTAGCTGTTGACTTTTTTGCAGCAGGCTTCTTGGCAACTCGTGCGCTTGCCTTCTTTGGAGAAGGACCTGCAGCACGACGTTCCGCAAGTAGATCTGATGCACGTTCGATGGAGATTGTCTCAACCGAATCGCCACCACGAAGTGATGCGTTGGTTTCACCATCAGTGATGTAAATACCGAACTTACCCTCGCGGACAACAACTTCTTTGCCAGTTGAAGGATCATTTCCAACTACCTTGAGTGGTCCTGCTGCTTGACCACGTCCACGTCGCATCTTTGGTTGTGCAAACAAGGCAAGTGCTTCTTCAAGTGTGCAGGTGAAGATTGACTCTTCACTTGGCAACGTTCGGGAGTCTTTACCCTTGAGCAAGTAGGCACCATAGCGACCATTTTGCGCCGTGATCATTTCGCCATCGGCAGGGTCTTCCCCAATTTCACGCGGCAACGTAAACATTTGTAGCGCATCTTCAAGCGTTACTGTTTCGACATCCATGCTTTGGAATAACGATGCAGTTCGTGGCTTAGCTGATTTTGGTGATCCTTCAGGAAGTACTTCGGTGAAGTACGGGCCATAGCGACCCGTCTTTGCCATGATGACTCGATCAGTTTCAGGATCAATACCAAGTTCACGTTCGCCAGATGGAGCATTGAATAGCTCTTCAGCCATTTCTGCAGTGAGTTCATCAGGCGCCATGTCAGAAGGAATGTTTGCGCGCTTTAACGTTTCATCGGCGCCACGTTCCAAATAGGGACCGTACTTTCCAACGCGGATGATTGCATCGCTGCCAGTAATTGGAATTGATGCCATAGCGCGCGCATCAATGTCACCGTATGCGCCTACAAGTTTTGCCAGACCTGGAAATACATCAGCAGAATTTTGATCGCCGAAGTAAAAGCGCTTGAGAACTTCAAGCCGTGCATCTTCACCACGAGCTACGCGGTCAAGTACTTCTTCGAGTGATGCAGTGAAGTCATAATCGATTAATGGACCGAAGTTCTCTTCCATCAAACGAACAACTGTGAAGGCAAGGAAGTGAGGTACTAACGCACTTCCCTTTTTCCAGACATAACCTTGATCAACAATGCGCCCGATAATTGCAGCGTAAGTTGACGGACGACCGATACCCAAACGCTCTAATTCCTGAACGAGAGTTGCTTCGGTGTAACGAGCAGGTGGGTTAGTGCTGTGACCGGACGGATCTAGCGTCAATGGCGTCACGACATCGCCGACAGTGAGAGCTGGCAAGCGCTTAGCTTGTTCTTTGGCATCTTGATCTTCATCGATGTCGTCATAGGCAGCTAGATGTCCACGGAACGTAATGATTGTTCCGCTTGCCGAAAACTCAACATCACGTCCGTCGCCAGCGGCTGCACCGAATCTGATGGTTGCCGTTGTTCCACGTGCATCGGCCATCTGGCTTGCAACTGTGCGTTTCCAAATTAAGTCGTACAACGCGAATTCGTCACCGACGAGTTCACCCGCAACTTCCGCAGGTGTACGGAACACATCGCCAGCCGGACGAATCGCTTCGTGAGCTTCTTGCGCATTCTTAACCTTTCGGTCATAGCGACGCGGAGCCTCAGAAATATGGTCGTTGCCATACAGTGACGCTGCTTGAGTGCGCGCTGCGTTAATGGCGGTTTCTGACAATGTGGTTGAGTCGGTACGCATGTAGGTGATGTAGCCGCGCTCGTATAACGACTGCGCAACTCGCATGGTGCGCTGCGCTCCCCACTTCAATCGACCTGATGCAGCTTGCTGAAGAGTCGAGGTCATGAATGGTGCTTTAGGTCGATTGGTGTAACCCTTTTCATCAACCTTGCGAACTGTGAATGCTGCGCTTGATAACGAATCACACAAACCGCGAGCGTCTGCTTCGCTTAAATGCACAACTTGTTTTTCTGTTAATTGGGCTTGTGCGTCAAAGTCTTTACCAGTGGCCACGCGAATTCCATCGACAGCTACAAGTGAGGCAGTGAATGAACTTGGATCGAAGGTGCCTTCGATGTCCCAGTACGAGGCACTGCGGAAAGCAATGCGCTCACGTTCGCGTTCGACAACTAGTCGCGTTGCTACAGATTGCACACGGCCAGCCGAAAGACCAGCTTGAACTTTGCGCCACAAAACGGGTGACACTTCAAATCCATAAAGGCGATCGATAAGGCGTCGTGCTTCTTGTGCATCGACAAGTTCCATGTCGAGGTCACGAGTTGATTCTGCAGCGTGACGAATTGCTTCAGGTGTAATTTCGTGAAACACCATTCGCTTGACTGGAACTTTAGGGCGAAGAATTTCTAAAAGGTGCCAAGCAATTGCTTCACCTTCGCGGTCCCCGTCAGTTGCGAGTAAGAGTTCATCGGCGTCGGCTAGCTTGCGCTTAAGTTCGGCGACCTTGTCCTTCTTTTTTGCACTGACCACGTAATACGGCGTGAAGTCATCTTCAACATCGATTGCCATTCGTCCCCATGGCTGTTTTTTGATTGAGGCAGGCACATCGACAGCGCGTTCCGGCAAATCTCGAACGTGACCAACACTGGCTTCTACTTCGTACTCGGGACCCAAGTACTTCTGAATGGTTTTGGCCTTGGCGGGTGATTCCACAATCACTAGACGGCGAGTCTGTGGCACTTGGAACCCCTTCCTTCGAATTTGTTTGCACTGTATATATGCAAAACGCGTATCTCGTGAAGTGTGCCGTGCCACCTAGGGGGCTTGTCAAATAGTGAAACGCCGTTGCTGAAACTAAAACGTCTCCAAAAGCCATTGTTTTCGGGATTTATTGAATAAAAAATTGATTAGTAATTGGCCTGCCCGCCCGAGTGGCTAGTTTGCAGCCAATTTCTTGAATAAGGCAGATGCCTTTTGGGTATCCCACAGCACGCTAGAGCCCGCGGCCGTGGTTGCGTCAGCATTGGCGACAGGAACTGTCATCACTTGCCCATTGCCCTTAGATAGATTGCGCATCGCTTTACCCAGCTTCAATAAATCAGTGACCGAATCCTGATTTCCCACGACTACCGAGCTGGTTCCGGCTGCTGACAATTTCTTGAGCGCCAATGGGTTCAACAATGTTCCTGGGGTAATCGCCTTGTGAAGCACGGCTGCCATGTATTGCTGTTGACGCTGAATACGACCTAAGTCGCCGGTTGGATCCGCGTATCTCATGCGCACATAGGCGAGCGCATTCTTGCCATTCATATGTTGGCAACCTTTTTTCACATGAAGATTTGAATTCTTGTCGTCATAGTTATGAGCTACGCAAATAGTGACGCCGTTGACTGCATCAGTGATGTCCTTGATTCCGGCGAATCCAATTTCCATGTAGTGATCGATATGAAGCCCAGTATTTTGCTCAATTGTCGAAACCAACAATGGCGCACCCGCGAAGGAATACGCGGCGTTGATCTTGTTGTGAGATGCTGCTGCTTTCGTACCATCATTCGAAGTATGAGCTGGAATAGCAACGTACGAATCACGTGGCAATGAAACCAAAGTTGGATTTCCCTGTGGGTCAATGTGCACAATCATGATGACGTCTGTGCGTTGCGAGCCAGTGTCGGGACCAGTGTGAAGTACGTGCTGCATGTGTGATGACAAACCTTTACGGCTATCAGATCCCACAAGCAACCAGTTTGTTCCTGATGTCGCCGCAATCGGATGAGTTGGAGTTGCGTTGGTTTTTTCCAATGCCTTTGATGTCATCATTCCGAGCGCAACATAAATGGCTACATAGGCCACTACAACAATGCGAAGTATGACAAGAATTCGGTGAAGAATTTTTCCAACAGGCGAGCGCTTAAATTTCTTGGCTTTCTTTTTAAGTTCGCGTTGAGCTTCTTTACCAAGTGGGTCAGGGTCTATGGCATCGTCAAACCGTAACTCGCCTTCATCATCACGATCATCAACAGTTGCGCTATAGGCAACAGGAGCCATCGCGACTGGCGACTGTGAATTTGCAACAACAGGTTGGTGGCTTTCTTGAACGCGCGCTTCTTCGACGGGCATGAAGGCTTCAGGCAAAGGAGTTACTGGAACTCGAGTAATTCCATCGAGGTTTTCGGCGACCTGCTCTTGTGCTGTTTCTGCCTTATTTTCAGGAACGCCAATAATCGTGCCGTCTGCTCGGCGTCGATAAATTGTTGAATCCACTGAGTAATTGTGACTCACGGGACTGCGCTGACACTCCCGAGACACGGGTAACACTGAATTTATTGGGAAAATGAAAGTTCAGACATCGTCGACGGGGGATGCGACAATGCCTGAACTTCTTCAAATCTACGAAACTTTTTCGCCCACTCGAGCAAAATCCCTGTGTTTGCAGGAAATCTTGACTCAACATTGACTTTTCTGGCTGGCTAGCCCCTCGCGATAGCCTAGAACTCTTATGTCGAACACATTTGCCTACCTCGGGCCGCGCGGCACTTTCGCCCAAACCGCGATCCTGCGCCTGCCTGCTGCAGATGGGGCTGAGCTCGTTCCTGCAGAATCTGTGCCAAATGCCCTCTCGATGGTGCGAAGCGGCGAAGTTGCAGGTGCGCTAGTTCCTATCGAAAATTCGGTCGAAGGCGCAGTGCCAACAACTCTTGATGGGTTGTCGCACGGTGACACACTCGAAATCGTTGCCGAAATTGCAATACCTGTTGAGTTCAGTTTGTTGGTTCGTCCCGGAACAACATTGAAGGACATCACCCGCATAGCAACACACCCACATGCGCACGCTCAATGTTTGGAGTGGCTCAGCGTGAACCTTCCTGGCGTACATGTGTTGCCAGCAATGTCGACAGCAACAGCTGCATCTGATTTATCAGAAGGCGCAAATTTCGATGCCGCTATTTGCGCTCGAGTAGCTGCTGAGTATTACAACCTCGAGATTCTTGCTGACAACATCGGCGACAGTGATGCGGCGTGGACACGTTTCGTGCTTGTGCAAAAGCCTGGTCACGCGCTTCCTGCGTCCGGCAATGACAAGACCACTGTCTCGCTATTCATGATGGAAAACCATCCTGGTGCACTTCAGGAAATTTTGACTGAGTTCACTGTTCGCGGAATCGACTTAACGCGCGTTGAATCTCGCCCAACGAAAAAGCAGCTCGGTGCGTATTTCTTCTCTATTGATTTCGAAGGTCACATCGATGACGAACGTGTCGGTGAAGCGCTGAAGGGCTTGCATCGCATTTGTGCTGACGTGAAGTTTCTTGGCTCGTATCCTCGACATGATCACACACCAGAGCCAGTGAAGTCTGCTGTGAACAATGAAGCGTTTCTCGAAGCCGATCAGTGGCTAAGTAATTTACGCAAACGCGTTTAGTAACCAGCGATAATTTGATCGATTAACACACCGACGCCATTGTCATCATTGCTCGGCAAAATTTCATCGGCAACTTCTTTGACCCAGTCGTGTGCATTGGCGACTGCACAGCCACGACCCGCCCATTTCACCATTGGAATGTCGTTTGGCATGTCACCAATTGCTGCGACTTCTGAAACGTCGTAACCACGAACGTCAGCGATCTTTGCAAGACCAGAACCTTTGTTGATTCCAAGTGCACTCATTTCGAGCATCAAGTCATTAATGTCCGAGTGCGTAATGTCGCACAGACCTGCAGCGGATTGTTCTGCCAAGTGCAAGAAGGAATCGGCATCGTGCGACGACAATGCGCCCGAAGGTCGTGCAAGTAATTTCACGACCTTGCCCGTGGAAAACATTTCGGGCAATGTCATGCGTACTGGCTCAGTCTGAGTTTCCCAGCGAGGACGATAAGTAGCGTCTATAACAAAATCGTTATGAGGAAGTGCAAGCTCAACAGCAAACGACATTTTGGGGTCGAGCTTGGTCAACCGATTGGCCATTTCAAGTCCGGCTTCGGGTTCTAGTAAATCGGCATGAATAATTTCGTGCGTCTCAATGTCCATTGTCATCGCGCCATTTGCGCACAGTGCCCAACCCGGATGACCAGTCATCTCAAAAATTTCGCTCATCCAACGTGGTGGACGGCCAGTAATAAAGACGACATCCAAACCAGCCTCGCGAGCACGATTGAGCGCTGATCGGTTAAATTCCGAGAGCGTTCCGCCAGTTTGCAGCAGCGTTCCGTCTAGATCAGTAGCCAAAAGGCGTGTCACTCGCGTACTCTCGTTTCAATTGATTGTGGGTGCAGTCGACTGACTGCAACCCACCTCTACTTTACGGACACTCTCAAAGGAGCACCATGGCCAGCATCAGCCAAGAAGTACGGACTCACAAGTACACGCTGACCGAAGATGAGATGCCCACACAGTGGTACAACATCATCCCTGATCTTCCAGCACCGCCGCCGCCGGCTCTGCACCCAGGAACATTGCAGCCTGCAGGTCCAGAAGACTTTGCGCCGCTGTTCCCAATGGAACTGATCATGCAAGAAGTCAGCCAGGATCGTTACATCGACATCCCAGGTGCTGTACTCGATGTGTACCGTCAATGGCGTCCAAGCCCACTGTTTCGCGCGCACCGTTTGGAAGCTGCGCTTGGAACTCCGGCCAAGATTTTTTACAAATACGAAGGTGTCTCGCCAGCGGGCTCACACAAGCCAAACACTGCTGTGCCGCAGGCGTACTACAACAAGCTCGATGGCATCAAGAAACTGACAACTGAAACTGGCGCTGGCCAATGGGGTACTGCACTCGCATTTGCCTGTGCACTATTCGACATGGAATGTGAAATTTTCCAAGTGGGCGCGTCATTCGACAAGAAGCCATTCCGTCGTTTGATGATCGAAGTCTTTGGTGCAACAGTGCACCGTTCACCATCACAGTTGACCGAGGCTGGTCGCATGCTTGGCGCTGATCCTCGTAATCAAAGTGGTTCCCTTGGCATCGCAATTTCTGAAGCTGTTGAAATGGCAGTGAAAGATCCCGAGACGCGTTATGCGCTTGGTTCGGTATTGAATCACGTATTGATGCATCAGACCATCATCGGTGAAGAAGCTATCTTGCAGCTAGCAAAAGCTGGCGAGACTCCAGATCTCATTGTTGGTTGCACTGGCGGTGGATCAAACTTTGGTGGTCTTGCATTCCCATTCCTTCGCGAGAAGATGGCCGGCAAGATCAATCCACGCATTCTTGCTGCGGAACCTGCATCATGCCCATCGTTGACTAAGGGTGTTTACGCATACGACTTCGGTGATACCGCAGGTATGACACCACTGATGAAGATGCACACTCTTGGTAAGGACTTCATTCCAGATCCAATTCACGCTGGTGGTTTGCGCTACCACGGTATGGCTCCGTTGATCTCGCACATCTATGACCAAGGTTTGATGGATGCTGAGTCTGTTCCACAGACCGAGTGCTTCAAGGCAGCTGTACTTTTCGCTCGTACCGAAGGAATTGTTCCTGCACCAGAGCCAACTCACGCAATTGCACTTGCAATCCGTGAAGCCCTCAAGGCAAAGGAAACCGGTGAGGAAACAGTTATTGTCACTGCACTTTGCGGACACGGTCATTTTGACCTCACGGCGTACGACGAGTACTTGCAGGGCAACATGGTTGATGAAGTTGTAAGCGACGAACGTTTCGCTGAAGCACTACAGAATCTGCCACAAGTTCCTGGTCAATAAAGGTTCGACTAATAACAAAGCCCCCGAGCGATCGGGGGCTTTCTTATTGAAGGATTTCTTGTTAGGCCTTGACCTGAAAAAATTCAGCGCCACCAAGGTACGGGCGAAGCGCCACAGGAATACGTACCGAACCATCAGGCTGTTGGTGGTTTTCTAAGATCGCAACAATCGTGCGTGTAATCGCACAAAGTGTTCCATTCAGAGTGGCAATTGGTTCAACTCCATTGTCACCACGACCACGAATTCGCAAACGTCGTGACTGGAATGTTGTGCAGTTTGATGTTGATGTAACTTCGCGGTAGCGCTCTTGTGACGGTACCCATGCTTCGCAGTCAAACTTGCGCGCAGCACTTGATCCAAGATCACCAGATGCTACATCGATAACGCGATAAGGCACTTCGATAGCTTGCAGGAATTCTTCTTCGAAAGCCAAGAGTCGATTGTGTTCTTCTTGCGCTTGATCAACTGGGCAGAATGAAAACATTTCTACTTTGTCGAACCAATGCACACGGAAGATTCCGCGAGTATCTTTTCCATGACTTCCTGCTTCGCGTCGATAACACGGTGAGTAGCCAACGTATCGCTTTGGCATTTCTGCCAGATCAAGAATTTCGTCCATGTGATAAGCAGCAAGTGGAACTTCAGCAGTTCCAACTAAATACATGTCGTCAGCTTCGAGACGATAAACGTTTTCAGCAGCTTGACCAAGGAAGCCAGTACCTTCCATCGCAGCTGGCTTCACAAGAGCAGGTGGAATCATCGGTAGGAAACCGTTTGCTTGCGCCAAGTTCATTGCAAGTTGAACGAGTGCGAGTTCAAGCATTGCGCCAGGTCCAGTGAGGTAATAAAAACGACTGCCAGAAACTTTCGCGCCACGTTCGATATCAATTGCACCGATCAAGTTTCCTAAGTCAACGTGATCACGAACGTCAAAACCTTCAGCAGCAAAGTCGCGCTTAGTTCCAACTTCTTTGATGACAACAAAATCGTCTTCGCTACCAACTGGAACGTCAGGGTCGACAATGTTTGACAGTGCCAGAACAAGTTCTTCTAGAGCAAGATCAGCTTCACGTACCGTGGCCTCTGTTGTCTTTACCTGCTCGGAGAGCACCTTGGTCTTGGCTAGCAACTCAGCCTTGTCATCCCCAGTTGCTTTGGACACCAATGCGCCCAGACTCTTTTGCTCGGCACGAACTGATTCAAAGGCAGCCACAGCAGTGCGACGGACCACATCCGCAGCTAAAACCTCATCAACCAAACTGGTCGATTCGCCACGTGCTTCCTGAGATTTCCTTACGGAGTCAGGGTCTTGGCGGAGCGCTGCGAGATCAATCATGGCTTTAGCCTACGTTGGGTGAACCCTTGTTGAACAATTACACGGGCGAGGCGCACGTCCCATACGATTGCATTCTTGCGGGTTTGCGGGCGAACCCCACGAGAGAGGCGAGGTTCCATAGATTGGATAAGAACTGGTTGACACCAAAGGCGCAATCGCGACCTGCTGGAACAAAAGGTCATGGAAGTTTTGCGTTAGAGAAAATTAGTCGCGGCGAAACCGTCGCCGGCTTCGGTGGATGGGTTGTTACCCGCTCCACTCTCGACACTCTTGATTTAGATCGTCAACACCGTTCAATCCAAGTCGATGAAGACCTATATCTCGTGTCAGACGAGACACCGGAACCTGGCGATCACCTCAATCATTCATGCCATCCCAGCGCAGTTCTTATTGGTTCCCAAGTCCTAGTTGCATGGCGCGACATTGAAGTAGGCGAAGAGCTCACATTTGATTACGCGACATGCGATGACTCGGACTATGACGAGTTCACCTGTGGTTGTGGTGAAGCGCAATGCCGTGGCACAGTGACTGGTCAGGACTGGAAGCGTGCAGACCTTCAAGAAAAGTACAAGGGCTACTTCTCGCCATACCTTGCTCGTCGCATTGCCAAGGAAAACGGCGAAGACGTTCTCTAGTCGCACACACAAAAGGCACTCACATCAGTGAGTGCCTGCACAAAAAGTGTCCGAAAATAACTGAGGCCCGCCGTAGCGGGCCACAGATTCAGAGTCTCTTCCGCGTCGATGAACGTTTAAGTTCCGACCGGACTTCTCCGCGGCGAGGGAGGGATTTGAACCCCCGGAGGCTTTAACACCTCAGACGCTTTCAAGGCGCCCGCATTCGGCCGCTCTGCCACCTCGCCAGACCCTTACGGATCAGAAATAAGGTTACTGTCGTTTTGGCTTACGCCCAAATAGAGGACGTTATTCGCGCCAAAGTGGGCGGGTTAGGCACGTTGGTCCACCCTCACCACGGTTAATTGTCGATGCGGGATAGGTGTGTACTTCAACCCCAGCATCGACCATGCGCTGCCTCGTAATGGGGTTTCCATCTGGCATCACAACAACTCCAGGCTTCACCGCAAGCACGTTGCAGGCAAGAGACATGTACTCCTCGTCTGGCACGGACACTGTCTTAATGCCACGAGCTGCAAGCTCTTGCAATAACGTCACTGGCGCTTCACGTTCGTAAACAACCGCGAGGTCATCGCGAATCGGTGAGATGACACTCATCAGATGCAGGCAGTATTCCGGACCCAGTGCATGTGGCATGTGGAAGGTCAGGACATCGATACCTTCGGTCGCAAAAATCTCGCGCAGTTGCCGTTCACCTTCGGCATTCGTGCGATACGTCCTTCCCAGCGCAACTGTCTTGTCGTCCAGCCAGCACATGTCACCACCGTCAGCTGTGGCGTCTCCGGTGAGTACGCCAACAGTTGGGATACCAAGTGCATTCAAGTCACCGACAAGAACAGCCGGTTCTTTCTTTCGAGCTTCTTTTGCACCACGAAGTTGAATCACACCACCAGGAGTTGTGAACGCTGGGTCGTAAACAAAGATGGCATCGGCTAGTCCTGCAACTGGCTCCAACACATCAACCTGACATCCGAGTGATTCGAGCAATTCCACGAAGACAGCGTGGTCACGTTCGAGCGCATCAAGGTCGAGTTCTTCAGGAGCACCTAGCCAATGCGCTCCGGCGTAATCTGCGTCGCGGGTTGGGCGGCGAACTGCCACGCGTTTGAGGGTGGCAACTGATGAGCAGACTCCGAAATTAGACATGGATACATCTTGCTGGGAACTGGGCGAGAATCCAATGCGTTCGGTGGCGTTTTCGCCAAAATCAGCGAATACGGGTAATCTTTGAATTCGTTGGAGACGTCGCATAGTCCGGTCGAGTGCGCCTCACTGCTAATGAGGTAAGGGGTTAAACCCTTCGGAGGTTCAAATCCTCTCGTCTCCGCTGACAGGAACCCCCGCCCGCTAAGGGTGGGGGTTTTGTCATTGCGGAATATGACGAGTGAGGATTTGGGAGGAGTTCACGTGAATAGCGTGAACGACGGCTCCTCTCGTCTCCGCTGACAGGAAACCCCGCCCGTTAAGGGTGGGGTTTTTGTCATTCACTTTTGCAAATTCATACAAACATTTACACACCCTGAACGTTAAATGCCTAAAGCCTTAATGACTAGATGGAATTCTAAAGTTGCAGAAACTTAACTTCAGAGAGACACCATGTTTTTAACATACCTACGGCGGGAACTTTTTGGCCGACGCAAACAAACCGCAATTATTGCTGCTGGAATGGCTCTAGCAATTGGGTTAGTCATTATCGTAAATGCTTTTTCGCAAGGCGTACAAAGTGCGCAAAGTAAGGTTTTAGAAAGTGTCTACGGCGTTGGCACAGACATGACCGTAACCTTGACTCCGGTGGCGCCAACTGCCCCATCGGGGCCCCAGAGTTTTGGATTCGATCGCAACTCAGGGACCAACGTGAGTGGTACGCAAAAAGTAAGTCAGTCGAGACTCACTGGCGGAATAGGTGGCGGACAATTTATGCCCACAAGCGATTTAGCAACTGTTGAACAAACAACTGGCGTTAAAGGCGCAGCCGGAACACTCGCATTACAAAACATAACTTTCTCGGGTCAAATTCCACAAGCATTTCAAGTGCCTTTGCCCGCTAGCGGCGCTGGCGGTGGCCCCTCCGTTCAGAAAATGCAACCACGAACAAAACTAAATCGTGGTGGCACCAATGGGAATGGTGGAAGCTCGTTTAACGTAGATCGCTTCTCCGTCCTTGGTGTCGACTTATCCAAGACTGCCGTTGGACCTTTGTCGGCAATCACTGTAAGTAATGGTGTTGGTCTAACAAGTACAGACACTGGCACATATAAAGCAGTACTTGATTCGAATTATGCAACAAGCGCCAAACTTAGTACCGGCGGTTCAATAAATATCGGTGGTCAGGATTTTTCAATAGTTGGGTTAGTGACTCCATCAACTTCCGACTCAAGTTCTGCATCAGATGCATACATCTCGCTTGATGTTGCGCAAAAACTTTCGGGTAACGCAGACAAGTTGAGCACGATTTATGTACAGGCAAACTCAAATAAGGACATTGCAAATGTAAAAGCATCGTTGGCATCCGTTCTCACCGCTGACACCGTAAAGACTCAATCGGACTTGGCTTCGAGCGTTTCAGGTTCACTGGCATCTGCATCATCTTTGGTTTCAGGTCTTGGCTACTGGCTGTCAATTGCAGTTTTGATCGCAGCTTTCTTAATTGCAATATTATTCACGATCTCAGGGGTATCACGGCGTACTCGTGAATTCGGAACCTTAAAAGCAATCGGTTGGAAAAATCGCAGAATTATGGCTCAAGTATTAGGTGAATCTTTCATACAGAGCATGTTAGGCGGCTTGATTGGAATTGGGATCGGGCTAGTTGGAATTTTCGCAATCAACCGAGATAACTTAACGCTCCAAGGTTCTGCATCAGCTGGTTCACTTTTCAGTGGTTTTGGTCGTCGGGCAGTAGCAGGAGGTGCAAACGCGAATGGGTTCCCTTCTCCTGTAGGTGACCCAGCAACTCTTCCGCAAGGGGCCTTTGGCGGAAGCGGAAGACGCTCTGTAGAAACTGTGCAAACCATAACGATGCACTTGCCGGTTGCACTGAATGTAATCCTCTTGGCAGTCGCCTTATCAATTGTCGGTGGCTTGCTAGCAGGCGCTTTCGGTGGTTGGCGTGCATCTCGCTTAAGTCCAGCTGCAGCCCTTCGAAGCGTTAACTAAGGAATGGGACGAAATATGTATGAGTTATCAAATGTTTCTAAAACATATAAGCAACGAAATAGACTAGTTGAGGCACTACAGAGTGTTGACTTACAAATAGCCGACGGCCAGATGGTTGCAATCCAAGGACCAACCGGCGGCGGAAAATCGACACTGCTCCAATTGCTTGGCGCACTGGATCGACCTAGCTCAGGCACCATAACTTTGGGTGACGTTGACATATCTTCGTTGCCGGACTCAAAGTTAGTTGAAATTCGTTCCCACAAGATCGGTTTTGTATTTCAGACTTTCAACTTGATCCCAACTTTGAATGCGCTTGAAAATGTAGAGATCGCACTTCAGGGCGAAAAGATATCATCCAGCGCGCGGATTGAGCGCGCCGAAGCAGCGCTTGCCTCAGTCGGGCTCTCGGATAGAACTCGGCATCTTCCTAGCGAACTTTCTGGTGGCCAACAGCAACGTGTTGCAATCGCTCGCGCGCTAGTTAAAAACCCTGAGATCTTGCTCGCAGACGAACCAACCGGAAACCTCGATGAACAAACCCGCGATGACATCATGGATCTACTTGAAGGTTTATGGCGAGAGAAGGGTTTAACACTTGTCGTAGTTACGCACGACAGTGCAATTGCAAAACGAGCACAGCGGCGATTGGTCATCCAGGCTGGAAAAATTAGGGAAGCTTCTTAACAGTTTGGTTCAAGATCACGATTCACTGGTCGTCTCCGCTGACAGGAAACCCCGCCCGTTAAGGGTGGGGTTTCCTGTCATTGCGGAAAATGACGAGTGAGGATTTGGGAGAAGTGTGTTACTAACTAAATGGTGGTCGGTGATCGAGCTTTGTCGATAACTTGCCCGCGCCTCGCCATACCCGCGCAACAGTATCGTGATCCTCTTCGGTAACAAGGTTGCCCATCACGCGAAGTGCGACCTTCATCAACGACCGCGAGCGCATTCCCACTGGACCAAGTGTTGGTAGAAGTCCAGGCACTGTTAGGTAGCCAGCAAGTCGACGGGCAATCGAGAAGGCATAACCATAATGCGCTCGAAGTTCGTTTGGCCATGCTTGTGAAAAATCTGTTTCAGTCTGCAACATTTTCGCCGCAAGTCTGCCGGTTTC
>CAITJH010000022.1 GCA_903892635.1 uncultured Actinomycetes bacterium | reverse complement strand
CGCTACATCGCGAACGAGATTTGCTTGTTGAGACAAGCTCGATTGAGCCTGCGTTTGAGCAGCATCACGAATCAGCGGAAGCGCAATAATTCCTGCGATCAAAACTGCAACCGCGGCAACAGCTCCGGTCACCAAAGCGGCGCGGGATGACAGTGACTGCAACAACTAACTAGTCCTTGTCTACTGAGTAACCAACACCACGGACAGTACGAATGGGATTGGCATCACCAAACTTGGCACGCAGTTGAGCAACGTGAACATCGACGGTACGAGTTCCAACTACTGAGGAATATCCCCACACATGGCTGAGAAGTTCATCTCGGGTAAATACTCGTCCAGGCTTACTCATGAGATGAGCCAATAAATCAAATTCAGTTGCGGTTAAAGTGACATCCTCTCCATTGAGAGTAACCCGACGGGTTTCACTGTCGAGTTCGATGCCGTTGAGACTGACTTTGCCAGAACCTTCCGGCAATCCACTTGTACGTCGCATAACAGATTTGATGCGCGCAACAACTTCACGGGGACTGAAAGGCTTAGTAATGTAATCGTCGCCACCCATTTCAAGGCCAAGAATGCGATCTACTTCCTCATCTCGCGCCGTGCAAAACAGAATTGGCGTCCAGTCCCCTGTTGCACGAAGTTCTCGACACACTTGTGTGCCATCCATCGTCGGCAATCCAACGTCAAGAATCACAGCGACCGGCCGAAGGCTTCGAATTGCGGCAAGGCCAGCGGCACCATCTGCTTCGACGTGCACTCCGAAACCCTCACGCGATAAATACATGCGCAACATGTCCGAGATGGCCTTCTCGTCCTCAACGACAACAACAAGGCCCTTTGTTTCGCTCATGAGATCAGCCTGCCGTGAGAATGACCGATAACGGTCAGCGGAATGTTAAGAAACCGTCAGGAAACTTAAGCGGGCTTGCCAAAACCCATGAGGGCGAGCACTTTGCCTGCAATGCCCGCAACAGGTAGCAACGCCATTCCAACCCAAAACACTGTCCAGTTCTGGACAACAACACCGAGTGTGGCTACGACTGAGCCAAGCATAAGCAAACCTGAGACGGTCCACGCAGCAACTGTGTGGCCATGGTCTTCATGCTCTTGTGACATTTCTGCTCCTTGATGTTTCTTTGTGCACTTTTAGTCTAGTGCGGAGCCGCCAGAGGCCGTGGGATCGATGCCATGATCAAGCGATTGCCAATCAGTCAACGCACTAGCGTCTGGGATTCTGTCGTATTTTGCGGTTCGTCGTCGTTCTGGAAACACTATAAAAACTGCAATGAATCCCGCGATCATAAGAAAAATTCCACCGACCACGCTCAGCCATGACCAATGCGTCAAATGAACTGTGTAGTCCTTCACGTAAGAACCCATCGAGTCTGCAACTGCTTCATCAATTAGCGCAGCAGGATTAAGTGTCGCGACCGAGGCAACAACTACGCCGGCTCCTGCCAAAACGAGGATGGCGCCTAAAACTCGTCGAATTACTGTTCGAGTTGCTCCAATGACAAGAACTAGCACCAATGACAGTGCAGCTAAGGCGGCGGGAAGCGCATCGAGCTGGCGACCTGTGAATTTCAAGTGCAGTGCTGGCCCTGACGTTGCGCTCAAATTTGCTGTCGCCCATGGTCGTGTACTGGCAAAGAAAATGAATGCAACGCCAATAAGCGCAACAAGCTGCACCTGAGAAATTTTGCGCATCATCGATCACTTGTCATTGTGTTGGCAATCGCAACGGCTTTCAGCACGGCGGCGGCTTTTGCAGAACATTCCGCATCTTCACTTGCGGGAATCGAGTCATTGACTACCCCAGCGCCGGCCTGTACATAAGCGGTGTGATCCTTGATGACTGCAGAGCGAATTGCAATTGCAGTATCAACATTCCCTGCGAAATCGAAGTACCCGACGCATCCGCCATAGAAGCCACGTCGTGACGGTTCAAGCTCTTCAATAATTGCCATGGCCATTGGTTTAGGAGCACCGGACAGTGTGCCAGCGGGAAATGTCGCTTGGACTAAATCGAGTGCAGAAAGCTCAGGATTAATGTCGCCAGTCACAGTAGACACAATGTGCATGACGTGGCTGTAACGCTCGATACTCATGAAATCAACCACCTCGACCGACCCTGGCTGACAGACACGGCCAAGATCGTTGCGGCCAAGATCAACGAGCATCAGATGCTCCGAACGTTCTTTGTCATCCTGAATCAAACTTGCAGCATGTGCGGCATCTTCTTCTGGAGTTGCTCCACGCGGACGCGTTCCGGCGATTGGGTGCAACATAGCTTTTCCATTGGTGAGTCGCACAAGTGCCTCGGGACTGGATCCCACTAAGTCAAAGGCAACCGACGTGCTCATTGGCTCACCTGGCGCAGACGATTCAGGAACGCGAATGTAGAACATGTAAGGACTTGGATTCGACATTCGCAAAACTCGATATACATCAAGCGCACTTGCCTGGCACGGAGCCGAGAAACGCTGTGACAAAACGATTTGGAAAGCATCGCCAGCCCGAATGCGTTCTTGCGCGACAAGAACAGCACTCTGATAATCCGAACTCTGGGTTTCGCGATGCGAAATGATTGGAGCCGTTTCATCAAATCTCACAACACTGGATTCCTGGGCCTGTTGCAGATCATGCTCCATCGCATCAAGTCGAGTGACTGCATCGTGCCATGCAAGCTCAACACGCTCGTCGGTGTTGTCGTAGTTGATGGCATTCGCGATGAGAGTCACAGTGCCATTCATGTGATCCAGTACCGCAAGGTCAGTAGCAACTAGCATTGCCAACTCGGGCAGGTTAAGCACCTCAGGAGTTGTTTCTGGGATTCGCTCGAATCGCCGGACAACGTCGTAGCCAAAGTAGCCAACTACTCCACCAGTAAGTGGTGGCAATGCCAACTCACTGATTCCAAGATTCACATCAGGAGTGTGCAAAATGTCGAGAGTTGAACGCAGTGCCTCAATGGGATCGTCCGAATCGCACACACCAACTGGAACAGTGCCCGACCACGATGTTTTCCCGTTGTCAGAACTCAACATGGCAGAACTGCGAACTCCCACAAACGAGTAGCGCGACCATGTTTGGCCATGCTCAGCAGATTCAAGTAAGAAAGTTCCAGCGCGATCGCCAGCGAGTTTGCGATAAAGGCCAACGGCAGTCTCACCATCAGCAAGCAGAGTTCGAAATACAGGAATTACTCTACGATTTTTCGCTAATTCCAGAAAGTGATTCAAATCAGGAGTGACAAGAGTCATGCTGACACCTCGGCATGCGTGATGTCGCGATCAAAGCACGTGCGATCTCCGGTGTGACATGCAGCACCAGTTTGATCAACAGTGAGTAACAAGGTATCTCGGTCGCAATCTGCTGCAAGAGAAATGACCTTTTGCATGTTTCCCGAAGTAGCGCCTTTAACCCAAATTTCCGAGCGACTACGTGACCAGTAAGTAGCAGACCCTGTCGAGAGAGTTAGATCGATTGCTTGGCGATTCATATAAGCGACCATGAGCACTTCACGAGTGTCAAGTTGCTGAACAACCACAGGAATCAGCCCGCGTTCATCGAACACCAAGGACTCAAGAAATGACATGCCTCTATTCTGCCGTGACATTGCTCAATGGGCGAAAACGGCTGCTGCCATCTTTCATTGCGACACAATGAGTAATTAGATCTACGATCATAAGTATGACAAACTGGGCCTCTTACGAACGTCGACAACTTGTAGAACTCATGCGCGATCGAGGTCCGCAAGCGCCCACACTGTGTGATGGGTGGACAGTTAAGGACCTCGCAGCACACATTGCTATCCGCGAGCGTCGCCCTGATGCAGCATTGGGCATCATTTTCTCTTCGGCCACAGGTCATACAAAGCGTGTTCAGGATGACTATGCAAACAAGCCTTGGGAAGAACTCATGCATCTCGTTGCAGTTGGTGCTCCTCTGTGGAACCCGATGGGATTTCCTGGAATTGATAACACGGCGAATCTATTTGAAATGTTTGTTCATCACGAGGATGTACATCGCGCTGCTGATCAATGGAAGCCACGTGAACTACAACCCGAATTAGAACAGGTGTTGTGGAAGCGACTTTCAAGTGCGGGAAGATTGATGTGGCGCCGAGCAAAAGTTGGAATTGTTTTGGACAACGGCACATCGCAAATAATTGTCAAACAAGCACCTAAAGGTTTCGGATCTGTCACTATTACGGGGACGACTTCAGATTTAGTCTTAGCAAGCTTCGGACGCCAACAAGTCGCGTTAACGTACTCCGGTGAACCAGCAGACGTCGCAATTGCCAAAACGACAAATTGTTCCGTTTAACGGGCATTTAGTCGCGAACAGTGAAACCCGAACGCTTCAATTCAGACTTAACGTCTCGAATCGTTAATTCACCAAAGTGAAAGACGCTTGCGGCAAGCACAGCATCAGCACCAGCTGACAAGGCAGGAGCAAAGTCTTCTAGCTTGCCTGCTCCTCCACTGGCAATAACTGGAACTCCCACTCGTTCGCGAACAACGTGTATCAAGTCAAGGTCATATCCATTTTTAGTGCCATCGGCATCCATTGAATTGAGCAAGACCTCACCAGCGCCGCGTTCAACGGCTTCGGTAATCCACTCGAGAGCATCCCGACCGCTACTTTGTCGGCCCCCATGCGTTGTTGCCTCAAAGCCCGATTCGGTATCGGCTCGTCGTACGTCAACTGACAACACAATGCACTGATTTCCGAACTTACGGGCTGCTTGAGTTATCAGATCAGGATTTGATAATCCTGCGGTGTTAATTCCCACCTTGTCTGCTCCAGCACGCAAAAGTCGATCGACGTCGTCAACTGCGCGCACACCCCCACCGACTGTTAGCGGAATAAAAAGTTGATCGGCTGTTCGTCGCACCATGTCGTAAGTCGTTTCACGATTACCACTACTCGCAGTGATATCGAGATAAACCAATTCATCGGCTCCAGCTTGTCCATAAGCCAATGCCAACTCAACTGGATCACCAGCGTCACGCAGGTTCACAAAATTCACGCCTTTGACAACGCGACCATTGTCAACGTCCAAACACGGAATAACTCGAACTGCTAGTGACATCGCTACCTCTGAGAACCCGATACTGCGATGGCCTGTGGCAATGTGAACGCACCTGCATAAAGAGCCTTTCCAACGATTGCTCCTTCAACACCTTGCGGCACTAGTTCGCGCAAAGCCTCGAGATCAGCAAGGCTAGAAATTCCACCACTAGCGATGACAGGCTTGTCGGTGTGGTCACACATTTGCTGCAAAAGTTCTACGTTCGGACCGCGCAAGGTTCCATCTTTGGTGACATCGGTGACAACGTATCGTGCACATCCGTCGCGCTCTAAACGCTCTAGCGTCTCCCAAAGATCGCCACCTTCACGAGTCCAACCTCGTGCTGCAAGTGTTGTTCCACGCACATCTAATCCGACGGCAATCCGATCACCGAATTCCGAGATAACTCGGGCAGTCCATTCCGGATCTTCGAGAGCAGCAGTTCCGAGATTTACTCGGCGACATCCAGTTGCTAGTGCGGCGCGAAGCGATTCATCATCACGAATACCGCCTGAAAGTTCAACATTAATATCTAGGCGTCCAGTGACTTCAGCAAGAATGTCGCGGTTACTCCCTCGACCAAAAGCAGCGTCCAAGTCGACAAGGTGAATCCACTCTGCACCGCCCTCTTGCCAGTCCAACGCAGCTTGCAACGGATCTCCAAACGAGGTTGCACTGTCGGCTTCACCTTGCACAAGACGAACTGCCTGACCATCAGCAACATCGACAGCGGGCAACAGAATTAATGAACTCATTTCACACTTTCTACATAAGCCACCCAGTTAGCAAGCAACTGCAGACCTGCATCGCCAGACTTTTCTGGATGAAATTGCGTAGCCCACAGAGGACCATTTTCTACGGCAGCAACAAAATCCTGCCCATAATGTGACCACGTGACCAAAGGCGGCGTGAATGCACCGGACACATCAAGTTCCCACTGCGTCACTGCAAAGCTATGGACAAAGTAGAAGCGTTCATCAGAAATTCCTTGGAACATTGCTGACTTCTGTGCTGCAGTGACAGTATTCCAACCCATATGTGGAAGTACATCTGCCTTGAGTTCCACCACTTGCCCAGGCCACTGGTTGATGCCCGGAACCAAAGTGCCGTGTTCAGTTCCTGAATCAAAAAATACTTGCATACCTACGCAAATTCCCATGACAGGTCGTCCACCGGCGAGACGTCGCTCAATAATTTGATCACCGCGAACTGAACGAAGCTGTTGCGCACACGCTCCAAAGGCTCCCACTCCGGGAACGAATAAACCATCGGCTGCTAAGGCAGCATCAAAGTCACTGGTAATCGTGACATGCGCTCCGGTTGTCTCTAGGGCACGCTGCGCCGAGCGCACATTGCCAGAGCCATAATCGAAAACAACAATGTCAGGCACGAATTACAGCGTTCCCTTTGTCGATGGCACACCAATCACGCGGGAGTCCAAAGACACAGCATCACGTAATGCTCGTGCTACTGCCTTAAATTGTCCTTCAACCGTGTGATGCGCATTCCGACCACTGATGACGCGAACATGCAGACAAATCTGAGCGGCAGCAACAATTGATTCCCACACATGCTTAGTCAACGTTGTGTCGTACGAACCAATCAACTCGACCATGTCAGGCTCTTCGTGCACAAGGTAAGGCCGTCCAGACACATCGACAGCAGCCTGTACACAAACCTCGTCCATCGGGACTACAGCATCGCCATAACGGCGAATGCCTTCTTTGGTTCCAAGTGCTTCACGAAGCGCCTGTCCAAATGCCAAGGCAGTGTCCTCGACTGTGTGATGTGAATCAATGTGCAAATCGCCCACGGCACGAATCGTCAGGTCAAATCCGCCATGCTTGCCCAATTGAGACATCATGTGATCAAAAAATGGAACACCAGTTTCAATATCAATTTGACCGGTTCCATCAAGGTTGATGTCAACCGTGACTGAACTTTCGTTTGTGACGCGTTCTACGTGGGCGGTGCGGCTCATTGTCGATCCTTTGGTTTTCGTGGCTTACTTATCGACGCTGATGAGTGCCGTGCGGAAAATTTCATTTTCTTGCGGGGTTCCGATACTGACACGAAGCCAGCCTTCAGGTCCGGTTTCACGAATCAACACACCGTGATCTAGTAGTCCTTGCCAGATCTGGTGGCGGTCCGAGAATTTACCGAATAATAAAAAGTTAGCACCACTTGGGGCTACGGAGTAATTATGCTCAAGCAGCCACTGTGCTAGTTGATCTCGCTCTTCACGAAGGAGGTCAACTTGCGACAACAACTCTTGCGAGTGCTCAAGTGCTGCCCGCGCGACAGCCTGCGATACAGCGGACAAGTGATACGGCAGACGTACAAGCTTGCAAGCTGCCACAACGTCAGGATGCGCAATGGCATATCCCAAACGTAAACCAGCGCAGGAAAATGCCTTACTCATTGTTCGAGTAACAACCACATGTGAATGACCACCATATGTGGCAACTGCACTTGGAGTTCCTGGGGCGCGGAATTCACCATAAGCCTCGTCCACGATGATCAATCCCGAAAATTGCGAAACGAGATGATTCAACACTTCAGGTTCAAGCACAGTGCCTGTTGGATTATTCGGCGAGCACACGACAACGATGTCAGGATTGAGCGCAATTGCTTGGTCAATTGCTTCTATTGTTACGGCGAAGGTTTCATCTCTTGGAACGGTTTTAAATTGAGTAAAAGTTTCTCGACAATATTCCTCATACATGGAATAGGTCGGAACAAATGTGACAAGCGTGCGTCCGGGGCCACCATAAGCAGCCAATAAATGGTGCATTACTTCATTGCTACCATTTGCTGCCCAGATGTTGTCGACAGAAACAGAACCACCAGATTCTTCAGTGACGTAATCGGCCAAAGCGGTTCGTAAAGCGACTGCATCACGATCTGGATAGCGATTTAGTTCACGAGCAACATTCGATACTTCGCGTGCAATCGTCTCAACGAGAGCCGCTGAAGGCGCAAACGGATTTTCGTTTACGTTGAGACGCACAGGAACATCGAGTTGTGGTGCGCCATAAGCGTGTTGCCCTACAAGGTCATCACGTACGCGAGGCGAAGTCACGACAGTCGCACCGCCACGGCAACACCGTGGCTCGGTAGATCCTCGGCATTAGCCAGAGTAATCACCGTTGGACCGATGTCGCTTAAAGCGCTCTCGTCGTATTCAACATAATGAATTCCACGCAAGAACGTTTGTACCGACAAGCCAGATGAGTGACACGCACAACCACCGGTTGGGAGCACGTGATTGGAACCGGCGGCATAGTCTCCAAGAGAAACCGGTGACCAATCTCCTACAAATACAGCACCAGCATTGCGCACTCGACGAGAAACGTTGTGAGCATCGCGCGTATGAATTTCAAGGTGCTCGGCAGCATAAGCATCGACGACCGCAAGACCGTGATCAAGATCATCAACTAACACGATGCCACTTTGAACACCTGTTAATGCTGTCATCACTCGCTCACTGTGTTTTGCTGAAGCGACCATCTCAATCAACGCCTCTTGAACTTTGTTAGCAAGATCAATACTTGGCGTCACTAGGACAGATGCGGCTACAACATCGTGCTCAGCTTGGCTGATCAAATCAGCCGCCACATAACTAGGGTTTGCAGAATCATCTGCCAAAATCGCGATTTCCGTTGGACCTGCTTCGGAATCAATTCCGATACGTCCTTTGAGTAGTCGCTTCGCCGCAGTAACCCACATGTTGCCTGGTCCAGTAACCATGACAACTGGTTCGATATCTTCGTCGCCATAGGCAAGAAGTGCGACGGCCTGTGCACCACCAACAGAATAAACTTCGTCAATTCCAAGCAAAGCACATGCAGCCAAAATTGTTGGGTGCGGCCAGCCACCAAAGTCCTTTTGCGGTGGCGAGACAACAACGATTGATTCAACTCCGGCAATTTGGGCCGGAACCACATTCATAACAACGCTGCTTGGATACACAGCACGGCCACCTGGCACGTATAAGCCCACACGATCAACTGGCAACCAACGTTCAGTCACTGTGCCACCATCAACCACGGTCACTTGCGATTCGGAACGACGTTGGTGTTCGTGCACGATTCGAACTCGGCGAATTGCTTCTTCGAGCGCGATGCGAATGTCTGGATCTAATTTGTCTAAAGCTGCCGCAATAACATCGAGTGGCACACGGATATTTTCTGGTCGAACGCCATCAAGCTTTTCCGACCATTCCATAGCCGCAACCGCACCCCGATCAGCTACGTCCTGCACGATTGGTCGCACGGATTCAACTGCTGAATCCACATCGATCTGAGCTCGGGGCACTATGTCGCGCAACACTCGGTTGGATCGCGAGCCGCCTCGGAGGTCTAAAGTGCGCAACATAAGGTAATTCTACCCATTCTGTCGGTGCAACTAATATTCCAAGTATGGCCACTGGCACCCCAGCACTCGTTGAGCTTGCTCGTTTGGGCATTGATTTCACTCTGCGTGAATACGATCACGATCCTGCAGCGGCTTCATTCGGACTTGAAGCGGCAGAAAAACTTGGACTACCTGCTGATCAAGTCTTTAAAACTCTAGTTGCGGACGTTGATGGCAATCATGTCGTTGCCATCGTGCCGGTAAATCATCAAGTAAGCCTGAAACTGTTAGCGCGAGCAGTGAATGGCAAGAAGGCCGCGATGGCAGACCCGACTGTGGCACAACGCATAACTGGATATGTCGTTGGCGGCATCAGCCCGATCGGGCAGAAAAAGAAACTCGTCACGGTCATCGATGAAACAGCCGAGTTATGGGACACCGTGCTTGTCAGTGGTGGCCGTCGCGGTCTCGACATCGAACTTGCGCCAAGTGATTTAGCGCGCGCGTGCGATGCGATTTTTGCAGCAATCGCTGACTAGCGGTTCGCTGGAGGTTCGAGACATCCGGGACCTAAAAGAGCCTTCAGGTCAGCAAAGAGTGATGGCGAGGGTGCAACACGAATTTGATCGCTCTTCATTGCGACTTCTTTATCGGACATCACGACTGTTAAATGCACTTCGTTAGCACCTGGATGCGCAGCAAAAATTTCCCGCAAACTTGTCATCACTGAAGGATTAACTCGAGATTCAGGGATGTACACCATGATCGGTCCCGTTGAAGCAGCAGAAATATCTGGAATCGTAATGTCCAATGCCGATACTCGCGGAGCTTCATCGTCATTTTTTTGAATTCGTACACGCATGAGAACGATTGCATCTTCATTGAGCGAGTTCGCCATCGATGCGAATACCTTTGGCCATACCATTACTTCAACGACACCTTCGAGGTCTTCAAGGCTGACGATGGCCCAACGCTCGCCAGATTTTCGAGTCGTTTTGAGTTGCAGTCCGCTAATCAAACCGCCAAGGGTTGCGATGTATCCGTCAGGACTATCAGCAACTCCCGAGATGGACATCGTTGTTTGTGTTGCCAGTAATCGCTCCACTCCAAATAATGGATGATCGCTAACGTAAAGCCCCAACATTTCGCGTTCCTGCGCCAGCAGGTATTTCTTGTCCCACTCATCAGTTGGAATATTTAGTTCAAGTCCACCGATCGAGCCTTCGCCAGTTTCACCCATCGCACCAAAGAGATCGAATTGCCCAACGGCTTCGGCTTTCTTGGTATCAAGGACCGAATCAATGGCTTCGATGTGAACTGCCGTTAGTCCTCGACGCGTGTGGCCCAGCGAATCAAAGGCCCCAGCTTTGATCAACGATTCAATCGTTCGCTTATTACATACTTGAACATCAACCTTGCTCAAGAAATCACTAAATGACGTGAAGCGACCTTGTGTTTCTCGCGAAACTTTCAGCGACTCGACTACGTTCACGCCAACATTGCGCACGGCCGCTAAGCCAAAGCGAATGTCAGTTCCAATAGGTGCAAAATCAACGTCAGACTCATTCACATCCGGCGGTAGGACCTTGATTCCCATGCGACGACATTCATTCAAATACACAGCCGACTTATCTTTGTCATCTTTAACGCTTGTCAGTAGCGCGGCCATGTACTCCGCTGGATAGTTCGCCTTGAGATACGCAGTCCAATATGAAACCAGCCCATATCCAGCACTGTGCGCTTTGTTAAATGCATAGTCAGCAAACGGGGTAAGCGTGTCCCACAAATCCTTAACGACTTCGTCCTTGAATCCCTGAGATTTCATGCCGTTGGCAAAAATTGGATAGTTCTCTTCGAGCTCTTCTTTTTTCTTCTTACCCATCACTCGACGCAACGAGTCTGCTTGGCCAAGCGTGTAGCCAGCTACCTTTTGCGCGATCGCCATAACTTGCTCTTGATAAACAATTAAGCCGTAAGTCTCGCCCAAGATATCCTTGAGTGGCTCTTCTAGGTCAGGATGAATTGGCACCATTGGCTTGCGCTGATTCTTGTAATCTGCATAGTTGTTATGCGAGTTCACGCCCATTGGGCCTGGTCGATAAAGGGCCAGCACAGCGCTGATGTCATCAAAAGAATCTGGAACCATTAGGCGCAGCAACGAACGTATCGGCCCGCTATCAAGTTGGAAAACACCCAAAGTGTCGCCGCGCGCAAGTAACTCGTACGTCGCCACATCATCAAGTTCGAGTTCCTCAAGAACAACGGTCTCTCCCCGATTGTTCTTGATGTGCATCAATGTGTCGTCAAGCACGGTCAAGTTGCGCAAACCCAAGAAGTCCATCTTGAGCAATCCCAATTTTTCACATGCACCCATATCAAATTGGGTGATAATTGCGCCATCCTGATCTCGACGCCAAATTGGTAAGACATCAAGCAACGGCTCTTTACACAAAATTACGCCGGCTGCGTGAACACCTGGCTGTCGTTTAAGCCCTTCAATACCTCGAGCAGTATCGACAACATGGCGCACTTCTTGATCATCGTCATACAAGTCGCGGAACTCTTGTGCTTCGTTGTAGCGATCATGCTCAGGATCAAAGATTCCCGACAATGGAATGTCTTTACCCATGACACCTGGTGGCATGACCTTAGTGATTCCATCACCGAGCGCGTATGGATAACCAAGTGCACGACCAGCGTCCTTGATTGCAGCTTTTGCCTTAATCGATGCATACGTAATGATCTGAGCAACGTGCGATTCGCCATATTTCTCGGTGGCATAGCGAATCATTTCGGAGCGACGACGTTCATCAAAGTCAATGTCGATATCGGGCATTGAAATCCGGTCTGGGTTCAAGAAACGCTCGAACATCAATCCGTGCTTCACTGGATCGAGCTCCGTAATTCGCAGCGCCCAAGCAATCAATGCGCCGGCTGCTGAACCACGACCAGGTCCAACGCGAATGCCAACCTCGCGGGCATGTTGGCATAAGTCACCAACAACTAAGAAGTAGCCCGGAAAACCCATCTGCCCAATGACACCGAGTTCGTAGGCGGCACGCTCTTGATATTCCTTAGGCACCGTCGCGCCAGCAAATCGAAATTCAAGACCCTTTTTCACTTCTTTTGTTAGCCACGTTTGTTCCGTTTCGCCTTCTGGAACCGGGAACTGAGGCATGAGGTTTTGATTTTCAGTGAAACTGACATTGCAGCGTTCTGCAATGAGCAGAGTGTTGTCGCAAGCTTCGGGAAGTTCGCGCCAGACATCACGCATTTCTGCGGAACTCTTGAGGTAAAAATCTTGAGCATCAAATTTGAAGCGCTTGGGATCATCCATTGTTGTACGTGTTCCGATGCACAACAACACTTCATGCATCAGCGCATCTTCGGGATAGACGTAATGCAAGTCATTGGTGGCCACGAGTGGCAACTTGAGATCTTTGGACAGCTTGAGTAAATCTGCGCGAGTTTGTCGCTCGATGCCAATACCGTGATCCATAAGCTCGACGAAATAATTTTCAGCACCGAGCATGTCTCGCATGTCAGCAGCTGTTGCGCGTGCTTGCTTGTAATTGCCAGCCTGCAGCCATCGGTTGACTTCTCCTGATGGACAACCAGTTGTTGCTATTAATCCTTTGCCATATTTCTGAAGAAGTTCTCGGTCAAAACGAGGGTTGTAGTAATAGCCTTCGAGACTGGCCAAACTTGAAAGACGAAAAAGGTTGTGCATACCTTCGTTGTTTTCGGCCCACACCGTCATGTGGGTGTAGTTGTAGCGACCACGGCCGGCGCTATCCATCGAAGCGTCTTCGACCACGGGACTACCGAAATCGAATGGTCCTCGTTCAAATCGGCCTTGAGGCGCGTAATAGCCTTCAATACCAATGATTGGCTTAACGCCAGTCCCCTGAGATTTTTTCCAAAATTCAAATGCGCCATACAAGTTGCCATGGTCAGTCATTGCCACCGCAGGCATTCCTAGTTCGGCTGACTTCTTGAAAAGATCGCCGAGTCGAGCGGCACCATCAAGCATGGAATATTCGGTATGCACATGTAAATGCACAAACGAATCGTTGCTCACGCCAACAGTCCTCTCATCAATATCTAGTCATAGCATTTTGCGCAGGCGATGCAACATCGCGTGAAGGCAAACGGGAAGTTTGGCAGAACCCTAGGTTACTCTGCCGCACTGACTTAACTCGAGAGGTCCCTTGCTAAATCGAGTGCGCTTTGCAGTTCGGGGGCATACGGCGATTCAAATTCAACCTGCTGTCCAGAAAATGGATGCGTAAATCCTAAACGAACGGCGTGGAGCCATTGCCTATCAAGCTTGAGACGAGCGGCCAACTTTGGATCAGCGCCGTACGTTAAATCCCCAGCACATGGGTGGCGCAAGGCGGACATGTGCACTCTAATTTGATGAGTTCGGCCAGTCTCGAGATGTACCTCAAGTAACGACGCATAGGCGAACGCATCGAGTGTGTCGTAGTGCGTGATTGATGGCCGACCAGATTGCATCACAGCAAATCGATAAGACGACGTTGGATGACGATCGATTGGCGCATCGATTGTTCCGCTCATTGGATCGAGTCGACCCTGTACGAGAGTGTGATAGAGCTTTGTCACTTCGCGATTTCGGAACTGATCCTTCAAACTCACGTAGGCTGCGTTGCTCTTGGTTACCACCATCAGCCCGCTCGTGCCAACATCAAGTCGATGCACGATTCCTTGACGCTCAGGTGGACCATAGTTCGTCAGTACGATTCCCATCGCAAGCAACGAACCATTGACTGTTGGTCCGCTCCACCCTGCACTCGGGTGAGCTGCAACACCTGCTGGCTTGTCAATAACAACAAAATCGTCATCTTGAAAAACGATTGGTAATTCAATCGTTGGTTCAGGCTCACCCATATCGGGATCAGGTAAGTCCACTTCGACAACATCGCCAAAATGTACTTTTGCACTCTTTGACACGAGCTTGTTGTTGAGCTGGACACGATCGTCATCAATCAGACCTGCGCAGGTCGCACGCGACATGCCAGACAAGCGTGACAGTGCTACATCAATTCGCTCGTCGTCAAGATCTTGAGATACGGGCCAATTACGAATCATGAGTCTCTTCCGATGACATTTCAATGCCCCGAAGCGACATCACCACCATCACGATGGCCGAACCAACAATTGCGCAATCTGCGATGTTGAATAACGGGTAGTGCGGGAATCGTATGAAATCTACAACGTGGCCTTTTCCAATTCCAGGGCTCCGAAAAAGTCGATCCAGAAGATTTCCAATTGCTCCACCGAGAAGAGCGCCAAGACAAGCTGCCCACCACGGGTTAGTCAACGTACGCGAGGTACGAACGATGACTGCTGCAACACCAATCGCCAGCGCTGTGAACACAATTGTTGAACCTGTTGCAAATGAAAAAGCTGCCCCAGGATTTCTTGCGAAGGACAATTTCACAAAATTTCCAATAACCGAAATCTCGGATTGAAATTCCAGATGCTTAACAGCCCACCATTTGGCGAATTGGTCAAGGACGACTACCACTAAGGCAATCGCAAAGACACGACGTTGATACACGAGGCAATTACCGAATTAACTACGGTCTTCGCGTTGACGACATGGCATGCAAAGCGTTGCACGAGGGTTCGCCTCGAGAAGTCGCAATTTGCCGATGTGGCGGCCGCAGTTTTCGCACAATCCGTAGGTTCCAGCATCAATGCGCTCGAGTGCATGGTTGGTTTGATCCAACATGTCACGCTTGTTTGATAACAGAGAAATTTCTTGTTCGCGTTCAAACGTCTTGGTTCCGGCATCGGCTTGGTCATCGCCCGCGCCTTCGCCACTAGCAACGATGAGCTCGTGGAACTTTGCTTCGGCTTCGGAGATGTCCGATAGAAGTTCAGCCTTTTCTTTTTCCAAAACTTTTCGTACTTGATTAAGTTCAGTCTTGGTCCAATTTGATTCGTCTTCTTGCACAACTGGGTGAACTGGAGCTGGTTTCTTTCCAGGCACTGCCTTGCGAATCGAGGAAATCGTTCCGCCAATTGGATTGATGACTTGAACAGGAGGCGCAGGTGGAGCGACGGCTACTGCCTCTTCTTTAACAGGCTTTACTTTGGCAGCCTTGTCGACTTTTACTGGCTCGACCTTTTTCGCTGGTGCCGCTTTCTTTGCTGGGGCTTTAGCCGGTGCAGCCTTTTTCACGGGAGCTGCCTTCTTAGCGGGCGCCGCCTTTTTAGCAGGTGCCTTGGTCGCAGCTTTTTTCACTGGTGTCGCTTTCTTAGCAGGCGTCTTCACAGTTGCCGCCCTTTTAGCAGGCGCCTTCCCCGGTGCAGCCTTCTTAGCAGGTGCAGCCTTCTTAGCAGGTGCTGCCTTCTTGGCAGGTGTCTTAGCTGCTGTCTTCTTGGCAGGTGTCTTAGCTGCTGTCTTCTTGGCAGGTGTCTTAGCTGCTGTCTTCTTGGCAGGTGCTGCCTTCTTAGCAGGTGTCTTTTTAGCGGTTGCCATCGTTCACTCCTTCTCGCCTAGCGAGTGCCTAGACTCTACCGATCTCCGTGCAAAAAGTTAGCACTGACATACCGAACGGTTAAACACGATCGCCTCACCCCATGCGGTGATCGGCGTGAATTTCCAGTATTATCGGGGTATCTACTGACAGACGCCTGACTTCGGACACGGCTAATTCAGCAATAAGCGCAAGAAAAATAAGCGATCTGGGGCCGGTGAAAGCCCAGAATTAGCGATTATTCTGAAACGAGTTATCACCGAAGGAGTCGCTCGCAGAAAAGCAATTCCCACGGAATTGCCTAGTAAATCGAAGCCGTCAGCCTAGATCAATCGAGTGGACTCGGTGCAAATGCACTTAAGTCAATGAGGGTGGTACCGCGGAACTAGACACCTGTCTAGCGTCGTCCCTCGCGTGTGTGAAACAGCGAGAAGGACCGGTCCCCTAGCAATGAGTTATCGCGACGTACCAGCAAAGATCAACCTGCCTGACATGGAACGCGACATTATGTCGTTCTGGTCAGACAACGACATCTTCCATAAATCTCTGACTGCTACCCAAGATGGTCCATTGTGGGTATTTTTTGAAGGCCCGCCGACCGCAAACGGAAAGCCTGGGACACATCACGTTGAGGCCCGCGCATTCAAAGACATCTTCCCTCGCTATCGGACAATGAAGGGCTATCACGTTCCGCGCAAGGCAGGGTGGGACTGCCACGGTCTACCCGTTGAACTAGCTGTTGAAAAGACACTTGGTTTTACTGGCAAACAAGACATCGAAAAATTTGGCATTGCAGAATTCAATGCTGCCTGTCGCGAATCCGTACTTCAGCACGTAGATGAGTTCAGCGCCATGACTCAACGTATGGGCTACTGGGTCGACATGGATGAGGCCTATTGGACTATGGAACCAACTTATGTCGACAGTGTGTGGTGGGGTCTCAAGAAGATTTTCGATAAAGGTTTGCTGGTTCAGGACTATCGAATCTCGCCATACTGTCCGCGGTGTGGCACTGGCTTATCCGATCACGAGTTAGCCCAAGGATACGAAGACGTTGTTGATGCGTCGGTCTACGTTCGATTCCCTATCGAGTCAGGCCCGTTGGCTGAACAATTTCCCGGTGTTGCACTTTTAGTCTGGACAACAACTCCATGGACTCTTGTGTCGAACACTGCCGCAGCAGTCAACGCTGACGTTGAGTACGTCGTTGCCCAAACTGGCGATGGTGAGCTTTTAGTCGTTGCTGCTGACTTGCGTGAAGCTGTGCTTGGTGAAGATTCAGTTGTTCGCCACACGATTATTGGGCGCGACTTAGAAGGCACGAAGTACACCCGTCCGTTCGACTGGGTCGAATTCCCCGAAACCGACGCTCCACTTCACACGGTGTTGCTCGCAGGTTTCGTCACAACGACCGATGGAACCGGTGTTGTGCACGAAGCGCCTGCATTCGGCGCCGAGGATCTGGCCGTATGCCGCGAGTATGGTCTACCTCTGGTCAATCCAGTTCGCGCAGATGGCACTTTCGAAGCTGACATTCCTGAAGTCGGTGGCATGTTCTTCAAGGGCGCAGACCCAGAACTGGTCAAACTTCTTGATGCAGCAGGGTTGCTGTACCGCCACTTGCCTTATGAACACTCGTACCCACATTGCTGGCGCTGCCACACTGCGCTCATTTACTACGCGCAACCGTCGTGGTACATCCGTACAACAGAAATCAAAGATCAACTCATCGCACAAAACCAAGCAACTAACTGGTTCCCCGAAACAATCAAGCATGGACGATTTGGCGACTGGCTAGACAACAACGTTGACTGGGCACTTTCGCGCAATCGCTATTGGGGAACGCCGCTTCCAATT
>CAITJH010000021.1 GCA_903892635.1 uncultured Actinomycetes bacterium | reverse complement strand
CAATACCATCTCTTGTGCTTGATGGACCTATGATCGGAAGCACCAAGTAAGCGCCACTATCAAAACCATAATAACCAAGAGTCTGACCAAAATCTTCTACAGTTCTAACGCCACCACTTTTTGAATGAACGTCAAATACACATGAGTACCTTCAAGCCCACCTGCAGGAGCATGAACTACTAGATATCCATGTTCACTTGTAACCGTGCATCCCATTCGCTCGAGGCCCTCAATGTGCATGTCCAAACCACGAGAGCCGATGTTGTCTCCACCTGGTAAAGCCACATCAGCTTCACCAGTACGTGCAATGAGAGGTCCTAGTACTGCAATTGAGGCACGCATTCGACGAACCAAGTCATAATCAGCACGGTGAGTAATAGACTCAGGCACGTCAATGATGACTACTTCAGAATCAGGATCATAAGTAACATCGCAACCAAGTCGACGAAGTAGCTCCGACATTATCGTGACATCCACAATGTCCGGAACTGATTTGATAACTGTTCGTCCAGTAGCCAAAAGGGCTACGGCCATAAGTTTGAGACTGCTGTTCTTTGCTCCCGATACAGTGACATCGCCTACGAGGCGCGCGCCACCTTGAACCCGGAAGATCTCCACAAGACACAAGGCTAGCGGAGACCCTTCAGCAAGCGTGAAATCCCTGCGCACCATAGGGTTAAGGCATGGTCAATTTAACGCGAATTTATACGCGAACTGGTGATGATGGTACGACAAATCTTGGTGACATGAGCCGTACTGGTAAAAACGATCCTCGCCTCAAGGCCTACGCAGATGTTGATGAGGCAAACTCATCCATTGGATTGGCTATCGCTGCCGGCGAATTGCGCGAAGACTTAGTTGAATTACTCACTGCAATTCAAAATGATCTCTTTGATTTGGGAGCTGATCTGTGCACCCCGATCATTGACAACCCAGCACACGAGCCACTTCGAGTCACCGAGGACTACATCACTCGACTTGAACAAGCTTGCGATAAGTACAACGACGAAGTCGAAGCGCTTCGTTCGTTCATTCTGCCGGGTGGAACAATTGGTGCAGCACACTTGCATGTTGCGCGAACGGTGTCTCGCCGAGCTGAGCGCTCAACGTGGGCCGCTATCGACATGTATCACGGTGGCATGAACCACTTGACTGCAACATATCTCAATCGACTAAGCGATTTACTTTTTATCTTGGCACGCGTGGCAAACAAAGAACGCGGCGACGTTTTGTGGGAACCAGGTCGCAATCGTTAAATCAATTCACAATAGGAAAGGCTCCCGATTTTTCGGGAGCCTTTCCTATTGACCATGAGAGTCAATAATTACGAGGTCGTTGACGGCGACGCACTTGGTGCAACTCCTGGTTGCCCCTGAGGTCCCGGCTGACCTGGCTGACCCGGTACGCCATTACGACCACCAGTCCAGTTGTCGCCATCTGGGTCGATGCCTTGGCCAGGTTGACCTTCCTGACCATTTTTACCGGGCATCATTTGCCCTTGTTGGCCGGGCATCATCGGGCCGTTGAATTGGCCGGGCATCATCGGGCCGTTGAATTGGCGATTATCCGGACCGGATGAGAACTCCTGACGGAAATGCTCGCGCCCACCATCATGATGACTGCCAAGTGCAAATCCAGCCAGCCCTGTAACTGCGGAAAGTCCAACCGCTGCGAACAATGGCCATTGCTTGCGCTTCAGCTTGTTCATTACCGTGGAATTTGCAGCTGTTTGGCTTGATGAGGCTGCAACCGACTGAGATGCTTCTGGAACCTCTGCCACTGGGTCAATATCTTCAGACATGTTCTGTCCTCTCGTTCTTTTCACTGGTAGTTGGCTGAACTGCTTCAGCAATTACCAGTGACATTACGTTGCATATGTGCGAGAACCCGCTGTGTCATGTTCAGGAATCGTTAAGAAGAGAACGACTTTGCCAAAGTGCTCAAAGCCGCGCGAAGTCGATTGTGGAAATCATCTCCATCAATTTCCCAAGCAACAAAAGCATTCCGGCCACGCTTCTTGTAATCACGTTGATCGACCACTGTCATACCATCGGTAAGTTCACCCTTGGTTTCGACGTCGATTGTGGTTTCTTGAAGCATCATGATGCCTGGCCAAATCGCTTCTGCCATTGCCAACGCATCATGTTGATGTGTCATGCGCTCACCATAGAACTGAGAATAAAAATCGGTATAGTACTTCATCATCTGCTGGAATACTTCGCCGAACTTGCCATGTGAAGACATCCACTCAAATTCGGTTTCATACGTCTTTACTGAGTGCGTGACATCAAGACCAACCATCACGGTCTTGAGCCCACTAGCAAATACGATTTTGGCAGCCTCTGGGTCATGCCACACATTGAATTCAGCAACTGGCGTTACGT
>CAITJH010000020.1 GCA_903892635.1 uncultured Actinomycetes bacterium | reverse complement strand
TGGCTTGGTTACATAGTCATCGGCGCCAAGTTCAAGTCCTACGACCTTGTCGACCTCGGAATCTTTTGCCGTCAACATAATGATTGGAACATTTGAACGTGTGCGAAGTTGGCGACAAACTTCAGTACCTGACAAGCCAGGCAACATAAGATCTAACAAGACCAAATCAGCGCCACGCTTATCAAATTCAGTGATTGCTGCTGGACCAGTTGCTGCGACAGCTACTTCAAATCCTTCGCGCCCGAGGAGATATGAAAGTGCGTCCGAGAATGAATCTTCATCCTCAACTACCAAAATCTTTGTCATTCGCGCTCTCCTGTGTCCTTGGTTTCAGTTTCTAATTCAAGAAGTGGAAGTCTTATGGTGAATGTACTGCCCGCACCTTCAACGCTCCATACTGCGACATCGCCACCGTGATTTGTTACAACATGTTTAACGATTGAAAGTCCTAGACCAGTTCCACCAGTCAATCGGGAACGCGCCGGATCTACCCGATAAAAACGCTCGAAGATTCGCTCAAGGTCCTTTTCTGGGATTCCAATACCTTGATCAGAAATCGAAATCTCACAAATTCCTTGGTTCTCTTTAACTGCAACTGCAACACGTGTTCCTTCTGGGCTGTAGTTAATAGCATTTTCAACCAAATTATGAATCGCCATAATTATTTGCTCGCGATCGCCATTTACTTGAGGTGCACCTTCTGGTTTAAAGAAAATTTCAACACGACGTGCTTCGGCGCTCAACTTAGATTGTTCAATACCTTCCTGAACACAATCATTAATAACCACTGTGCTTGCTCTCTTAAGTGGATCATCGTCTTGCAATCTTGAAAGGTCGATAATTTCTTGAACTAGATCACTCAGCCGAGTTGCTTCGGTCTGCATGCGATTAGCAAATCTCTTGATTGCTTCTGGGTCATCACTCGCACCGAGAACAGCTTCACTTAGAATCGAGAGTGCACCAATCGGGGTTTTTAGTTCGTGCGAGATATTTGCGACAAAGTCCCGGCGGACCGAATCAAGTCGATGCATTTCACTGTCATCAAAAATTAAAATCGTCACCAGTCCGTCATCGCCAGTTGGTGCAACACGAACAAATAAGTCATGTGTTCCGGCACCGATTGGACCGCGCGCTAATTCAAGAGTTGCTTCTTGAATTTCACCGGATCGACGTGCTGCTCTGACTAATCGCAACAATTGTTCATTTACTAACCGGGTATCTCGTAAAATATTAAATGTCGAAATGCCCTCTGATTGGTGAATTGCTTGTTCACCTGAAGCGAGTACCAAACTTTCAGCATCAAATAGGTTTAATAAATCAAGCAACTGTTTTGTTAATGCGGTTTCCAAAGGAATATCTGCCGACTTTGTCTTTGATACATCAGCATCATCCGGCGGGGTTCGCTTGATCCTCGACATCAATGACATAACCCAATCGTATGAGAACTAGCCACACCACCCATACCTAAATGGCGCTTTTGGCCGTTTCACCCCATTTCTTAACCATTTATTCAAGGCACGTTCACACACCGCCCTATAGCGCAGACCCAGAGCGACTATTCTTTGCTCATGCGTAACGCCTTTCACGACGAGCTAGATGGCATCAGCGAAAGCCTGATCCAAATGGCTATCTTGGTTCGAGATGCAATTACTGATGCAACTACCGCCTTGCTCGGGTCAGATCTTGCACTTGCCGAGAAAGTTATCGCGGCTGATGATGTAATTGATTCGATCCAACACGATCTTGATGCGCGCACAATCAATTTAATGGCTCGTCAACAACCAGTTGCTTCTGACCTTCGCACACTAGTTACTTCACTTCGCATGAGCGCTGACCTAGAGCGCATGGGCGACCTTGCACATCACGTCGCCAAACAAGCGCGGATGCGCTATCCAAACTGCGCGGTGCCAGCTGAATTAATCCCAACAATTACCGAGATGGGCCGTGTTGCCCGCGGAATCATTGACAAGCTTTCATCTGTAATGGAGCACCGAGATACAACGCGCGCTCTTGAAATTGAAGTTGATGACGACGAGATGGATAAATTGCATCGTCAGTTAATTGCAACGCTCTTGGATGACAATTGGTCACATGGAATTGAAGCTGCGATCGATATGACCTTACTTGGACGTTATTACGAACGCTGCGCCGACCACGCAGTCTCTATTGCCCGCCGCGTCTACTTCTTAGTTACCGGCGAATACGCCTCAATCAGACCTTAACGCTTACCCTGATTTGCAACGGCTTCGATTGCCGCCTTTGCAGCGGCTGGATCTAAATACTCGCCGCCCTTTTTAATTGGTTCAAAATCGCCGTCAAACTCGTAGAAGAGCGGAATACCAGTTGGGATATTAACCCCAGCAATATCGGTATCTGAAATGCAATCAATGTGTTTCACAATTGCCCGA
>CAITJH010000019.1 GCA_903892635.1 uncultured Actinomycetes bacterium | reverse complement strand
GGTTGCAGGCAACGACGGAACTAATGGCAATAACGGTCGTGACGGTATCGACGGTACTAACGGCACCAATGGAACTGATGGACAAAGCGCCTACGACATCTGGCTCACAACTCAAGCAAGTTGGGATTGGTACAACTACTTGGGTGGTGGCGACTATCCCCGATCCGAAGCTGGATTCATCGATTCACTGAAGGGCCAGCAAGGCGACCCCGGAATTCAAGGTCTACAAGGTCAGCAAGGTGAACAGGGCCAGCAAGGTGTTCCCGGTCAACAAGGTGAACAAGGTGTTCCAGGTAATACGGGCGCTAGCGCCTACGACATCTGGCTTGGTTCGGATGCTGAACGTGCATGGACTGCAATTGAAGGTCACACAAATGATCAAGCAGGATTCACCGCGTACCTTCAGAGTGGCCCACAAGGTGCAGCTGGCACCAACGGTACCAATGGAACTGACGGTACCAATGGAACTGATGGAGCAAGTGCATATGACATTTGGATCGGTCAAGGAAATACCGGTTCAGCGGCCGACTTCTTAGCGTCTCTTCAAGGACAGAACGGCGCTCCAGGTGCCGACGGGCAGAACGGTAACGACGGAGCCCCAGGCGCACAAGGAGACCCCGGTGCTGACGGCCAAGACGGCACAACAGGTGACACCGGTGCGAGTGCCTATCAGGTGTGGCTTGATGCTGGTAACAATGGCACCGAAAGCGACTACCTGAATTCACTCAAGGGTTCTGATGGCCTAAGTGCTTACACAATTTGGGCCGCAAGTGATGTTGCTCAGGCATGGTCAGCTGCAAACAACGGTGCAACTATCGACGAGACTGGTTTCTTAGCCTCACTCAAGGGCGACAAGGGTGACCAAGGTATTCCTGGAACGCCTGGAGCCCCTGGCGAAACCGGAGCAACAGGTGCAAGTGCTTACGACGTGTGGCTAACTACATCTGCACATGACACTTGGGTCAGTAACGGTCACAGTGACACCACTGAAGGCTTTGGTGAGTACTTACAAAGTGGACCAGTTGGCGCAACCGGTGCTCCTGGCGCAACCGGTGCTCCTGGCCTTGATGGCAAGAGCGCATACCAACTGTGGCTCGACAATGGTCACGCAGGACAACCCATTGGCGAATTCCTTCGCGACGTTGATGCTTATCAAACGTACTTAGACAATGGTGGCCAAGGTGGAGTTGAAGGATTCTTAGCTGCCATCACCGGCCCGCAAGGTCCTCAAGGTGCGCAAGGTCCAAAGGGTGATACCGGTGACACAGGTCCGCAAGGTCCAGCTGGTACTACTTACGAAGTCGGTGCGGCCTGCACTGTTCCTGGCCATGGAACAGGAACGACAAAGGCTGTTGCTCTAGGCAACGACTGGGCACTTGTCTGCTCAATCAACCCATAGCATCAACTGAAATCCCATTTCAATCTTTAAAGGAAGAGTGACGAATAAAGTGTCTGAACAATTCGATGGCAGCACCTCCAACCGACGAATGCTCATTGATCCGATGTTGATAAGTGCGTTAATTCTTGCCAGCTTTGTTGCTGCGGGAGTTGTATTCAGCCACTTGAAGTTCTATGCGGTTAATCCCCTGACGTTCAACTCGCTGCTACTCAAGGTGGCACTTGTTGCGTACAACATTGGCTGGATTCTCTTGACCGTGGGACCGCTCTACATCGGTCTATCGCTTGTTTGGGGCCGACGTCGACCGCTACGTCGACTCGTCATTGTTGCCTTGCTGTGGCCAATCGCCGTGCTCGTACTTCACGCTATTTTGCGCGTGCAAGACGGCGAATGGTTTTTTGGCTACATCAAAGTGAACCCAATTCTCTTTGTGACAGAAGTTGTGTTGCCCGTAGTACTACTTGGAATTTCGCGTTACTCCAAGGACTAGATCTACCCGATCTTGTGAACCAATCCGGTTGACCAGCCTTCAACACTCTTTACAAAAGCACCGACAACATCTGCCAACGGAACGGGCTTGAAACCTGGGAAGTAAGGGTGGTAATCCGCAGCTTCTGTAAGAACTGTCGGACTTACGGTGTTAATTCGAATATCGCGAGGTAGTTCAATTGAAGCAGCATATGTGAACTGCTCGATGGCGCCATTAGCTAGAGCTGCAGCAGAACCTGTGTGTATCGCCTCGCGACCAACAACGCCTGAAATCAGAGTGAATGATCCTTTATCGTTTACGTAATCTAGACCTTGGCGCACGAGTTCAACTTGGCCAAGAGTTTTATCCTGCAGACTCTTCGCAAATTCATCGTAAGAAATTTCTTCCAGAGCTTTGAAAGTCACTTTGCCAGCACACGATACAACTGCATCGACTTTGCCGACCTTGGCGTACATAGCCGAAATCGATTCAGGCTTTGTGATGTCAACAGTGACATCACTATTGCGCGAGGTACGAATAACGTCGTGGTTAACCGACAACGCATCTGCTACACCAGCTCCGATGAGACCAGATGCTCCAACGACCAAGATTTTCATAGCTATTCCTTCGCACAGTGAGGCACATCCTCAGTGATGACAACGTTACAGTAAGGCTATGAGTGATGAAGCGACCTGCGAACTACTTTCCGAAGATGCTAGGACCAAGGTGTGGAGATGGTCATTCCAACAAGGTCAAGCAACCGGAATGCATACCCACGAGTATGACTACATTGCGATCCCCATTACTGGCGGCGACTTCACTGCAACATTCGAGAGCGACGATGTTATGCCAGTTACTCAAATAGCCGGAACGCCCTATCAGCGAGAGGCTGGCGTGCGCCACAACGTGCGCTTTGTTGGCGAGGGCGCAGCAACCTTTGTCGAGATCGAGTTTCTCTCTTAGTACTTTAAAGGCTTAAACCTTTTGGCCACGTGTCGCTGAGCTGGTATCCATGCGGATACGGATCAGTTGGATCAAGAACCAACGTTGTTAAATCAGTGATCCACGCTTGACCTGCGATCGACGGCACAATTGCTGGCTTGCCGCCGACAGTGGTTACAGATTCAATGCGATTGTCGAATGTGCTGTCAATGATTGACTTGTGAACAAAACGCTCCCCCACTTGCAATTCACCTCGCGCATGCATAACTGCCATACGAGCTGATGTGCCAGTTCCACATGGCGAACGATCGCATCGTCCTGGCGATACCACCACGGTGTTCTTTGCAGTTAACACTCCATCGATTCGCTCGGGTGGCAAAGTGAATTCGCAAATCGTAATTCCAGGGAAGCCAGGATTTTCTGGATGGACAGCTTCAATTTGCTCAGCGGCTGCGATCTTGATCTTCTCGCCAAGATCGCAAATTTCACGAGCTTCATCTGGAGTAATTGCAAAACCAAAATCACGAGCATCCATAATCGCGTAGGCCATGCCTCCCCATGCCACGTCGATGCGAACCGTACCCACGCCTTCAACTTCGACATGAGCATCGAGTTCATACACAAATGCAGGCTGATTAAAGAAACGAACGCTGGTCACTTTTCCATCTTTGACGTGACATTCAACGGGAATTAATCCAGCGGCCGACTCAAGTACCAAGTTTGTTACTGGCTCAACGGCATCAACCATTCCAGTTTCGAGTAAGACTGTCGCGACACAAATCGTATTACTGCCCGACATCACCGGATACTCGATGGATTCCATGATCACATAACCGGCATCAGCAGCTGGATTATTGCTCGGCAAAATAATGTTGGCATTACGAGCCACTTGACCACGAGGTTCTTTCAGAATTAGTTGACGCAACCAGTCACGATCATTGGCCAAAAAGTTTCGCTTGTCGAACATTGTTTCGCCGGGAACTTGCCCAAAACCGCCGACGATAACGTTGCCCACTTCGCCTTCGGCATGAACGCCAACAACCTTGAGTGACTTGGAAAATCGCATCGTGAATCCTCATTCGCTTTCTCGTTACCTGAGTCTAAAGATCAAATACTCAGTGGCGTATGACTTTTCTCAATGATCGGCACTGGGCGCAGTCGCACGCTACCCAATGCCCTATGTCAACAGAGTGCTAAATTAGGTATACAAAATGCATAATCAACAGTGAATTCTGTGCAATCTGATACGCGCAATGGACACCTTATTGCGCAATTCTTAAGACATTGCACGACAGTGCTGTTCAACCCTGATACCAATGAGGCGGCCTCCATGACACGTTTCGTAGACGTTCCTACACTTTCCAAGCTCGCTCACGACATTGGGGTCGAGGTTTTCATCGGTGATCTCGCTGACGAAATTGAAAGCAACTTTGTACGTTGGGAAGAATTCGACAAGACATCTCGTCTTGGCGCACACAACGACCTTGGTGTCTGTGAACTGATGCCCGTCGCCGATGCTGACTACTACGGCTTTAAGTACGTCAACGGTCACCCTGGCAACACACTTATCGACATGCCAACAGTCGCGGCTTTCGGTGCCTTGGCGGACATGCGCACCGGCTACCCAGTACTACTGAGCGAACTCACTGTGGCTACGGCAATGCGTACCGCAGCCACGTCGTTGATGGCTGCCCGTGCTTTAGCTCGTCCTGATTCACGTCGTATGGCACTTATTGGAAATGGTTCTCAGTCGGAGTTTCAAGCGATTGCATTTCACGTTCACATGGGCATCACGGAAATTGCTGCATTCGATATTGATCCAGCTGCTACCCAAAAACTTATTCGCAATCTCGCGCACTTCCCTGGGTTGACCATCACTGCAGCCTCATCGACTGCTGAAGCCGTCCGCGGAGCAGATATCATCACGACGATTACTGCTGACAAGGCTGCGGCAACTGTGATTACTCCCGAAATGATTGAACCTGGCATGCACTTAAATGCTGTCGGTGGTGACTGCCCCGGAAAAACCGAATTGCATGCCGACATTGTTCGTGACGCCAGAGTATTTATCGAATACGAACCACAGACTCGCATCGAAGGCGAAATCCAGCAGATGCCTGCAGACTCCCCTGTCGTTGATTTTTGGCGCGTTCTTGCCGGAACTGCCGAAGGACGCCAGTCCGCAGAGCAAGTGACTCTCTTCGATTCAGTTGGCTTTGCCATTGAAGATTTTTCAACGTTGAAGTACATCTACACCGAAGCCATCAAACGCAACATTGGCGTTGATATCGAACTAGTGCCCACTCCTGAAGATCCAAAGGATCTCTTCGGCCACACACGTGGTGGTCGACCAGCCATGCGTCGCGTCGTTTAATTAATAAACGTCATCAGCAGAGCAAGTGCGCACGACAACATCACCATAAAGGCAATCGGCAAAACGATTCGCGATAATTTTCCGCCGACAAGGTTGCCCATGATGTTGTCATTTCTGGAGATCGTAAGAATTAAGAAAATCAATGGGACAGCGACGATTCCATTGACGACCGCGGCAAATATAAGCGCCTTCATTGGATCCACACCAATGAATGTCATCAAGAGGCCCACGAGGGTCGACGCAACGAGAACACCATAGAAACCGCGGGCTTCACGGGCTTTCTTTTCCAGACCTCCCGGCCAACGGAAAGCTTCGCTGACTGCATACGAAGCCGATCCTGCCAATACGGGAATACCAAGCATTCCCATTCCGATAACACCAATCGCGAAAATGACCTTCGCAATTTCACCTGAATGAGGGAAGCTCTTCACCAATGGCTCAAGAGCAGCTGCAGCATCAGAAGCTGTAGCAATGTTTGTCACTCCATTTGCATGAAGCACCGTTGCAGTGGTGAGCATCATGAACCAACTGCCGAGCTGAGAAATTACCATTCCTGCAGCATTGTCTTGACGAATTTCTCTCATAGTTCGTCGCGCGCTGTGCTCCACATCAGCAAGTTCTCGCTCTTCAGCCTCTTCTGCGGCTTGCCAAAAAAACATGTACGGACTAATTGTTGTTCCAAGAATGCCGACAATGACGTACCAGTACTCTCTGGTGTTCTGAATCTGAGGCACGATCGTTGCACGCAGGATTTCAGACCATGGTTCAGTAACAATGAGCGCAGTAGCCACGTAGGCCAACAAAGCAAGAGACAGCAACTTCAAGAACTTTGCATACTTGTGATAACCGATAAAGATTTCGAGAAGTAATACCCCGCCTGTAAACAACGCAGGCGTTAACAACACCGGCGCGGGCACGACTAGTTGAATTGCTGATCCAACTGCCGCAATGTCTGCACCTATGTTGATTGTGTTCGCGACGACAACAAGTCCTACTGCGGAATAGAGAACTTTCTTTGAATAGTTATCGGCTGTAACCCGAGCTAGTCCGTGACCAGTGACAGAACCAATACGAGCACATGCCTCTTGGACTGCAATCATCAGCGGCAAGCACAGTGAGAGCGTCCATAGTTGTCCGTAGCCAAACGCTGCACCTGCTTGTGAATAGGTTGCGATGCCTGACGGATCATCATCAGCAGCACCTGTAATCAACCCAGGGCCAAGTACGCGCATCCACTTGGGATGAAACTTTTTGCGCGCTTCAAAAGTGCGCGGGGATCGCGTTGTCATTTGGTTCAACTGTAGGACATGCGCAAGTGATTCACACCCAAATGCAAGCGCACAATGAACAACGCGCCCACCGATCACTTGGACCGATGAGCGCGTTGTCGTCGTTTAGTTAGTTACCTGGCACCAGAGCAAGGATTCGAGCAGGGCTGCCCGATCCATCAACCAGCGGAAGAACACCGATGAAAACCAGTGCGCCTGTTGCTGGAAGGCTCTTCAAGTTGGTGAGGTTCTCGATGTGCCAGACATTACGAGGCAACGTCACGTGGGCATGGACTGGGAAGTCTGCATCCGCGCCGCGATCAATACCAAGTGTGTCTAGACCGATACCTGCAACTTTGCGAGTTTCGACCAAGTAGGTCGCTGCCTCGGCACCAAAGCCCGGGAAGTGAAGCCCATCGGGACCAGCGCCGTACTTTTCCGGCTGTGTCTCGTAATAGTCTTCCCAACCCGTGCGAAGGAGCACGACTGAGCCTTCAGGGATTGCGCCGTTCTTTTCTTCCCATGCAAGCACGGTTGAAAGTTCAAGCACTGCATCGCCATTGCCATTGATGTCAGCCGAGGCATCGATCATGACAGCTGGGCTGATGAGCGACTGTAACGGAAGATCCGTCACAGCCGCACTACCCTCAACAAAGTGGTTTGGTGCATCTACGTGGGTACCGCTGTGCTCAAAGAAGTGCACGAGGCGAGCAAAGTAACCATCATGCTTGACGGTTACAGCCACGTCAGCCGAAGGAGCCGGAGCTCCTGGCCACATGATGGTGTCTGGACCTAACGGGAGCGTTAGATCGACAACAGTGAAGTTGCCCCAAGGACTAGGCATCGACCTCAACCAAGCCTTCATCTGAAGTCAAGCGCTCGCCCATCTTGCGTGCGAAACTACCTGCAGCAAGGACGAATACAACTGCAACAAGCAATACACCTATAACAGTCAGTACATACCCGCGAGCTGGACCATCAGGCGCAATTGGGTAAACGTTCTTGTAGATCGTGTAAAGCAACACTGCAAGTCCGATAACTGGAACGATGATTTCGTAAGCCGGGGCGTGCTTCTTGCCCTTGCTGAAAAATACGTACCGAATCGAGCCAACAGTTGTCAGGCTGTACGCGACCAAGATGAAAACGGTACCGATGGTGCCGGTTGCTAAGAAAATATCGAAGGACGTCGCATGGTAGATGGACTTCCACAGCGCCATAGTGATTAATGAAATTCCAGAAACCCAGAACACTGCAGTTGTAGGAACGCCATTTTTCTCCGATACCTTTGCAAACGTCTTAACATCTGCATCGCGACCAAGTGCGAAGAGCACACGAGCAGCACCCAGTACAGCAGCGAGCAAGCACGCAAAACCAGAGATTGCAGCACCAAAGGTAATTAACGTACCAATCCACGAACCGATAAATTCAGTTCCAAGGTCACCCAGCAGTGACGCTGAATTAATGAATGCTTTTGTTCCTGCTTCGTCTGTACCAAAACCGATAACTTCAACAGCAGTGACGAAAACGTAGTACGTACCCACGATAAGTGCTGACCACAAAAGTGCTTTAGGAATGTCCTTCTTCGGTGCGTGAGCTTCTTCACCAAGAGTGATCGCAGCCTCGAAGCCTGCGAATGAAAGGAAGCCAAAAACAACTGCGAGAAAAGCTGCGCTTGTAGACGTGCCTGCTGGCAACTTGAACACATCAAGAGTTAGTGACTGACCATGTGTTGCATGGCCCGTAGCAATTTTTACCAAGATGATGATCGCTGTGATCAGAATGAGAACAACAGTTCCACCTTCAATGTAAAGAAGTGCACGAGTTCCCTGCTTTACCGGACGGATAGCTACAAGAATTGCCAATGCAAGTGCAACTAAACCAAAACCGAATGCCAGCGGATCGATGTCGCCGTGCCAGATCTTTAACTCCTGGAGTGTTGCAACTAGAAAACGACCTGTGACGTTGAAGCAAAAGCCGATAAAGAAGATGTAGGCCGAAAGAAGTGAGATACCTGCAACAACACCGGCACGTGGACCAAGAGTCTTGCCGACCAAGCCATACATCGAACCCGAATGATTAAAGCGCTGAGTTAAGCGAATGAATCCGTAGCTAACGAAAAGGACTCCGATGAAGGCCATCAGGAATGCCAGTGGAACGGCACGGCCTACAATCGTCGCTGGGCCTTGCGGGTTAATGTTGGCCGCCATCGATGGAGCCATCAAGGCAATGGAAATACCAATAACTTCAAGAATGCCTAAGCTCTTCTTGAGTTTCTTTGTTTCACTCATCTAGTTCTCTCCTAGTATTTTCTTGCTGCTTCTTGGAATACAAGAACGTTTCGTCCGATTATTGCGGTTAGATTGCTACTTTGTCCGCAAATGCTTCGCATTAATAAGGATTTAACAAATAGTCCAAATTTCTGTTGAAATTACTCATGAGTAACCACTGAAAATTGGCAAAGCCGACAAACCATACGCCACGCCGATAAAGTTGCCATACTGCCGAAAATTGTTGAGGAGAATGCCTAATGTCCAATTTCCAATTGTCCAAAGATACCCATGTGTGGTCATTCGACGCCGCTGCAACTCCAACAATCACAGTTGATTCGGGATCGATAATTGACATCGAAACATGGGACTGCTTTACCGGCCAGGTTACGTCCGAAGCCGACACTGTCGCGAGCTTGGACCTTTCTCGAGTCAATAGCGCAACAGGTCCGATCGCCGTCAACGGAGCTGAACCTGGCGACACATTGGCCGTTACTTTGATCGACATTCAACCTGGCCCTATCGGTGCCGGCATGATTATTCCTGAATGGGGCCAACTTATTGATCAGGTGTCAGCTCCACAAACTCGAATCTTTAACGTCAAAGATGGCGTCATCACAATGAACGACAAAGTTCAATTTCCTACTCGCCCAATGTTCGGTGTCATCGGCGTCGCGCCTGAATCGGGAGATATCTCAACATTCCTTGCCGGACGTCATGGTGGAAATCTAGACGATCGCATGAACGGCATCGGAGCTACTGTTCATATGCCTGTTTTTCAAAGTGGTGCAATGTTGTCGATTGGCGACATGCACGCATCAATGGGTGATGGCGAAATTTCTGGAACTGGTGTTGAAATTGGTGGAACTGGTCGTATCAAAGTTGAAGTAATCAAGAACCGTGCTGCAGGTTGGCCAGTAACCGAGACGGCAACTCACTGGTACACCCACGGGGCAATCGAAACAGATGGCACGTTAAACGAAGCCATCAAGATCGCCTGTGAAGAAGCAGCAAAGTTACTTGTCGATCAATGGGGCTTCACTATTGAAGATGCTTTCATCTTTTTATCGGTCGCTGGCGACGCTGGAATCGCACAATCAACGCATCCATGTCCCGGCAGCGTCATTGCCCGCATGGGAGTGCCAAAAATCAGTGCTTGTCCCACACCTTTTAAGTCGTAGGCACTGGAGTTCACTTGGGGTTCACTCGCGTGTGATTGCATGCAAGAGACAACAACGGCAATGGAGGTTCCTGTGTCTGATAAAAAAGCGTCAGTGCTTTTCGTATGCGTTCACAATGCAGGTCGTTCCCAAATGGCTGCTGGCTATCTTCAGCATCTTGCCGGCGATCGCGTTGAGGTGTTATCAGCTGGAACTGCTCCTGGTAACGAGGTCAATCCCTCGGCAATCGCTGCGATGGCCGAAGATGGAATCGACCTATCCTCAGCTACTCCAAAAGTTCTGACTGACGAAGCAGTCCAAGCTTCCGATTACGTCATCACCATGGGATGCGGTGACAAGTGTCCGTTTTACCCCGGCAAGACTTACCTCGATTGGGTGCTTGACGATCCTGCCGGTCAAGGTGTGCAAGCGGTTCGACCTATTCGCGACAAAATTCGTGTGCTCGTCGAAGATCTCATTGCAGAAATCGACGCGAAGAAATAATTTCTCGGCAGGTTTAACGAGCGTTAAGCCGCACGCTGGGCATCTCAGGCGCTGGAATTCGCTCACCGAGATCATCGTGGACAGTTCCAAACAGCACTGAACCGCTTTCCCATTCGTTGCGCATCTGCACAATCTCTTCGTGAGTGCGCCCGATGAAGTTCCACCACATCAAGATTTTCTCGTCGAAAGGCTCGCCGCCAAGTAAGACAATGCGAGCATCCTCTAGAGCTGTGATTGTGACTTCGTTGCGTCCTTGCGGTAGGCAGCGAAGCTGACCAAATGCGACAGTTTCAGAATTAATGTCAAAGCTGCCAATACCCGCAAGCAACCCGTGCTCAAATTCAGGTCTCAATTGCAATGTGACGGAATGTCCTGCAACGAGCGTCACTTCACAACCAACAAGTGGCGAATACACCGTGGCCGGCGATTGTATGCCTGCGTACTCCCCCACAAAAACGCGAATTGTTGCCGAATCGCTCATAACTATTGGCAGGTTTCCATAATGGGCAAACTCGGGAGAATTGTTACGATCCGAATCCGGCAACGCAATCCATAATTGAACACCGGATAACGTCTGTTCGCGATCCACTGAAAGTTCGGAATGTGAAATGCCCTTTCCGGCCGTCATCAGATTTAACTCACTTGGTGAAATCACTTGTCGCGATCCCAAAGAATCATTGTGGGTAATGGAACCGGCAAAGAGCCACGTTGCCGTTTGCAATCCAGTGTGTGGATGCGCGGCCACACTCATTGCCATCGGATCGCTGGTCGGCCCAAAGTGATCAACAAAACACCATGCACCAATCATGCGTAACTCTTTGTGCGGAAGTGTGCGTCGCACCTCCACGCCTGTTCGAGTTGTGAGCTTCACTCGACGTGGTGTCAGCGTTAGCTCGCTCACCTCTGTGGTCATCGCGTCATCCGCTCAAGTAGGTCATTTCACTAGCGGCCAGTGTGAGGCATGATCGCATTCACTGGAATTTGTCCAAAGCGACCCTTTTGATAATCCTCCATAGCTTGAATAATTTCTTCCTTGGTGTTCATGACGAAAGGTCCGTACTGAAAAACCTGTTCGCGAATTGGCACTCCACCAATGAGGAATACTTCAAGATTTGGCATGTGAGAATCCTGAGTGGTGTCAGCCTGCAAAACGATTGATTCACCATCAACGAGTACAGCCATCTGGCCAGTACGGATCGGGTGACTATCTGGGCCAACCGAGCCACGTCCTGCTAAAACATAGGCCAAGGCATTGAAGTCACTTCGCCATGGGATTTCTGCGCGAGCTCCTGGTGCAACTGTCACGTGAGTAACAGTTATTGGAGTGTGCGAGATGCCCGGACCTTTGTAGTTACCAACATTGCCTGCGAGCACGCGAATTAACGCGCCACCGTCTGCCGTCGATACCATCGCGGAATCCCGACCTTGCAGGTCTTGATAAGCCGGCTGGATGCGCTTCTTTTCCTTTGGCAAGTTGATCCACAGTTGAACACCGTGGAACATTCCACCAGACATAACAAGGTCTTCAGGTGGCGTTTCGATGTGCAAGATGCCATCGCCAGCAGTCATATACTGAGTGCCACCTTCGAGAATTTTGCCTCCGCCACCGTGTGAATCTTGATGAAGGAATTGACCATCCATGAGGTAAGTAAAAGTTTCGAATCCACGATGCGGATGCCAAGGTGTACCTTTAGGCTCACCTGGTGCGTATTCGACTTCACCCATTTGATCCATGTGAATGAATGGGTCTAGATCTGCAGTTGGAATACCTGCGAATGCTCGTCGTACAGGAAATCCTTCGCCCTCGTAACCCTGCGGAGCATTCGTGATCATCTTGACGCGTCGCGGCTTGGCATCGGGCTCAACAAAAACACGTGGCAGGGTCATTGTGTCGGCGGTTACAGCAGGCATCGTCCATCTCCTCAAAGGGTAGTTGAAAATTCAACTACTGATAAGAATACCTCGGGCCGGCTAATCCTGCAACGCCTAACAACAGCAATGCGCCCCACCATCATCGAGACGGCAGGGCGCATTTACTAGCCAGATATTTATCCGACGTGAGCTACCGGCGAATCGTTTGCTGCCAAGGTGTCCTTGTCAGCGTTGACCATGAAGCCCCACACAATTGCCCCAAGGAATACAAGTCCAGCACTCCAGTGGAATGCAGTTGTAAATCCATGAACGAGCGCGGTGACACTATCTTGAGGTGTCGGTTGCGCGATCTTGTGGTCGATGAAGTACGCCGTTGTTGCAGTCGTTGCAACAGTGTTGAGGAACGCAGTTCCAAGTGCGCCACCGATCTGCTGTGATGTATTCAAAACTGCTGAAGCAACACCAGCATCGTGGTTACCAACAGCAAATAGTGCAGTTGCTGAAAGTGGCACGAAGACCAGACCAAGACCTAGGGACATCAACATCAAGGCAGGCAAGATGTCAGAAGTGTATGAGCTATCCGGCTGCAAGCGAGTCAATAAGAACAATCCGCCTGATGCCATCAACATACCGACGAGCGATACCCAGCGAGCGCCATAACGTGGCAGAAGTTGCGAAGCCACACCTGCACTGATGCCAACACCAACCGAGAACGGCAGGAAGAGCAGTCCAGCTTTCACTGGCGAGTACTGCAAAACGCCTTGGAAGTAGATCGAAAGGAACAAGAACATTCCAAACAACCCAGATCCAACGATGAGTGACGTTAGGTACGAAGCACCACGGTTACGTTCGGTCAAGATACGGACCGGAAGCAATGGATGGCTCGAACGCTTTTCAATAATTACGAAGGCAAGCAGTAAAGCAACTGCAATACCGAAGTAAGTAAGAGTTTCGTTCGCCTTCCAACCCAGAGTTCCAGCCTTGGTGATTCCGTAAACCAGAGTCACCAAACCAAGTGTTGAAGTTACAGCGCCTGGAATGTCGTAGCGAGTATCGCCACTTGCACGACTTTCGTGGATGTTTGCTGAACCGAGGATGAAGGCAAGGACCGCGATCGGCACGTTAACGCCGAGGCACCAGCGCCATGATGCGTATTCAGTAAGAAGTCCGCCGAGGATCAAGCCAATGGCTGCGCCACCGGCCGAAAGACCACCGTAAACACCGAAAGCTTTCGCGCGTTCTTTTGAGTCCGTGAATGTCACAGTAATCAATGACAGTGCAGCTGGAGCAAGGAGTGCCGCGAATGCACCTTGAAGTGCACGCGAGCTGAAAAGCATCGCCTGGTTTTGAGCAAAGCCACCAATAGCTGAAGCGCCAGCGAAACCGACAAGGCCAATGAGGAACGCGCGCTTGCGGCCACCGTAGTCGGCGATGCGTCCACCGAGAAGCAACAGTCCACCGAACGCCAACGTATAGGCAGTAACTACCCACTGGCGATTGGCATCAGAAATGTGAAGGTCAGCCTTAAGTGCTGGAAGTGCAATGTTGACAATCGAGGCATCAAGCACAACCATCAGCTGTGCGATGGCGATAACAACAAGTGCTTTCCAACGTTTGGGATCAAGGCCATTAGCCTCTTGTGATTCTGCAACGGCAGACATAGTTCTCCTATAGATAAGAAACGCGAACGTTCCCTATTTAACCACAAATCGTGTAATAATGAACACTGACGTTCTCTATTAGCGGATTGTGAGGAAACGATGACTTTACTGACCTGCCAGCGCAAGCGTGGAGATGACCTCATACACGCCATACATTGCGCGGTATTTGATGAATTGGTCTCAAACGGCTTAGAG
>CAITJH010000018.1 GCA_903892635.1 uncultured Actinomycetes bacterium | reverse complement strand
TCCAATCTCATCATCAGCGGTGGCGGACGACTTGTTGCCGTTGCATGCGTCGATCGTCATGGAAATTCGCTGATGCCATGCGGTCGTTGTCGACAGTTGCTGTGGGAACACGGTGGCGCTGAATGTCTGCTCGATTCAGTCAGCGGCATCAAACCTCTGAGCGACATTTTGCCTGACGCGTTTGGACCAGAAGACCTTCTCACTCGCAAGTAACACGAAAGGGTCACTTCCCCATGACCGAACCTTTTTCTCCCGCCGAAGTCATTGCTCTTAAACGAGATAAGCATGAGCTCACTCAACAACACATTGATTGGTTCATCGATGCGTACATGCGAGGAATTGTCGCCGAAGAACAAATGAGCGCTATGTCGATGGCAATCTTGCTCAATGGCATGAACCGTCGCGAAATTGTGCAATGGACAAATGCGTACATCAACTCTGGCGTAAAAATGGATTGGACGAATCTTGCTCGGCCAACTGCTGACAAGCATTCAACTGGTGGAGTTGGTGACAAAATTACGTTGCCACTTGCGCCAGTTGTTGCTGCATGTGGTGTGAGTGTTCCCCAATTATCCGGACGTGGACTTGGACATACAGGTGGAACTCTAGACAAACTCGAATCGATTCCCGGTTGGCGTGCCAAGCTGAGTAATCAAGAAATGTTTACAGTGCTGCAAAACTGTGGTGCGGTAATTTGCGCAGCAAGTGAGACTCTGGCTCCTGCTGATCGCCGAATTTATGCATTGCGCGATGTAACGGCAACGGTTGAATCTATTCCACTTATTTCAGCTTCCATCATGAGTAAAAAGATTGCCGAAGGCACACAATCACTCGTGCTCGATGTGAAAGTGGGATCTGGTGCATTCATGAAGACCGTAGAACAAGCTCGCGAACTTGCTACAACCATGGTCGGTATTGGTAATGATGCTGGCGTGACAACCCGAGCGTTACTTACTGCAATGGATGTTCCGCTTGGTCGCACCGCAGGTAATGCGCTCGAAGTTCGAGAGTCTCTCGAAGTTCTCGCTGATGGTGGCCCACGCGATGTTATTGAACTGACTGTCACGTTGGCGCGAGAAATGCTCGATGCCTGTGGAGCACCTGTACACGCAGATCCAGCTGAAGTATTAACAAACGGAAAAGCCATGGATGTGTGGAATGCCATGATCACTGCACAAGGTGGTGACATCCATGCTTCACTGCCAACAGCTCGTCATAGCCATGATGTTCTCAGCGAGGCAGATGGTGTGTTATCCAGTCTTGACGCCCTCAGCGTTGGTGTTGCGGCTTGGAAACTCGGTGCTGGACGAGCCCGCAAAGAAGACATTGTTCAGGCTGGTGCAGGTGTCGAATGGCATGTTGGTGTTGGCGACTCAGTCACTCGAGGACAAAAACTCTTTACTCTTCACACCGACGACGAGGCACGCTTTGATGCAGCGCTAGAGTCACTTGCCGCAGGATTCTCCATCGGTGATTCAGTTGCTGATCGATTACCCCTTGTCATTGACCGGATTGTTTAACTTTGGACATAGGGTGTGACTATGCCTGAATTGATTTCTGAATCCACACTCATCCCTGTTCCTGGTGGCAAGACCATCGAAGAATTTATCGGCGTTGTGCGAACAGGTGACAGTAAGGTTTCAGTTGCCGTCATGCATGCACCCGCTGGATGGAGTGAGCCTGCTCAAACTCCCGAGTTTGATGAATTCACAATTGTGCTCGCCGGAGCAATCGATGTTGAGCATGATGGTGGCACAACAACTGTGTCAGCGGGACAGGCTCTGATTACTCGCGCAGGTGAACGCGTTCGTTATCTCACACGAGAAGATGCTCACTATGTCGCTATTTGCGTTCCAGCTTTCGCGCCCGAGTTAGTTAATCGCGAAGACGACTAACTCAACAACGGCCGAGCATCATTTGCCAGTTGAGCAAGAACGTGGGAAGCACGTTCTTGTGAGGCATTGAGATCACTGCCAGTGCAAACGACTTCTAGATAACACTTAATTTTCGGTTCAGTTCCGCTTGGTCGAACTATCACGCGAGCTTTGTCCACTCCATCAGTGCCATGCAACATAAAGATGACGCCATCAGTTGGCGGTAAGCCAGTTTCGCTTTTTGCAAGGTCAATTACTTGTGAAACGTCTAATCCACCAATTGCCGTGGGTGGCGTTTCACGCAGCGCAGTCATCACATGTGCTACTTGCGAAATATCACTGACTTTTACCGACACTTGATCACTTGCATGCAAACCAAAGTCTCGTGCAAGCTCATCGAGGACATCCCACAGAGTCCGGCCTTCATCTTTTAGTGCCGCTGCCATCTCAAGCACGAACGTTGCGGCAGAGACTCCATCTTTATCGCCAACAAAATCTGGATTGACGCAGTAGCCCAAAGCTTCTTCGTATCCATAAATCAAATTCGGCACACGTGACACCCATTTGAATCCAGTCAGTGTGTTGGCGTATTGAAGTCCTGCTTTATGCGCAATTTGCTCAAGCAGCATAGACGAAACAATTGAATTGGCGAATACTCCACTGAGCGTGACGTTAGTTCGTCGCGCACGCTCGACAACCCACCACGCCAAGAGCGCACCAACTTGATCACCGTGCAATGTCTTCCACGTTCCATCGGCTAACGGAAGTGCAACAGCCAGTCGGTCCGCATCGGGATCATTGGCGATCAAGATTTCTGCATTGGTTTTATTTGCCATCGCAATTGATAAATCCAGAGCACCCTTTTCTTCGGGATTTGGAAATGCCACAGTGGGAAAGCGTGGATCCGGATCCCGCTGTTCTGGTACGGCATTAGGTTCTTTGAAATCTGAATGTACACAAGCTTCATGAACCGAATTCCAGCCAACACCATGCATCGCGGTATACACGCTGACAATATCTGATCGCTGTTGCACAGTAGTTGGGCCAGCATGAATCACATCAGCAAGCGAAGAAATGTAGCGTTCTTCAACTTGTTGACTCACTGTCTGCGAATTGCGTTTAATTGGCACTGTACGAATGTCAGTAATTGCGCGAATGCAGGTTGAAATTTCTAGGTCGGCTGGTGGCACGATCTGACGCCCATCACCTAGATAAACCTTGTACCCATTGTCTTGCGGAGGATTGTGACTTGCCGTCACCATGATTCCAGCGCACGCATTCAATTCGCGTATTGCGAAAGCCAAAACTGGTGTGGGTACTACGTGATCGAATAGCAGCGGCGTAAAGCCCGCTGCAGCCATTACATCGGCTGTATCTTGAGCAAAGATGTCGCTATTAAATCTTCCATCAAAGCCAATCGCTACAGCTTGACCGAGTAGTCCGTTGTTTGTCAGATACTGGGCAAGACCAGCGGCAGCTTGAATTACTACGACTCGATTCATTCGGTTTGGTCCGCCGCCGAGTTTTCCTCGTAGACCTGCAGTACCAAATTCCAAAGGCGCGCGAAATGCGTCAGTTAATTCTGCAATAGCCTTCGGCTCACCTGAATGCGCTTGGTCAAGAAGTGTCTGAAGTTCAGTACGCGTCACAGCGTCAGGATCTTGATCAATCCATAACTCAATCGCAGAAATCAACTCAGCAGAAATACTCATACGTCAATCATCGCTCTTTCATTAAAAGATTTGTTACTTGCCTTGCGAGTCAAGTTCCCAAGCCCACTTACCGACTTCCTCATGTTGTCTATTGAGTTCCTTGACCATCCACAGCACAAAGAAGCTCGTTAACGCAGCCCATAGGCACCAAATTGAAGCCAAACCATTTTCTAATCTGATGTAAAGAAATGCGACCGCAATAACATTCACCACACCCCATAAACGCAATGGTCGATATTCCGACAACAACATCACTGCACACGTTGCTACACCATAAAGAGTGCTCGTTATGGCAAGGGTGCTGGTCACTCGAACATCCAAATAATAATGACACGCAAGAACATTGGTGTTGCCATGAATCATGTTGATAGCAAAATCAATTCCTGCAATGACACCTGCGACAGACAAGACAATCATCATCTGTCGACGTCTTGAATGCGAAGTGATTGCCAGCACGCTGAGTGGAACCACAATTGGCAACAACACGAAGGCGATGACCGCATAAATTGCTGTCGCGATGTCGCCTACAGTTTGTGACACATGCCCTTGAACGGCCAGCCAAATGAATGCCGACGAGAACGAATGAATCGCGAAGATTGCAGGGATGCTCGCAATTGGACGCATCCGAGAGGCTTGTGTGCTGCGCAGGGTTTCGATAGCGACAAACCCGATTAATGTGCCAGCGACGATGTCGACCTCAGGAGATAAACACACAGGCTCTCCTTCTTCGGTGTGATTCGACCCGTCGAAGTCAAAGTACCTGATCGTTGGCTATTTCATCGTATCGCTGGGATAGCCCATCATTTCGGTTTCGTGCATCAAAAAGCCCACATAAATGCACTTTTGGCAATCTCAGTCGCCTGCTAGGCTCTTTTCAAATGTTGGGTTAACCCAATATTTGCTTGAAACCAGTGACTTGTTGTTTTGGTGACCTTTCTAGGGCATTTCGAGATCAGCAGGGACTTGGGCCAGATGGCGATTCTTTGACGGGGGTCGAGGGGTTGGAAAGTGTTCGTTCCAGAAGATCTAGAGGCAGCTCTGTCACAGAGTCCTGACGCGCATGCCCGCTTTAATGAACTGTCTGAACAAATGAAGTACTTGCACGTTCGCCTTGTTTCGGAAGTTGCCGATCGAGAGCTTCGCAATGAACGCATCAACGAAGTAGTTTCATTGCTGGTATCTCACTAGCAAGTACACGGCGATACTGTCGATTGGAATTTATAGATCATCCCCTTCTCAACCAGTAACGTGAACTCATGCGTTATTTGATTTCGGTCATAGATACCGGACCGCACATTTCCACTTCTGAGGAAATGAATGCCATAGATGCTTTTAATGACAAGATCCAAAGCGCAGGTCAGCGTGTTCTTGCATGTGGTTTACATTTACCAGCCACAGCACTGACTATTGATGCCCGTTCAGATGAGGTGCTGATTTCAGAAGGGCCAGTGAACAACACGCAGGAGTTTATGTCCGGCTTTTGGATAGTTGACGTGGATTCCGCAGAGACAGCCAAACAATTGGCCATTGAAGGATCTCGAGCTTGCCAATTAAAGGTTGAACTTCGGCAGTTGCACGGGTAGCCAAGCGCATTCTTGCCTCGTGCGAAGTGGCGAGAACTCTTGCCAAAGAATCAGAATTGCCGAGGTTGTGGTGCGCGAGAGGGGACTTGAACCCCTACACCCGTGAGGGCACTGGCACCTGAAGCCAGCGCGTCTGCCAATTCCGCCACTCGCGCGTACGGATGAACGCTATCACCGCGGTGTATTGGGCTCAAAACCGCCTATTTTCGCCTCCAATCGGGCACTTAACATCGCAAGTAACATGGGTATTGAGGAATATTCACGAATACTCAAGGAGCACCTGTGGGCCTGCTAAATAACTTGGAGCAACGGCTCGACAAGATCGTCAATGGCTCCTTTTCCAAGGCTTTCAAGTCAGAAATTGAGCCTGTCGAGTTAGCCGCCGGATTACAGCAGGAAATCGATCGTCAAGCCGTGCATAATGATGGCGCATATTTTGCACCGAACATCTTTGTCATTGAGCTTGGAGTTACTGACTACAACCGACTTTCAACTTATTTGGATAACCTCTCAAATGAACTGACCGCTGTAGCAAATACCTACTGCACAGAGCAGCGCTACACATTACGTGGTTGGCCGCAAATTTCATTCGCAGAAGATGCCGACCTAGAAACTGGAGTGTTTCGTATTCGCAGCACGAGCGGTGCTGCACGCCAAGCTGCGCCACAAATCAATCCAGACTTAACTGCGCAACTTCCACCAGTAGTAATGCGCACGATGACAACGCCAAAGTTAGTGGCTACAAATGGAACTGAATATCCACTCACCCAATCAGTAACAACGATTGGTCGAGGCGAAGTGGCCGACATTCAAATTGAAGATCCCGGTATCAGTCGTACACATTGCAGCATTGTGCTCGGTACCAATGTGATGTTGCGCGACAACGGATCAACGAACGGCACAGTTGTTGATGGCGTACGAGCCACCGAAGCAGAATTGCATGAAGGTTCGATTATTAAACTCGGGGCAACAACACTGACCTATAAGAGTGCGTAATCATGTCCGATCTTCTACTCAGTGTTCTGCGCATTCTTTTTCTTATCGCTCTGTGGTGGTTTGTCTTTACCGTTATCTCTGTTGTCCGACGAGATCTCAAGGCCCCACGCGATGCAAAACCGCTCACCCCTGCACGAAGTCCTAAGGCGCCAAGTCCACGTCCAACATTGAGATCGCGAAAAGGCACCAACAAACTTGTCATTACGCAAGGCGTTCTAGAAGGCACTGTCATCCCATTAGGGACAACTCCAATCACGATTGGGCGTGCACCTGACTCAACTGTTGTACTCGAAGATGATTTTGTGAGCACGCTACACGCAAAGTTAACTCCTAACGGAACACACTGGCTTGTTGAAGATGCAGGTTCGACAAATGGAACTTGGATCGACAACACACGCGTGACAACTCCAACAGTTCTTCGACAAGGCGAGACCTTGCGCATCGGGCGAACAAGTTTGGAACTTCGCACATGAGTGAATTGACCCTGCGCTTTTCCTCACGTAGCGAAATTGGAATCGTTCGCCGTAATAATGAAGATTCTGGTTTTGCTTCCAACAACTTGCTTGTTGTTGCTGATGGAATGGGCGGTCATGAAGCAGGTGAGCTTGCCAGTGCTGCGACAGTTGCTGCAGTAGTCGCAGCCGTGAGTGAATCCACAAACGTTGAAGAAGTTCTTGAACTACTGGCTAATGCCGTCATTACATCGGGCGAATACATTGCCGATGTCGTTGCATCAAATCGTGAATACGCGGGCATGGGTACCACCATGACTGCGCTTGTTCTCCACGATGATCGAGTTGCCATTGCCCATGTTGGTGACAGTCGAGCGTATTTGCTTCGCGATGGCGAATTACAACAGCTAACAAAAGATCATACGTTTGTCCAAACGTTGGTTGACTCTGGTGAGATTACACGTGAACAAGCAGCGGTTCATCCACGACGAAACTTGATGATGCGCGCTATCGATGGCATCCATGCAGTCGATGTTGATCTCCAAGTTCGTGAAGCACGTATCGGCGATCGTTATATGGTCTGTAGTGATGGCGTCTGCGGAGTTATCAATGACGATGCGATTGCACATGCACTCTCAAGTTCAGATCCAACTATGGCTGTGACCGCAATAATCGATGCAGTGATTGATGCTGGAGCCCCAGACAACATCACTGTTGTTATCGGTGATGTGATTAATGCCAACACTTCTACTGATTCTGTGATCATTGGTGCGGCTGCAGACGAACTGAATCACAGTCGCCTTCCGGGTATTAATTTTCCTGAAGAGGCACAACTTGTCGTTTCAGCACCTTCGTTGTACCTGCCACCGCAACGTCACTGGTTACGCACATCATTAATAACAATCGGCATCATCGCAATTGGACTATTAGGGTCCGGCTGGTGGTTATCCAACCAGTGGTACGTCGGTGAAATTCCACAGAATGGATACGTCGGTGTATACCAAGGGGTTCCTGTCGGTGGTCTTAACCGACTGATAGAGCCAAGCATGATCTCCGTTTCATCATTGCCTGACTTTGAGCGTGCTCAAGTGAAAGCAACACTTGATGCAACGACTCATGCCGACGCGCAGGCAACACTCGCTCGACTAAAAGTTCGTGCTAATGAATGCTTGGCTGACCCAACTATTCCTGGCTGTCCGGTGGTTGCACAGTGACCGAACTCGCGCTTCGTTATCGAGTATCAACACGTCGTTCTGCCGAACTTGCATTGATGGTCGGAGCTTGGTTGCTTGGCGTTTTTGCCTGGGTCCTAGTTGATGGAGCCACAGGTCGTTCAAGTTTAGGCGGATGGACCTCGTTGCTCAGTGCCGGAATTTTGATGCTCTTCACGCACAGCGTCATTCGTTGGCAAGCACCATATGCCGATCCAATTCTCTTTCCAGTTGCCGCGGGACTCAACCTCATCGGGTTAGCAATGATTCATCGCCTCGATGTAGCTGCAGCACAAAAGGCGATCGCTAATGCAACGCCGACTCCAACTCCCGATGTTTATCTCCAGTTGATGTGGATGGCTGTTGGGCTCGTGTGTTTGATGGGTGTTCTCTCGGTCGTTCAAGATCATCGACAACTACAGCGAATCACTTGGGTATCCGGTCTTGTAGGATTGGTGCTACTTTTCCTTCCGTTACTGCCAGTGATTGGATTCACTGTTAATGGCGCACGGCTATGGATTCATGTTGCTGGCTTCACATTTCAACCGGGCGAGATTGCAAAGATTGCCTTAACGATATTCTTCGCAGGTTTCTTAGTTGTACGTCGTCACACCCTTGCGCTGGTTCAAACAAAGATTCTTGGTGTCGGAGTACCTCGTCCTCGCGACATCGGTCCGCTCTTAGCCGTTTGGGTATTCACACTTCTGGTATTGGTTCTTGAACGCGATCTTGGAACATCGTTACTTTTCTTCGGCGTCTTCATTGTGATGTTGTACGTAGCAACTGGTCGACGTTCGTGGGTGATTATTGGTGCAATCCTGTTGATGCTCAGTAGCACACTCGCCTACAAAGCTTTTGGCCATGTACGGATTCGATTTGATGTCTGGCTGCATCCATTCGCTGATGCAAGCGGTAACGGCTTTCAGATTGTGCAATCGCTTTATGGCTTTGCCAATGGTGGAATATTCGGAACCGGTTGGGGTCAGGGCTATCCAGATCTCGTACCGTTTGCGAAAACTGACTTCATTACCTCAGCCCTTGGTGAAGAACTTGGTCTCACTGGTATCACCGCGTTGCTCTTGCTCTATGTAATCGTCATTGAACGAGGTGCTCGTGCAGCAGTGGCTACCCGCGACCCATTTGGAAGTTTGCTCGCGATTGGTCTAACTACAGTGCTTGCATTGCAGACGTTTATTGTGATCGGTGGAGTTACTCGATTGATCCCACTTACTGGATTGACCACACCATTTCTGTCTTACGGTGGATCATCGCTGATTTCGAACTACATCATTATTGGAATACTTCTTCGAATTTCTAATGCAGCTCGGCGTCCAGAACTAACATCTACAATCGATGACCTGGTGGTTGCATCATGAATCGACAAATTAATCGCATTACTGGCGGTTTGATTTTTTTGATGTTGGCACTCATTGCCAATCTCTCTTTCATTCAAGTGTTCAAAGCGCAGGACTACCGTACGCAAGTTGGAAATCAGCGTGTCCTTCGCGCTGAATACTCGCGTGAACGCGGTTCTATCTTGCTGGGTTCAAAAGCTGTCGCAAACTCGGTCGAAACCAGTGACACATTGAAATATTTACGTCAGTATTCAAGTGGTGCTGAATATGCGCCGATTACTGGTTACTACTCAGTCGTTTACGGAGCCAGCGCACTTGAACTGAAAGAAAATGAAGTCCTTGCTGGTAACGACAGTCGCTTTTTCGTCGACAGACTTCAACAACTCATCGCAGGTCGTAAGCCAAAAGGTGGAGCCATCCGCCTGACCATTAATGCTGCTGCCCAAAAGGCGGCTTATGCAGCACTAGCAGGACGAACGGGTGCGGTTGTTGCGATCGATCCTCAGACTGGAGCGATTCTTGCACTGGCGACATCGCCTTCCTACGATCCCAATACGCTGTCGAGTCACGACTCCGCGACGATTCAAAAGACATGGGACGTGCTGACAAAAGATGCTGACCAACCGATGTTGAATCGCCCGCTAGCAATGACATTGCCTCCAGGTTCTACATTCAAGTTGGTCACTGCTGCAGCGGC
>CAITJH010000017.1 GCA_903892635.1 uncultured Actinomycetes bacterium | reverse complement strand
CACGATGTTGATGGCCTCAATTTGAATCCTGCGACAAATCTGATGAACCCACGAGCAGAGGCTTTGCTGTCTGCTCAACTGGGTTCTCGAGCATCGTTAGGTCATCCAGGTGAGAAATACGAAACTGGCCTTGATGCCATTGAGAAAATTGAAGTCATTACCTCGGAACTTGCGTGCGAAGTCTTTGGAAGCAAATACGCCGAATTTCGAATTCCTTCAGGTGCGATAGCTAACTTGTATGCGTTCATGGCAACGTGCGAACCGGGCGACACAATTATTGCGCCACCAGCAACAATTGGTGGTCATGTTACTCACCACGCAAATGGTGCAGCAGGGCTTTATCGGATTAACACGATTTCTGCTCCGATTGATCCGATGAGTTACACAGTCGACATTGATGCCTTGCGACGAATGGCCCACGAAGTGCGACCAAAACTCATCACTATTGGTGGCAGTCTGAATTTATTCGAGCATCCAGTTGCTGATGTTCGTGCAGTTGCCGATGAAGTAGGTGCAAAAATTCTGTTTGATGCTGCACACCTGTGCGGAATGATCGCGGGCAAGCAGTGGTCGGCTCCGTTGGACAATGGTGCGCATCTCATGACATTCAGTACTTATAAAAGCCTCGGAGGACCAGCCGGGGGAATGCTAATTACAAACGATGAAGAGATTGCCCAAAAAGTTGATGCAATCGCATACCCCGGCCTCACTGCGAATTTTGACGCCGGAAAGGCTGCTGCACTGGGAGTCACACTTCAAGATTGGAAAGCGTGTGGTCAAGACTATGCGGCGATGATGGTTGCAACTGCTCGCGAGTTTGCCAAGCAACTTGATAATCGTGGTGTCGCAATTTTTGGTGAATCGCGCGGATGGACAACTTCGCATCAGTTTGCAATTGTGGCTGCGCCACATGGTGGTGGACAAACAGCCGCTCGAAGAATGGCGCAAGCGAATTTACTCGCCTGCGGAATTGGATTGCCAATCGATGAAGTCGAAGGCGACTTGAATGGTTTGCGAATAGGAACACCGGAAGTAGTGCGAATCGGTGCAAAGGTCGAACACATGAGTGATCTGGCAGATCTCGTCGCACGTTCGTTGAATCCTGATGCTGACCATAGAAGCATCGGTGTCGACGTGAAGAAATGGCGTTCGCAGTTTGCGGGTGTGCATTACACAGTGGATCTGCCTCAATAGAGATCCAATAAGATGTACGGGTCGCGGGCTGTAGCGCAGCTTGGTAGCGCACTTCGCTGGGGGTGAAGGGGCCGCAGGTTCAAATCCTGTCAGCCCGACGCAGCAAAGACCAACGGTTAATTCCGTTGGTCTTTTTGCGTTGGGATAGAAATAGAGACGGGATTTGGGAGGAGTTCGCGTGAGCGAACGACGGCTCCTGTCAGCCCGACGCAGCAAAGACCAACGGTTAATTCCGTTGGTCTTTTTGCGGTTTTGGGGCGATTTGGGCAGGATTTCACAAAATCACATTGGTCGCGTTAGGTAACAGCCCTGTAACACCTTGATTTATGGGGGCGAAAACCCTGTTCGTGTTGCGCAATGTGCTTTAAGTTGTACCTGCCCGCTGTATTTATGACATCGGGTTCCATGAGAGGACAAATACATGATCAAGTCAATCAAGATCGGTGCGTTGGCAATTGCCGGTGCTATCGCTCTTGCAGCTTGTGGTGGCGGTTCTTCCAGCAGCGCTCTCGTTGTTGGTACCGACCTTCCATTGCAGGGTGCATCAGCTGATGCAAGCACAGCAACAAACAATGCAATCGCTCTTTACCTAGAGCAAGTTGGTGGCAAGGCTGGCAAGTACACAGTCACCATCAAGCAGTATGACGATTCAACTGCAGCCAAGGGTGCCTGGGACGATGCACAGTGTGCAAAGAACGCACAGGATCACGTAGCCAACGCAGCAGAAGTTGCTGTTATGGGTACTTACAACTCCGGTTGTGCAAAGATCGAAGTTCCTGTACTTAACCAGGATCCAAATGGCCCAATGTTGATGGTTTCGCACGCGAACACCAACCCAGGTCTAACCGTTTCTTGGGATCCAGGCGAGCCTGAGAAGTACTACCCAGGTGGCACCCGTAACTACGCTCGTGTCGTTCCTAACGACATCTGGCAGGGCACCGCTGACGGTCAGTTCGTTTTCCAGGAAATGAAGAAGACCAAGTGTGCAGTTCTTAACGACAACCAGACCTACGGTCAGGGTATTGCTAAGGCATTCGCAGACGAATTCGCCAAGCAGGGTGGAACAGTTGTAGTGAACGAAGCTTGGGATGCTAAGCAGACTTCTTACACCGCTCTATTCCAGAAGATCAAGGCAGCTGGCGCTGACTGTGTATTCTTCGGTGGCATCTACGACAACAACGGTGGAACCCTCATGAAGGATTCTGTTGCTGTTCTAGGTGACAACAAGGCGTTCTTCAAGATGGCTCCTGATGGTTTCTCGGGTTACCCAGATCTCCAGGGCATGCCACAGGCTGAAGGTCTATACCTTTCATTCGCTGGTAAGTCACTTGACGGTATGGTCAAGGGCGGCGGCGCTGCCGGTAAGTTCGTAACCGATTACAAGACCAAGTACGGTGTAGACCCTGCTTCGTCATACTCGATCTACGGCGCATCAGCAATGCAGGTCATCCTTAAGGCAATCGCTGCATCAGACGGCACCCGTAAGGGCGTTACTGCTGCACTTCTTGGTGGAACTTCACCAGTTTGCTTGACCGATGCTGAGTCGATCACAGGTGTTGGATTCTGTATTGATCCAAAGACCGGTGACGTAGACAAGAAGTCGGTAACCATCCAGACAATGACTGGTGGCAAGGAAACCGACCTTAAGGTATGGGACGTTCAGTAATAACTGACCGTTACCTCCTTTAGGTAATAAATCAAGGATGGGAGGGATTAGTCACATGACTAATCCCTCCCACTCCCTGATATCGCACGACAGATAGTGTTTAATAAATTTTCATAGCAAGTTCACTTCATTAACTAGGGAGACCGCAGACGATGACGTCAACAACGGCACGCGCACCACGCGCATCGGTTAATGTCAGCAAGCTTCTCACTCGAATTTCCATGGCCCTCATTGCCGTAGTAGTTATTTACTGGCTTGGTCGGAATTTCTTGGATAGCCCAACACAGTTCCTATCGGTTGGTATCACCGGTTTGAGCAACGGCGCTCTTTACGCGCTAATCGCATTGGGTTACACGCTTGTATACGGCATTATCGAACTCATTAACTTCGCCCACGGCGATCTCTTCATGCTCGGAGCAGTATTCAGTTACTTCTTCCTCACGTCTTTCTTAGGCGCTGAAGGTGCTAGCGCAGGAAACTACGCAAAGCTCGGACTTACATTAGTTCTTGCTATGACGTTCTGCGCGTCGCTCAATGTGCTGATCGAACGCCTGGCTTATCGTCGTTTGCGCGATGCACCAAAGCTCGCGCCACTGATCACTGCTGTTGGCGTTTCGTTTGTGTTGCAGTTCATCGGTTTGAAGTGGAATGGTTCAGCACCTCGCAACTTCACAACGGTGTTGCCGCAGACTTCCTTCACAGTCCATGGCGTAGTGGTTCCTTGGAACGCACTGGCCATCATTAGCCTGACAATCCCACTTCTTTTAATCTTGGTAACGCTGGTTAACAAGACCAAGCAAGGTCGCGCAATGCGTGCAACTGCTCAAGACAAAGATGCAGCTCGATTGATGGGTATCGACGTTAATAAGACAATCTCATTCACCTTCGCACTTGGTGGTGCAATGGCTGGAGCTGCTGGTCTGATGTTTGCTCAATCAGTTGGAACAGTTGCTTACAACATTGGCTTCCAACTTGGTTTGATCGCTTTCACATCTGCGGTTCTTGGTGGTGTGGGTAACCTCTACGGTGCTGTTCTTGGTGGATTCCTCATCGGAGTCATTCAAGGCTTCAACGATGGTCTTCCATTTGGCCCAGGACAGAAGTGGTCGCAAACCGTTGTGTTCACCATCCTGATCCTTCTTATGGTTTACCGCCCAGCTGGCTTGCTTGGTAAAGCAACAACGGAAAAGGTGTAGGGACATGGCTGAAACAACTAAAGCTGCCGCTCCGGCACACACGGAAAATAGCAACAAGAAGTGGGCCATTGGCTTCCTTACTGTTGTACTCGCGATCTATGCGATCAATAAGTTCTACATTCCAACTGCGCCTGCTCAGGTTAAGACATTCTTCAACGCGTGGTTCTCTTTGACATCCATGGGCGAAATCATGATTTACATCTTGATGGCGCTTGGCTTGAACATCGTTGTTGGTTACGCCGGCCTTCTCGACCTCGGTTATGTTGCCTTCTGGGCACTTGGCGGATACGTCGCTGGTTGGTTGATGTCAGGTCAGTTCGACCAGTGGCAAATCAACTTCTTTGGTAATCCGCCTGCCGGCTTGCCAAACGGTATTCACTTGAACTTCTTGCTAGTCCTGGTTCTCGGTGGTGTGTTCACGGCTATTTGGGGTGTCATCATCGGTGCCCCAACACTTCGTCTCAAGAGTGACTACCTAGCGTTGGTAACCCTTGGATTTGGTGAAATCATTCCGCAGATCATGGTCAACGGTGAAGACATTGGTGGATTCAACCTCACCAATGGAACAAAGGGCATCAACCCAGTGGACAACATTAAGTTGTTTGGACACGAGTTTGGTCCATTCCAGTTGGCAGATAAGTTCCTCATCTACGCCAGCCTTGCTGGTTTGATGATTTTCTTCTCGCTTCGTTTGCGTGACGGCCGCCTTGGTCGTGCATGGCTCGCGATCCGTGAAGACGAACTTGCTGCAAGCATGATGGGTGTCCCATTGATGCGCACCAAGCTTGCCTCCTACGCAGTAGGCGCAACAGCTGGTGGCGTCGGTGGTGTCGCTTTCGCAACTTTGATTGGTGGCGTTTACGCCGAGCGATTCAACTTCCAGGTATCGATCATCATTCTTTCGATGGTTGTTCTTGGAGGTATGGGTAACGTATGGGGCGTGCTCGTTGGTGCCACGTTGCTTGCATGGGTGAACAACACTGGCTTGGTCCAGTTTGGAAACATCATCAACTCGGCAACAGGCAAGAACATCGACTTCCCGTCGTTCAACTTCCTTATCTTCGGTGTATTGCTCATTCTCATGATGTTGTACCGCCGCGAAGGATTCTTGCCTGAAGCTCGCGTTCGCTTGATCATGCACGAAGAAGAGTTCTCTGATGTAGCTGTCGTCACTGACGACATTGAGGTGGAAGGAGTGCATCACCATGAGCACAACTAACAATCCGGTGCTTGATGCACAGAACATCTCGGTGGTGTTCGGTGGCCTCGTTGCAGTTAATGATGTCTCATTCACGATTCCCGAAGGTTCGATCGTTTCGTTGATCGGTCCTAACGGCGCTGGAAAGACAACTTTCTTCAACGTGCTGACTGGCCTTTACCAGCCAACAAGTGGTGACGTGTTCTTTGATGGAGATAACATCACTGGCCGCGCACCACACAAGATTTCATCCGGTGGATTGGCTCGTACGTTCCAGAACATTCGCTTGTTCGGCATGATGACCGCACAAGAAAATGTCATGGTTGCCATGCACTCAAAGATGAAGGCTGGCGTATGGGCAACAACTTTCCGTACCAAGAAGCAAAAGCGTGAAGAGGCTGAAGCGCGTGAATTCGCCCAAGAGCTTCTTGACTTCGTAGGTATCGGAAAGACGACCCACGAGTATGCTCGCAACTTGTCGTATGGCGATCAGCGTCGACTCGAAGTAGCGCGTGCGTTGGCACTTCGTCCAAAGGTTGTTCTTCTCGACGAACCAACCGCAGGTATGAATCCAAACGAGTCGGCTGCATTCGTTGAGTTCGTCCGCCGACTTCGCACAGAGCGCGGTGTCAGTGTGCTCCTGATTGAACACGACATGAGCGTGGTCATGCAGGTCTCAGAACGCATCACCGTTTTGGATCAAGGTCAAAAGATCGCAGAAGGTTCACCTTCTGAAATCAAGAACAATCCACGTGTTATCGAGGCTTACCTCGGCAAGAGCGGATCGGAAGCGAGCCAGAATGTCAACTGAACGTAAAAACAGTCCCGTAATGCTCAGCGTTTCGGATCTCACTGTGGCTTATGGTGCGATCACGGCCGTACAGAATCTCAACCTCGAGGTTCGTCAAGGTGAAATCGTTACGCTCATTGGTTCCAATGGTGCTGGCAAGTCCACCACGTTGCGCACCATCAGTGGTTTGTTGCGACCTAAGTCAGGATCAATCACGTTCGAAGGGGAAGTCATTAGTGGCAAGCCTGGACACGAGATTGTTAAGGCTGGTATCTGCCAGTCTCCTGAAGGCCGTCGCATTTTCCCTCGCATGTCAGTCGATGAGAATCTTGAACTAGGTGCGTTCTTGCAAAAGGATCAACAGCTAATCAAGGAAACTCGTGAACACGTCTTGGATTTGTTCCCACGTTTGCGCGAGCGTATTGATCAGAAGGCTGGAACGATGTCTGGTGGCGAGCAGCAGATGCTTGCAGTTGGTCGAGCCATGATGGGTCAGCCAAAGCTACTCATTTTGGACGAACCATCAATGGGTCTGGCGCCAGTTCTTGTTGACGTGATTTTCGAAACAATCGAAAAGATTCGTGAATCGGGAACGACCATCCTTTTGGTCGAGCAGAATGCGCTCGCTGCGCTTCGTATTGCGGATTACGCATACGTTCTGGAATCAGGACACCTCAAGCTCGAGGGCGAAGCCAAGAAGCTTGCAGATGATCCTGCAATTGCAGCTGCCTACCTCGGTGGACACTAAGAACGTTAAATAAGGAAAGGCCCTGGGTTACGACCCAGGGCCTTTCCTTATTGCATCGATTAATGCGAAAAAAGTGCAGCCAAAAGCGGAGCGTAGATTAGCGCTGGCAGCATACTGCCTACAGGCACTTGCTTAATGTTGAGCAGTCTCAAACAGATGCCGACCAACATTAAGCCGCCGGTTGCTGTGAGCATGAGAATTTCGACATTGGTCATGAAGTTGCCAAGAAAATATCCAAAAAGTGTAAATCCACCCTGAACCACCAAGATGCTCAACCCAGAGGCTGCGACTCCCCAACCCAAAGCAGCGGCAAATCCAAGGGAAGCAAAGAAATCGAGTGTGGATTTCAGGATGAGCATTTGGTTACCGCCACCGAGGCCATCTGTAATCGAGCCCAAAATTGTCATCGGCCCAATGCAAAACAGTAGGGAAGCGGCTACGAAGCCTTCGGTAAAGGTCGATTCACCCTCAGCGGCAAAGCGGGCTTTTAAGCGGTCACCGAGGCTCTCAAGGCGTTCTTCAAGGCGTAATGCGGCTCCGGTAGCGCCGCCAAGAACGATACTGGCGAGCACGATCAACACAGGTCGACCTTTGCCGAGAGTTTCGGTAAGAGATGGATCAGTAATCGCAGCTGTGGTCAGAACCGCAATCATGCCAGTAACTAAGCCCAATCCGTCCATGACTACAGAGCGAACATGCTGGTCTAAGCGGTGAGCAATCGAGACTCCAACGAACGTACCAAGTACTACGGCCACGATGTTGATGGCGGTTCCAGACCCAATAAACATGGGTTCACTCTACCCAAATTGAGGATTCGTTAGACAGTTACCAGCACACGGTTCTAGCCTAGGCACATGGCAATTGTGGTGCGCGATGCGGCTCAGGACGATCTTGTTGCACTCATGCCGTTGTGGGAAGAAATCCAGTCCGACAATTACGGACTGACGGTTGATGCATTGATTGCCCGAATTGAATTGTCTTTGACACAAACTGGTTTTCGTTTGGTCGTTGCCTGGGATGGTAAAGAGGCAGTCGGAATTGCATGTGTTGCTTTAACTGACGTCGGTACCTGGTCAGAAGCTCCAGGCGTTCAAGTCAGTGGTCTTCATGTGCTGAGCACTTCGCGTCATCGCGGTGTTGCTAAAGCACTGTTGAATAGTGCGCTTGCTAGTGCCGATGAATGGGGCTGTGCTGCAATAGTTGCCTCAGTGCCGCCATTGTCTCGCGAAGCAAATCGCTTCTTTGCTCGATTGGGATTTGCACCAATCTCAACTTTCCGAGTTGCTGACAGCGGATCGCTTCGTCGAAAGATTTCGGTTCAACCTCGACGCGTTACAGTGGCGCGAATGCGTAAGCGCACGACTGAAGCAGTGACGCCTACTCAGCTGCGTCGCGCAGCAGGCAAGTAATTCGCGATGTGCAGAGGCGCTTGCCTCGTTCATCAGTCACAACAACTTCGTAAACAGCGACGTTTCGTCCAAGACTTAATGCAGTAGCGGTTCCAGTAACCATACCTTCGGTTGCGCTTCGATGATGAGTTCCGTTGATTTCAATTCCAACGGCAAAGCGTCCAGCTCCAGCGTGAACGTTGGCTCCAATTGATCCCAAAGTTTCCGCTAAGGCGAGTGAAGCCCCGCCATTGAGGAGTCCAAATGGCTGCGTATTGCCTGCAACTGGCATTGTGCCAATGACGCATTCTGAGGAGACTTGCGTCAAAACAATTCCCATGTTTTCGGCGAGTGCGCCGAGTGGAACAGTCGCTGGATCAAGTGAACGGGTCATAATTTCCTCCATTTACACGATACAGGTAGCACCAACGTCAGGTCTGGACTCTAGGATCAAGATGTGGCTGATGATTCCAAGTTTCTAATCCTTGACGGGCATTCTTTGGCCTATCGAGCCTTCCATGCATTGCCACCTGAAAATTTTGTCACCTCGACAGGGCAACACACCAACGCTGTCTATGGATTTTTATCGATGATGATCAACGTCATCAAGGAACAACATCCAACGCATATTGCTGTGGCTTTCGATTTATCCCGAGAAACTTTTCGTACGAAGGAGTACCCAGAGTACAAAGCCACTCGTAGTTCTTCGCCGCCTGAATTCAAAGGGCAAGTTGAACTTGTTAAACAACTTCTAGAGGCCCTCAACATTCCAGTTGTGACCAAGCCTGATTATGAAGCTGATGACATTCTGGCTACCTTGGCGCATCACAGCACAATTCCGGTGCGAATTCTTACTGGTGACCGCGACTCATTCCAGTTGATTAATGACAAAACATTAATTCTTTATCCACGAAAGAGTATTAATGATTTGGCGCACATGGATAGTGCGGCAGTAGAGGAAAAATATGGAGTTCCCTCGAACAAGTATCGCGATTTAGCCGCATTAGTTGGCGAGACGAGCGACAACCTGCCTGGCATCCCTGGTGTTGGTCCGAAAACAGCAGCGAAGTGGATTATGCAGTTCGGTGGTGTTGAGGAAATTATTGCCAACAAGGAAGGCATCACAGGAAAAGTCGGCGAAGCGTTACGCGAAAATATCCATGAGGTAGAGCGTAACTATCGACTAAACAAACTTGTAGACACGTTGGATGTGTCAACTAACCTCGACGACTATGTGCATCGAAGCTATGACCAAGCGAAGGTTCACGAATTACTTGATGCTTTGGAATTTAATCAGCTTCGTCCTCGACTCCTTGCGGTATGGCCAAGTGCATCAGGTGAGCCACTTGATCTTGTGGAAGCTCAAGTGGGCGAATCTAGCGGATTCGACGTTGCACCTCAGCAGGTAGATTCATCGGCGTTATCCAAGTGGCTTGCCGCACAAAAGCAGCCTGTAGCAGTCGCTTTCTCGGGCTCGTGGGGACGTGGAACAGGTTCTATTGATGTTGTTGCCTTGGCAGCTACCAACGGTGATGTTCGATGGTCACGTTTTGGCGATGTTGTTGACGTGCTCGGCCCGTGGCTAGCAAGTGACGCACCAAAGATCGTTCACGATGGTAAAGGTCCATTAACGGCACTTCTTGTCCATGGTATTTCGCTGAATTCCATTCATATGGATACGGCCATCGCGGCATACTTAGTTGCGCCAGGTACTCGAAACTTTGACTTGCCCGATCTCATTCAGCGTTACTTGAGAAAAGATCTTGATGCCGTAGCAAATGTCGAAGCCAATCAAATGCTCTTTAGCGATAGCGAAAAGTCCGGTGACACTTTAGGCGTTCACGCACGAGCAATTCTTGATTTGTCCGATCACTTTGCGGCTGACCTCGCTTCGCGTGGTGCGACGAAACTGATGAACGAGATCGAGATTCCGCTCATCAACGTGCTTGCCCGAATGGAAGTTGCCGGCATTGCGGTAGATGAGTCTGCGCTTAAGAAACTTGAATCGAATTTCGATGCTGATGCTCAAGCAGCAGTGAAGCAAGCACATGATGCCGCTGGCCATGAATTTAATTTGGGATCACCAAAGCAACTTCAAGAAGTTCTCTTTGAAGAACGCAACTTGCCAAAAACCAAAAAGATTAAGACTGGCTACACCACAGATGCTGAAGCGCTTCAAGGTTTATTAGAGAAGTTTCCTGAGGATGATTTGCTTGTTGCACTCCTGCGATATCGCGAGGTGAGCAAGTTACGCCAAACTGTGACAGGCCTTTTATCGTGTGTTGCAGATGATGGTCGAATTCACACCACTTTCAATCAGATGATTGCTGCAACTGGTCGTCTGTCAAGCACAGATCCGAATCTGCAGAACATTCCTATTCGAACTGCCGAAGGTGCGAGCATCCGTGACACGTTTGTTGTCGGCAAGGGATATGAAACGTTGTTGACTGCTGACTACAGTCAAATTGAATTGCGTGTGATGGCACATTTATCCGGCGATGCTGGATTGATTGAGGCTTTGCAGTCGGGTGAGGATTTGCATACGACTGTTGGTTCGCAGATTTTTAATGTCGACACAAAGTCAGTAACTCCGGACATGCGTCGTCAAGTGAAGGCAATGTCTTATGGCTTGGCATACGGTTTGTCCGCCTTTGGCCTTGCTCAACAGTTGGGAATTTCAAATGGTGCAGCAAAAGACCTTATGGAAACGTATTTCGAACGTTTTGGGGGAGTTCGCGACTATCTAGGAGAAGTTGTCGCCGCGGCTCGTAAGACGGGCTATACCGAATCTATGTTGGGTCGACGTCGGTACCTGCCCGACCTTAACAGTGATAATCGCCAACTTCGAGATATGGCCGAGCGAATGGCGCTTAATGCGCCGATTCAAGGGTCGGCGGCGGACATCGTCAAATTGGCCATGCTGCGGGTAGACGAGCAATTTAGGGCGCAGAATGTGAAATCTCGGCTTTTGCTACAAGTCCATGACGAACTCGTTGTCGAAGTGGCCAAGGGCGAACTCGATAAAGTGACGCAAATTTTGAAGGATTGCATGGAAAATGCCTTAGAAATGAAGGTTCCGTTGGATGTATCCATCGGAGTCGGCAAGAGCTGGAATCAGGCAGCGCACTAGCAATGTGTCGAATTATTGCCGTAGTGGCCTGAATTTGTTGATTATGAACGCCGCAGATACCCTTAAAAGGTTGCAAATCGCCATTTGTTAGACATAGAACTCATGGTTCTGGTTCGTCCAGAAGGTTTGTTTCATCCAGCACTATTTCTATCCGTATCGAGGCAATAACTTAATGACTGTCACTTCTGACAAGAAATCAATCACAGTTGAAGACTTTGGTTCAGCCGAAGCATTCATGGAAGCGATTGATGCAACAATCAAACCATTCAATGACGGCGACATCGTCGAAGGAATCATCGTCAAGGTAGACCGCGACGAAGTTCTTCTAGACATCGGTTACAAGACCGAAGGAATCATCCCGTCCCGCGAGCTCAGCATCAAACACGACATCGATCCAAACGAAGTTGTTAATGTTGGCGATCGCGTCGAGGCCCTTGTTCTTCAGAAAGAAGACAAAGAAGGCCGACTCATTCTTTCCAAGAAGCGCGCACAGTACGAACGTGCTTGGGGCTCAATCGAAAAGATCAAGGAAGAAGACGGCATCGTTACTGGTACCGTCATCGAGGTCGTCAAGGGCGGCTTGATCATGGACATTGGTCTTCGCGGCTTCTTGCCAGCATCGCTTGTCGAAATGCGTCGAGTGCGCGATCTTGCTCCATACATTGGCAAGCAAATCGACGCCAAGATCATTGAGCTCGATAAGAACCGCAACAATGTTGTGTTGTCGCGCCGTGCTTACCTCGAGCAATCACAGAGCGCAGTTCGTCATGGATTCCTTAACCAGCTTGAAAAGGGACAAATCCGTAAGGGTGTCGTTTCTAGCATTGTTAACTTCGGTGCCTTCGTTGACCTTGGTGGCGTAGACGGTCTTGTCCACGTTTCTGAATTGTCATGGGAGCACGTAGACCACCCGTCAAAGGTTGTAGAAGTTGGTCAGGAAGTAACTGTTGAAGTTCTTGACGTTGATTTCGAGCGCGAGCGCGTTTCGCTGTCACTCAAGTCGACACAGGAAGATCCATGGCAGCACTTCGCGCGTACCCATCAAATGGGTCAGGTTGTACCTGGTGAAGTCACCAAGCTTGTACCTTTCGGTGCATTCGTTCGCGTGAGCGATGGCATTGAAGGCTTGGTTCACATCTCTGAACTTTCAGGTCGCCACGTAGAAATTCCTGAGCAGGTTGTTCAGGTTGGCGATTCGGTATTCGTCAAGGTCATCGATATCGATCTCGAACGTCGTCGTATCTCGCTGTCACTTCGTCAAGCAAATGATGACGTTGATGTTGAAGAGGGCGACAACTTCGATGCGTCGTTGTACGGCCTTAACCAGTACGACGAAAACGGTAACTACATTTACCCAGAAGGCTTCGACAAGGACACCAATGATTGGTTGCCAGGTTACGAAGACCAAAAGGCTAAGTGGGAAGCTCAGTACGCTGAAGCACACGCTAAGTGGGAAGCTCACAAGGCAGCCGTTGCTGAAACCAAGAAGACCGAAGCTGCAGCTGCTGCAGAAGAAGGCGCAACTTCTTACAGTTCAGATGCTCCGGTTGAAGGTACTTTGGCTGACGATGCAGCGCTACAAGCACTTCGTGAGTCATTGGACGACACCAAGTAATAAGTTCGTTCTAGTTATGAGGCGCAGGCATATTGCCTGCGCCTCATGCTTTATGGTGGGCATGTGTATCTAGGTCTCACTGGTGGCATTGGCTCAGGCAAATCGACGGTGGCCACAATCTTTGCTGGCTACGGTGCTTTTGTCATTGATGCAGATGCTCTGGCGCGCGAGACACTCGCCGATGGAAGTCCATTGCTTGATTCGTTGCGTGAGCTTTTTGGCGATGAAGTGGTGTCGAATGGCACGGTTGATCGCAAAGCGTTGGCTCGCATCGTTTTTAGTGATCCCCTGAAACGTGCCTCATTAGAGGAGTTAGTTCACCCAGAGGTGGCTCGTCGTGTGGCAGACATTCGTGCTGACCTTCCGCCACATGCGGTCGTGATTTATGACGTCCCGCTCCTTGTCGAGAAGGCACTTGAAAGTCAGTTTGATGCAGTAATCGTGGTCCACGCAGACCTTGAGGTACGTCTGAGTCGGTTGGAAGAGCGTGGACTCACTCGCACTGAAGCTTTAGCGCGTATTGATGCACAATCTTCCGATGAAGAGCGCCTCGCTGTTGGCACTTATATCATCGAGAATTCAGGAACAATCGATGATCTGCGCGCTCAATGTGAAACTGTCTGGAAGTCAATAACCGCGTAGTCTTGAGTTATGGTTCGCCCAATCACAGACTTACAAAGAACGGTTGCCCCGTTTGATGTCGTTAGTGATTTTGAACCTTCGGGCGATCAGCCGGCAGCAATCGCTGAACTCGCTCGGCGTATTCGGGCAGGCGAAAAAGACATCGTGCTCCTTGGTGCCACGGGTACAGGTAAGAGCGCTACGACCGCATGGCTCATTGAAGAAGTTCAACGACCCACTCTGATTTTGGCACCAAACAAAACATTGGCGGCTCAACTTGCCAACGAATTCCGTGAGCTCCTTCCCAATAACGCGGTTGAGTACTTTGTTTCGTACTACGACTATTACCAACCCGAAGCCTATATTCCGCAATCGGATACTTTTATTGAAAAAGACTCATCAATCAATGAAGAAGTAGAGCGTCTTCGTCACAGTGCAACAAACAGTTTGCTAACGCGCCGCGATGTGGTGGTTGTGGCATCTGTTTCATGTATTTACGGTTTGGGAACACCGCAAGAGTATGTCGATCGAATGATCCGCCTTCGGGTTGGGCAATCAATAAGTCGTGAAACATTGATTCGACAATTAGTGGATATTCAATATGCCCGCAACGATATAGCTTTTACCCGCGGGACATTCCGAGTGCGAGGGGACACCGTAGAGGTTTATCCGGTTTATGAAGAGCATCCCGTGCGCATTGAAATGTTTGGTGACGATATCGATCGACTCATGTCGTTACATCCGGTGACTGGCGAAATTCTCACTGACGACAACGAGCTTTATATATTTCCCGCCACGCATTACACGGCAGGACCAGAGCGAATGGGTCGTGCCATAAAGAGCATCGAAGATGAATTGGCTGTTCGTTTGGATGAACTTGAAGGTCAAGGGAAACTCCTTGAAGCGCAACGATTAAAAATGCGCACTATATACGACATTGAAATGATGCAAAATCTCGGATTCTGTTCTGGAATTGAGAATTACTCGCGCCATATTGACGGCCGCGAGGAAGGATCGGCTCCGAACTGTTTGCTGGATTATTTCCCAGAGGATTTCCTGCTCGTCATTGACGAAAGCCACGTAACGGTGTCCCAAATCGGCGCGATGTACGAAGGCGATGCTTCGCGTAAACGCACATTGGTTGAGCATGGTTTCCGCCTTCCAAGCGCTATGGATAATCGTCCGCTCAAGTGGAATGAGTTTCTCGAGCGAATTGGTCAAACGGTGTATTTGTCTGCAACGCCTGGAAAATACGAGTTGGAAAAAGTGGGCGGCGATGTTGTCGAACAAGTCATCCGTCCTACAGGGCTGTTAGATCCGGAAATAGTAGTCAAACCGACTCAGGGTCAGATTGACGATTTGATCCATGAAATTCGCTTACGGACCGCCAAAAACGAGCGAGTCTTGGTGACCACTCTGACAAAGAAGATGTCCGAAGACTTAACTGACTATTTGCTCGAACAAGGTATTCGTGTTCGATATTTGCATTCGGAAGTTGACACCTTACGTCGTGTGGAATTACTTCGAGAACTGCGACTTGGTGAATACGACGTGCTCGTTGGTATCAACCTGCTTCGTGAAGGTTTGGATTTACCTGAGGTATCGCTGGTTGCTATTTTGGATGCCGATAAAGAAGGTTTCCTTCGCAGCGAAAGAAGTTTGATTCAGACAATTGGCCGTGCGGCGCGAAATGTGTCGGGTCAAGTGCACATGTACGCAGACAAGATCACTGACTCGATGAGATTTGCGATTGATGAGACAAATCGTCGACGCATTAAACAGATTGCCTACAACACAGCTCATGGCGTAGACCCTCAACCGTTGCGCAAAAAGATTGCCGACATCACAGATCTGATTACTAAAGAGGATGAAGACACGCAAGAGTTCATGAAATCGGTGCGAGGCAAGGGTGTTCCTGAATCGGCGAGAGAGAACCTGCGAAGTATTCCTGCAAAAGATCTGGCTGACCTGATTGATCAATTGTCAGAGCAGATGCACACTGCGGCGAGTGAATTACAATTTGAACTGGCAGCGCGACTTCGTGATGAAGTTTCAGATCTGAAACGCGAACTTCGACAGATGACGGAGGCAGGACATGCTTGATGTATCCATGACAGTGTGGTCGATTTCAATAGTTGGAATCATTGTGCTGTTCGCCTCCGATTTCTTGCTTGTAGATTCGCGGGCCCATTCTTTTACTACCCGTGAAGCCTCCCGCTGGGTGATTTTTTATGTTGTTCTTGCTCTCGCGTTCGCTGGTTTTATGTGGACTTATTTTGGGCATCAGGCCGGGCAAGAATTTATTGCTGGCTGGATCACTGAATACAGCTTGTCAATCGATAATTTGTTTGTCTTTATTGTTCTAATGGCATCCTTTTCGGTTCCTGAGGTTCAAAAGCATCGTGTATTGCTCTTTGGAGTCGGCATTGCAATCGTCTTGCGAGGGCTTTTGATCGCTGTCGGATCCGTTGCAATTAGCCGTTTTGAAGCCACTTTTTTTGTGTTCGGAATTTTCTTGTTTTATACAGCCGTTGTGGTCTGGAGATCGGGTGAACATGAGCCTGATGCGCAATCCAATTCTTTTATCCGACTTCTTGAGCGTAGGTTTTCATTTACTCGCGATTATCACGACAGCCAACTTTCGATACGCCAAGAAGGTAAAAGGCTATTTACGCCAATGTTGCTTGTGATGGCAGCAGTCGGAACCACAGATGTGATGTTTGCCTTGGACTCGATTCCAGCAGTGTTCGGATTAACTCAGGACGCATACATCGTTTTTATGGTCAATGCCTTTGCCTTGATGGGGCTGCGCCAGTTGTATTTCTTGCTTGATGGGTTGCTGGACAAGGTTATCTACTTATCAAAAGGGCTTTCGCTGATCCTTGGGTTTATCGCTGTGAAGTTGGTTATTGAAGCGGGCCATTCAACACTGCATTGGTCAATCGAACCGGTAGCAATCGGAGCTTCACTCGCAGTGATCGCGGCGATTCTGCTTGTAACGGTAATAGTGAGCATGGTGGCGGTCAGACGTCATCCTGAGTTATTACCAAACTCAGAATTGGCAGTTATTGAGAAGTCGGCAGTAGAGCACTCGGGCGAAGCGATCGAAGATCTGACGGATTAGCGATACTCAACAGGTCAAAGTTCCATAGCTTGACTAGCATTGGTATGTGGCTGATCGGTTAATTGTTCGCGGAGCACGCGAGCACAATTTAAAAGACGTAAGTCTCGATTTACCACGCGATGCGCTGATTGTTTTTACTGGTCTGTCGGGATCGGGCAAGTCCTCACTTGCCTTCGACACAATCTTTGCTGAAGGCCAACGTCGGTATGTAGAGTCGCTGTCTGCATATGCCCGCCAGTTCCTTGGCCAAATGGACAAACCAGATGTTGACTTTATCGAGGGACTTTCACCGGCTGTTTCGATTGACCAAAAGTCAACAAATAGAAATCCACGATCCACCGTAGGAACGATTACCGAGGTATACGACTATCTGCGCCTTCTCTTTGCGCGCGCTGGAAAGCCGCACTGTCCAGATTGTGGTCGGCCTATTAGTCGTCAATCACCTCAGCAAATTGTTGATCGAATTTTAGAAATTGACGAAGGCACACGCTTTCAGTTACTTGCGCCAATCATTCGCGAACGAAAAGGTGAGTACGCAGAACTATTTCGCTCGCTGCAGTCGCAAGGGTTTGCCCGCGCACGCATCGACGGCGTTGTGTACGGACTCGAAGATGCACCAAAGCTCAAGAAGCAAGAAAAGCACACGATTGAAGTCGTTGTTGATCGTCTTGCAGTAAAGGCAGATGCTGTCCGTCGCCTGACCGACAGTGTCGAGACTGCATTGCGCTTGTCATCGGGACTTGTCACCTTGGAATTCGTTGATTTGCCCGAAGACGATCCCGAACGCGAAAAGATGTTTAGTGAACATCTCGTCTGTCTTTATGACGGCAATCAATTTGAGGAACTAGAGCCTCGATCCTTCTCATTTAACTCACCATTTGGTGCATGTACAGAGTGCACTGGTCTTGGCACGCAAATGGAAGTTGATCCTGAGCTCATCGTCCCAGACGTCGACTTGAGTCTGGAAGAGGGAGCAATCGATCCTTGGGCATCAGGTCACATTTTTGATTACTTTTTTAGACTCATCAAAGCATTGTCGAAAGAAATGGAATTCGACACTTCTGTACCGTGGAAGAAATTACCAGCAAAAGCAAAGAACGCTTTGCTCTATGGTCATGATCACGAAGTACATGTCAAATATAAGAATCGTTACGGACGTCAACGCACCTATTCGACAGGTTTTGAAGGTGCAATCGATTACGTCGTGCGAAAGCATGCTGAATCCGAGAGTGATTCAACTCGCGAAAAGCTTGCTGGGTACATGCGAGAGGTTCCTTGTCCAGCATGTCAAGGTGCACGGCTCAAGCCCATCTCGCTTGCTGTGACATTGAGCGGTAAGAACATCGCCGAGATTGCTGCGATGCCTATTGGCGAGTGCGCTACCTTCCTTAAGGACTTGACGTTGGCTGCGCGCGAGCGAGCAATCGCAGATCGAGTCCTCAAAGAAGTCAATGAACGGCTCGCGTTTCTTGTTGACGTGGGCCTGTCGTACCTTTCTCTTGAGCGTTCGGCAGGATCGCTTGCTGGTGGAGAAGCGCAACGCATTCGATTAGCTACACAAATTGGATCAGGACTTGTTGGTGTCCTTTATGTTTTGGATGAACCAAGCATTGGGCTACATCAACGTGACAACCATCGATTGATCGAGACTCTCGTGAGATTGCGAGATCTTGGAAACACTTTGATTGTTGTTGAGCATGACGAAGACACGATTCGAACTGCCGACTGGATTGTTGACATCGGTCCAGGTGCGGGTGAGCACGGTGGGGAAGTAGTCGTAAGTGGCTCGCTCGATGAATTATTGAAAAACAAGAAATCATTAACAGGGCAGTATCTCTCGGGAAAGCGTGAAATCGCTGTGCCTTCTGTCAGGCGACCGATTGACAAAGGGCGACAGCTCACAGTTAAAGGTGCAAAAGAACACAATCTGCAAAACGTTTCGGTGTCCTTTCCACTAGGAACATTTGTCGCCGTCACAGGCGTATCAGGCTCAGGTAAGTCAACGCTTGTGAATGACATTCTCTATAGCGTTTTGGCGCGTGATTTACATGGAGCGCGAAGCGTGCCCGGCAAGCACGCCAAGGTGGAGGGAATTGATCAACTCGACAAGGTCGTCCATGTTGATCAAAGTCCGATTGGACGCACTCCGCGGTCAAATCCGGCTACTTACACTGGCGTGTTTGACCATGTGAGAAAACTTTTTGCAGAAACCACCGAAGCCAAAATGCGCGGTTACCAGCAAGGCAGATTCTCGTTCAACGTCAAAGGCGGGCGATGCGAATCGTGTTCTGGTGACGGCACCTTAAAGATCGAGATGAATTTCCTACCCGACGTTTATGTGCCATGTGAAGTGTGCCATGGTGCACGATACAACCGTGAAACGCTTGAGGTTCATTACAAGGGAAAGAGCATCTCGGACATATTGAATATGCCGATCGAAGAGGGTCTGGATTTTTTTGCAGCCATTCCGCCGATTGCTCGACACTTACAGACTCTTATGGACGTTGGATTGGGCTATGTTCGCCTCGGCCAGCCGGCTACAACACTTTCTGGTGGTGAAGCTCAACGTGTGAAGCTCGCTTCTGAATTACAAAAACGTTCAACCGGTCGCACCATTTATGTTCTAGATGAACCAACAACTGGTTTGCATTTTGAAGACGTCAGTAAGTTGCTTACAGTGCTTCATTCTCTGGTCGACAAGGGAAATACAGTCATTGTGATCGAGCACAATCTCGATGTGATCAAGACTGCTGACTGGGTTATCGACATGGGGCCCGAAGGTGGTTCTGGCGGTGGTACGGTCGTTGCTACAGGAACGCCAGAAGATATTGTTAAGGTCAAGGCTTCTCATACAGGACTATTCCTCAAGCCTTTGCTTAAGAAGTAACTATGCGGCCCTCGGATAAGCCTCGAGACATACCGACGCAACCTGGCGTTTACCGTTTCCGTGATGACAGTAACCGTGTGATCTATGTAGGTAAAGCGAAAAATTTACGCAACCGTTTAAGTTCCTATTTCGGAAATGATTTGCATCCGCGCACACAGACTATGGTCTCAACGGCACACAACGTGGACTGGGTGACAGTTCGCAATGAGACTGAGGCACTACAGCTTGAATATGCATGGATTAAGGAATTTGATCCGCAATTTAACGTCCGATACAGAGACGACAAGTCCTACCCGTATCTCGCGATTTCAATATCTGAAGAGTTTCCGAGAGTGTTTCTATATCGGGGAGACAAGCGCAAAGGCGACACGTATTTTGGGCCGTACGTTCAAGCGTGGGCAATTCGAGACACGCTTGATCACCTTCTTCGAGTATTTCCCATGCGCAGCTGTACGGCTGGAGTATTCCGCAATGCCAAAGCTGCGGGACGCCCATGCCTGTTAGCGCATATTGATCGTTGTAGTGCCCCTTGTGTTGGAAAGATTGATGCGAGTGGACATTCCCAGATTGTTAATGATCTTGCGTCATTTATGTCTGGAAATTCCGCACATGTCATCAAAGATCTCACTGCGCGAATGAATGAAGCATCTCAAGCCCAAGACTATGAGCGAGCATCGGTATTGCGAGATGATCTTGCCGCGCTTGAGCGAGTGCGGGAAAAAAGCACTGTAGTACTTGCTGATGCAACGAACGCTGATGTGATCGCCGTTGCTCATGATGATTTGCAATCTGCAGTACAAGTTTTCAACGTTCGCGAAGGTCGAATCGTTGGTCAACGTGGATTTGTCATGGAGAATCCTGTCGAAGCAACAGACCAAACTTTGATGACTGATGCACTTATGTATGTTTATGCGTTGGCAAGCCCTGAAGAGATTCCCACTGAAATTCTGGTGAATGTTGAGCCCGATAGTGTCAATAGCGTTCAAGAACTACTAACCGAGGAACGTCTTGCGCACGTTGATGTTCGTGTTCCGCAACGTGGAGACAAGAGAACGCTAATGGAAACAGTGTTCTCTAACGCGCAACAGGCGTTGGTATCACATAAGTCAAAACGCTCCACCGATTTGGTGACGCGTTCGCAAGCACTCACTGAAATTCAAGAAGCACTCGGGTTAGCTTCTGCGCCACTTCGAATTGAATGTATCGATGTCTCGCACATTCAAGGCACCAATGTCGTAGCTTCGCTCATTGTTTTTGAGGATGGGCTGCCCTATAAAAAGGATTACCGCAGATTCATCATCGAGAACCCTCGAGATGACACGGCGTCCATCAAGGAAGTGGTTTTGAGGCACTTCTCGCATGCAAGTGAACAAGCACACCGCCCGTATCGACCAAATTTGCTCGTCATTGATGGTGGTCAACCACAGGTCAATGCTGCAGCTCAGGCACTCAATGAATTAGGGCTCGGGTCAATGTATGTTGTTGGCTTGGCAAAACGAATGGAAGAAATTTGGCTTCCGGGCGCATCTTTTCCAATTGTGTTGCCGCGTACGAGTGAAGCGCTTTTTCTCTTGCAGCGCGTTCGCGATGAGGCTCACCGTTTTGCAATTACGTTGCACCGAGATCGACGGTCAAAATCTATGGTGGATAGTGTGCTCGACGAGATACCTGGATTGGGACCAGTGCGAAAGAAGGCGCTCTTGGCCCACTTCGGCTCGCTCAAAAAGCTAAAGGAAGCGTCGGTAGCCGAAATCGAACAAGTTAGTGGCATCGGCCCAAAGCAGGCCCAAGAAATAGTTTCCTCTTTGCAAGCCCAATCTGAGCCACAACCGTCAGTAAATGTAACTACAGGCGAGATAATTGAGTCGTGAGTATTTCAGTAGTCCTTGTGACTGGCATGTCAGGTGCCGGTCGGTCGACGGCGACCCGAGCACTTGAAGATGTTGGTTGGTTCGTTGTCGATAACTTGCCTCCCACTTTGATGAGCCAAACAGTCGGGTTGCTCACTCAACCTGCTGGAAACACCAAAATTGCTTTGGTTGCCGATGTGCGCGGTGGAAAATTGTTTGATGAGCTCCAAGCATCTCTCGATGAACTGAAGACTCTTGGATATAACGTTCGCGTGTTATTTCTTGAGGCGAGCAATGAAACGTTAGTGCGACGTTACGAATCATCTCGACGTCCGCATCCACTACAAAAAAATGACAACATTCTTGCAGCTGTAGAGCGAGAGCGAACATTGCTAGGAGACTTGCGAGCAAGTTCCGATCTCATCATTGATACGAGCAATCTGAACGTTCACGATCTTCGTCGTGCAGTTGAAGATGCTTTCGATGGCGAAGAGACTGTCGCGCTTCGTGCAACTGTTATGTCGTTTGGTTTTAAGTACGGAATTCCAGTTGATGCCGACATGGTTGCTGATATGCGATTCTTGCCGAATCCACATTGGAGCGATCAGTTGCGTGATCACACTGGACTTGATGAAGATGTGAATGATTTCGTCTTGGGACATGCTGAAGCACGCGAGTTTCTCGACCATTACGCAGAACTTGTCAGCATTGTCGAAGACGGTTACATCCGCGAAGGTAAACGATTTGTCACAATTGCGCTTGGCTGTACTGGAGGTAAACATCGCAGCGTTGCCATGGCGGAAAATTTGGCCTCACGTCTGGTGAAAATTGGTGTTGAAGTACGAGTTCAACATCGCGACCTAGGTCGTGAATAGTTGTCGAGCTCAAAACGATCACCAAAGGTCGTTGCCCTCGGTGGTGGACATGGATTGGCGGCGTCACTTCGGGCATTGCGTCGAGTAACGCCGCACCTCACTGCGGTTGTCGGTGTCAGTGATAACGGCGGTAGTAGTGGACGGATTCGCGACCAGTTTGGAGTGGTACCTCCTGGTGACTTGCGCATGGCATTGGCTGCTTTGTGTGGCGACGATGAATGGGGCTCCACGTGGGCCAAAGTGCTACAGCATCGTTTTCGCAGTGAAGGTGATTTAAACGGCCATTCATTAGGCAATTTATTGATTACTGCATTGTGGGAAGAAGAACACGATGTTGTCACGGCCTTGGATTGGGTGGCTCGACTTCTCGATGCTCGGGGAACGGTGTTGCCATTGGCACTCGAACCTTTGGAAATCGTTGCCCAAGTGCGACAGGCGGATGGAACAGTGCGCGATGTTCGAGGTCAGGTACAAGTGGCAACCTCGAATGGCACTATCGAGAGCATGCACTTTGAACCAGAGTTTCCAGAGGTTTGCCCACAAGCACTCGAGGCAGTTCGCAACAGTGATGCCATCGTCCTAGGTCCCGGTTCATGGTTTACGAGTGTGTTGACGCATTTTCACGTCGAGCAGATGAGGCGAGCATTGAATGAGACGACTGCCTCTCGAATTTTGGTCCTGAATCTGCAGGCTCAGCAGGGTGAGACCCACGGGTACAGCCCGCAAAATTATCTGGATGCAATGGCGTCAAGCTTTCCACAATTCCGTCTCGACGTTGTCATTGCTGATCCCCGTCATGTTGAAAACCACGAACAATTGAGGTCCGTGTGCGCGCAGATGGGTGCACATTTGGAACTGACCCACGTGGCCCATGAAGGCTCAGATCGTCACGATCCAGAATTATTAGCCTCGGCGTTTCGTTCAGTTCTTGCTCATGGCAAGATCGGGGTATGGCAATGACCGCAGCAGTAAAAGACGAACTCAGCCGTCTCGACGTAACTAAGGCTTGCTGCCGTAAAGCAGAAGTTTCGACAATGTTGCGCTTTGCGGGTGGACTTCATCTCGTTGGCGGAAAAATTGTTGTTGAAGCCGAGCTCGACACAGGTCAGGCAGCGCGCCGATTGAAAAAGGATTTAGCTGAACTTTTTGGTCATAATGCCGAAGTCAGTGTCCTTTCTGGTTCAGGTATTCGTAAAGGCAGTCGATATCTGGTCCGCGTGGCCGAAGATGGCGATCGCCTAGCAAAGCAAGCTGGACTTGTGGATGCAAGCGGACGACCAATTCGTGGTTTACCGCCGCACATAGTTTCGGCAAGTTTGTGTGATGCGCAGGCCGCTTGGCGCGGGGCTTTTTTGGCGCACGGTTCTCTTACTGAGCCAGGACGAAGCAGTTCCCTTGAGGTGACCTGCCCCGGTCCCGAGGCTGCCCTTGCTCTCGTTGGAAGCGCCCGCCGACTTGGAATTTCGGCTAAGGCTCGCGAAGTGCGTGGAGTTGATCGCGTAGTAATTCGAGACGGCGATGCAATCAGCGCAATGCTGACACTCATTGGCGCCCACGAATCCGTCATGGCGTGGGAAGAACGTCGACTTCGTCGCGAAGTGCGAGCTACGGCTAATCGCTTAGCGAATTTTGATGATGCCAATTTGCGTCGTTCGGCACGGGCTGCAGTTGCTGCCGGTGCACGCGCCGCGCGGGCAATGGAAATCCTCGGAGATGAAATTCCCGAGCACTTACTCGAAGCAGGTCAATTGCGGGTTACTCACCAGCAGGCCAGTTTGGAAGAATTAGGCGCTCTGGCAAACCCGCCGATGACCAAGGATGCCATCGCTGGTCGCATCCGTCGTTTGCTGGCTATGGCTGACAAGCGGGCAGCCGATTTGGGTATTCCGAACACCGAATCTGGGCTCACCCCAGAGATGCTCGAAGGGTAGCCAACGCTAGACTTGACTGACAGGTAGCACTGGCGCTCCCGCGTTACATTGGATCAAGTACTAGGAGGAACGCTCATGAGCGTCCGCGTAGGTATTAATGGATTTGGCCGAATTGGCCGCAACTTCTTCCGTGCCATTGAGGCTTCGGGGGCTGACATCGAAATCGTTGGTATCAACGACCTCACAGACAATGCCACACTGGCTCACTTGCTCAAATATGACTCAATCTTGGGTCGTCTTGGTAAGGAAGTCACCTATACCGACGATGCCATTGTCGTAGGTGGCAAGAAGATTGCAGCCCTGTCAGAACGCGATCCAAGCGCATTGCCATGGGGCGATCTGGGCGCCGACATCGTCATTGAATCCACCGGACACTTCACGGATGCGACCAAAGCAGCCGGCCACATTGCAGGCGGGGCAAAGAAGGTCATCATTTCGGCTCCAGCTACTAACGACGATGCCACCATCGTGATGGGTGTTAACCACGACATCTACGATCCAGCCAAGCATCACGTCATTTCAAATGCATCTTGCACCACAAATTGCCTTGCCCCAATGGCGAAGGTTATTCACGATACTTTCGGCATCGATCACGGTCTCATGACCACTATTCACGCTTACACGAATGATCAGGTAATCCTCGACTTCCCGCATAAAGATCTTCGTCGTTCACGTGCTGCAGCGACCAACATGATTCCAACATCAACAGGTGCTGCCAAGGCGATCGGACTTGTGCTTCCAGAGCTCAAGGGCAAGCTCGATGGCTACGCGATGCGTGTTCCTGTCCCAACAGGTTCGGCAACAGATTTGACCGCGGTATTGAACAAAGACGTCACCAAAGAGGAAATTAACGCTGCCATCAAGGCCGCTGCCGAAGGTCCGCTCAAGGGAATCTTGAGTTACACCGAGGATCCAATCGTTTCTAGTGACATCGTGACCGATCCTTCGTCGTGCATTTTCGATGCTGGTCTCACCAACGTCATCGGACGCACCGTGAAGGTTGTGGGCTGGTACGACAACGAATGGGGTTACTCCAACCGTCTCGTTGACTTGACCAAGTACGTGGGCGCATCACTCTAATGATTCGTGGGATCGACCAGCTGGACGTTGCTGGAAAGACTGTCTTAGTGCGTTCAGATTTGAACGTTCCACTTGACGATCAGGGAAGTATCACTGACGACGGGCGCATTGTTGCCAGTGTTCCGACAATAAAATCGTTGGCCGACCGTGGCGCCAAAGTCATCATCTTGGCGCATCTCGGTCGTCCTCAAGGCACACCCGAAGCGAAGTACTCGCTTGCTCCAGCGGCAAAGCGACTCGGAGAATTGCTGGGTAAGCACGTTGAGTTGTGCGCCACGACGTCAGGTCAGCCTGCTGTAGAACTTGCGGCGTCGTTGGGTAATGGCGATGTAGCAATGCTTGAGAACGTTCGGTTCGATGCTCGTGAAACAAGCAAGGATTCTGCGCAGCGGGCGCAACTTGCAGCAGAATGGGCCAAACTCGGCGACTTGTATGTCAGCGATGGCTTTGGAGTTGTTCACCGCAAGCAAGCATCAGTAACTGACTTAGCTGAAGCATTGCCACATGCTGCGGGAATTCTTGTCGAAAAAGAAGCCAAGGTGTTTGCCAAACTTCTCGCTGATCCAGATCGCCCATACGTGGTGATTCTTGGTGGCTCGAAAGTCAGCGACAAGCTTGGCGTTGTCGAGAACTTGCTCAAGTCAGTCGATCGACTGCTTGTTGGTGGGGGAATGGCTTACACGTTCCTTGCTGCTCAAGGGTACTCAGTCGGTAATTCTTTACTCGAGCAAGAAATGATCGACACAGTGAAGGATCTTGTTGCCCGCGCGGCAAGCAATGGCGTGGAGATCGTGGTTCCGGTTGATGTCGTTGTTGCTGATGCATTTGCAGCGGATGCAAACACCCAAGTAGTCGATGCTGACGCTATTCCTGATGGCTGGATGGGCCTTGATATTGGTCCTAAAACGTGCGAGCTTTTTGCATCGAAACTGGCTGATGCAAAGACTGTTGTGTGGAATGGGCCGATGGGCGTATTTGAAATGGCAGCATTCGCTGAAGGAACACGTGCAGTTGCGGTTGCGATGACAAAGATCAATGCCACAACAGTTATTGGCGGCGGCGATTCTGCTGCCGCGGTTCGTGTTTTGGGAATTGATGAGGATGGCTTTACTCACATCTCGACCGGTGGTGGCGCAAGCCTTGAATACTTAGAAGGAAAGACTTTGCCTGGTTTGGCAGTTCTGGAGGACAACTAAATGAGTCGCATGCCATTGATGGCCGGCAACTGGAAGATGAACATCAACCACATCGAAGCTATTGCTTTGGTGCAAAAGTTGGCGTACACGCTCAATGCTGAAGACTTCGCAAATGTGGAAGTTGCCGTTCTTCCACCGTTTACCGATATTCGATCCGTCCAGACGCTTGTTGATGGTGACAAGATTGACCTTCGATACGGAGCTCAAGATCTTTCGCCCGCAGACAAGGGTGCCTACACCGGTGACATCAGTGGTGCAATGTTGGCAAAACTTGGATGCACGTTTGTCGTTGTTGGTCATTCAGAGCGCCGTCAATATCATGGTGAAACTGACGAGATTGTTAACTCCAAAGTCAAAGCTGCGTTCCGTCACGAACTCACCCCAATTGTTTGTGTTGGTGAAGGGCTTGACGTCCGACAAGCAGGAGACCATGTTGCGCACACCGTTTCTCAAGTAGACGGCGCACTTGCCGATTTGTCAGCCGATCAAGTTGCAAGTTTGGTTGTTGCGTATGAACCGGTCTGGGCAATTGGCACTGGCGAAGTGGCAACTCCTGAGAATGCCCAAGAAGTATGTTCGGCAATTCGTGATCGAATCCGCCAGGTTCACGGAACGGCGGCTGACAAAGTACGCGTGCTTTATGGGGGATCCATGAAATCGGACAATGTGGCCGAAATTATGGCGCAAAAGGATGTTGACGGCGGTTTAGTTGGTGGCGCATCCCTAGATCCCGATGAATTTGTGGCTATTTGTCGCTTCCGATTGCACGGTTAGAGCCAGTCAGTAACGTCAGGTATCCTTGAGAAACCCCGCTAGAAACGAGAGAACACATGACAATCCTGCTTGAGGTTGTGCTTGCAATCACGAGTCTGTTGCTCATCCTTTTGGTATTGCTCCACAAGGGCAAGGGTGGTGGCCTGTCGGACCTCTTTGGTGGTGGCGTCAGCAGTTCACTCGGCGGTTCCTCGGTTGCTGAACGCAACCTTGATCGCATCACAATCGCGCTCGCACTAATTTGGATCACAGCAATTGTTGCTCTTGGTCTAGTGCTTAAGAACGCTTAGTCGTAAGGAAGATACACATGGCAGGTAGCGGTAGCGCAATTCGCGGAAGTCGAGTCGGCGCAGGTCCAATGGGCGAAGCAGAGCGCGGCGACGCAGCTCCACGAATTTATGTTGGCTATTACTGTGCAGAAGGTCACGAGACCATGCCAAGTTTTGCTCACGATGCAGAAATTCCTGAGGATTGGGATTGCCCTAAGTGCGGGCTTCCTGCAGGTCGCGACAAAGAGAATCCTCCAGTTCAAGCAAAGACCGAGCCGTACAAAACTCACTTGGCGTATGTCAAAGAACGTCGTACCGACAAAGAAGGCAAAGATATTCTTGATGAAGCGTTAGCCAAGCTTCGCGGAAAATAGTTGTTAACGTAGAAAGCCTCTCACTCTTGAGTGAGAGGCTTTCGCTATGTTGAGAGTTAATTCAGCGAACACGAATGGGTAGTGAGATTCCAATTTTCTTGAATCAAGTAATCGCGCCATTCGAATTGTAGATTTGCTTGCGCTTGATTCGTTGAATATGTTTTTCCGTACTGCCAAGCACATAGGTCCGCGTTTTCCATGTGATTATCATCGAACCAAGCATTTAACTCTGGGTCCGTGACCGTCTCGCTGATTTCGTGAGCGATCGTGCTGGCTGCGGCATCCATCCCTGGATAATCATTTGGCGAGTGATCTCGGTTCGTGGGTGGTGCACAGACTATGAGGTTGGCCGAGGGATCTCCTGCAAATATAAATTTTGTGACAATATTTCCCATAGTTCCAGATGAGTGCCACCCGCAGTAGGTTGTTAAGAATCCTGATGTATTGCGCACGTCGCTTGATGAGATAACAATGTAAATCCCATTCTTATCGGCAGTATTCGCATTCGTTCGAAAGCTGGGCGTGGATGAAATGTTCCGACCCACAATCGTTGCGACACTCGCATCTTGAAGTACCTTTCCTGAGGAATATGCATCAACTGTTTCGGCAGCTAGGTGAACAGTATGTGTGACGTGCTTTCCGTTTGATTGGGTATAGGCAGTATTGATCCCGAAATAGGTTGATTGACCTAAAGTGCGTAGCACGCGTTGAACAACGGGTTTTTTTCGCGAAAGTGATGGCCATTGGCCGTACCAAATCACATAGAGATTTACTGGCTCGGTCATGACTGGTCCGCCGTGGTAGGCAAATGTCGTTGAGGGAACTGAATTTGCGGGACGAGCAGATTGAGTTCGAGCAAGTGCAGGATTTTTCATGTGAGTTATCGGGGTAACAGGCCTGGTTGCGGTGCTGTTTGCTGCGTGAGCAGGTGCTCCGAGAAAACCTAGAGTAAACACGGTAGAGCAAACTGCTATGAAGGATGTAATAGTTTTCATTACGCAACATTGAATGTTGGGCGTGATTGTGCGTTAGATCGTCATCTGGGGTGGGGGTAACTCGCGGATGTGAATTAATTAGCGATGTCGGTAAAAAGGCGTGTCGATGTCTTGCCAGTTGCTCCTGCTGCCGGAATGTCGTGAAAATCGGCCTGAGCCTGGATTGCTGCAACTGCGGCTCGCTTCTCGTCCCCAGTTGCAAGTAGCCAGACTTGCCTCGAGGCATTGATGGTGTGAAAAGTCCACGTGACTCGTTGCGATGGTGGCTTTGGGCTATCTGAAATCGCAACTACGCCAAGAGCACTATCAAGCGCCGCGTGGTGTGGAAAAAGCGAAGCAATGTGGCCGTCAGGACCAACACTTAAAATACAAATGTCCATGAGTGTGTTATCGCTACAAAATCGTGATGTCAGAGTTTTGTGCAAAGTCTCAGAATAGGTCACAGCGCATTCTTGAGCTGAAGAACTTTCATCCGAACTAGGTATCGCATGAAAGTGACACGAGTAGTCGGCGGAATTGATAGTCGGAGCTGTTCTTTCGGGATCATTTGTTGGGACAAATCGTTCGTCACTCCACCAGAAATGAATTCGAGAGTTGTCTCTTAGTTGATCAATAAGAGTATGCGTGATGGTGTCGCCAGAACGACCACCAGTAAGCGAAATGTGTATGTCTCCTGTTGGCTGCTGATCAACGAACTTGATTACTTCGGCAATCAAGTTTCCGACAGGATCTGTTGAATGCTCGACGATCATTTCTTTATCTCTGGGTGCAAAATATGTTGCACCCCACGAAGTGCCTGTAGGTAAATTTCATCAGAATCTAGTCGGCGCAATTCCTCAGCAAGAAGTTCAGCAAGAGTTCGCCGAGGAAGCGAGACTGTCGATGGCGGCATACCTGGCACTTCAAGTTGCGCCACTCGACCATCGGGCCTGGAGATCTTCACTTCGCCTTTAGTTGTTGCCAGAACAACCTTGTTGATTCCTGGATTCTTGCCGTGGGAGATTCGCGTGGGTACGTGCAACCGTTGTTGCAGCCATCCAGCGAGCAACACTCCACTGGGATTTCGGCTCTGGACTTGAACGTGAGCCTCAATTACTTTGCCAACAGGCTGATCAAGTGCTGCAGCAAGGAGTGAACGCCAAGGAGTAGTTCTAGTCCACGCTAAATCTGTATCGCCTGGTGCGTAGTTCTCGAGACGAGCCGCGAGTTCCTCAAGGTAGCGGGCATCCGCAAACGTATCGGTAATTCGGCGCTGCGCATGGCTACCGATGTGATCAGACGACGGGCGCCGAGGGCCATGAGATGGCCACCACGCAACCACGGGAGTATCTGATAGCAAGAGGGGGATAGCAACAGAGCCAGCATGTTTGGCTAGTTCGCCATGCAAACGGCAAGCAATCAGTTCACCTGGTCCGTCATCGCCACCGACCATCACTTGCGCATCAAGTCGGGCAGCTTCGCGTCCAGGACGTTCAATCAGCCCAATGACGCGCATTGGATGTTCACGTGCAGCCTGACTTGCTGCAGCAAGTGCATCTGCTTGGTTGAGTTCATCTGTAATGACCAAAAGTGTGAGAACCATACCGACGGCAGGGCTGCCCATACGGCGGCGTTCTTCATTGATCGAGGCCGCGACTTCGTTTGCCTGAGTATTGGTCAATGTGATCATGGTCGTCGCCACATTCTGCCGTCGCGCTTCATCATGTCGTAGGCACTTTGCGGACCCCAACCGCCACTTGCGTATTGTTCCGGCTGTCCTTTTTTGTCCCAGCGTTCTAAGATTGGATCAAGAATCTGCCACTGCAAGTTCACTTCTTCATGACGAGGAAACAGCGGTGGGTCGCCCAGCAGTACGTCCAAAATCAGCCGCTCGTAGGCCTCGGGACTCGCTTCAGTAAATGAGTCACCATAGGCAAAGTCCATGGATACATCGCGTACTTCGAGTGAAGTGCCGGGAACCTTTGAACCAAATCGCACTGTCATGCCTTCATCAGGCTGAATCCGAAAAACAACAGCGTTGTTACTCAACTCTTGCGTCGAAGACGGGCTGAACAATTGTCGAGGTACTTTTTTGAAAACAACAGCGACTTCAGTGACGCGCCGTCCAAGTCGCTTGCCAGTTCGTACATAAAACGGAACGCCCGCCCAGCGTCGGTTATCGATGTCGAGCCGAACTGCTGCAAAAGTTTCGGTTGTTGAGTAAGGATTAATTCCTTCTTCTTGGAGGTAGCCACGAACTTCCACGCCACCTTGCCATCCAGCTGCATATTGACCGCGTGCCGAATGTTTTTCGATATCGCGAGGAAGTTTGATCGATGCCAAGATCTTCTCTTTTTCAATACGAACTGCATCAGCCTGAAGTGACGTTGGTTCTTCCATGGCAGTGAGAGCAACCAACTGCAGTAGGTGATTTTGAATCACATCGCGCGCCGCTCCGATACCGTCGTAATAGCCAGCACGTCCTGCGATTCCAATATCTTCTGCCATTGTGATTTGTACGTGATCAACGTAGTTCGAGTTCCAAATTGGCTCATACAAATTATTGGCAAAGCGAATCGCCATCATGTTTTGAACAGTTTCTTTACCCAAGTAGTGGTCAATGCGAAATACTGAACCACTGGGGAATACACCGGCGATCACATTATTCAATTCACGTGCGGACTTGGCATCGTGACCAAAAGGCTTTTCGATGACCACACGTCGCCATGCGTCTTTTGTACTTTGTGCTAATCCTGATCGTTTCAATTGTTCGATGACGACTGGAAACATGCTTGGCGGGATAGACAAGTAGAACCCATGGTTGCCCCGCGTGCCGCGAGTTTGATCCAACTCATCAACTACTCGTCGTAGTTCATCAAAGGACTCTTCGCTTGTGAGATCACCTGCGACGAATCGAATGCCTTCGGCTAGTTGTTGCCAGACATCTTCGCGAAACTCAGTTCGGGAGTGTTCGCGCACTGAATCATGAACAATCTGAGCGAAATCCTGTTTGTCCCAATCTCGGCGGGCAAAACCAACTAATGCAAAACCTGGCGGTAAAAGTCCTCGGTTGGCTAGATCGTAAATTGCTGGCATAACTTTTTTGCGAGCTAGATCTCCGGTGACACCAAAGATCACCAAACTGCAAGGCCCGGCAACGCGCGGCAGGCGCCGATCGTCGGGGGAGCGCAGAGGATTAGTCACTAGATCTCGGCCAACGTTTCTGACAAGGAAGTAAGAAGTTGATTCCAAGCATCGATGAATTTCGCAACACCGTCTTTTTCAAGATGCTCACATATAGCAATTCGATCGATGCCAATAGTCGCTAATTCGTCCCACACTTGTTGAGCAGAAATGGCGCTTCCCGTGACTGTGTCACCTCGGGATACTCCATGATCGGCGACAGCATTCAATGTAGATTCGGGCATGGTGTTGACACATCCTGGTGCCGCGAGTTCGATGACATACCGAGTGTCGTCGTAAGTCGGATCTTTGACACCGGTTGATGCCCACAGCGGGCGCTGCACATGGGCACCTTGCTCACTTAAAGCCGTCCAGCGTGACTGTTGTGTTGTGTCAACAAAGGCGGCCCATGCTAGTTGAGCATTTGCAATTGCTGCTTTGCCGCGAAGTGATTGTGCTTGTTGTGTTCCAAGAGCGTCAAGTTCTTTATCAACCTGCGCATCGACTCGTGAAACGAAAAATGAAGCGACCGATTCGATTGTGGCTAAGTCATGCCCATTTGATTGCGCTAATTCAAGGCCCTCAAGCCAAGCATTCATGACATCGCGATAGCGCTCAACTGAAAAGATCAATGTGACGTTGACGCTGATTCCGCTACCGATGACTTGAGTGATCGCAGGCACGCCCGCGAGAGTTGCAGGAATTTTGATCATCAAGTTCTTGCGATCAACTGCTGCCCATAGTTCACGCGCCTGAGCGATGGTTGCCTTAGTGTCGTGAGCCAGACGAGGGTCAACTTCTAGTGAGACTCGACCGTCAACACCATTGCTGTTCACCCATGTCTCATGAAAAATATCGCAAGCAGCTTGCACATCGTGAATCGTTAGTGCTTTGACAGCTGTGTCGACATCGCTTCCTTTGAGCTGCGCAAGCTGTGGCGCGTATTCGGCAACACCAGAGGTCAGGGCCTTTTCGAAAATACTGGGATTTGTTGTCACACCTACGACGCAGTGAGAAGCAATGAGGTTCGCTAAATTTCCCGATTCAATACGATGACGATCGAGGTCATCGAGCCAAATCGAAACGCCTATCTGGCTGAGTTCATCAAGAACGCTCATTACTTCACCAAACCTTGTACTGCCTTGACTACAGCACTGGATGTAATGCCGAATTCTTCGTATAGCTTTGCAGCTCCAGCTGAAGCACCGAAATGCTCCAGCGATACGCAGGCTCCATCGGTTCCGACGTATTTCCACCAGCCTTGCGCGATACCGGCCTCGATACTTACTCGCGCTGTGACGGAGCGTGGGAGAACTGATTCGCGGTAGTCGCTGGATTGTTCATCAAACCACTCCAAGCACGGCGCAGAAACTACGCGAGTTGGAATTCCAGATGCTTCCAGTTCCTCGCGGGCAGCTAGTGCGATGGAAACCTCAGAGCCAGTTGCGATAACAATTGCTTGAGGGGCGGCAGAAGCCTCGGCGAGTACGTAGGCACCTCGACTGACGACATGTGTGTCGGCGGTCAATGATGAATCGATGACGGGCAAGTTCTGGCGGGACAACACTAATCCAACAGGATTCTTGCGCTGAATTGCGATCTGCCATACAGCAGCAGTTTCGTTGGCATCGGCTGGTCGAACAATATCAAGTCCCGGAATAGCGCGAAGGGCCCATAGATGCTCAACAGGTTGATGTGTTGGTCCGTCTTCACCAACACCGATTGAGTCATGCGTCCATACGTAAGTAACTGGCAACTTCATGAGTGCAGCTAGTCGCACGGCACCGCGCATGAAGTCACTGAACACCATGAAAGTTCCGCCGAAAGAGCGAGTGAGACCAGATAAAGCCATTCCGTTTAACGCAGCGCCCATGGCGAATTCACGAATACCAAAGTGAATGATGCGCCCGTGTGTGCTTGCATTCGGCATCGTGCTCGAGGCTGGCAAGAACGAGTCGCCGTGTTCAATGGTGGTCAGATTGCTTTCGCCGAGGTCGGCCGAGCCACCCCAAAATTCAGGCAGGCGCGCTGCCAGTGCATTAATGACGTCACCTGAAGCCTTACGAGTCGCCACCTGAGTGCCTGCTTCGAATACTGGAACGTCAGCATTCCACTCTGCGGGCAGTTCACGGTTGCGAAGGCGAGTGAGTAATGCCGCACCATCAGGGTTGCGTGCCTCCCATTCATTGAATGTTGCTTGCCACTGTGTGTGAAGGGCTGCGCCACGATGACGAACAGACTGGGTATGAGCAATTACCTCATCCGACACGTCAAAGGTTGCGTCAGGATTCGCGCCAAGAAGCGCTTTAGTTGCGGCAATTTCAGCATCGCCTAACGCCGAGCCGTGAACCTTGCCAGTGTTTTGCAAGTGAGGTGCTGGCCAACCAATAATGTTGCGGACTCTAACGATTGACGGTCGATCAGTAATTGCTGAGACACGAGTGAGCGCGGCATCAAGTGCGTTGGCGTCGACGCTTCCATCAGCAGCCATATCGACGTGATCAATGTTCCAGCCGTAAGCCGCGTAACGAGCAAGAACATCCTCGCTGAACGAAACGGCAGTATCGCCTTCGATTGAGATGTGGTTGTCGTCGTAAATGACAACTAAGTTTCCGAGCTCTTGATGTCCTGCAAGTGACGATGCTTCGGCCGTGATGCCTTCCTGTAAGCAACCGTCTCCAGCAATGACCCAAATGCGATGGTCAAAAGGACTTGTTCCTGCGGGTGCGTCGTTATCGAGCAAGCCGCGAACGTAACGGGATTCCATTGCCATGCCAACTGCTGTTGCAAGGCCCGTACCCAATGGGCCAGTTGTTACTTCAACACCTGCGGTGTGACCAAATTCGGGGTGACCGGGCGTCAGGCTGTCCCAAGTTCGGAATGACTTGAGGTCATCAAGCGTGAGTGAGTAACCCGACAAGTAGAGCTGAATATAAAGCGTGAGACTGCTGTGACCGTTTGACAAGACGAAACGATCGCGACCGATCCAGTGGGGATCACTTGGGTCATGACGCAAAAACTTTTGAAATAGTAGGTAGGCAACAGGCGCAAGGCTCATCGCAGTACCAGGGTGACCATTTCCTACTTTTTGGACACTGTCCATAGCTAGGCATCGGGCTGTAACGACAGCCTTGTCATCAATAGGGGACCAAGAGAATTCGCTCACATTATTAATCGTATCTAGTGCCCAACGCGCTATGGCGCTGGGCGCAGGTAGGCTTGCCGTTGTGTCAGTTTCCGTGCCAGCCGAGGTGAAACCTCTTGCTACGTGGCGAGCGTATTTGGCTCTGACAAAACCGCGCATTATTGAGCTTCTCTTAGTGACCACGATTCCGACCATGTTCTTGGCGGCGAATGGATTTCCAGATCTAGCCACTGTCTGCTGGACACTAGTTGGCGGCACGCTTGCCGCTGGTGGAGCAAATGTCCTGAATTGTTTTATCGATCGAGATATTGATGCTTTAATGCATCGCACAATGCATCGTCCGTCGGCTACAGGTCAGATTTCCGGACGCAACACAATTATTTTTGGCATAGTGCTGTCTCTGCTCTCAATCTCGGTGCTTTTCATTACGGTGAACGCATTGTCGGCTCAATTAGCTGGTTTGGCAATTATTTTTTATGTGTTCGGATATACGTTGATCTTGAAGCGTCGCACTAGCCAAAACATTGTGTGGGGTGGCGCAGCAGGATGCATGCCAGTACTCATTGGTTGGTCTGCCGTTCGTAACTCGCTCGACTGGGCTCCGGTCATTTTGTTTCTCATCGTTTTCTTTTGGACGCCACCGCATTACTGGCCATTGTCATTGCGGTACAAGGAAGACTACGCACGAGCTGGCGTGCCGATGCTTCCGGTCGAAGAAGAACCTATGACTGTGACTCGCCACATTATTTTTTACTCGTGGCTTATGGTGCTCACTTCGTTAGCGCTCATTCCTGTGGCGCATACAGGTTGGTTGTATTCAGGAGCCAGCATCATCCTCGGTGCTGCTTTTATCTGGGAAGCATATGCACTTCGCACCCGCGTTCGTAAGGAACTCAGCGACTTAGCTCCGATGCGACTCTTTCATTTCTCCATCAGTTACCTTGCACTGTTATTTCTTGCGGTGGGATTAGATCCCTTCGTACATTAATCGCGAACGTAAATACTCAATCTCAAACCGAGCGAGACAATCCAAAGCAGGCAAGCTCCGAGTACATGAAGTGCCACAAGTGCCCATGGCAAATTCAAAAAGTATTGTGAATAGCCAATTAAGCCTTGCAGTGCGCTCACACCGAGAACTTCTACGGCGCCACGAATGGCTCGAGTCGGCGCTTGCGTTGCTCGAAGTGCAATGTACAGGCCAATAGTAAGACCGATAAATAAGACAACTATGTCTGCGTGCAACCACGAGATCATTTGCGGATCAAAAGGTAGGCGAGTGATGTCAGCACTATCGCCTGCATGAGGTCCCGTTCCTGTGACTAACGTTCCGACGAGAATGATGACAAGCGCCAACACAGTATGCAAGCGAACTCCCAGAGCAACCATGGGATGGACTGCAAGTCGTCGAGGTTCATCCGAACTTTCATGACTTCGCCAGAGCAGGATTCGTGCGACAGTAATCAAGCCAATGCTGAGCAAGAAGTGTGCTGCCACGACGAGCGGGTTCAGGTGGGTGAGGACAGAGATGCCTCCGAGAATTGCTTGAGCAAAAATTCCTACAAGCGATCCCCACGAAAGCTTGCGCAGTGATGAACGTTCGTTGCGCATTGCGAAAATCGTTGCGATTGCGACAGCGACCAGCACAAAAGTAAGTAGACGATTTCCGAACTCGACGTATTTATGCCAAGCCTGCGTCTGGGCAGATGTAGGAGTAATTGAGCCGGCCACACATTCGGGCCACGTTGGACACCCCAATCCGCTGGACGTGACTCGAACCACTGCACCGGTAAAAACAATGAGGGTCTGAGCGACTAAGTTCGCCTGCAAAATGCGGGTTTTCCAAGGTTTTAGCACGTTTCTAGCCTAGAGGTAACCCTCAATGTGCGAATACCACGGAAATACGCAACAATAAGGTTGTGAAATTCAATGGATCAGCAGCAGCCAATGTGGCACGGGTATTGCTGACCCTTGGACCGTCAACGGCCGTGACTATCGCCGATGAATTAGGACATACCGGTACAGCCATTCGTAAGACTCTTGATTCGTTGATTGAACAAGGTTTTGTCGAAGCCTCAGAACGCGCGCCGTATGGTCCAGCAGCATTGGCTGGACCCCGAGGTCGCGGGCGTCCTGCTCGAGTTTTTAGTCTCACGCCACTAGGTAAGTCCAAGTTTGGTGCCCACGAAGATTCACTTGCAGTGGCTGCAGTGAAATTTATGGCCACAGTGGCAGGTCCAGACTCAGTCAATGCGTTTGCCGAACAAATTTCGCAGGATTTTGTTCAGCGACACAGTGACATCGCAGAACACGCATCAATCGAGGGGCGTGCGCTAGCACTCGTAGATGCTCTTAATGCCGAAGGCTTTGCTGCTGTCGTCACTCCAGGACTTGGTGGTTCGACTCAAATCTCGCAGCATCACTGCCCAATGGGTGATGTGGCCGCCGAATTTCCAAATGTGTGCAAGGCAGAGACCGAAGCATTTTCACAACTCACCGGAGTACACGTCACCCGCCTTGCGACGATAGCCGCAGGATCACCAGTTTGCACGACCTTGGTACCACACACCCGAAGGGATACCGCATGACAACACAACAGGAAACCATCGACTCCATTGGAAACTATGAGTATGGATGGCACGACGAAAGCGAAGCTGGCAAGAATGCCCGCCGTGGATTGAGTGAAGAAGTTGTTCGCAACATCTCTGCACTCAAGAGCGAGCCACAGTGGATGCTTGATCTGCGCCTCAAGGGTCTCGATCTTTTCGGCAAGAAGCCGATGCCGAACTGGGGTAGCGACCTCAGTGGCATTCACTTCGACAACATAAAGTACTTTGTGCGCTCAACTGAGAAACAAGCAACTAGTTGGGAAGATCTTCCTGATGACATCAAGAACACCTATGACCGACTCGGTATTCCAGAGGCCGAAAAGCAACGTCTCGTTGCAGGTGTAGCTGCTCAGTACGAAAGCGAAGTTGTATACCACAAAATCCGTGAGGATCTCGAAGAGCAAGGTGTGATCTTCGTTGATACCGACACAGGGTTGCGTGAGCACGAAGAGCTATTCAAGGAATACTTTGGAACAGTTATCCCCGTAGGCGATAACAAGTTTGCAGCCTTGAACACTTCAGTATGGTCAGGTGGATCATTCATCTATGTACCTAAGGGTGTGCACGTAGAAATTCCATTGCAGGCCTACTTCCGCATTAATACTGAAAACATGGGTCAGTTCGAACGAACCTTGATCATCGTTGACGAAGATGCATACGTGCATTACGTCGAAGGTTGCACTGCACCGATTTATTCAAGTGATTCATTGCACTCGGCCGTTGTTGAAATCATCGTCAAGAAGGGCGCTCGTTGCCGTTACACGACGATTCAAAACTGGTCGAACAACGTGTACAACTTGGTGACAAAGCGAGCCGTGGCTTATGAAGGCGCGACTATGGAATGGGTCGATGGAAACATTGGCTCGAAGGTCACGATGAAGTACCCAGCTATTTGGTTGCAAGGCGAACATGCAAAGGGCGAAACTCTGTCGATTGCATTTGCCGGCGAAGGCCAGCATCAGGATGCTGGTGCCAAGATGGTCCACGCTGCTCCAAATACCTCGTCATCAATTATCAGTAAGTCTGTTGCTCGCGGTGGCGGTCGTACCTCTTACCGTGGTTTGATTCAAGTGCTTGAAGGTTGCCATGGCTCTAAGAGCACTGTGAAGTGTGATGCACTTCTTGTTGATGACATTTCACGTTCAGATACGTATCCATACGTTGATGTGCGCGAAGACGATGTTGCGCTCGGTCACGAGGCTTCAGTATCAAAGGTCTCTGAAGATCAGTTGTTCTATTTGATGTCGCGCGGAATGAACGAAGACGAAGCTATGGCAATGATTGTGCGTGGATTCGTCGAGCCGATTGCTCGTGAACTTCCAATGGAATACGCACTTGAACTGAACCGACTCATCGAACTACAAATGGAAGGCGCGGTTGGCTAACGTGACTGCCGTTAAAGAATATGAAATTGAGTTTGTACCGGCAACGGATCATGCTCCATCAATTTTCTCGCTGACAGGCGATGGATTCGATGTACCAACTGGTCGCGAAGAAGCATGGCGATTTACTCCGCTCAAGCGAGTGAAGAACTTACATTCAGAAAACGCTCCAGAAGGTAAGACATGGTCACTGTCAGCAGATGTCGTTGACGGCGTGACCTTGGTAAATGACACCGCCAAGGACACAACTCGTCGCGGTTTTACTGATCGTGTCGCAGCCTCAGCATGGGAACATGCTTCAACTGTGTCGACTTTGACAATTCCAAAGAATGCTGACATTGCCGGAGTTATCAATGTGGCTTTTACTGGTTCGTCAGTCGTTGAATACGGCCAGCTCGACATCAATGCCGAACAGCATTCGCGAGCGACAGTCATTCTTGATCACACTGGTTCTGCAACCCTTGCGGCGAATGTTGATATCAATGTTGCCGATGGTGCCCAGCTAACCGTTGTATCGATTCAGGACTGGGATTCGGATGCGGTTCAACTGAGCCATCATCGAATCACGCTGGGTCGCGATGCTCGCGTTAAGCACGTCGTGGTCACACTCGGCGGCGAAGTTGTTCGCCTCATTCCAAGCGTGAACTACACCGCTCCTGGTGGAGATGCTGAATTAATCGGTCTCTATTTTGCTGGACCTAACCAGCATGCCGAACATCGTTTGTTCGTTGACCACAGCATTGATCACTGCCGCAGCAACGTGGTCTACAAGGGTGCACTCAATGGTGAGAACGCACACACTGTATGGGTTGGAGATGTGCTCATCCGTGCCGCTGCAATCGGTACGGAAACCTATGAAATTAACCGCAACTTGGTGCTAAGCCAAGGCGGTCGTGCCGATTCAGTTCCCAACTTGGAAATTGAAACCGGCGAAATCGTAGGTGCTGGCCACGCAAGTACAACCGGTCGTTTTGATGACGAGCAATTGTTTTACTTGATGTCACGCGGAATCTCAGGTGAAGAGGCACGCAATCTTGTATTGCGCGGTTTCTTTGAAGATTTGCTGAATCAAATTAACGTTCACGAAATCGATGATCGCGTTCGCGCACGCATCGAAGATCGCTTGGCAGGCAGCTAATGAGCAGCGCTGTAGTGAAACTTTCAGAACTTGCAGATCGGGTACCGCACAAGGTGGACGTTGATGGGGAAGACGTACTCGTCGTTCGCATTGGCGATGAAGTCTTTGCTGTCAGTGATACCTGCACGCATGCTGAAGTTTCGCTGAGCGAAGGCGACATTGTTGATTGCGGTATTGAGTGCTGGCTTCACGGCTCTGCATTTGATTTACGAACCGGCGAGCCTTCTGGCCCGCCAGCTGTACGACCTCTCGAAACCTATGTCGTCACACTCAGTGACGATTCTGATCCAGAAATTCACCTAGCAGCGAGGAGCTAAGGATGTCCACACTAGAAATCAAGGGCCTGCAAGTTCAGGTAGCAACTGATGACGGCCCGAAAGATATTTTGCGCGGCGTTGACCTAACCGTTAAGGCTGGCGAAACACATGCATTGATGGGACCTAACGGTTCAGGTAAGTCGACTCTTGCGTACGCAATTGCCGGTCACCCTAAGTACGACATCACTGGCGGTTCAGTGTTGCTCGATGGTCAAGAAGTTCTTGAAATGTCTGTCGACGAGCGTGCCCGCGCCGGACTCTTTCTTGCAATGCAGTATCCAGTTGAAGTACCAGGCGTATCAGTATCGAACTTCCTTCGTACCTCAGCTACAGCCATCCGTGGCGAAGCTCCTAACCTACGTACCTGGATCAAGGAAATGAAGGAAGCCATGTCGGCTCTTCAGATTGATCCAACATTCGCAGAGCGTTCAGTCAATGAAGGCTTCTCTGGTGGCGAGCGCAAGCGTACGGAAATTTTGCAGCTTGAACTTCTGAAGCCAAAGATCGCTGTTCTTGACGAAACTGACTCAGGTCTAGACGTTGATGCGCTTCGTATTGTTTCTGAAGGTATCAATCGTGTTCGCGCAACAGGCGACACAGGCATGCTTGTGATCACTCACTTCACGCGAATTTTGAATTACGTCAAGCCTGATTTTGTTCACGTGTTCTTCGAAGGCCGTATCGTTCGTGAAGGTGGCCCTGAGTTAGCTGCTGAAATCGAAGAGAACGGTTATGCGCAGTTTGTAACGGCGTAGTTGATGACTGAATTAGATGTTGCGAGAATTCGCGCTGACTTCCCGATTTTCAATCGGACAGTGCGTAATGATCGACGTTTGGTGTACTTGGATAGTGGCGCTACCTCGCAAAAACCACGCCAAGTACTCGACGCCGAGCGCGACTTCTATGAAAATCACAACGCTGCCGTGCACCGAGGTGCTCACCAACTAGCCGAAGAAGCAACAGATGCCTTTGAGGCAGCTCGAGCAACTATCGCGCGATTTATTGGTGCGCAACCTGATGACATTGTGTTTACAAAGAATGCAACAGAGGCACTAAACCTTGTCTCGTATTCATTTCTCAATGCCACATTGAAGGCTGCGCGAAGTAAGCCACTACCTATCGGTGCTGAACGTTTTGTGTTGCAAGAAGGCGATGAAATTGTCGTCACTGAAATGGAACACCATGCAAATCTCGTTCCGTGGCAAGAGCTGTGTGACAAAACTGGCGCAGTTCTACGTTGGATCGGATTGACAGATGATGGCCGACTTGATCTGGATTCAATCGAATTTACGCATCGCACAAAGGTTGTGTCATTGACTCATCAGTCCAATTTGCTGGGCACTGTCAACGATGTCGCGGCGGTAGTTGCCAAGGCTCGTGCCGTCGATGCTCTCGTAGTACTTGACGCATGCCAGAGCGTGCCTCACATGCCTGTTGATGTCAGTGAACTTGGAGTGGACTTCATCGCTTGGAGTGGCCACAAGATGCTTGGCCCACTGGGAATTGGCTGCTTGTGGGGAAGATCTGAACTGCTTTCTGCCATGCCTCCCTTTATTACAGGCGGTTCGATGATCGAAACAGTGCACATGGAGTCCTCAACTTTTGCGGCGCCGCCTAAGCGTTTCGAGGCTGGCGTGCCAATGGCGGCTCAAGCTGTAGGACTTGCAGCTGCAGTTGACTACCTCAATGCGTTGGGAATGGACAAAGTTGCCGCCCATGAACATCGGTTGACGCAACTTGCCCTCGAAGGCCTTGCGGGGATTAAAGGCGTGCGAGTTATTGGCCCAACCGAAGCAATTGAACGTGGTTCGGCGGTGTCCTTTGTCGTTGAGGGGCTGCATCCACATGATGTTGGCCAGATCCTGGATGAGCAAGGAATCGCCGTTCGTGTTGGCCACCACTGCGCTTGGCCGGTATGCCGACGTTATAACGTTCCAGCGACTACTCGAGCTACGTTCTACATCTACAACGACGATGCTGATGTTGCTGCACTAGTTGAAGGAATCAAAGCCGCGCAGAAATTCTTTGGAGTAGGCGAATGAATCTAGAGAACATGTATCAAGAAATCATCCTTGATCACTATAAGCATCCACATGGCAAGGGCCTTAGCGAAAACTTTGCCGCTGAGGTTCACCATGTAAATCCGACGTGTGGAGACGAAATTACTTTGCGTGTGACACCGAATGAAGATGGAACATTAGCTGTGTCGTATGACAATCAAGGATGTTCAATTAGCCAGGCTTCGGCATCGATTTTGTTCGACCAACTGAACAATGTGACATTTGAAACAGGAAGTTCGGCAGTCGATCACATCATTGCGATGTTGCAGCGAGCTGAAGAGCCAAATGAAGAAGTTTTGGGAGATGGCATCGCACTTGTTGGCGTTGCACAATATCCTGCACGCGTAAAATGTGCTTTGCTGTCATGGATGGCATGGAAAGATGCTGCCATTCAGGCAACCGGAAAGGGCGAGTAATGGAAACTATTAAAGAAGACGATGTCTTTGAGTTGTTACGCGACGTAGTTGATCCTGAATTGGGTATCAATGTGGTCGATCTCGGATTGGTGTATGGCGTCACTGTCGATGAGGCAAACGCAGCGACAATCGATATGACGCTTACTTCGGCTGCCTGCCCGCTGACTGACGTCATCGAAGACCAGGCTCGCGCGGCTTTGGATGGTCATGTGAGCGACTTCAAGTTGAACTGGGTGTGGATGCCGCCATGGGGTCCAGATAAGATCACGGATGACGGTCGCGAAATGTTGCGTGCGTTGGGCTTTAATATTTAGCCCTGCAACAACTTTTGTAATTCTTCTAGAGAACGGCGCTACCACTCGTGATTCAAGTAACTGATCTTGAGTTGCGTGCTGGGGCAGAACTGTTGCTCGGTGGGGCCACATTTCGAATTGATGCCGGCGATCGAGTTGGTCTCGTAGGTCGAAATGGTGCTGGCAAAACTACGCTGACCAAAGTTTTGGCGGGTGTGACACAGCCCGCAGGCGGGCTTGTCGCAACAGGAGGATCGGTGGGGTATTTGCCCCAAGATCCTCGCACAGGTGACCTTGATGTCATCGCCATGGATCGAATTCTTTCTGCACGTGGCCTAGATGACGCGATGCGTCGGCTACGTCAAGCAGAGCAAGACATGGCAAGTGATGATGAAGATGTTCGCGACCGCGGAATGCGCAAGTACACAAATGCCGAAGCAGATTTTCAAGCCGCAGGTGGCTATGCAGCTGAAAGTGAGGCAGCGACGCTTGCCAGTGCAGTTGGCCTTACCCGCACCACGCTCGACCAAGAGCTCGGCACGTTATCAGGTGGACAGCGGCGACGTATTGAGCTTGCAAGAATTCTTTTCAGTGGAGCAGAAACACTCTTACTCGATGAGCCGACAAACCACCTTGATGCTGATTCGATTGCATGGTTGCGGGGCTTCTTGCAAAACCATCAAGGTGGATTGATCGTGATTAGTCACGATGTTGAATTATTAGAGGCAACTGTTAATAGAGTTTTTCATCTTGACGCCAATCGACAAACACTTGATCTCTATAACGTCGGATGGAAAGAATATCTCAATGCTCGCGAAACGGACGAACGCCGACGTAAGCGTGAGTATGCCAATGCCGAAAAGCAGGCTGCAGTCCTTAAGCAGCAAGCAGACCGAATGCGAGCCAAGGCATCAAAAGCCAAAGCTGCACAAGGCATGTTGAAACGAGCAGATCGCATTATGGAAGGTCTCGAAGGCGAGCGAGTTGCCGATCGAGTTGCGAAGTTGCGATTCCCAACTCCGAGTCCATGTGGCAAGACTCCCTTGATGGCTACAGGATTGAGCCGATCGTATGGTTCACTCGAAATTTTCACCGATGTTGATCTAGCAATCGATAAAGGATCCAAAGTTGTTGTTCTCGGGCTTAATGGTGCAGGAAAAACTACCTTGCTGCGAATGCTGGGTGGAGTTGACCAACCAGACACCGGCGAAATCATCGCAGGGCATGGTCTGAAAATCGGATATTACGCGCAGGAACATGAAACTCTCGATGATGAACGAACAGTCTTAGACAACATGATGTCTGCATCGGCTGAACTCAATGACACACAGGTGCGTAGCGTGCTGGGATCATTTCTCTTTTCGGGTGATGCAGTAAATAAGCCTGCAGGTGTGCTTTCTGGTGGAGAAAAGACTCGATTGAGCTTGGCGATGCTTGTGGTCTCAGCTGCAAACGTTCTGCTGCTAGATGAACCGACAAACAACTTGGATCCTGCCAGCCGAGCGGAAATTTTGGATGCTCTAAGTACTTTTGAAGGTGCAGTTGTGCTGGTTTCTCACGATGAGGGAGCCGTTTCCGCTCTTAATCCGGAGCGAGTACTTCTCCTGCCAGATGGGGTCGAAGACATCTGGAACGATGACTACCTTGATCTCATCTCGCTTGCGTAACTTAGAGTGGATGCATCATGAGTATGCATTCTGGAAGTCTGTGGGCCGCTTATCGGGGGTTCACATCGGATAAGTCCGTCAAAGACCAACGACTTAATCGAGGAACTGTACGTAGGGTTTTGTCCTATGCGCGAGGCTTTAAGAAGCTCATTGCTATTTACTTGGTGTTGCTCGTCATTGATTCCCTCTTAGTTGTCGTTCAGCCTTTACTTTTTCGAACGATCGTCGATACTTACATCCCCAATAAGGATTCTCGAGCCGTCACAATAACGGCCTTACTGATTGCTTTCCTGGCAATTTTTGATGCATCCATTAGCGTCTTTACTCGCAAGATATCGTCACAAATTGGTGAGGGCCTCATATACAACCTTCGCACTCAGGTATTTGATCATGTGCAACGACAATCCATCGCATTCTTTACTCGGGCACAAACTGGTGCCTTGATCTCGCGACTCAATAGCGATGTGATGGGGGCTCAACGCGCCTTCACATCGACGCTTGCGGGAGTTGTAGGAAATCTCATCACCTTAATTGCAGTTGCTGGCACGATGCTTGCTTTGTCATGGAAGATCACCGTGGCTTCGTTACTATTGCTTCCACTGTTTATGCTGCCGGCTCGATTAATGGGCAAAAAGTTGCAACAGTTGACTCGTGAACAGGCTGATAACAATGCGGCAATGAGTACGCAAATGTCAGAGCGATTTAATGTTTCTGGCGCGTTGCTCATGAAGTTATTTGGACAACCTGATCGGGAAACTGCACAATTTTCTGCCCGTGCTGCTCAAGTTCGTGACGTTGGCGTCAACATCGCAATGGCAAGTAGTGTGTTTTTCACGGCAATGATGCTCGTAGGTTCGTTGGCCACTGCCCTGGTGTACGGCATCGGTGGAAATGCAGTTATTTCTGGGGTCCTAACTCTAGGAACGTTGCTGGCACTCGTAGCGTTGTTAGCGCGGCTCTACGGTCCTATCACGGCGCTAGCAAACGTGCGCGTAGACATCATGACTTCGCTTGTCTCTTTCGAAAGAGTTTTCGAGGTACTTGATCTGGAACCAATGGTGAAAGATGCAATAGATGCAGTTGTGTTGCCTCGCGGTGCCACGAGTGTTGAGTTTAAGAATGTCAATTTCCGCTACCCAAGTTCTGAAGAAGTTTCACTCGCGAGCTTGGAAGTAGTCGCTCGACCAGATGTACCAACGCAAGAAGAATTAGTGATTAAAGATATGTCATTTCGCGTTGAGCCAGGTCAGCTTGTGGCGCTCGTCGGTCCTTCTGGTGCAGGTAAGAGCACGACTATTTCGCTTGTATCGCGACTGTTTGATGCAACATCAGGATCAGTTTGTGTCGGTGAGCAAGATGTTAAGAACGTGACGCAAGAATCTCTTCGGTCAGTCGTAGGTGTCGTGTCGCAAGATTCGCATATGTACCACGACACCATTCGAGCTAATTTGCTCTATGCCAATCCGACTGCAACTGACGACGACATCATGAAGGCTTGTTGCGATGCACAAATTGCTCACCTTATCGACGAGCTGCCCCAAGGCTTAGACACAGTTGTTGGCGATCGGGGCTATCGTCTATCGGGCGGAGAAAAACAACGTTTAGCGATTGCTCGATTACTGATCAAGGCTCCAGATGTTGTCGTACTTGATGAAGCAACTGCTCACCTAGATAGTGAAAGTGAATCCGCAGTTCAGTTAGCCTTGATGACTGCGCTGCGTGGACGCACGTCGCTAGTTATTGCTCACAGATTATCCACGATCCGCCAAGCAGACCAGATTTTGGTAATTGATGCTGGTCAAGTAGTACAGCGAGGTACTCACGATGAACTACTTACTGAGGGTGGCCTATATGCGGATCTTTACCATCGGCAGTTTTCAGATTCTGCGCTTCATTCCGAACCAGAATTACCCAGCCAATAATTGTCATAATTCCAAAGAAAATCCACTGCAACGCGTATGAGCGATGAGGGCCTTCAGTAATTTCTGGTGTTGGAATCAATTTCAGCCCCACACCAGAGTCGGGTCGACTAGCGACGAGTTCTCCGTAAGCATTAGTAACAATGGAATTGTCGGTCACTTGTTGCGAAGGATTGATTGAGTCGACTTGACCTGTAGGTAAATCTGCAGGACGCGGCTTTTGCGTTGAACTAAGAATTCGAACTCGAGCGGCAACTTCGACAGTGCCTGCTGGCGGGTCCGAAACTGTAGGGGAGTCGTGTGCAGTCTTTCCTGCTATCGCCCAACCTCGATTGATGTCGATAGTTCCGGCGGATGTGACAAATGGCGTAATGACCCAGAATCCCAATTCGGATTCAAAACTTTGTTTGCGAACGAATACTTGATGCGCCTGATCCCAATGTCCAACGAGATGCAGGAGCCGCCACTGATGACTCGGATCGATCGTTCGTGTCGCAGAATTTTCAACGTCACCGAGCTCTGCTGGCGGCAGTTTCTGATTAGTCACAATGACAGCGTTGTATGCCTGTCGTTGGTGAAGTCGGCTCCATTGCCACTGTGAAAGTGCGTTGAATGCAGGTAGCAGCATCAGTGCAACAAGTGTCAATGCGATCCATTTTGGAGTTAGCAGAAACTTGTACACACACTCAAGATTAGTCGCGTGGTGAGTCTGTGATTGCCACGCGTGATGCTCCTGGCGAAATCAGATCTGGTCCACTCAGGCGTCTTTCTCGTCCAGCGTTCGCAATGACAACTGAGATGTAGGGCAGAAGGATTGCTCCGGTAATGAACGTCCAGCGCAGCCAGCCAGTTGTGGCAATTCCAGCAACGAAGCACACGGTACGCAGACTCATGCTGAATAAGTACCGACGTTGACGGGATTTTTGCTCTTCAGAAATGCCCAAAGCGGCTCCAGTGATACTGAATACTTCCGGCTCTTCAGGCATACCTCTAGAGTACGGTGTGAAGACTAAGTAGGCATCTTGAAGGAGCACCCATGGCTGATCGAACATACCGAGTAACCGAAATCGTTGGAACGTCGCCTGATGGCATTGACCAAGCGATTCGCAATGGCATCAAACGTGCTTCCGAGACAATTCGCCACCTTGATTGGTTCGAAGTAACACAAGTTCGCGGAAACATCATGGATGGCGAGATCGCGCACTTCCAAGTTGGTATGAAGGTCGGCTTCCGTCTCGAAGACGCGTAAGACTCCTTGGTGGTTGAGCCAGTTGTCTACACGGCGTCCGATCGTGTCGAGAGGTTGAACTGATCGATTGTGACGGGGCAGACTCGAGCACGTGCGAACCAATCAGCCCATTCACGCGGCAGACAATTAACTGAATCGCCAGCATCGGTAATGCGTGACAAAATCCCAACTGGAGATTCATTGAAGCGGAAATTATTTGCCGCACCGATAATTTCACCGTTCTTGACTACGTAAACGCCATCTCGAGTTAGGCCGGTGAGAAGTAGTGATTGTGGATCTACTTCTCGGATGTACCACAGGCACGTAATCAACAAGCCATCGTGCATTCGTGCCGCTAGTTCATCGAGGGATCCGTGTCCGGCTTTGTCATGCACATCGATGTTGTCGCTCAGTGGAGTGAATGGCAGACCTGCTTCGGCTGCAGCTTGGCGGCTACTTCCTAGAGATTCAAGTTGTCCATCTCGAATAATTTCAGCGCGGGGGATTGCAAGCCCAGTATCGAATGAACTCGACATTGATGACGATCCAAGATTGACAACGTGGTCATAGGTTTCAAGTCCGCGAAGTCGAGGATCTGTGGCGATCGTAATTTTGCGCTTGGAGAGTTGTTCACCGATACGGGTTCCACCCATTGGATTGCTAAATACGCTGCGTCCTTCGTGAGCCTCTCGGGCTGTTGCACTCCACAGCAGGTAAATCATTAAGTCAGCCATGGCACTCGATGACAGTGTCACTGTGTGTTGACCGGGGTCATGCTCGATTCGATTTTTTTGATGTTCCAAGCCACGAAGCACGGTGAGAGCATGTTCGGCAACAGACACATCAGTCAGTGTTGTTCCAGATTGCCCACTCCATGCAGAACGATCGCGTTCAACGCTCTTTGCGCATAACTCAAATCGAGATGTAGCTTGCGAAAATCGCATGCGAGTTCCCGCTGATGTGGCGACGTACATCGTGTCTTGGGAGTGCTCTGCGTATCCAAAGAATTCACCTTGCGAAAATGCGTCCCCAAGTTGTGGCGCAAGCTCAGCAAGACCATCGTTAACGACTGCAGGAGCCGCTAAGGCGAAATCATCGTGTACTGGACCTGCGACCAATTCCATTGCATCTTGGGCTGCACCAGCAGCTCGAGCGCTTGCCTTACTTGCTTCTACGAGCGCAACGATGTCATCACGCGTTCGAACTTGCCCACTTGAGATGCCACTGGCCACGCCTTCAGTTGTATCGACAAATGCTGCGATTGAGAGAGACTGGTCGATGGTGTCGCCATTGGTAGTAAGCGCTGAATTGGCCCACCGCAAGTTACGCGCCGAATTCACTTCGCCGACAACTACGCCTTGTCCAACAAGCTCCATTGCAATCTCGACTGCTTGTGCCATTGTCATGTCGCTCATGCGCTTGCCTCCTTACGTCCATTAAGGACATTGATGTTGGCAAATACCGCGCTTGGACAACCGTGACTTACTGGAGCTACTTGTCCTGGTTGACCTTTTCCGCAGTTCAGTGCGCCTCCGAGGAGGTAGGTCGATGGTCCACCAATGTCGACAAGTGAGCCCCAAAAATCTGGAGTGCGTGATTGATAAACCACGTCTTTAAGTTGACCAACGATTTTGCCGTTGTTAATCTCGTAAAACCGCTGACCAGTGAATTGGAAGTTGTACCGTTGCATGTCAATCGACCACGATTTGTCGCCAACGATGTAAATTCCTCGTTCGACTCCAGATATAAGGTCATTTGTTGTCCGTTCGACTTGTCCAGGTCGAAGTGAAACATTAGGCATGCGCTGGATTGGCGAGTGCAATGCAGAATCCGCAAATGCACAGCCATTCGATCGTTCGAGCCCTACTCGCGCTGCGATGCTTCGATCAGTTTGGTAGCCGACCAATATTCCGTCCTTGATTAAGTCCCATTCTTGAGCTGCAACGCCTTCGTCATCCCACGCAACCGTTGATAATCCGTGGGCTGCATTTCGATCTCCGGTGACATTTACCAACGGACTGCCATAGGCGAAGTTTCCCAATTTTTCTAATGTTGCGAACGAAGTGCCGGCGTAGTTAGCTTCGTATCCCAGGGCACGATCTAGTTCTGTTGCATGCCCAATTGACTCATGAATGGTGAGCCACAAATTCGTTGGATCAATAACGAGATCCCAAGTTCCAGCTTCAACAGACGGAGACTTTACTTTTTCTTCCAAGAAGTCTGGAAGTTGAGTAAGTTCGTTGTCCCAGTCCCAGCCATGACCAAGGAGATACTCCCAACCGCGGCCAGCAGGCGGAGCGCAGGTTCTCATGTCGTCGAAGCCGCCTTCTCCGATGTGAATTGCCGTGAGTTGTGCGCTGATTCGGTCGCGCTCTTGTGTCAGGCGACTTCCGTTCAAGTCGGCAAAAAAGGTTGTGTCACGTCCCATAGCCGCATGTGCGTCTACGTGATTGACTACTGACGATCGTGATACTCGCGAATTCCATTCCTGGAGCAAAGCAACCACGTCGTCGTCAGAAACTGCCATCGCATCTATTTCTTTAGGCATGACCCACGATGCGGTTCCATAGGAAGGTTCATCGGCGAGCTCAACAGGTTCCTTCATGACAAGTGCACTGATCCGCGCCATGTCGAGTGCGCGCTGTGTAGCGTGAGCCGCACCCTGCTCGGTCAGTTCATTCGTGGCCGCAAATCCCCAAGCGCCATTGAGTACTACGCGAACGCTCAATCCCGAAGTGGAATCAGACGCGACATTTTCAACATTGCCATCACGAGTCGAAACTCCACGACTGTCATGTTGTGCAATTCGAAAGTGCGCGACACTTGCCCCTGCGTCACTTGCAAGATTGAGGGCTGACTCGGCGAGATAATCGGGCAAATGCGTAGACATGAGCACCACACTAGTAGCCTTGACCTATGGGTCGTATTGTTCTTGTCACTGGCGGAAACCGTGGCATTGGTCTTTCAATTGCACGCACTTTCCAATCTGCTGGTGACACTGTTGTGGTTACCAGTCGTTCTGGCGAGCCAATCGAAGGGCTTCACGTCGTCAAGTGCGACGTTGGCGATACCGCCAGTGTCGATGCGGCTTTTGATTACATCGAAGCCGAAATCGGTGCGGTTGAAGTAGCCATTGCTAATGCTGGAATAACCCGTGACGGCCTCGTTATGCGAATGTCAGATGACGACATCAACGATGTCTTAAATACCAATCTTGTCGGAGCAATTCGGGTGGCTCGACGAGCCAGCAGAGCCATGATGAAGGCCCGTACTGGTCGTTTAATTTTTATTTCCAGTGTCGTAGGACTCATGGGGTCAGCCGGTCAAGTGAATTACGCCGCTTCGAAATCAGGGCTCGTTGGTGCTGCTCGTTCATTGGCACGCGAACTTGGGTCCCGCGGAATTACTGCCAACGTCATTGCTCCAGGGTTCGTAGATACTGACATGACTGCCGAACTTTCCGAGGATCGACGCAACGAAATTGTGGCTAATGTGCCACTTGGGCGTTATGCATCCCCTCAAGAAGTTGCCGACGTTGCCTATTTCATGGCCTCGCCTGCGGCTGGGTACATCACTGGGGCCGTCATTCCCGTTGATGGTGGCTTAGGTATGGGACACTAGGACAACTATGGGACTCCTCGATGGCAAAAATATTCTCGTAACGGGCGTATTGACGGATTCGTCGATCGCTTTTCACGTTGCTCGGTTGGCGCAGGAACAAGGCGCGAATGTCGTTTTGTCGTCCTTTGGACGAGCAGCGGGCATCACCAAGCGCATATCTCAGCGACTTCCGCACGAAGCGCCGATAGTTCAACTCGATGTCACAAGCAAGGAAGATCTCGATAATCTTGCTGCGGCAGTCGCCGAACACGTCCCGCACCTTGACGGTGTCCTTCACTCAATTGCATTTGCTCCGGAAGCCGCACTGGGTGGCAACTTCCTCAATACCGAATGGGAAGACGTCAAAGTCGCTCTTGAGATCTCTGCTTTCTCACTTAAATCCCTCGCGATGGCTTGTTTGCCATTGATGGAAGGCCGTGGAGCACAAGTCCTCGGTCTTGATTTTGATGCGACGGTAACGTGGCCGTTTTACGACTGGATGGGTGTGTCAAAAGCAGCTCTCGAATCGACATGTCGTTACTTGGCTCGTGATCTTGGTCCTAAAGGTGTCAAAGTTAATTTGGTTGCAGCTGGTCCACTGTTTACGACAGCGGCAAAGGGAATACCTGGTTTTGATACGTTCGGTCCGATGTGGGAACGCCGTGCGCCCATTGGCTGGGATACCAGTGATGTGGTTCCAACTGCAAAAGCTTGTGTGGCACTCTTCAGTGATTGGTTCCCTGCCACAACGGGAGAGATCATCCACGTCGACGGTGGCGTGCATTCTCAAGGTGGTCCCTGATCGTTCTCGCGTCACTTCAGTGACATACACGAGATAGCGACGAATTCACTGACAAAGTTACGCAGTTGAAGCGATCGCAAAAATTACGTCCAAGCACACTTGGTCGACACTGTTCAAAATCGCCATCCGCGACTTATCGTGACTTGGACTCGACATTGAACTGGCATGAGTTTTAGCCAGTCGGGCAACCACCAGAGTTCGAACTGCGTTATTCAGCGATTCGCTGTCTCGGCCACTAATTGCCGGTAAATGCATGTCTTCTAATTGATTGAGCGCCTCGTCAATGTCATCACGCATTCCCACAAGATCAAGTTTGGCTAGAGTTTCGGTGGCTGCCTCCAGCGTTTCGAGAAAATGTCGACGAGCGTACGCAGGATCGGGTAGTCCGACGGAGTTTTCGATTGCTCGGTAATCCCATGATCCATCGGGACGTGCAGCAAGTGCCAGATGGCGATTGACGATGACGCGGTCGGGCAGTGCGATGGCGTACAAGGCTTCAGTTGGGAGATCCAGATACTGATGAGTGAGCGTTTCTAGAGCATTTCGAGCATCAGTTGTAGTGATGGAACCTTTGATCCAAGCATTGAGCCACAGTGCGAGCAACGCCGATATCGGAATTGGTAACTGCACTGCTTTTCCCTGACCTTCGCAAGATAGATTACTGATGTGACTAGTGTGCTTGCCTTAAAAGACGTCACCGTTGTGCGTGGCGACAAACAAATCCTGTCACACGTCACATGGAGTGTGACCGAAGGACAGCGGTGGGTCATCATGGGCCCAAATGGTGCGGGCAAAACAACTCTGATGCAAATTTGCTCGGGTTACATGCATCCCACTTCAGGTACGGCTGATGTCCTTGATGAAACACTAGGCAAGACCAACGTGCGAGAACTTCGAACACGCATTGGAATCAGCAGCGCAGCTACTGCGAGTTTGCTTCCTGCTTCGGAATCCGTTTTCGATGCAGTGCTTACTGCCGCACATGGAGTTAATGGTCGATGGCGCGAGGTGTACGACGACGTAGATCGAGATCGAGCCTCGCTCATGATTACTGCTTGGGGACTTGATGCTCTAGCTCAACGCAGGGTTGGAACGTTGTCTGAAGGCGAGCGCAAGCGAGTGCACATCGCAAGATCTTTGATGGCTGATCCCGAACTATTGATCTTGGATGAACCCGCAGCTGGCCTCGATGTTGCCGGCCGTGAAGATTTAGTTGGTCGATTAACACTGTTGGCTGAGGATCCTACGAGCCCAAGTTTGTTATTGGTCACTCATCACGTCGAAGAGATTCCATCGAACTTTACGCATGCTTTGCTTGTTGCAAATGGTCAGGTGAGTTCACAAGGCTTGGTCAATGATGTGATTGCAAGTGAACCGATGTCACAAGCATTCGGTGTGCGACTTACAGTCGAGCGTGCCGAAGATCGATGGTACGCGCATGGATTTAAGCCCAGTCGTGGCCGACGCGCGCTAGCATAAAGAGACTCGTTCGAAACGGCGGTGAGGCACACGTGACTGATTTAACGAATATCACGCCATCGTGGTTGGGCTCTGAAGAGCTCGAATACGCTCGCGAGCGACTCCCAATTGTTTATGTTGATGCCGTGCCCGTGCGACTCGACGATCATGGTCGCGTTACTGAAATTGGCTTACTTCTTCGTGGCAGGCCAGACGGTTCTATTAGTCGAGCCGTTATCTCAGGGCGAGTGCTCTATGGCGAACGAATTCGGGATGCGTTAATGCGCCACATTGAAAAAGATCTTGGCCCAATGGCGTTTCCGCAAATCCCCGCAAATCCTGCACCGTTTACAGTGGCTGAATACTTTCCCGATCCTGACGTATCTGGGTTTCATGACCCGCGGCAACATGCTGTCTCGTTGGTTTATGTAGTGCCTGTCAAAGGCGAATGTCAGCCAAGCCAAGATGCATTAGACCTTGTGTGGGTCACACCTGCCGAGGCTGTGAGTCACAATGTTCGAGCCGAAATGACAGGCGGACAAGATTTGCTAGTGCGACTGGCGCTTGCACATGTCGGACAGTTGCCATAGTCGTGGCAGATAGTGATGGCGATGGCTGGATTGAATGTACCTGTGGTTCTCGGCATTGGGGACTCCACGGCGCAGCTGGCATTGTTCTCGTACATCCACCAACCAAGACAGCCTTGATGCAACTTCGTGCTGAATGGACGCACGGCGGTCAAACATGGGGAATACCGGGCGGAGCACGAGATTCACACGAAACTGCAGTTGAGGCAGCTTTGCGTGAACTGCAAGAAGAGCTTGGGGTCGAATCTCACGATGTAACAGTGATTCACGATGTGTTACTGACTGACCACGGTACGTGGAGTTACCACACTGTTATTGGCACGGTAGCCTCACAACCTGAGCTATCGACAAATGAAGAATCTGTCGAAGCTGTGTGGGTGGATGTTCATCAGGTTGGAGATTTAGATTTGCACCCCGGATTAGCCCAAGTTTGGGGAACTATTCGTGAGAGTTTGGTTGAACTCGTCGACGGGCTCTAAATCCATGAATCGTGTTTCGCATGTGGTCGGCACGTCGCTTGTATCGCGTTTGCGGAATCTCTACTGATTCGTCACTTAATTCAAAAGTTGCAGATTGCGAAAAAACTTCATTCATGTGTTCGGCATACGAGTCATCGTCGGTCACCATGATGATTTCACCTTGCGCTGCGAGCACTCGATCTGCCAAATCAAGGAACGTGTGTTGAATGACTCGGCGTTTGTTATGACGCGCCTTTGGCCACGGATCGGGAAACATCACGTGCAACTCATCTACACATTGGGGAGCAAGTGTGTCCGTCAAAACTGCCAAGCCATCACCAAGATGTACTTTCAACGACGACAGAGATTCATTGTGTGCGATTTCAGCGATTCGGCTAATGCCTGGCTTATGGACGTCAATAGCAAGCACACCAAATCCTGCTTGAAGTAATTCGTGAGCGTGATGACCCATTCCGGAACCAAAATCGACGACGGTTGTGAGTCCAGGAAATATTTTCCGCAAATCAATGGGCGAAGACAATTGTGAAATTTCAAACTCTGGAACTACGTTTTCGAGAATCTCAAGGCGACTGGCGCTGATGCGACCGTGGCGAGCATGAAATGTTCGAATTGGCGGATGACTTGATGATTGCACGATGTAAGGCTAGTGGTTCGCTCACGTCTCCGGCGGCACCACCTCATTAGTTACCATCGACTTAAGGCCATTCACTGTGAGAGGAGGGCGCTATGGATCTATGGACGTTAATTCCACCTGCGTGGCAGTCGCCGCTTACTCCAGTGCGTCCCAAAATTGAAGGGATCGCTCAACAGATGGCGCGTGACCCGAAAGCCGAAATTGTGCCTCAGAACGAGAATATTTTTCGAGCATTACAGTTGTCACCCAACGAGGTGCGCGTTGTCATAGTTGGGCAGGATCCTTATCCGAATCCCACATATGCTTGCGGCCTTAGCTTTTCAGTTCCTCGTGGAACTACACCACTTCCCGGTTCGTTGCGAAACATATTGACTGAAGTGGTTAGTGACACCGGATCAACTCAGATTGTTGATGGAGATTTGAGTCCTTGGGTTGAGCAAGGTGTGATGTTACTGAATCGAACACTGACGGCCGCAGCCTTTGAATCAGGTTCACATCAAAACTGGGGATGGAACGAAGTAACAGATCGGATTATTGACGTTGTCGTTCAATCAAACCCAAACGTTGTTGGAATTTTGTGGGGGAAAAAGGCGCAAGAGCTGAACAATAAGTTTGACGACAAGCACGTGATAAGTGGCGTGCATCCCAGTCCGCTGAGTGCACAGCGCGGATTCTTTGGATCTGCGCCTTTTTCTCAAGTTAATCGGATTTTGCAACATGATGGCTACACGCCAATTCGTTGGTAGTGCCTGCTGTCAGAGTCGAACGCCATAATGGCAACAACAGAGCCTTAGTGATACCGGGTAAGGGCAAGAGTATTTTTTCAGAAATGGGTGATTGAACAAATGGCACGTACAAGCGTTGTAGTCCTCAGCTTTGGTGTGGCAATCGCCGCTCTCACCGCTACACCTGTTAGTTCTGCGCATTCACACGAATCCACGTCCGTAAGTACTCGAACACAAATCAGCAAAGCCTTGAAAGCGGCAAAACAATTGCCAGTTGCCGGATGGGCCGCTCACGATGGCTATTCCCGAGATCAGTTCGGTGGCAGATGGAAAGATCTCGATGGAAATGGTTGTGATACTCGCAATGACATTTTGAGGCGAGATTTGAAAAAAGTAGTGATGAGTAGTTCTCGTTGTCGAGTTATTGGCGGAGTCTTTACCGATCCTTATTCAGGTAAACGTACAACTTTTGCTGAAACCTGTACTTTTGGAACATGTCCAATGTCTACTGCAATTCAAATTGATCACGTCGTTGCGTTGTCGAATGCATGGGTCACGGGCGCTCAGTCTTTGCCTTATGCAACCCGAGTCGAACTTGCTAATGATCCACTAGAACTTATTGCGGTTAGCTCTTCCTTGAACGATCAAAAATCAGATTCCGACGCGTCGGCTTGGCTACCTCCTCGAGTGTCGTATCAATGTGCTTATGTTGCACGACAAGTAGCAGTGAAACGCAAATACCATCTTTGGGTGACTCCCAGTGAAAAAGCCACAATGATTTCAGTGCTGAAGAAGCGATCATGTTCCAAAGTCGCATTACCTACCGCGAAAAGTAAGTCCTAATACGGCATAGTTAAACCATGGCAATTTCACCGTCGATCCTGCTTGTCGAGCTCATCATGTCGGCCGACCGACTCGTGCAATCATCTCAATCAGCAGCGTCGATTGAAGGGCAGTGGACTCCTTCGGTCGTGCTGGGACATCTCTCCCAAGTCGATGAACAGGTATGGGGAGTTCGTATCGATCAAATGGTTGATGCCCTCGAAGCAGGCTCGAATCCTCCAGCTTTCACGTGGTGGGAGCCAGATCCAGTAGAGACCGAAAATCGGTACTCCAGTTATACGCTTGAGGCTGCAAGTGCCGAACTTATGGCGGGACGCACGCGTCTGTTGACACGTCTTCGTGCGCTCACCGAGGCGCAATGGCAAGCAACCGGTGTTCACGATGTTTTTGGCGAATTGGACATTTCGACGTTGCTGATTGAAGTCCTTCGCCACGATGAGGAACATCGGGCGACGTTGGTTTTATAGGGTCAAAGTCGGGGTAACCTCAAGTTATGAATACATGGATTGTTGTCGGCGTACTTGCACTAGTAATTCTTTTTGTAGTTGGTCAATTCAATCGACTCGTCCGGTTGAATGTCCGTGTCAACGAGGCTTTTTCACAAATTGAGGTGCAATTGGCACGACGTGCTGATCTCATCCCTAATTTGGTTGAGACAGTAAAGGGCTATGCCGCCCATGAGTCTGCAACATTTGAAAAAGTGGTCGCAGCTCGCGCCGCGGCTACGAGTGCTCAAACGGTTCATGATGTAGCAGTAGCTGATGGCCAAATGACACAAGCACTGCGCGGCCTGCTCGCGGTGAGTGAAGCGTATCCAGACCTTAAGGCATCAGCGAACTTTTTGTCATTGCAGGAAGAGCTTTCGTCAACGGAAAACAAAATTGGTTTCGCTCGCCAGTATTACAACGACAACGTTCGTTCACTCAATGAAAGCATTGCCGCAATTCCCGGTAAGTTTTTTGCAGGACTTGCCAATGTCTCGGCTGGAGAATTTTACGAAGTGGACGATCCTTCAAAGCGAGACGTTCCTAAGGTTGACTTCAAGTAAATTATCGTGACTACTGATTTCCGAGCGGCGCAAGCCAGCAATCAACGTAAGACATATCTGCTGTTGGCCTCAATGGGCTGTGTGGTGGCTGCTGCTGTTTACGGTGCAGCCGTTGTCACTGGTCAGACTACGGTTGGTATTTTCCCTATCGCGGTGATGATCGCAGTCGCTTCAGTGTGGGGATCATATTTTGCTTCAGACAAAATTGTTTTAACCATGACTGGCGCTCGAGAAATTGACCATGATTCGGCGCCGCAGTTGTTCAACTTGGTACAAGAAATGACGATGGCAGCTGGCTTACCCATGCCTAAGGTTGCAATCGTGCAAGATTCTGCTCCGAATGCTTTTGCCACGGGCAGGAATCCGGAGCATGCTGTTATTGCATTTACCACTGGAATTTTGGAAAAAATGGATCGTGAAGAATTGCAAGGCGTGACGGCTCACGAGCTAGCACATGTGGCAAATCGAGACACTCTGGTTGCTGCTGTTGCCGCAACTACTGCAGGTGCCATTGCAATCCTGAGTGACTTCGTTCTTCGATTCACAATGTTTTCTGGTGGGCGGCGCGACAACAATGACAACGGTGGCAATCCAATCGCTTTGATCGCCGGAATCGTTGCTTTGATATTGGCGCCGATAGCTGCAATTTTGCTTCGAGCTGCAGTTTCAAGAAACCGAGAGGCGTTGGCGGATGCAACAGCCGTTCAGTTCACACGCAATCCAACAGGGCTTCGAAGAGCACTTGAGGTTCTTAATGCTGACTCAACAGTGGTTCACCAGCGCTCAAATGCTGTTGCGCACATTTGGATCGAATCGCCGCTGGACTCATCCAAGACTTCGCGACTATTCGATACACATCCGCCGCTTGCTTGGCGAATTGAGCAATTAAAACGTATGGAAGGCCTAGCCTAAAACACCAAAATTTCTCTGGAATCCGATGCTCTAGAGTTGGGCTGTGAACAATTACTCCGAACTCACTGCGGTAACTTTTGGTGTTCAAGCCTTTATTACATTGCTAGTGGTTTTGGATCCTCCTGGTGTGGCACCAATCTTCTTGGCGCTAGTTGCTGACAAGTCACCGCGACAACGGATTCGACTGGCATGGCAGGCGGCCGCTGTGTCATTGATTTTGATCGTGACCTTTGCTGTAGCCGGACAAGCAATTCTCGGAGCTCTACATGTGTCGTTCGCGGCGCTCCAAGGTGCCGGTGGACTGCTTTTGCTGCTCATTGCGTTGGAATTGCTGACAGGTAAGGGCCAGGAAGAAACGACTGAGGGAAGTACCAACATCGCTATGGTGCCTCTTGGTACACCATTGCTTGCAGGGCCAGGTGCAATCGTTGCGACTATGTTGTTTGCGCAATCTGCATCAACTCCAATGCACAAAGCCTCGCTGGCATTGGCAATCGTCTTGGTTCACGTGGTCATTGGTTTGACGTTGATGTTTTCTACCCAAATTGTTCGCGTGATCCGCGAATCGGGCGTCACATTGCTAGCGCGTGTAGCTGGTTTGTTGAGTGCCGCCATCGCTGTTGAGATGATCGTTGCTTCAATCAAGGGATTTTGGCCAGGCTCAGCCGGCTAGTGCTATTTGACCAATTCGTGAGTACACGCTGCGCTGCTGTACTTCGCAGCACATTCGTCGCACAGCAAAGTCAGTTCTCGACACTGCTGATTGGCACAATTATAAAATTGGTTTGTTGCACCGTTACATTTTTCGCATTCGCCGATAACTTTTGCTTCGTCAGTAAAGTCAACCGCCATGCGATTATCGAAAACGTAGAGCGATCCATCCCATAATCCAGAGTCGCCAAACTTTTCTCCGTAACGCACGATGCCACCTTGAATTTGATAGACGTCGTTAAATCCACGATTCTTCATCAGTACTGAAAGAATTTCGCACCGTATTCCGCCAGTGCAGTACGAGATAATTTTCTTATCCTTGATGTCGTCGTATTTTCCGCTTTCAATTTCCTTTATGAAGTCATGTGTTGTGCGCACATCAGGAACAATCGCGTTTCGAAATTTTCCAATTTTCGCTTCGAAAGCGTTACGGCCATCAAAGAACACCACGTCGTCGCCATATTTTTCGACGAGTTCATTTACTTGCTCGGGCGACAAATGCTCGCCACCGCCGATAACTCCATGTTTGTCTACTTTGAGTTCATCGGTTGCACCAAAAGCAACTATCTCATCACGCACTTTGACTTTGAGTCGTGGAAAGTCCTCGCCAGTGCCATCCGACCATTTCCAATCGATGCGCTTAAAGCCTTTGTATTCCTTAGTTGCCTTTATGTAATTCTTGAGGTCCTCAATGTCGCCACCTAGAGTGCCATTGATTCCATGCTCAGAAATCAGGATTCTGCCTTTGAGGTTGAGTTTTTCGCATAGCGTTCGTTGCCACAGTCGGATTGCCTCGGGGTCATCAATTGGAGTGAATCCGTAGTACAAAATAATTTTGTTGAGCCCAGACATAAGCCTAATTTTACTCGCTCTCAATGGTGCGGCTAAACGCCAAGTGCGGGCGAGTGCTCGGTCAGAAATAAAAGAACGGACCTTGCAAGTGCAAAGTCCGTTCTAGTGTCCGAGGGGGGACTTGAACCCCCATCCCCGTGAGGGGACTAGCACCTCAAGCTAGCGCGTCTGCCTATTCCGCCACCCGGACTGAGGTTTCTAGCATTGCGATGTTCGTTACTTGCTAGCCTCGTAAGAATACCCGCATTTGCCGTCCTTGCTCAAATGCGGGTGCCTAGAAGGTGCTCGCCTGCGATATAGGTAAGACTGGAGCCATGACAATCGAGCCGCTTGCTGACATTTCTGCTGAAGTTGTAGAGATCGTACGAGATCTCATCAAGATTGATACGTCGAACTATGGTGACGATTCAGGTCCCGGTGAAGCCTTGGCTGCTGAGTACGTTGAGTCGAAGCTCAAAGAGGTCGGTATTGATTGTGAGCGTTACGAGACGACAAGTGGCAAACGCCAAGGGGTCTACGCGCGATTAGCAGGTTCCGATTCTTCTCGACCAGCGTTGCTTTTACATGGGCACCTAGACGTCGTCCCAGCACAAGCTAAGGACTGGACGTACGATCCCTTTGCTGCGGAGATTCACGATGGCATGATTTGGGGTCGTGGCGCTGTCGATATGAAGGATGGCGATGGCATGATTTTGGCCTTGGTGCGAGCCTGGGCTAAAGCGGGCGTGAAGCCACCTCGCGACATCGTGCTTCAGTTTCTGCCAGACGAAGAGGCTGGAAGTATCCATGGATCCGAATGGTTGGTGAACCATCGCAAAGATATGTTTTCAAACATTAGTGAGGCTGTTGGGGAAGTAGGCGGCTATAGCCTGACAGTGCGCGACGACGTCCGTTTGTACCTCGTGCAGACAGCTGAAAAAGGTATCCGCTGGATGAAATTACGTGCCGAAGGCACAGCTGGCCACGGATCGTTTATCAATAACGACAATGCAGTGACACATTTAGCCCAAGCCGTTGCAGCGATCGGTGAGCACAAATTTGAACTTGCCATGACGCCTACCGTGCGCGACTTTATTAAAGCGCTTTCAGATGCGCTGGGAATTGAACTCTCGGCGGATGATCCTGAAGAACTACTCAGTCATCTTGGACCAATAGCTCGAATCATTGGAGCAACGTTATCGAATACAGCGAACCCCACAATGTTGAACGCTGGGTACAAGCACAACGTCATTCCAGGTACTGCCGAAGCAATGATTGACGGTCGTTTCCTACCTGGTTACGAAGACGAGTTAATCAAAGACATCGAGAATCTGCTTCCACCTGGTGTTGTGCGAGAAGACGTAGTTAACGGGATTGCTCTGGAGGCACCGTTCAGTGGTCCGCTGATTGAGGCCATGTCGAATGCAATTCGTGCAGAAGATCCAAGTGGTACACCGGTGCCGTACACACTTTCTGGTGGCACCGATGCCAAGGCATTCAGCAAATTAGGAATTACGTGTTATGGGTTCTTGCCGCTGTTACTACCACCTGAGTTAGATTTCTCGGCGATGTTTCATGGAGTGGACGAGCGAGTTCCAGTCAACGGATTGGAATTTGGCATGCGTGTAATGGATCGCTTTGTTCGATCCAGTTAATTAAGCAGTTCGTTCAAGGTGGTAAATCTTGCGGCGCAACCTCACCCAACGGCGACCATCGTTATAGACCCGAACTCGGTCTAACTCCCATCGGTCGACTTCGGCCATGCTTGTCAGTACTGCCTTAACATCTGAACGCTTTGAATCTTGCGCAAAACGCAACTCTTTGAATTCCCAGACGGCAGCCACTATTGATTCCAGCCGAATTCAGGGTAGCCACGAAGTGGAGCAGACACTTCGTCAAGCGCAGTGTGAATTTCATCAGGCAACGACGCATCCATGCCAGCCACAATTGCACGCATTTGAGATGCCGTGCGAGCGCCAACAATCGCACTTGCCACCGTAGGTCGTGCAGTCAACCAAGCAAGCGAGACATCTATTGGAGATAGGCCTAGACCTTCAGCTGCCATGCACACAGCATCGACAATTGCTCGAGGCCGTTCGTGTAGGTACGGCGTAACAAATGAGGCAAGGTGTGCAGAAGCCGCCCGAGAATCTGGTGGGGTAGCGTGCCGATACTTACCTGTGAGAACTCCACGTCCAAGTGGTGACCATGCCAATAGTCCTACGCCGTGAGCGGTTGCAGCCGGAACAACTTCTCGTTCAACACCGCGTTCGATGAGCGAATATTCCATTTGAGTAGAAATTATCCGAGCTGGACGATCGCTTTGAGTTGTAGAAGCAGTCGCTAGTTGCCACCCTGAATAATTGGAGACCCCGACATATCGAACTCGACCAGTACTGACGGCAAAGTCCAGTGCGCTAAGGGTTTCTTCAATTGGGGTGTAAGGATCCCAAGCATTAACGTGCCAAATGTCGATGTGATTGCGCCGAAGGCGCTTGAGTGATGAATCGAGTGCTGATATCAGATGGCCACGGCTGGCATTCCTGCGGCGAGCGCTTCGTACTGAGCCTGCCTTAGTCGACACAATGACATCAGGTTTATCGCGCAGGAATTCGCCGAGAATTTCTTCTGAGCCGCCATCACTATAAATATCTGCCGTATCAACGAAACGACCGCCGGCCTCGTAGTACAAGTTGAACTGATCCCGAGCTTCGTGAATGTCGGTGTCCCGGCCCCATGACATCGTGCCAAGACCCAAACGCGACACGAAAAGCCCGCTGTTGCCTAGTCCGCGAAGTTCCATAAGTTCACGCTAGCGTTCAATGTGAAGCACGCGCGCTTTACGGTGGCGTGTCGTTACCAAGGAGACTTTTCGATGACCGATCACTTGACGTGGCTCCAAGCCATTGTGCTTGGAGTGTCCCAAGGCTTAACCGAGTTTTTGCCGATTTCTTCATCAGCTCACGAATTGATTTTGACCAGACTCTTTCATTGGCAAGATGCCGGCGCCGCATTCACAGCTGTGACTCAAATCGGCACAGAATCTGCGGTGATTTTATATTTCCGAAAAGACATCGTCTCGATTATTTCCACGTGGGCAAAAAGCTTCAAGCATGCGGAATTGCGAAAAGAACCAGAAGCCAAAATGGCTTGGTACGTGATCGTTGGAACGCTACCTATCGCACTATTGGGACTGGTGTTTAAAGACCAGATTGAAACTACGGCTCGCAATCTCGTGGTTGTGGCACTCGCCCTTATCGTGATGGGTCTGATTCTTGGATACGCGGACATCAGTGCCAAGCACGTCAAAGGTGAGTCTGATCTTTCGTGGAAGTCAGCTCTGATTTTTGGAGTTGGACAGGCGCTTGCATTGATTCCTGGAGTCTCTCGCTCAGGTGCGACGATTACCTTTGGATTGTTCATGGGTTTCAAGCGTGAAGTTGCTGCGCGCTATTCATTCTTGCTGGCTATTCCAGCGGTATTAGCGAGTTCCTTGTTGGAAGTAAAAAACATTTCATCGGATTCATATGCGAATTGGCCGGCAACTATTGTGGCTACGGCGATTGCCTTCATTGTGGGTTACGGCGTGATTTCAGGCTTCATGAATTACATCCAGACAAAGTCATTTAAGCCATTCGTGCAGTACCGAGTTGGACTAGGTGTACTCCTACTCATCTTGTTGGCTACTGGAGTTGTCAGCGCAACCTCGTAAGTCAGGCCGCGATACGCGTAACACTCTTTCGCGTTAGAGTTAAAACGTGGGACTGTTATTGCTGATTCGTCATGGGCGTACTTCGGCAAATGCTGATGGCATTCTTGCTGGTCGTTTGACCGGTGTTGATCTTGATGATGTTGGGCGCAAGTCAGCATATGAGTTAGGTGACCGCCTAGCTCAAGTTCCTGTGGTCAAAGTTGTGTCGAGTCCTCTCGAACGCACGCTGGCTACAACCGCACTTGCATTAAAGTCTGTTCCGCTTGAGATCGACGATCGACTCATTGAGTGTGATTACGGGCAATGGCAAGGTGAAAAAATTAGTGATCTTGCCCAGCTCGATATGTGGAAGATCGTTCAAGAAAAGCCTGCTGACATGGTTTTCCCAGACGGTGAAGCAATGGCAGCAATGGCAAGTCGAGCAGTCGCTTGTATACGTGAATGGGATGCTCAACTGACTGCTGAACACGGAGAAAATGTCGTGTGGGCTGCTGTGAGCCATGGCGATGTCATCAAGGCTATTTGTGCTGATGCGTTGGGAATGAATCTGAACGATTTCCAGCGGATCATGGTTGATCCTTGTTCAGTAAGTGTGATTCGATACAGTTCCAACGGAAGTGCGATATCGAAATTGAACGATACTGGCCACGGATGGCTTGAGCATTTGTCGCCAGAAGCGCCACAACTTGGTGGACAGAGCGGAAAGGACCAATAGCAATGGCTCGGTTTGTGCACTTGTTTGATAATCCCGCACGCTTTGTTGCAGGCACTGTTGGCGAACCAGGCGATCGCACGTTCTTTCTTCAGGCACGTGACGGCAAGCGATTAATCAGTGTCTCGCTTGAAAAAGAACAAGTGAATTTACTTGGTGACAGACTCAACGAGTTATTAGATCAAGTAGGAATCGCCGAAGGTATCGACACTTCACTTGTCGGTCCAGCGGATCTTGAGCCACTTGATAATCCAATCGAAGATGAATTTCGCGTTGGAACACTGGCATTGGGGTGGAACTCGAGGAGTGCGCAAGTTGTTGTAGAAGCGCATGCTCAAACCGAATCATTTGATGACGTGCCCGAATTGGAAGAAGATTCCGACGAAGGCCCCGATGTATTGCGGGTTCGAATGGATTCGATGGCAGCACGGGCATTTGCTCGCCGCGCTTTATCTGTAGTGTCGGCTGGGCGACCCCCATGTCCGCTCTGCGAATTTCCACTCGATCCTCGAGGTCACATCTGTCCGCGGGCAAATGGATATCGTCGACGGGGCTAAAAAATGGGCCAGGGGATTGCTGGCCACTCTCGAGATGGTTCCGGAAACACGCGGGTTTCGATTAACTCTGCAATGCGCGAACGAAGAGCTTCGATCTCGGTATCAGTGAGTAGCTCCGAGAATTCTGGTGCATTACTAGCCTCGAGTGAACGCTGAAGTAGTTGTGTTTCTTCATCTGATATTTCTTCGCCCATCCAACCCCAGAGCACGGTGCGCAATTTTGGTTCATGGTGAAAAGTCACGCCGTGATCGATGGCAAAGTGTTGTCCATGGTCGTCGGTAAGAATGTGCCCAGCTTTTCGATCAGCGTTATTGATGACGGCATCGAATAATGCAATGCGTCGCAACATTAAATCGTTGGCATGAGTCAAAACGACTTCCTTGCCATTTTCATTGACGCCGGTAAAAACATCGTGCCAGTTTTCAGGGACTAGATGAGGTTCAAGAATGTCGACACTGGTCGGTTCTGCCTCCACCCAGTTTTGGAAGCTACCTAAACCCATTGGCCCAACTCGTAGCGTCGTTTCAGGCACCACATTCCAGCCACCACTGTGAGATAGCAGAAATGCTGCTCGTTCTCGCGCTGCGAGCGTTCCATCGGGAAAATCCCATAGCGGACGCTCGCCAGAGATTGGTTTGTAAACGTATTGCCGTTCACTGTCGCGAACTACCAACGTGGAATTTGATGCGTTGACCATGCGGCCAAGGATCTCCACGGTTACGCGATTCCTAACAATGCATCGATGGTCACAGCCATTGATTGGGGGCTACCGTGAGTGGACGTGTCACCATTCAATGTGGCGTGCACCCATTCGTCGATTAAGCCAATCGCACGCGGTGTGTCAAGGTCGTTGGTTATCGCAGCGCCAATCTCGGCAGTGATATCAGGTGCACCGCTCGATTGGTTGAGTGCACTTCGCCAGCGATCAAGGCGAGCAATTGCAGTATCGAGACTGCTGTCAAACCATTCCCATTCTGAACGGTAGTGATTGTTTAAAATCGTTAGGCGAATTGCCATTGGATCGATTCCAGATGCGGTTAGTTTCGAAACAAAAACAAGATTGCCGAGTGACTTGCTCATTTTCTCGCCACCCAAAGCCACCATTCCGGTATGCATGAAGGCCTTGGCAAATGGTTGTTCTCCAGTAGCGGTTTCGGCGTGTGCAGCACTCATTTCATGATGCGGGAATTTCAGGTCGCTGCCACCACCTTGCACGTCGATTGTGTTCCCGAGGTATTTCAATGCGATGGCGGCGCATTCAATGTGCCATCCTGGTCGGCCAGCACCAAGTTCGGTCTCCCAAGAGGGATCGTTGGGTCGTTCATGTCGCCAGAGCAAGGCATCAAGCGGATCGCGTTTGCCTTCTCGAGTTGGATCGCCACCTCGCTGGCTGAAGACTGCAATCATCTCGTCGCGTGACAAATGGGCGATCTGGCCTAAGAGTCGCGCATGAGAAATGTCGTAGTACAGGTCACCGTCGAGATCATAAACCGACTGGGCTTGAGCAAGTTGGTTGATTCGTTCAACAACTAGATCAATTGATTCAACTGCGCCAATGTAATTAGCTGGTGGAATTACTCTCAATGCTTCCATGTCGCTTCGAAAGAGGTCAGTTTGCTCTTCGGCGATGTCCTGCCATTTCCTGCCTGTAGCCAGTGCTCGTTCGATGAGCGGATCATCCACGTCTGTGACGTTTTGGGTGTAATTCACTGTGGCACCGCAAGCACGCCAAATTCGTTGCAAGGTATCGAATGCAACGTATGTTGCAGCATGTCCCATGTGTGTTGCGTCGTATGGAGTAATTCCACAGACGTACATTGTCACCTCTCGATCGCAATCCAATGGAACGAGTTCTTGCGAAACTGAGTCAAAGACTTGAAGTGCTGTGAATTGTTGAGAAGTCGCAGGAACTGCGACGGGCGACCATGCCTGCATGAACTTAAGTCTATGCAGTGGCTAGGAAAAGTGCTTCCTAGTCCTTCTTTTCGTGATGTCCGCCAAACTGCTTGCGCATGGCTGACAGTACTTTGTTGGCAAACTCGGAACGACTGCGTGATTCAAATCGTGAAAATACTGCTGCCGTTAATACCGGAGCTGGAACGCCTTCTTCGATGGCAGCAATCGCAGTCCATCGACCTTCGCCAGAGTCAGATACGCGACCACTGAATTCATCGAGATTTGGTGAATCATGCAATGCGATTGCTGTGAGATCGAGCAACCACGAGGAGACAACACTTCCTCGACGCCACAGTTCGGTTATTGCGGGAACATCAAATTCGTATTGGTAATGCTCTGGGTGGGCGAGTGGCGCTGTTTCGGCATCGGCTGACCGAGGCTTGAGTCCTTCGTCGGCGGATTTCAAAATATTGAGACCCTCGGCGTAAGCAGCCATCAATCCATATTCAATTCCGTTGTGAACCATCTTGACGAAGTGTCCGGCACCAGATGGACCGCAATGCAACCAGCCACGTTCGTCAGTTGTTGTCTCGCCAGTTCGATTGGGAGTGCGTGGAGCCGCTTCAAAGCCAGGGGATACTGCATCCCAGATTGCGGTGAGGCTAGAAACTGCCTGACTATCGCCGCCGATCATGAGGCAATAACCACGCTCACGACCCCAAACACCGCCACTGGTTCCTACATCTAAGAAGTGGATGCCCTTGAGTGCCGCACTTGCACTATGGCGAAGATCGTCTCGGTAATACGAGTTTCCGCCATCAATGATGATGTCGCCAGGGGAGAGTTTGCTGACCAATTCATCCACCACAGATTCGGTGATGGCTCCGGCTGGCACCATGATCCAGATGGCTCGAGGAGCCGGAAGTTGACTTATCAAATCGTCGATTGAGGCCGCTGAACTGATGAATGTCGGGTTTTCGCGGGCTAACTCCGATGCAACATCAGGTTGTGCGTCATAAGCAACAGCGGATATTGAGGCGTCGCTGATTCGGCGAACCAAGTTAGCCCCCATGCGCCCCAAGCCCACCATGCCGATGTGTGTGATCTGAGAAGTGCTAGCCACCGAGTGCTCCCTTGATTGCAACGTATATCCTTTATGTTATCGGTGAGGGTTAAAGCGAGGTGGTACTAATGACACAGCACGGTGCTGTTGGTACTCCTGCGTGGGAACAACTCGCTCGGAAAGCGCAGTTATGGGCCAGCATTCACATTCGTGATTTGTTTGAGTCGGATCGCAGTTCATTTCATGCAACTGCTGCCGGCATCACCTTTGACTACAGCCGTCAGCGTATTGACGAAGACGTGCTCACAGAACTAATGACTATTGCGCGAGAATCTGGGCTAGAAGCTATTCGTGATCGCATGCTTGGTGGCTCGCACATCAATAGCACTGAAAATCGAGCCGTGCTTCACACTGCGCTGCGCTTGCCTCGGTCATCAACTTTGCTTGTCGACGGTATCGACATCGTTGAGCATGTGTACGAAGTGCGCGACCGCATGGCTGCTCTAGCTCGGGCAGTACGTGACGGGCAATGGCTTGGTGCGACGGGTAAACGAATTCGACACGTCGTCAATATCGGTATTGGCGGTTCGGATTTAGGACCTGTGATGGCTTACGAAGCGTTGCGTCACTTTTCACAGCGCGACATGTCATTCCATTTTGTGAGCAATGTTGATAGCACTGACATTGCGGAAGTTTTAAGAGTTGTTGACCCACTAGAAACACTCTTTATCATTGCAAGCAAAACTTTCACGACTCAAGAAACAATGATGAATGCCAAGACTGCGCGTGAGGCACTTCTTCAAGTAGTACCAGATCGTGCCGAAAGTTCTATCGCAAAACATTTCGTCGCAGTGTCGACGCATGAAGAGCTTGTCACTGAATTCGGAATTGATCCGGCAAATATGTTCGGATTTTGGGATTGGGTCGGTGGACGGTATTCCATGGATTCAGCCATCGGACTGTCGACAATGATCGCGATTGGCCCAGAGGCATTTGATCAGATGTTGGCAGGGTTTCATGCAATGGATCAACACTTTGCCACAACACCGTTAGAAAAGAATGTGCCAGTACTTCTTGGTCTACTCGGTGTCTGGAATCGTTCGTTCTTGAACATTCCGAGTGTGGCTGTGCTACCTTATGACCAATACTTAAAGCGATTTCCTGCCTACCTTCAGCAGCTGGTTATGGAAAGCAACGGTAAGAGTGTGCGTCTGGATGGCTCGGCTGTTGGATGCGATACCGGCGCCATTTACTGGGGAGAGCCGGGCACGAACGGTCAACATTCCTTCTTTCAGTTACTGCATCAAGGCACATCAGTTGTGGCTTGTGATGTGATTTTCACAGGCAAGTCACTCAATCCGATTGGCGCTCACCATGATGTCCTAGTGAGTAATGCGATTGGTCAGGCACGAGTATTTGCATTTGGCCGAACTCGAGAAGAAGTTGTTTCATCCGGAGTTGCTCCAGAGCTTGTCGATCACAAGGTAATGCCAGGTAATCGTCCAACGAACGTCATCATGATCGAGTGTTTAGATCCTTATGTCTTAGGTGCACTCGTAGCCATGTATGAACACATGACATTCGTGCAAGGTGTTGTCTGGGGAATCAACTCATTTGATCAATGGGGCGTTGAACTTGGAAAAGAAATGGCTACAACTATTGCGCCGTTTCTGAGCAATCACGATTCAACAAGTGGATTTGATGCAGCCACGGCCTCAGCGATTGATTGGTACCGTTCGCACCGTTAATGTTCGCGACGACGTAAGTAACGCTCAAATTCTTTTGCAATTGCTTCGCCTGAAGCTTCGGGCAGTTCGGCAGTATCTTGAGACTCTTCGAGATTACGAACGTAATCTGCAATCTCTTCGTCGTCTGATGTCATTTCCTCAACACCGGTGTGCCAGGCGCGAGCATCTTCCACAAGGTCATCGATTGGGATTGCAACATCAAGAAGGTCTTCGATTGAACGAAGTAGCGCAAGTGTTGCCTTTGGACATGGTGGAGCAGCAACGTAATGAGGAACCGCAGCCCAGAGCGACATTCCAGAGATGCCCTGTGCTTCAGCTTCGGTCTGCAAAATACCGAGAATTCCCGTTGGGCCTTCGTAGCGTGACACCTCGAAGCCAGTAATTTCTTGAAGTTCGGAATTCGCAGTAGTTCCATTAACTGGAATTGGTCGCGTGTGCGGTACGTCAGCTAGAAGTGCGCCCAGAGTTACAAGAACGGTTGGAACATTGGTTGGCGTGTGTTTCAGGATTTCTTGGCAGAACGTTTTCCACTTCATGCTGGGCTCGACTCCAAGCACAAGCACAATGTTTGTCCCAGGAATTGTTTGAGAATTTGCGCGATACACCGTCGTGCTCGGCCATTCAATGTGGCGGGCGCCGTCGATATCGATGCTCACTTCGGGTCGATTGAATTGGTAGTCGTAGTAGTCGTCGCCGTTGAGCTCAGCGACTTCTTCGGCATCCCATAGTTCAAGTAGGACTTCTAGCGCATCAGTTGCGGATTGTGCGGCATCGTTCCACCCAGCAAATGCTGCGATGATCACATTGCAGTTTCGAGGGAAACCGGAGAGCGATGTCAACAAGACTCCTTGGCTGAAATTTGTGCGGTTAACCAGAGTTTAGCAATGCGGTGGTGAGTCATTCGAGGCAAACCTGCGAGAATGTAAGGACAATAGCGATGAAACAAAGGAGCCTCATGGTTGCCCGCAATGTCACTGGTGTATTCACCGAGGGCGATCGTGTCCAATTAACTGATGTAAAGGCTCGCAAACACACCATCGTGTTGCAACGTGGAAACAGTTTCTTTACTAACCATGGCAGCATTCCGCATGACGACATCATTGGCCAGTTCGAAGGCTGTACTGTTACTTCGACGGGAAACATGGTGTACCTAGCGCTACGACCTTTGCTTACCGACTTTGTGCTGTCCATGCCTCGAGGCGCAGCAGTTGTCTATCCCAAGGACGCCGCAGCCATTGTTGGCTTCGCAGATGTGTATCCCGGAGCAACGGTCGTTGAGGCAGGTGTTGGTTCTGGTGCACTTACTTGCTCGTTGATTCGGGCAGTAGGGGAGCATGGCACAGTTCATAGCTATGAGCGCCGTGAAGACTTCGCCAAGATTGCAACGAAGAACATCACTAATTTCTTTGGAGAAACTCCAGCGAATTGGTCAGTAACAATTGGTGACTTGCAGGATGAGGTCGTCAATCTTCCTGAAGGATCCGTTGATCGGGTGGTGCTGGACATGCTGGCTCCGTGGGAATGTATTGAATCGTTGGCACCTGTCATTCGCCCTGGTGGTGTTCTGATTGCCTACGTAGCAACGACGACCCAAATGTCCAACATGGTTGAGAACTTACGAAAGGACAAGCGCTGGACAGATCCTGAAGCACAAGAGTTGATCCAACGACCGTGGCACGTCGAAGGGCTCGCGGTTCGTCCAAATCATCGAATGCAGGGACACACTGGTTTTCTGATTCAGACTCGCCGTTTGGCGCCGGGAACTGTACTTCCACCTCGACGAATTCGACCTGCCAAAGGTGCGATTGAGGGACTTGAAGCATTAGGGTCAAACGAGGAGGCAACGCCATGACCGAGAGCACTTCGCCTAATGTCGAATTGCAGAAGCTGCACGAGCAAATCAACGATCTAAGTGCTAATAATCAGCGCCTGTCAACGACTCTTCGTGAAGCCCGTGAACAACTCATCACGCTCAAGGAAGAAGTTGAGCGTTTATCTGGACCTCCTAATGGTTTTGCTATTTATGACAGCCCTGCAGCTAATGACATGGTGAATGTCGTTGTGAACGGTCGAAAGATGCGGGTCTCGATTGCTCCATCAATTGATAAGAGCGTCTTGGAAGCTGGCCAAGAAGTCATTTTGAACGAAGCGATGAACGTTGTTGTCGCTTGTGGTTTCGAAGAACATGGTGAGTTGGCGATTTTCAAGGAAATGCTTGAAGACGGTCGGCGTGCTCTCGTGCTCGTTCGAGGAAGCGAAGAACGAGTTGTGCGCTTGGCTGCACCACTTGTAGACATTGATTTAAAGTCTGGCGATTCTGTTTTGTGTGACAGTCGGTCAGGCTACGTCATTGAGCGCATAGCGAAGTCAGAAGTCGAAGACTTACAACTCGAAGAAGTTCCAGATATCTCGTACGAAGACATTGGCGGTCTTACTCCACAGATTCAGATGATTCGCGATTCAGTTGAACTTCCGTTCTTGCATCCAGAGTTGTTTAAAGAGTACGAACTCAAGCCACCAAAAGGAATCCTTCTGTATGGTCCTCCCGGATGTGGCAAGACATTGATCGCAAAAGCTGTAGCGAACTCGCTCGCGAAAAAGACATATGAGATGCGTGGTGTCGGAGAAGGAAAGAGTTACTTCCTCAACATCAAGGGTCCTGAGCTTCTTAATAAGTATGTTGGTGAAACCGAGCGACAGATTCGAGTGATCTTCCAAAAGGCACGTGAGCACGCAAACGCAGGAACCCCTGTGATCGTGTTCTTTGACGAGATGGATTCGCTGTTCCGCACTCGAGGAAGCGGCGTATCAAGTGACGTTGAAAATACAATCGTCCCTCAATTGTTGAGTGAAATTGACGGTGTTGAAACACTCGAGAACGTCATCGTTATTGGCGCGTCGAATCGTGAAGACATGATTGACCCAGCAATTCTTCGGCCAGGTCGACTTGATGTGAAAATCAAGATTGAACGTCCTGATGGTCCTGCAGCAAACGACATCTTCAAGATTTACCTGACAAAGGATGTCCCGCTTCATCCATCTGAACTGGCGAAGTTCAATGGCGATACCGCTGCGTTGATCACGCACATGATCGATTCAATTGTCGATCGCACGTATGCATTGTCGACCGAGAATGAATTCCTCGAAGTGACCTATGCCAATGGCGATAAAGAGATCATGTATTTCAAAGACTTCATGTCGGGTGCGATGATCGAAAACATTATTTCGCGAGCAAAAAAGGCAGCGATTAAGTCCGAACTTGAAACTGGGCAACGCGGCATCACGTTAGATCAACTTATGACAGCGTGCTACGACGAATTCCGTGAGAACGAGGACTTGCCGAATACAACTAATCCAGATGACTGGGCGAGAATTTCTGGCAAGAAGGGCGAGCGGATTGCATTCATGCGCACTTTGGTGCACGGAACTGTCGGCGTAGAAGCCGGTCGAAGTATCGACACAACTGTTCCATCCAATCCATACGTTTAGGTAAGGCAAAGCGATGTCTGTACACCGCATTATGGGTGTTGAAACTGAATATGGGATCTCGGCATTAGCTGACCCATTGGCCAATCCCGTGTTGTTGTCGTCGCAGGTAGTTACTGCGTATGGCACAGAAGTGATGCCCGAGCGCCCGCGCCGAATGCGTTGGGACTATGACGTAGAGACGCCATTGCGTGATGCGCGTGGTTTTGATATGAGTAGGGCTGACGCTGATCCTTCACAGTTGACTGACGATGATTATGGTCTGGCCAATCTCGTACTTTTCAATGGCGCTCGGTTCTATGTTGATCATGCACATCCTGAGTATTCATCGCCGGAAGTCACCAATCCACGTGATGCGGCTCTTTGGGATGCTGCGGGAGATCGCATCATGCAGCACAGTGCGCAACTTGCAAGTTCCTTTACTGGACAGTTGATCACTGCTTATAAGAACAACACTGATGGCAAGGTGAGTTATGGAACGCATGAGAATTATCAAGTTGACCGTGCGACACCATTTGCACAACTAGTCAAATATCTCACGCCATTTTTTGTCACACGATGTGTATTCGCTGGTGCAGGTCGGGTTGGAATAGGTCAAGAAAGCCTGACTGAAGGTTTTCAAATTTCACAGCGAGCTGATTATTTTGAGGCTGAAGTTGGACTCGAAACAACGTTACGTCGACCAATTATTAATACGCGCGATGAACCTCATGCAAATCCCGAGGAATTCCGACGCCTGCACGTCATTGTTGGTGATGCCAACATGTCGCAACGGGCGACGTATCTCAAATTAGGCACGACTTCATTGATGCTCAGCATGATTGAGGCAGGGTATCTGACTCAAGACCTAGAACTGCGTGATCCAGTCTCGGCGATGCATCAAGTAAGTCACGACGTGGATTTCGTGCGACTTCTGGAATTACGCAACGGAAAAACAATTAGCGCTTTAGACATTCAAGAAGTGTTTATTGAGGCAGCAACAAAATATGTCGCCGATTCAGGCACAGGCGATGCCATGACGATGCATGTGTTGAATCACTGGACGCGCATTATTTCGACATTACGTACTAACAAAATGTCTCTTGCCAACGAAGTGGACTGGATCCTTAAGTACTCAGTTCTCGAGGGTTACCGACAACGTGACAACAGCACTTGGAAAGACCCCCGCCTGGCTGCCGTTGATATCCAGTACTCGGATTTGCGGCCCGACAAAGGTCTGGCATTGCTGATGCAGCGTAAGGGGCGTCAGGATGTCATGTTTAGTGACGACGAAATCAACCATGCAATCTCAAATCCTCCACATGATACGCGTGCCTATTTCCGTGGCATGTGCATGAAGACCTATACCGAACAAATCGCTGCGGCATCGTGGGATTCTGTGATTTTCGACTTGGGTCCAGAAGTGCCGCTTCATCGCATTGCCACTGGTGATGCGCGGCGGGGGACACGAGAAACGGCCGGAGTGTTATTTGATCAGAATCTCAGTGCTGCAGACTTTGTTGCTGCACTAGGAGCATAGAAAACGCTTGTGGCATAGGCTATTCATAGCGAGAGGTGAACTAATGTCAGAGCGCGAATTTATTAGCAAGAGTACGAGCCAGAATGAATCGACCGAAGAAGTCGTAGCGGCGGTAACCAATACCAGTGCTGTTGATATCACTGATTTGCTTGATGAAATCGACGGAGTCTTGGAAAAGAACGCTGAAGAATTTGTAAAGAGTTTTGTGCAAAAGGGTGGCGAGTAACCCCACCGATGGATCGTCGTATTTTTGGCATTGAAACCGAGTACGGTGTCACTTGCGCTTTCGAGGGTCAACGTCGACTGACGCCGGACGAAGTGGCGCGCTACTTATTTCGGCGTGTAGTTGCATGGGGACGTAGTAGCAATGTCTTTCTAACCAACGGAGCGCGTCTGTACCTGGATGTCGGTAGTCACCCAGAGTATGCAACTGCTGAATGTGACGACATTCGCGAGGTTGTGATTCAAGATCGTGCTGGCGAAAGAATTGTTGAAGGCTTGGTCGCGGATGCCCAGTTACGACTCGCCGAAGAAGGCATCGAAGGCGAAATTCACTTATTTAAGAACAACACGGACTCTGGCGGTAATTCGTACGGCTGCCATGAGAATTTCCTCATTCGTCGACGCGCAGACTACCTTGACCAAATTGAGGCGCTATTACCTTTTTTAATTACTCGACAGTTAATTTGCGGAGCTGGCAAAGTTTTGTCCACTCCTCGCGGCACGATTTATGCACTGTCGCAGCGAGCTGATCACATGTGGGAAGGCGTATCAAGCGCAACGACTCGATCCCGCCCGATTATCAATACTCGAGATGAGCCACATGCTGATGCGGAATCATTCCGTCGATTGCACGTCATCGTAGGGGATTCAAACATGTGCGAGTTGACCACAATGGTCAAAGTCGCATCTATGGATCTTGTTCTGCGTGCGCTCGAGGCAAATGCCTTACGCAAGAATCTCACTTTAGAAAATCCAATACGTGCTATTCGTGATGTATCGCATGACCTTACGGGACAAGCGATGGTGACTTTGTCGAGTGGGCAAACGATGACTGCATTAAATTTGCAGACTGAATTTTTAACGATGGTTAAGGATTACATCGAAAAGTCCGACTCAGAACTATCTGCCACACACGGTCAGGCGCTAGAGCTGTGGGAACGAACTTTGAATGCGGTCGAGACCGGAAATCATGGTCTGATTGATCGCGACATTGATTGGGCTATTAAGAAGCGCCTAATCACCGCTTATCAAGAGCGTCATAATTTGGAATTGGATTCAGCACGTATTGCGCAAGTTGATTTGATGTATCACGATGTGTCGAGGTCTCGCGGGCTATTCAACATGATGGAACGTACTGGCGCGGTCAATCGAATCTCAACAGATATTGAAGTTTTTGCGGCAAAATCAATCCCACCACAAAACACCCGCGCAAAATTGCGCGGAGATTTCATCAAAGCTGCGCAAATTGCAGGCAAAGACATCTCTGTGGACTGGGTTCATTTGAAGATGAACGATCAAACCCAGCGCACTGTGTTGTGCAAAGATCCGTTTGCAAATGTCGATGAGCGCGTCGAAAAGCTCATTGAATCCATGGACGACGTAGAGTTGAAGAATGCGTAAAGTAATCATCGCCCTTGTGGCTGTTGGAATGTTAGCCGGATGTGGCTCGGCAAAGACCGCTACATCGCCAGTTCCGAGCGCGACAGCAATGTCACCGGAAATGGACGTTCCAGCAAGCTCGGATACACCATTACCAACAGATTCGGCTGTTGCGTCACCGATTCCGACGGTGTCACAGACTGCAAGTGCCGGTGGGCTGGTAGTTGGACCTGCAACAATCGGCGGGAAGTTAGGCAGTGAACCGACTGTCAAAATTGACGTCACGAAGACGCCTTCGCCCACGTTGATCATTAAGGATGTCAAAGTTGGAACCGGTAAATCGGTTGGAGCTCATTCAACTGTGACTGCCCATTACGTTGGTTACGGAGCAATGTCGGGCAAGGAATTTGATAGTTCTTGGGCACGCAATGAAGCAGCCACTTTTCCCTTGGACAATGTAATTGTCGGTTGGCAAAAAGGACTTGTTGGAATGAAAGAAGGAGGTCGACGCGTTCTGGTTATTCCAGCATCGCAGGCATACGGCGACTCACCTCCGGATGGTAGTGGTATTGCTGTCGGTGAAGCTTTGGTATTCGTCGTCGATTTACAGTCCGTTCAATAACAATCAACATCTAAAGAGGAACAATGGAAGCACCAGAAATTGAATTCCACGAGGGTCCAGCTCCTGCTGAACTCGTGATTGAAGACATCACGATTGGCGACGGTACTGTTGCTGCTCCTGGCGATAAAGTCACCGTGCATTATCTCGGTGTTGAGTTTGATTCGGGCGAGCAGTTTGACTCGTCGTGGGATCGTGGAGAGTCCATTGAGTTTCCGCTGCGTGGTTTGATTGCCGGTTGGCAAGAGGGCATTCCGGGAATGGCTGTCGGTGGCCGTCGCAAGCTCATCATTCCGCCACACTTGGCATACGGACCCGCCGGAGCAGGGCATCGACTGTCTGGCAAGACCCTCATTTTCGTTATTGACTTGCTCGCTGTCGGATAACAATGACTGCAGCTCGCACCGAACGCTTGATGGATGTCTTGTTCGTCTTGCTTAATGCGAGCACGCCTATTACCCGCGAACAGATTCGTCAACGTGTTCCTGGCTACGACCAAGGCAGTGACGAAGCATTTCAACGTATGTTCGAGCGCGATAAAGATGCGTTACGTGACATGGGTGTACCCATCGAGTTGAAAAACTTCGATGCCGTACACGACGATGTTCAGGGTTACTGGCTAGATCGCAAAACGTGGCTTTTGCCTGATTTGAAACTCACCGCTGACGAGCGTTTGATGATCACTTTGGCAGCGTCAGCATGGGAAGATCAGCAACTTACCTCTGTGGCGCGCGAAGCCGCCCATCGAATGGGCTCAATGGCCCTTCGACCGCACGATGGTCCTGACATGCGTATTGGCGTAGGTCAAACCAAAGTTGCAGAGTTGTTTGACGCAATCACTAATAAGCGTGTTGTGACTTTCGCTTATGAAAGTAAAAGTTCCCAAACTGTTAGTGATCGAGTAGTGGAACCATGGAGACTGCTTCTCACTGGTGGAGCGTGGTATCTCGTTGGTTTTGATGAAGAGCGAGAGGCATTACGAACTTTTCGACTTAGTCGAATAGTCAGCGCGATCTCGGTTACTAATCGTTCGTGCGTTCACGACATGCCTGACGATTTGGATCTGGCGGAACTAGTGCAATCATGGAGTGAAATCCCAGGGGCAAAAAGCACTGCAGTGGTTCGGATTGATCCTGGAACCTGCTCAAATTTGAGACTACGCGCTAAGTCTGTTGAATCTACTGACACCTACGATGAACTCACTATTGAATTTGGACATAAAGGTCGACTCTTGCGCGAAGTCGCAGCAGTGTGTCAATACGTCCAATCAGTCTCGCCAAGTGAACTTAATGCAGACATCGCGAACTACATACGCCAAGCTATCGCGGTGAATTCATGAATCACATTGAACTTTTGATCCGGATGTTGCCGTGGTTAGTCGCGCACCCCGGTGTACCCCCAGAGACAGTAGCTGAGGAATTTGGAATTTCAGCAAAGGAAGTTCTTCGTCTACTCGATGTGTTGCAGTACACCGGACCAGGGCAGTACGGCGGAGAACTTGTTGACGTTCATTTTGGTGCGGACCAAGGCATTTATGTGATGGATGCCCAGAAGTTTGATCGTCCAGTTCGACTGACGGGCGCAGAGGCTTCGGCGTTACTAGCGGGATTGACATATCTCGAGCAAATGCCAGCACTTGCAGATTCGACCGAAGTGGCAATTCTTATTGACAAGATTTCGGCTGCACTAAATCCAGAGCCTACGGTTTCGATCGTTACGGATGTTCGCGAGCATGACTGCATTCAACTTCTCAAGTCGGCAATTGACGCAGAAGTCCAAGTAGAAATTTCCTATGCGTCTGGTAGTTCGTTGAATGCTTCCCAACGTGTCATCGAGCCGAAGCGGCTATTGACGCGTGACGATCGGACTTACGTTCGTGCCTGGTGCACTGAGGCAGAAGCAATGAGAACGTTTCGAGTTGATCGAATTGCGCGAGCGTCATTGAGCGACTTGCCGCAGGTTGTCGACATTAATGATCAAGAGCTTGTTCGCGATGTAACTTCGTGGATTGACGTCATACTGGAACTGGACAAAGAATTCCTTGGCGATTTCGACAACGATACTGTTTCATCGATTCACGAGTTAGACGAGCGTCGAATTCGAGTCAGCACCAAAGTGGCGAACCTCGAATGGTTGGCTAGCGTGGTGTTGTCTGCTGGCGGTGCAATCACAGTAGTTTCGCCCGAAGAGGCTAGAGATTTAGTCGTTTCTGCCGCAAGTCGTTGGCTCGAGTAATAAGTTCAACATAGGTTAGGCTAGAACCACCTCGACTACAGGAGTTGTCATGAAAGCACTTTTTGATTCACCGATGGCATTAGTTCTGCTCCTTCTTGTGATTGTGCTTTTTGGTGCCAAACGTCTTCCTGATGCTGCTCGAAGTGTTGGTCGATCTATTCGGATTTTTAAGTCTGAATTGGATGCCGGTGCTAAAGAAGGCACAGCCGAACAGACGTCAACTGACGACCAAAAGTAATTTGTCAGCACAATGAGTGCTACAACGACTCAAGCGTCGGCCATGTCGATCACTGAGCACCTTCAAGAGCTTCGTAAGCGATTGGTGCGCAGTGCTCTTGCAATTTTGATTGCAGCTGTAGTTGTGTGGAATTTCTATCCACAATTTTTCGCAGTAATTCGTCGCCCTTATGACCTTGTTCATGCACACCATGCAAATGCAATTTTGGCACTTCCTGGCGTGACTAGCGGATTTAACTTGCAGCTTCGAGTGACCTTGGCTGCGGCTGTAGTTGTATCCAGTCCAGTCTGGCTCTACCAATTGTGGAAATTCATCGCACCGGGGTTGCACATTCACGAGCGTCGCTGGGCATATATATTTACTGGCGTTGCTGTCCCGCTATTTGCTGCTGGTGTTGCCTTGGCGTACCACATCATGCCAACAATGCTCAATGTTCTTTTTGGATTTACGCCTGACGATGTATCCAACGTAACGAGTGTCGAAAGTTACATCAGTTTCTTTTTGCAAGTTGTGGTCTTTTTTGGAATTGGATTCTTGCTTCCATTGCTACTTGTCATGCTAAATTTTGCCGGCATTTTGACCGGGCAGCGAATTAAGGCATCGTGGCGCTGGATTATTTTGGGAAGTTTTATGTTTGGTGCAATTGCAACACCAAATGGCGATCCAGTTGGTATGACTGTTATTGCTGTTCCCATGATTGGTTTAACGTGCGCCGCATTAGCGATTGCACTTGCTAATGACAAGCGACGCGCAAAGCGTGCACAGAACACTGGAACTGACCAGTGGGCAGATGACGAAGCATCGCCGTTGGATTTGTAATGTACGCATTGTTAGTTAAGCCTGCGGTGTGGAAAAAGCGAAATTCAGCAAAATTTATCCGCGAGTGGCAGTCGCAAGGTGCAATAGTGTTGCAAGGCGACAATGCGGAGTCAATACGTAATGAAGTTCAAGAAATTCTTGAAAAAACAGACAACGTCACAGTAGTTGCTTGTGGGGGTGATGGAACGGTCCACCTCTTGCTCAATGCGACTGTTGAACTTCCAGTTAAGTTTGCCGTTTTTCCTATGGGTACGGGAAATGACTTTGCTCGACATCTTGGAATTACGAATCTCGAACAGGCTCGCTCCGCAGTCTTTAATGGCAGACTACAGACGATTGACATTGGCCACATTCAACTCGACGATGAAGTTAGGTATTTTGCTGGAATCGCGTCGTGTGGTTTTGATGCTCAGGTCAATGAGCGTGCCAATCGTTATAGGGGACCCCAAGGGACTGCAAAATATGTTGCAGCGCTGTTGGGCGAGCTTAAGGATCTCAGCCCTATTGAAGTGACTATTGAGCACAACAATGAGGTTGCGGATCGAGAAATTACCTTGTTAGCACTTGGTAACACGTCCTCGTATGGAGGAGGAATGAAAGTGTGTCCTCATGCCAAGTGTGATGACGCATTATTCGACGTCATGAGCGTTGGGCCAGTGAGTCGTATGACTTTGCTTCGAGTATTTCCTCGCGTTTTTCGAGGAACTCACATCACTCATCCTGCTGTGACGATGGATCAAACTTCATCACTGACTTTGTCAGGAGGCAGCTTCTCCATTTATGCCGATGGTGAACGTGTCGGGGTGGGTCCAGCCGTAATCTCAGTTCAGCCTCAGCGGCTTTCTGTGTGGCGGCCAAGAGTTTGATGTAAGCGCCATAGTCTTGACCTATGGAAGATTCGCCAGCCGCCCGTTATGCCGCTGCGAAACGACGAAATGAAATGTCGAAGTCTTTGCTCGGAGAATTTCGTGATGCATTGCCTTATCCACTCGATGAATTCCAGGTGCTTGGCGCTGAGGCCATCCAAGAAGGTCACAGTGTTCTAGTTGCTGCGCCTACGAGTGCTGGTAAGACGATGGTGGGGCAGTTCGCTGCCTATTTCGCACTTGCTAAACAGACTCGGTGTTTTTACACGACTCCTATCAAGGCACTGTCGAATCAGAAGTTTCGTGAATTCTGCGAAGTGTTTGGCGAATCAAGTGTTGGACTGTTGACTGGTGATAACAACATCAATGGAGATGCACCGATTGTCGTGATGACAACTGAAGTCCTTCGAAACATGCTTTATGAAAATTCGTCAGGATTGCGCGACTTAAGTCACGTTGTTATGGATGAGGTTCATTATTTAGCAGATCGCTCCCGAGGCGCAGTTTGGGAAGAAGTGATTATTCATTTACCCCAACAAGTACGTGTCGTTGCATTGTCTGCCACAGTCTCGAATGCCGAAGAATTTGGAGACTGGTTGCGAGCGGTCCGCGGAAATCTCGAAATTGTCGTGGAAGAGCATCGACCAACACCACTGCATCAGCACGTCATTGCAGGTCGAGAAATGTATGACTTATTCACTGACGAGAGATTGCTGAAACTCAATCCCGAACTTGCCCGAATCGCTCGAAACGAGCGCACGAACCCGCAAGGGCGCGGCCGATTCATGAGTCGATACACGCCTAACCGTGCCTCGGTTATTGAGCAGCTGGCGAAAAATGATATGTTGCCGTGTATTACGTTTATCTTTTCCCGTGCTGCATGTGATGATGCAGTTCAACAGTGCCTGTCTTCAGGATTACATTTGACGACGCGTGATGAAGTCTTACGAATCCGCGGACATGTTGATGCAGCGTTTGCTGATGCCGATGTCGAGGAACTTCGTGTTCTTGGATATAGCTCGTGGCTAGAAGGACTCGAGCGAGGTATTGCGGCGCACCACGCGGGACTCGTGCCTGCTTTTAAGGAAGTTGTTGAGAAGCTTTTCCAGCAAAATTTGATCAAAGTTGTTTTTGCTACCGAAACTTTGGCTCTGGGAATCAACATGCCGGCGCGAAGTGTTGTACTAGAGAAATTGTCCAAATGGAACGGAACAGTGCACGCTCCCATTACGCCAGGGGAGTACACCCAGTTGACAGGGCGTGCAGGCCGTCGTGGCATCGACACGCAAGGCCATGCGGTCGTTGTGTGGCATCAAGGAATGGATCCGAATGCGCTTGCAGGTTTAGCAAGCACTCGTACATATCCTTTACGTTCAAGCTTCCGACCGTCATACAACATGGCAATCAATTTGATTGGCAAGGTCGGAACTCACAAGGCACGCGAGTTACTTGAGTCGTCCTTTGCACAATTTCAAGCCGATAAATCAGTCGTTGGTTTGGCGACACAACTTCGTCGAAGCGAAGAGGCGCGTGAAGGGTATGCCGAAGCAACGCAATGTCATCTAGGAAATTTCGAAGAGTATTTCGACTTACGAAAAGAATTGTCGATTCTCGAAAAGGCAGTCGCTCGAGATGGAGTGCGTGAACGTCGATTCGCGAACATCAATTTCTTGAATGATCTTGCGCGTGGCGACGTCATTGTCATTGATACTCACCGGCGCTCAAGTGTTCCTTATGTTGTACTTGATGAAGCTAGAGATGCAGAGGATCCGCGTCCTCGTGTGATGTCGATTCATAAAGAAATTAAACGCATTGGTTATGGAGAACTTAGCGATGGTGGTCGAATCGTCGGTGTCGTACGAATTCCGCCGTTATTCGACTCGCGTGCCGCTAAAAGCAAAGCATGGCTAGTTGAGCAGATGAAGAAGTTTGCTGCGCGTGCTGATAAGCCAGAAAAGAAAGATGATCCTGTTCACACTCAGGCTGATGTTGAAATTTCTCGACTTCGAAAAGCTCTTCGCGCTCATCCTTGCCATGGATGCAACGACCGTGAACAGCACGCTCGATGGTACGAGCGGATCTGGGAAGCTGACAGAGAAATTCGAAAGCTCGAGACCAAGGTAGAACAGCGAACTAGTTCGATTACTCGTGAGTTTGATCGTATTTGTGACGTGTTGACATATTTGAATTATCTCGTGCGTACCGATGATGGTCACCAAGTGACAGCGCAAGGTGAAGTGCTTGGTCGCATTTACAGTGAGCGGGACTTGCTTGCTGCTGAGTGCTTGAGCTCAGGAATTTGGAAGGACCTCGAACCTGATCAACTTGCAGCGGTAGCCTCCATGCTTGTCTATGAATCGCGTCGCGATGACGATGGCGAACACATAACGCTTCCCGAAGGTGTTCTCGGTGAGGTTATTGACGAGATGTTTAGGTTGTGGGGCGAGATCAAAGATGTTGAGAGCCAGCATCGAACTGACTATCTGCCTGAAATGGATGTGAATTTCATTTGGCCAATGTTGCGTTGGTCTAGAGGTCAGGCGATAACAAAAGTTTTGCGTAATAGCGATCTGCAGCCAGGTGATTTTGTTCGTTGGACAAAGATGGTGATTGACATGCTGAGTCAAATTAGTATGGCAACAGATGATGACCAAGTTTCACGAACTGCACGTCAAGCAATGAATAGTTTGGAGCGAGGAATCGTTGCATGGTAAATCGACATATCTATTTCGACACGGCCACTCTTTACTATCGTGCTTATTACGCTGTGCCGGAAAGTATCACTGCGCCTGATGGCACACCTAGCGGTGCAGTGCGCAGTTTTCTCGACATGGTGTCAACATTATTAACGCAATTCCCGCCAGACGAAGTTGTATTCGCTTGGGATGATGATTGGCGTCCTGCTTGGCGCGTGGCTCTTGTTCCGAGTTACAAGACTCATAGAGCAGAAGATGAACAAGGCGAAGCAATAGAAGTAGTTCCAGACACGCTTGGACCACAGATTGATGCCATTCGCAATATTTTGGATGCCATTGGTTTGCCGCGCATCGGACAAGATGGTCATGAAGCTGATGACATTCTCGGTTCATTGGTGCACCAGAGACCTGGCGCAACCGCTGTCGTGACTGGTGATCGAGACCTCTTCCAATTAGTTGATGATGAATCAGATGTTCAGGTGATCTCCATCATTAAGGGAATCAAGAATCTTGAAGTAATCACTGATGACTATCTCATTAACCGGTTTGGAGTATCCGGCCGTCAGTATGTGGACTATGCCACGTTACGCGGAGATGCATCGGATGGGTTGCCCGGCGTGAAAGGCGTGGGGGAGAAGACTGCTTCCTCATTGGTGGCTACGTTTGGAAGTATTGCTGGATTGATCGCAGCAGTGGATTCTCAGAGTGCTCCGATCAAGCAAGGTGTGATCGACAAGATCAATAGCCATCGCGAATACATCGAGGCGGCTAGAAAAGTGGTTACCACTAGAACTGATGCGAAACTTCCAAAGTCACTTGCGATTCCCAAGAAAGTGGCGGATCCTGCAGATCTTGAGTTTCTCATAGGTGACTGGGGAATTGAACGGCAAGTGACCAGACTGCTCAAGACGCTCAATATTCGGCTAACGTAGAACACGTGTTCAATCAACGAATTCAACGTGTCGCAGAATCATTGCGCCAGTCCGGAAATGATTTCTTATTCGTTACTCCAAGTGCAGATTTGAAGTATCTGACTGGATACCAAGCCCTTCCTCTCGAACGCTTAACGTGCCTTGCGGTGAAGTCCGATGGTAGTTCAGTGATGATCGTGCCAACGCTCGAGCGACCAGCGGCAGAAGCATCACGCGTGGCTGATAGTGGAATTGAACTTATTGATTGGAACGAAACCGAGAATCCATATGACAAGCTCATTTCGGCTCTTGGAAAGGTCTCTAATCCGTTAGTCAATAACTTGATGTGGGTAGAAAAGGCATGGCACCTACAAGAAGTAATTGGATCGCAGGTTCACCTGGCTAATTCAGTGTTGTCTGACATTCGCGAAATTAAGACTCCAGATGAAATCGCGGCACTTCATGCGGCAGGTCGTGCCATTGATGAAGTTCACGAGCAGATGCATTTGTGGTTGCGACCTGGTCGCACTGAACGCGAAGTTGGTCGCGATATTGCCGATGCAATACTCAAGGCTGGACACGAAACCGTAGATTTTGTCATTGTCGCGAGTGGGCCGAATGGCGCAAGTCCTCATCATGAAGTGTCCGATCGTGTAATTGGCGTCAATGAACCTGTCGTCGTCGACATCGGCGGCACAATGCCCAGTGGATATTGCAGTGATTCGACTCGTACTTATGTATGTGGCACTGCACCTAAACAGTATGTGGAGTACTACGCAGTGCTTCAAGAAGCCCAACGTGCTGCAGTTGACTATGCACGTCCAGGAGTCACTTGTGAATCTGTGGATATGGTTGCTCGAAATATTCTTAAGGATCATGGTTTAGGTGAATTCTTTATTCATCGAACCGGACACGGTATCGGTCTTGAAACGCACGAAGAGCCGTACATCGTTGCTGGAAATCTCAAGCCGCTTCAAGAGGGCCATGCGTTTTCGATTGAGCCTGGTTTTTACATTCCAAATAAATATGGCGCACGTATCGAAGACATCGTGACATGTACTTCCACTGGAATTTCTAACACGAATAATACGTCTCGCGATCTCGTGTCCCTTTAACCTGATATGCGTACGAAGCATCTGCTGTTGACAGCAGCCGCTGGACTCTTAGCAGCTTTTTCTTTTCGTCCGCATTTGTGGTTCTTAGCACTACTTGCAATAAGTCTTTTTATAGCTTCACTACGTCAAGATTCGCGAAAGTGGCGTGTTATTTCTGCAATGACTTTTGCGGTATTCATGTATGGACCGTTGTTAAGTTGGCTGTCAGTAGTAGGCATGAATGCCACTGTGTTTCTCGTTGTGGTGTGCGCCCTTCCGTGGTTGTTATTTGTTCTGTATCAGCCGAATGATTCCTTTGTGATTTCCGCGTTAAGAGCCAGTGGGGTAGTGGTACTCATCGAGTGGGTACACAGTTCAGTGCCATGGGGTGGCTTTCCTTGGGGATTATTTGCCTATAGCCAAGTTGATGGACCTTTGATGTGGGCCGCTCGACTTGGTGGACAAGTCGCGACAACTGCGATGGTGGTGGCGTGTGGCTTTGCACTCTATGCAGCCGTAGTGCATCGCGCATTTGCATTGTTAACGTTAACGGCAATTGTGGTTCTCGTTGGCAATCTGACGTTGCACTCCACAAGTACGACTGACACCATTCGCGTTGCCGTAATTCAAGGAAATGTGCCTCGACTAGGGCTGAATCCCGTTGCTCAAGCCGATCGAGTTTTTGCTAATCACATTGCGCAAACTCACAAGCTTGCGGTCGATATAAAGAATGGAAAAGCATCTCCTGTCGATTTTGTTGTGTGGCCTGAGGATGCCGCAGACGGCGATCCCATTGCGCACCGAGCGATGTTTGATGAGATTCAGCAAGTAGTTGACGAACTCAATGTTCCGATCCTCATTGGCGCTGCTGTGTCTGATGCTGATCTTGGTCCCTATAACTCTGGAATTCTGTGGCTTCCACACGAAGGCCCAAGCCAGCGCTATGAAAAATCTCATCTAGTTCCATTCGGCGAATATATTCCGAATCAGAATATCTTGCTGAGATTTGCTGATCGTTTTGGAATTACGCCGAATCATTACATCGCCGGAAAACGCACGGGAATCATGACTCTCAATACATCAACAGTTTTTGGCGATGTCATATGTTTTGAAATTGCTTATGACAACCATCTACGTCAATTGATTGATCATGGTGCTTCATTTATTACGGTTCAATCAAACAATGCGACTTACGCGCACACAGATCAACCGATGCAGCAACTTCAAATCACACGATTCCGAGCAATCGAGCATCAGCGTGATTTTGCGGTAGCAACTACAACAGGTTTTTCAGCCATGGTTCGTGCTGACGGGAATGTTGTCGCACAATCCAAGGAAATGTCAGCAACCTATTTGATCGCAACTCTGAGTAAGCGCAATGATCGACAACCAATAGATCGGTGGGGAAGCGCTCCTTGGTTGGCACTTTTTGGCTTAATCGTAGGTAGCAGTTTTATACGTCAACGCGGTTGGCGGGGGACTTCATTCACCTCCACAACGGCGATAACGTAAAGTAAAACTGTGTCTGCCGCTTACCAATATCTAGGTCGAATTCTTGTCATCATTCCTACGTACAACGAAATCGACAATATCGATATAGCTGTCGCGGCCGTTAGGGTAGCGACGCCAGACATTGATGTACTGGTCGCTGATGACAATTCACCCGATGGAACAGGTGTTCGAGCCAACGAAATCGCTGCCGTTGATCACCACGTAAAAGTTTTGCATCGAACCGTAAAAGAAGGTTTAGGCGCGGCTTACATTGCAAGTTTTCAATGGGCCAAACAGCAAGGCTATGACGTAGTTGTTGAGATGGACGCCGATGGTTCGCATCGGGCTGTTGACTTACCTTTGTTGCTGAATGCACTCGTTGATGCTGACGTAGTTCTCGGTTCACGCTGGATCAAAGGTGGCAAAGTCGTGAACTGGCCGCTGCATCGCGAAATACTTTCCCGTGGAGGAAACTTTTACACGAGAGTCTGGCTTGGCATGCCGATCTCGGATGCAACTGGAGGATTTAGGGCATTCAGGATCACTGCGCTTGATGCCATCGGACTCGAATTGGTTGAAAGTCAGGGATATTGCTTCCAAGTCGACATGGCATGGCGGGCCGTGCAGGCAGGGCAGCGGGTGAAGGAAGTTCCCATTACTTTCATTGAGCGAGAACGTGGCGAAAGCAAAATGGATCAAGCCATCGTCTCGGAAGCACTCAAACGTGTCACTCAGTGGGGATTGGCTAAGAGAAAAAACGACTTACGAAAGTTGTTCTCTCGTAAGTCGTAATTCCCCTAGTTATGTCAACCTAAGCTGATCGCTTTTCGCTACCGCGAATGAGATCTAAACGTTCTTTGAGAAGCGCTTCAAGTTCGGCGATGCTCCGGCGTTCAAGCAACATGTCCCAATGCGACCGCGTTTGACGTGCCACAGGCTGTTCGTGCATAGCTTGACCCCAGCGGGTTCCCATGAGCCCACAGGCGCATCGCCAAGTATCTGGAATTTCGTCAGCCTCAAGAGCGAACGGCAACGTCGTGTGATGGGCCTGCGGACACACGTAAGTAGTCAGTTGACGTGCTGCTGATATGCCCTTGTCGACCTCATAAGACGTCGCGCCAAGTCGATTTCCACGCATTGATTCACTCATCGAAATTCTCCTTTGTGATGTGCACACTCAACGTACCCAGATCCCTGTCAAGGTAAACCTCACGAAACTGTAAGAATCAGGCAATGTTGTGAGCGTGCCTCTTGGATCATCTGGAAAATGGCTGATTAGCGGGCTTTATTGGGTTAATAACTATCCGATAAGATACATTATGTCAACTCACTTACGTGAGTCAACCAAATGTCATGAACCTTGCTGGGTTCTCAGCTCGCTCACGTAAGTCAACCAAATGTCATGAACCTTGCTGGGTTCTCAGCTCGCTCACGTGAGTCAACCAAATGTCATGAACCTTGCTGGGTTCTCAGCTAGCCATCTGGTCACCGGCTAGGCGATGTCGGATGAAATGTAAGCCGAACCTCTAAAAGCGACATGAGCGAAAATTCATTTGCTCATGGAGCGTGTTCGGCGGCATTTGCATCCGATATCGCATGTGCCCAGTGGCGACCTCTGGGCAAAAAAGATCAGTAAGTGATACTCGCGCCAGTGACTGCCGAATCCACTTTGGCCGTTACACCGTCCTGCAAGATCTCAAAGTCAGACAGACTAATTTCGATGATTGGTAGCCATTTGTCGTAGATTTCAGCGGCTGCCAAGGCGCCAAGAGAAATAATGCCATCAGGTTCGCATAAAACGATTCCAGCGGGCGCCAAATCGAGCCGTAGGAGCTCCATCAGGCAATATGCGCCCGAACTTGAGCCTCTGCCTGACGTCATCGCTAAAACCCGCTCTGTGACGTATACGCCGTGTTGCGGGTGATGAACGTCGTTAATCATGCCGTTGTGGTCAATTCCACCCCAAAATGACACCGGATCGTCTAGTTTGAGCACCTGTCCGGTTCCGTGGCCATAGGTCAAGGCAGTTGCCTGAATAATCGTCGAGTTAGTCATGGAACAACTCTCGATCCCACGTCACTACCCCAGATTGAGCCGAGGCAACGCATTCTTCAAGAGTCGCCAAAACGGCATCAACACCCATGTTGCCGGGAACATAGTGAGCCACTTTCCCACTGTTGGTCATGACAGTTTTAGTTTGTCCACGGAATACAGAGGTGATGTACGCACACGTGTCAACGATGAACTTCACGCCTAATGCTTCAAGCGGTTTTACGAGACCCAATTCATCTGCTTGACCAAGAACTGTTCGGCCGGTGTTGATATAAAACTGCACTGAAGGACTTATCGCTTCCCCACCGACAAGTAAGTCGTAGAGTGCGCGAATTTCATCGACTGATGCGTGCGGTGTGCCAAGGCTGACTGCATCGAGTTGTGTTTCCGTCGCGGTACATAACTCTTCGCGTCCATCGCGCAAAGTCTCTGGTGTGATGTGATGCACGGGCACTTGTGAAGCATCGCTGACGACGGCCTCGAGAGTTGGCGCATCAGGAGTACGTCCTACAACGTGGAATAGTGCCACTCCCCCTGACGATGCTGCAGCTGCTCCCAGTGCCTTAAGTCGATCTTCAGAAAGGTCGTTAGGCAGTCCAACATAGACAGGATTTTTTGTTCCTGCGATGTGTCCGCCAATGTAGCCAAGAATCGGATACGTGATGTCTATATCGAGGACGCGATCGGACAGTGCTGAACAATCGAGGATGACGTGACCAACTCGGTTTTCATCCAGATGCAAGCCAGCGTATGGTGCCTTGCCTGTGATTGCCGCAGCGATGTCAAGAAAGTCGCCATAGCGATCTGTACGTGCTCCCAGAACTGAATTGGCGAACACGATGGCGTTGGACTCGGCCCATGCGATGTTCGAACCAAATTCAGGACGTGAATCGGCTTGATACGGAGCACACGTCCATGTTTGTTTGACGCCTAGTTCGGCGTAAGCAGCCATGATCTTTCGAGCGCCATCAGCAACCCACTTTTCGCGCTCGGTATTTTCCAGCACAAGCCCTGGGTGAATCAGATCGATTGAGCCAACATTCACTGTCGTTGGAATCGTGACTTGAGCATTGAGTTCAACTAAACGGTTTGCGAAATCAAGGCCCGCTTGACCATAGAAGATGCAACCATCAATGTGAACCGACTCAACGTCAATCAATTTCTTGGCGCCACGAATTCGACCGAGTTCAGTGATGATTCGCATAGAAAGCGCTACCGCTTCCCCATGCTTGCCATCAAGCATGTCTTGTTCGTGCGCGGTTAACGTGATCATGCGAAATCAGTTACCGGTGGGCACGAGCACACCAAGTTGCGATCTCCGTAAGCACCATCGATACGACGCACTGGAGCCCAGTACTTGGTGTCACGCAATGTCTCGACTGGGTATGCAGCCTCTTCGCGCGAGTATGGGTGATTCCACTCCCCTAGCAAGTACTCCGCGGTGTGCGGTGCGTTTGCCAAAGGATTGTCTTCAACTGGCCACTTACCGGATGCAACCACATCGATTTCGCGGCGGATTTGCTTCATAGCGTGAATGAAACGATCCATTTCGCCTAAGTCTTCACTTTCGGTTGGCTCGACCATCAGCGTGCCAGCTACAGGGAACGACATGGTTGGCGCGTGGAATCCAAAGTCGATCAATCGCTTGGCCACATCATCGACACTGACACCAGTATCTGCAGTGATCTTGCGTAGATCGAAGATGCATTCGTGTGCAACAAGGTCGTTTGCTCCCTTGTACAGAACTGGGTAATCCGACTCGAGCTGACGTGCGATGTAGTTGGCGTTTGCGACGGCAACCTGAGTTGCCTTCTTCAAGCCATCGCCACCCATCATGCGGATGTATGCCCATGGGATTGGCAGGATCGAAGCGCTACCCCACGGTGCCGCACTGACCGCGCCAACTCCACCATCAGCATGACCGCGACCAAGAGGACCAGCCTCAGGGCGAAGTGGATGTGAAGGTAAGTACGGAGCGAGATGTTCGCGAACGCCGACAGGGCCAACACCCGGCCCGCCACCACCATGAGGAATCGCGAAGGTCTTGTGCAAGTTCAAGTGCGACACGTCTGCGCCGAACTTGCCTGGCTTAGCCAAACCAACAAGCGCGTTGAGGTTTGCACCGTCGACATAAACCTGACCGCCAGCATCGTGCACCATGGCGCAGATGTCTTGAACGGCCATTTCGTAGACACCGTGTGTCGATGGGTATGTGATCATCAGCGCAGCGATCTTGCCTTCGTTTGCCAATATCTTTTGCTTGAGATCATCAAGATCAACGTTGCCGAAGTCATCACAAGCGACAACAGCGACTTTCATGCCAGCCATGACAGCAGATGCGGCATTAGTTCCATGGGCTGAACTTGGAATCAAGCACACGTCGCGATCGAAATCACCGTTTGCACGGTGGTAGGCGCGAATTGCGAGTAGCCCTGCGAACTCACCTTGCGATCCAGCATTTGGTTGCAGCGAGACTGCGTCGTAGCCAGTTACTTCTACAAGCCATGCTTCGAGTTCGCGAATCATGGTGAGGTATCCCTGAACAGTATCTAACGGTGCAAATGGATGAAGGCCACCAAACTCTGGCCATGTGACGGCTTCCATTTCAGAGGTTGCATTCAACTTCATGGTGCACGAGCCCAAAGGAATCATCGAGCGATCAAGTGCGATGTCCTTATCACTGAGCTTGCGGATGTAACGAAGCATTGCAGTTTCGCTGTGGTGTGAATTGAATACTGGGTGTGTGAGGTATTCAGTCTTGCGCTGCTGATCTTCAGGCAACACATTTGATTCATCGACACCCGAATAATCATTCGGGTAATCGCCGGCGATAACAGATGCGAAACTTTCCCACACAAGTTCAACGTCGTGTGCGGTTGTTGTTTCATCCACGCTGATCGAAAGTGTGTCTGAATCGACGAGCCACAATGCAATTCCGCGATCACGCGCAGCTTTGTGAATTGCTTCTGCTTTCCCAGGTACTGAAATGCGAAGCGCGTCGAAAAACGAATCAGAGACGGTCACGCCGGCACGAATCAAGCCACTTGCGAGTGCAGTTGCACGACCGTGAACTTGAAGTGCAATGTTTTTAAGTCCAACAGGACCGTGGTAGACCGCGTACATCGATGCCATGACCGCAAGCAACACCTGTGCAGTACAAATGTTGCTGGTTGCCTTGTCGCGGCGAATGTGTTGTTCACGAGTTTGTAGCGCCAAGCGATAGGCCTTCTTGCCATCGGCATCAACACTGACGCCAACGAGACGACCTGGCATTGAACGCTCCACACCCTTGCGCACTGCCATGAAGCCAGCGTGTGGACCACCGAATCCCATAGGAACACCGAAGCGCTGAGAAGAACCAACGGCGATGTCTACGCCCCACTCACCTGGAGCTTCGAGCACTGTGAGCGCGAGCAAGTCAGTTGTCACTGCAGCAAGTGCGCCATTGGCGTGAGCACTGTCGACGATGGCCTTCATGTCGCGAAGTGAACCTGAACTTGCTGGGTAACTCAACAGAACGCCGAATGCATCCTTGACTTCAGTTTGAGTGGCTGGATCGATTATCTGAAGTGTGATGCCAAGTGGTTCTGCGCGTGTTGCCAGTACAGCCAAAGTTTGTGGATGAGTATCTGCATCGACAAGAAGAACATCTGCTTCAACTTTTGAGCTTCGACGCATAAGTGTCATGGCTTCAGCGCATGCTGTTGATTCATCAAGAAGTGATGCGCTGGCGATGTCCAGACCAGTGAGGTCAGTGACCATGGTTTGGAAGTTCAAAAGTGCTTCCAAACGACCCTGTGAAATTTCTGGTTGGTATGGCGTGTAGGCCGTGTACCACGCAGGGTTTTCTGTGATGTTACGAAGGATGACTCCCGGTGTGTGAGTTCCGTAATAACCCAGGCCGATCATCGAGGTCAGTACTTCGTTGGCTTCTGCAAGCGTGCGCAATGTTGCCAAAGTCTCGGCCTCTGATGCCCCATTCGGAATGTTCAGGCCAGTTGGATTTTGGATGTTTACTGGAACTGCTTTGTTTGATAAATCATCAAGGCTTGCGTAACCCAGAAACGAAAGAATTTTGGTGAGGTCCGCAGAATTTGGACCGATATGACGATCAGCGAACGTTGTGTACGCCTGGTTGGAAGCTTGCACCGACATCATGCACCTCAAATGCAATAGCGAAAGACCTGTAGAGGTCTCTCCCCTTCTGTCGCGGGCGCTTCAGAATTGCCTAGTCCACGTGGTCCTTTTGCCTGAGAGGTTCTGAGGAGAGTTGCCCCTTCGGCGACGTGGAAAACGTACTCTCCCACGTGGATTCACTAGCAAGATTCACAATAGTACGAAAAAATGAAAAATGTAAGACCTATTCGCCAATTGCGCGAGCACGGCGTCGAGCAGACAATTCGTCCATGCCCGTAATGTCGTCATTAGCCAAGCCATCTGAGCGTTCGCCAGGTAGCTGAGCCAGACTTCCTTCAATTTCTTGCCATACGCGACCCACGGCAATTCCGAATACACCTTGGCCGCCAGCGAGCAAGTCGATAACTTCGTCCGCCGATGTGCATTCGTAGACAGATGCTCCATCGCTCATCAGTGTCACTTGAGTGAGATCTGTTGTTCCTCGCATACGAAGATGTTCAACAGCCGTACGAATCTGTTGCAGTGAAACGCCGGTGTCGAGAAGTCGCTTAACGATCTTGAGTTCCAAAATGTCGCGGAATCCGTAAAGTCGGGCTGTGCCTGATCCGGTTGCTGGGCGCACGGTTGGGGCTACGAGTCCAGTACGAGCCCAGTAATCAAGCTGACGGTAAGTGATGCCGACTACTCCTGCGGCAATCGGGCCGCGGTATCCAACTTCAACGACTGCAAAAGCTGAATCAACGTCGATGAGACCCTGCTCGCTGGCAATGATTTCTGCCTGAGCCCGCGCGGCATCCTCAGGTGTAACTGCTGCCGAATCCGGCGTAGTGAGATCTGACAACTCGTCATCTCCTTGCGACCAGGGTGCCTGAAATGAACCAGACACGGGGAACCTGTGAGTCCCACACTAGGACTCTTGATATATCGAGTCAAAGATAAACGACTCCGACACGCCGAAGTCTTACCCTAAATCTCTACTTGAGAGTTCGGTTGAGACTTTTTATGTTAAAAACATGGGTTTTCGAGATTGGGACTCGTACCAACGCAGATTCGTGTGAAAAAGGGCTAGCTAAAGTCTTCTGGATTGATCTCGTCAAGAAATGCGCGGAACGCTTCGAGCTCGTCGGTGTCGTTTGCCTCGTCGTCTTCAATGACATCGATACCCGCTTCGTCGATCACTTCACGGCTGACGAACACTGGTGCGCCAGTTTGAAGGGCTAAGGCAACAGCATCGGATGGTCTGGCACTGACTGAATCGCTTGAGGCAAAGTTGAGAGTGGCGTAGTACGTTCCTTCAATCAACTCGGTCACTGTGACTGACACCAACTTGTCCCCTAGTGCCGCGATGACGTTCGACATTAACTCGTGTGTCAATGGGCGCTGTGAGCGTGTGTTGGTGAGCAAGAGCGTGATGGCTTTGGCTTCATTGTCGCCAATCCACAATGCAAGATATCGAGGTTGTTCTTGATCGCGCAGAATTAAGACCGGCTGGTTACTGGGAAGCTCGAGGCGAATGCCTACGACATCTACGGGAATCACAATGTTTAGTGTACGCGCCTAAAGTTGGCGTTCAATAAGGCTTCGGATAAGCAGTTCGTGTAATTGCAAAATTGCGTTGGCTATCTGAAGTGTGAGCTCTTCAGCTTGTGCCTTAGAGGCCCCGTTTTTTCCGGAACGGGCGGCTGTAACAAGTGGGGTGAATAAGTCGATTTCGCGAGACGCGCTGGACAAGACAGTTTTGAGATGGCGGGGTTCTAGTCCGAAATTGCCGAGACTCACAGCGGCTCGGACGATTCCAAGATCAGTGCCATCAAAAAAGCCGGCACCATCGTGGCTGATCAATCCAAAGTCTTTGAGATGTGAAACAAGAGTTTCAGATGCGCCTGCATGCTCGATAAGTTCACTTTCGGTCAAGCGAACTGAAGTGGACGTGGCCAATCGATCAAGTGTCTCAGTGCTTTCTAAAACCCGCGGGGGTACTGGTTTGGTGACTTCGACAGTAGGCGCTTCGAGTCCTCGATCCATTGCGTCGAGGTTTTCTCGGATAACTTTGAGCGGAAGAAAATGGTCGCGTTGCATGCGTAGGACATAACGCAGACGTTCGATGTCATGGACTGAAAATTTTCGATAGCCGCTCGGAGAGCGCTCTGGAGCAACAAGACTATTTGCTTCGAGAAAACGAATTTTTGAAATCGATACATCAGGAAATTCTTCACGAAGCCGTGACAGAACTTCGCCGATACTAAAAAGAGCATCGTGTGAAGCTTGGTGCAGGTTGGAAGTAGTCATCTACTCCCCTGTTGCAGCAGTGAGAAATACAAATCGGTATTTACCAATCTGGACTTCATCATTATCAACAAGTACGACTGAATCAACGCGATTGCGATTGACGTACGTACCGTTCAGGCTTCCTGCGTCTGAGATAAGCCACTTGCCGTTGTCCCATTTGATCGATGCATGCTTGCGAGAAACTGTGACGTCATCGAGGAATACGCCGCTTTCTGGTGATCGACCAATTGTGATCGGCTCGGAAATGCGGCTATTGAGTGGAAATCGGACACCTTCGAGAGCGCCACGCTTGACTACCAGATAGGCAGAACCAGCAGGAAGTGCGCTGAGTGCTTCGAGATCGGACAGTGAGATCTCGCTGGTATCAGAATCTTGAACCAGCGAGATAACACTCGTGTCCACGGTTGCGCCTAATGAGGCGCCACATGACGAGCAAAAGCGAGCGGCATCGTCATTGACTTGTCCGCACACTAAACACACTGTCGTCATGGTGAAAAGTTCCCTTAGGCAGAGATAAGAGCGGTGTAAGCAACTGCATCAAGCAGCGCTGCACATTCCGCATTGGCGTCGGTAACTGTTACGTCAACCAACCAACCCTTTGTGTAAGGATCGGTGTTCAACGTTTCAGGTGCAGTTTCTGCGCCATCGTTGCGAGCTACCACAGTTCCAGAAACAGGAGCATAGATATCGCTAACGCTCTTGGTTGACTCAACTTCGCCACAGGTAGTTCCTGCAGTCAAGGTTGCACCAACGGATGGAAGGCTTACGAATACGATGTCGCCAAGCGCATCTTGGGCGTAGTCGGTAATACCGAAACGCAAGGTTGTGTCGTCGACTACCTGAACCCACTCGTGTTCAGCGGTGTAGCACAGATCAGAAGGTACGTTACTCATGGAAATACCTTACGACACTTGGGCTAGGAATTGGGTAGTGGTACGACAGATGAGACTGAAACGTCATCCGAGGGCGTGATTGTCACTGTTCCGCCGCCAGAACCAACTGTGTCCTCTAATCCCCCAGGAATCTTCATTGCCGGAGTTAGTACGGATTGATCTCCAACGACCGTAATGGTGATTGGAACTTTCAAGGCAGTCCCACCTACGGTGACACCATTGTCGCTATCACCAAACCAGGTATTTGCTACAACGCGTACATCAAGATTCTTGTCTGAAATTTGTATAGCAGTTGCACCAGCATCTCGAAGCTCTTGAATGGCATCTAACAAAGTGCTGGCCGTGAGATTTCCAGAAATCGCAATCGTGACGCCTGGCCCATTGACAGGTTCAGTGCCCGCAAGTTTCGCCAGTGCAGATGCACGTCGCTTTGCTTCATTGAGAGCCTGGTACTGGTCGCCGCCAAGCAATGTCTCGCGTGCGGTTTCAAGGCGTGTGATCTCAGATTGCAGCCGCGCTTCACGTTGCGCCAAATCATCTAACAAACTCACAAGATCACTTTGGCGCGCATTACCCAGTAACGAGTCCGCGGAATTGCCTCGAATTGCTGCTGTCGTAGCAAAACCAAGTAAAACAAATAGGACGGTAATCATGATTTGAGTACGGCTCGTCTGAGGTTTCAAACTTCGCAGCAAACGGAAGCGAGCTTCCGCGGCCGTACGCGCCGGACGTGGCGCACTATGCATTCCCATACTTATGCCTTCAACAAGTGGCGTCGAATGGCAGCGACGTTAGCGAAGATACGCATGGTGAGAACCACAACGACGCCGGTGGACATTTGCGAACCAACGCCGAGTTGATCGCCTAAGAAAACAATGAGCGCTGCAACTAAAACATTAGACAGGAACGAGATCACGAAGATTCGGTCGTTAAAGATTCCATCAAGTACGGATCGGAACGCACCAAAGACAGCGTCGAGAGCCGCGACAACGGCGATTGGTAAGTACGGTTGCAACCAAACTGGAACAGTTGGGTGAAACAAAAGTCCAAATAGAACGCCAGCAAGCAGACCTATGGCTGGAATCAAGGGGTGCCTCCTGTGGTGCTGCTATCTGTTGGTGCTGCAGGGATTGTGATTTGTCCCGAATTCTGTAGTTCCCAGAATACGCCGTACTGGCTGTGAAGTTGCTCAAGTAAGAGTCCTGCCGAGCTATCTCGGAAACGCCCCGCAAGTGCTTGGCCATCCGAGCCGATCGCGCGAATGCGGTAAGGCGGTACAAGCGGTCGATAGTTCACCAAGATGGCTTCGCCAGCGGCTCTGATAGCTGAAGTTGAGGTGAGCCGCCGATCATTGATCGATATCGCTGTAGCGCCAGATTCCCAGAGACCATTAACGACAAGTTGCAAATCTCGATCCATTACTTTGCCGGGCTGGCTTGTCCCCACCGGCGTTGAAGCATCGACCTTGGCATCATTCACAGTTAAAGTAACGCCAGATCCCGTTGCTGAAGAAAATCCGGCTGCGGATAACAGTCGCGCGAGTCGGTCTTGAGCTTGTTGGCCCAGTGAAGTCCCGTTGAGTTGAGCTTGTGAAGCTGCTTGGTAATCGCGTTGGGCGGTTTGTTGAAGCTTCTCTAATGTGGCTACCCGGGCGTCGGCTTGTTGAATTCGGGCCACGAGTTCTTGGTGAGTCAATTGGTTTTGTGAAGCATTTTGTGTTGTTGTGCGAATTGCCAGACCCAAAATAAAGGCAAGCGCGACACCACTGAGTGCAGCAAGGGCAACCATCAGGTTTGGTCGAGTTTCCTGTGGAGTTGACCGTTGATAGTCAGACACCAAAGCGTCTGCCAACAGTGCATCAAGCGAGGCGTTGCCACTCATCGAAATAACCGTATCCTCATGTGGCGAATCTGCCGTAGGTACAACACGGCTGCATGCCAATACATTGCTATTCCCCACAGTAAGAATGCCCAGCCGAAAATGTGCGCCACACGACCCAGCGTTCCCGAAAAACTGCCGAGCAAAACCAGAGGAAGTGCGTATAGCAAATTCATTGTGGCTGCTTTACCCACAAAGTGAACTGGAATTCCAGTAATTCCATTGCGTTTAAGACCGATAAGCACAACCGCCATGATGACGTCTCGGCCGATAAGGACAATGGCGACCCACAAAGGAACGAGATCACGAATGACAAGAGCGATAAGTGTCGCGACAACGTAGAGGCGATCAGCAGCTGGATCGAGAAGTTCGCCTAGGCGGCTTTGTTGATTTAATCGGCGGGCCAGATACCCGTCAAGCCAATCAGTAAATGAGCTCGCTATGAGAAGCAGCATGGCCGCAACGTCATTGTGCGGGCCTACGATGAGCCAAAAGAAAATTGGAACGCCAAGGAGCCGAGCAAAACTCAACGCATTGGGAACTGTAAAGGTATTTTCTGGAATCATTAGCCGTTTAGTTCCGTGATGATGTTTTCAGCAACCTCGCGTACTGATACGCGTTTGTCCATCGAAACTTTTTGAATCCATTTGAAGGCTTCAGGTTCTGTCATAGTCGTCTTTGCCTGCAACAGTCCCTTGGCTCGATCGACAATCTTGCGGGTCTCTAGTGACAAGGCAAGCTCGTTCCTATCAGCCATGAGTTCTTGCAAATCACGAAAACGACCAAGAGCAACCTCAATTGCTGCTATGACCTCGGCTTCTGAAAACGGTTTAACAAGATATCCCATCACGCCGGCTTGAGTTGCTTGCGCCACGATCTCGGGTTGGCCAAATGCAGTTAATAGCACGACAGGCACACGCTCTCGAACACTTCGAGCCACTTCGATGCCGTCTAGCAAAGGCATTTTGACATCAAGTATTGCTATGTCAGGTATGAGATCGTTAATTGCATTTAAGGCTGCCTGTCCATCCGCGGCCTGACCAATGACGTCATAGCCTGCCGAAGTCAACACTTCGGTGAGGTCCATACGAATGATTGACTCGTCATCAGCGACGACAACACGTACTGGACTCATAAGGCAAGCCTACGGTTTGAACCTGAGCGCTGACACGATAGCCTAGTGAGACGCCCTGGTACTCCAACCGGCAGAGAGCGCGGTCTCAAACACCGTTCAGTGTGGGTTCGAATCCCACTCAGGGCACCAAACAAAGAACGCTACAGTTCAGTTCGGGCACTTCGCACAGTGGCAATTTGGCCCAAAATTCCGTTGAGAAACTTCCCTACTTCTTCTGAACCTATGCTCGATGCCACTTCGACTGCTTCAGAGATAATCACCGCTGAATCAAGCTGTGGTACATAAAGGAGTTCGGCAACGGCAACTCGCAGAATTGCCCGATCCACAGCAGGCATCCGTTCGATTGCCCAGTCCTGCGAATACGTCGAAATCGTTTCGTCAATACGATCCGAGTTTTCTAACACCACGTCAATGATGTGGCCGGTGTATTCGTTGACATCGGGATTACGCTCGAGCACCTCACGCGGGTTAACGCCTCGAAGGTCAGCTTCGTATAACGCCTCGGCTGCGCGTTGGCGTGCTTTGGTTCTGGTGCGCACTAGTTGACGCGACCCAAGTACGAGCCATCGCGCGTATCGACCTTGATTTTGGTATTTGATTCCAAGAACAGTGGAACCTTAATTTCGGCACCTGTTTCCAAAGTTGCTGGCTTAGTTCCTGCGCTTGAACGATCGCCCTGAAGTCCAGGCTCGGTGTACGTCACCATGAGCTCCACGCTTGCAGGAAGTTCAAGGTAAATCGGAGCGTCTTGATAAATCGCAACGGTTGCCTCTTGATTTTCCAGCATGTAATTGCGAGCGTCGCCAACAATTGCATCAGAGAGTGTGAACTGGTCAAAGTTGCCCATGTCCATGAAAATCCAGTCATCGCCATCGCGGTAGAGGTACTGCATTTCACGCTTATCAACGGCAGCAGTTTCTACTGAGACCCCAGCATTGAACGTCTTGTCAACAACCTTGCCAGTGAGCACATTTTTGAGCTTGGTACGCACGAACGCAGGACCCTTGCCTGGCTTGACGTGCTGAAATTCAACGACGGTCCACAGTATTCCATCGATGTTGAGTACTAGACCATTCTTGAGGTCATTCGTGCTTGCCACGAGAGGCTCCTTTTGTGCTAACCGAGGCTAATGAGGTCGTACGAGAACTCGGTCACATTCTCGTAGCCTGTTGGAGTGACAATGAGGGTGTCTTCGATGCGGACCCCACCACGATCGGCCAAGTAAATTCCTGGTTCGATCGTTACAACCATTCCTGGCTCAATCTTAGTCTGTTCCGTGCTTGAGAAGAACGGATCCTCGTGGATGTCTAGTCCAACGCCATGGCCAAGTCCGTGACCAAATGTGGCCCGAAATTCCTCATTCGTGATTGAGGAGCGCACGAGCGCATTGATCGAAGACATCGGTACACCGATGATCAAAGCGTCACGCCCCGCCGCTTGAGCTGTTTGTACTTGATGATGGATGTCTTGCTGCCAGTCAAGAGCATCGCCAATGACAAATGTTCGGGTGCAGTCTGATTTATAACCTTGGTACTCCGCGCCAAAGTCAATTTTTAAAAGATCACCAGATGCTAATGGACGGTCAGTTGGTTGGTGATGCGGAATTGCGCTATTCGGCCCACTTGCAACAATTGTTTCGAAGGCGATTGCAGTTGCTCCACCATCAAGCATCGTATTTTCCAACAGACGTTGGACTTGTCGTTCCGTCATTCCAATCCGAATACTCTGTGTAACTTCCATTAGTGATGCTGTAGAGATTGCTCCTGCTCTTTTGATGAGCTCAATTTCTTGTGGATCTTTGATGAGACGCAATTTCTCAACGAAATTCGTTGTGCCTACAAAATCCAACTCGGAAAGTTGTTCTCTAATAGAGTCAAATTGAGCCACAGTGAAGTGAGTCTTTTCAAACATTAGTTGTGAGACACCTACAAGCATTTCCTTGGAGGGATATCTAAGCCCACCGCAATGAATATCAATGTCATCAGTTTCATTGTGAGCTTGAATGTCGTATCTACTGTCAGTTAATAAGAATGCGTTGTTCGACGAAATCAATAGCGATCCGAAAGAGCCTGTGAATCCGCACAGGTATCTGATGTTCGTTGCGTTTGTCACCAAAAGAGTTTGATCACTAGCGAGCTCTTCTTGAACGCGTTGTAGTCGATTCACAGACTCAGCATTGCCTGAAGGGCAAGGAGATACGACTGTGCGCCAAACCCACTAATAGTCCCGTGAGCTATGCCAGAAATGAGCGATGTGTGACGAAATTCCTCGCGCTTGATTGGGTTACTCAAATGAACCTCAATTATTGGCGCACTGCACATTGCTGCGGCATCACGAATGGCAACCGAATAATGGGTGAAAGCGGCGGGATTGAAAACGATCGGAGTCTTGGTGTCGGCAGCTTCATGGAGCCAACCGATGATTACTGCTTCGTCGTTTGACTGACGAAAATCAATTGCTAAATCGTGAGCAGCGCCAAACTCTTCACAGGCGGATTTGATGTCAGCAAGGGACAGCGAGCCATAAACATCAGGTTCGCGAGTACCCAATTTGTCGAGATTGGGACCGTTGAGAACTAGTACAGTGCGCATGAACTAAGGATTCACTATTTCGCGGTAAGCAGCAAACAGCAACGCCGCATCAGGGCCTTCGAGAATTGCAGGAGTTGCAATATCGCGAAGAATAACGAACCTTAATTGATCTCCACGAGATTTTTTATCAATCTTCATTGCAGCCAGAAGATTTTCCCAATCGCCACTCGAATACGAGGTTGGTAGGCCAACTGATTTAAGGATTCGGCGATGGCGGTCAAGAAGTTCACGACTCATCCATCCATCAAGATGCGCCAACTCGGCAACAAAAACCAACCCAACAGCAACGGCATTTCCATGACGCCATGAGTAATTCTCTGCACGTTCAATTGCGTGGGCAAAGGTATGTCCGTAGTTAAGAATCTCACGGCCAACATTTGTACCGAGAGTCTCCTTAAGATCAACGCTAACGACATCGGCCTTAACCTGAATGGCACGGCTGATGATCTCATGAGTATGTGGCCAGTATGCAGAACGAGCGCCGATTGGATCTGCTTCGATCAACTCAAGAATTTTCGGATCGCGGATGAATCCAGCCTTGATGATTTCAGCAAGCCCGCTAACGTAGTCGTCGGTGCTTTGTGTTGAAAGGAAATCAAGATCGCATAACACTGCGCGAGGTGAGTAAAAAGCGCCAACTAAGTTTTTGCCGGCCGACGTATTGATTCCGGTTTTGCCGCCAATTGCAGCATCGACCATTGCAAGCAAAGTTGTTGGAACGTGGATGAGTTGAACTCCGCGAAGCCACGATGCGGCGACAAAACCAGCAAGGTCAGTAGTTGCTCCCCCACCTAAAGACACGATGGTGTCGTTGCGAGTGAAACCCTCGGAACCAAGAGCATCCCAGCAGAATGTCAACACGTCCGCTGTCTTGGCTGATTCAGCATCAGGAACTTGAATCGTAATTGCTCGAACTTTCGTCAGGCTGGCGCGCAGGGCTTCACCCGTGGCTGCAAGCGCAGGCGGATGAATGATGGCAACGCGATCACTTCCAGCGAGCAAATCATTGAGTTGTGAGATTGCCCCATGGTCAACGATGACGTTGTAGGTTGAATCAGCAGTTACTTCAATCGTGGTCACTCGGTGATACCTGCCTGCGCAAGAACACGAATCGCTTCATGGGTGACTTCGTCAATTGTGAGCTCTGATGTGTCAACGACAAGATCGGCAGCTTCGCGATAAATCGGCTCACGTGCTGCCATCAGTCCTGCAAGTTGGCCACGAACATTTCCGAGCAGCAATGGCCGATTTCTATTGAGTCCAACACGATCTACTGCTGCTGATAATCCAGTCTGAAGCCACAGTACGGTGTGATCTTTGATCAAGTCTCGCGTGCCCTCGTTACCAAGTGCGCCACCTCCGAGTGACACAACTGAATCAGGGCCCTTCAAAATATCTGCGATGCATGATGCTTCAAGTTCACGAAATGCTGGCTCACCGTCAGTTGTGAAAATGTCAGAAATTGCTTTGCCTGCGCGTTGCTCGATTACGTGATCACTGTCGATGAATTGGCGACCAAGGTGTGCTGAAATGAGTTCGCCAATAGTGCTTTTTCCAGCGCCAGGAACGCCGATGAGAACAATGCTGGTCATAGCGACCGACCAATGCTTTCTCGGTAGGCATTCACATTGCGGGAAGTTTCGGAAACGTTGTCGCCACCAAATTTATCGAGCAGTGCTTCGGCTAGAACGAGAGCCACCATGGCCTCAGCAACTACTCCGGCAGCAGGAACTGCACAAGCGTCCGATCTCTGATTGATAGCGACGGCTGACTCACCAGTAGCTACGTCTACTGTCTCGAGGGCTTTCGGCACCGTTGAAATTGGCTTCATGGCTGCTCGCACCCGAAGTACGTCACCCGTGCTCATGCCGCCCTCGGTACCACCTGCACGACCAGTACGTCGTTTGAGCTCACCGTTATCGTTGAAGATCTCATCGTGTGCCTGCGTACCACGGCGACGAGCAGTTTCGAATCCATCTCCTACTTCAACGCCCTTGATCGCTTGAATGCCCATTAGGGCGGCAGCGAGTTTGCTATCAAGGCGTCGATCCCAGTGCGTGTGCGATCCCAGACCAACCGGAAGGTTGTAGGCAAGAACTTCTACTACCCCACCGATTGTGTCGCCATCGGAATGAGCATTTCGAATCTCTTCCTGCATTTTCTCGCTTGCACTCGCGGAGAAACAACGAACTGGGTCTTCATCAATTGAGGCGAGGTCAGAGATTTCAGGAAGTTGGTCAGTATCAGTTTCAATTGGGCCAATTGAAACAACGTGGCTTAGTACGTGAATGCCGGCAGCCTGTTCAAGAAACTTTTTAGCAATTTCACCAAGCGCTACACGTGCAGCGGTTTCGCGGGCACTGGCTCGCTCAAGAATTGGTCGAATATCATCTAGGCCGAATTTTTGCATTCCGGCAAGGTCTGCGTGACCTGGTCGAGGACGTGTTAACGGAGCGCTTCGAGCTATGTTCTCGAGTTCTTCCTCGGCTACTGGATCAGCCGACATCACGACATCCCATTTTGGCCATTCGGAGTTTGCAATGGAGACTGCAATAGGTCCACCCATTGTTTTTCCGTGGCGAATTCCGCCAGTAATTGTGACGACGTCTTGCTCAAACTTCATGCGAGCACCGCGACCAAAGCCAAGTCGGCGTCGAGCAAGTGCTTCGGTGATGTCAGCAGTCGTGCAAGTCACACCTGCGGGCAACCCATCAATAACACCAGTCAGTGACTGGCCATGCGATTCACCTGCGGTCAGCCATCTCAACATGTACTTATTCTTTCACGCAGGAAGGGATCAGGGCTAATTTGGAGCACTTATTGCAATTATCGCTACGGTGGCTATCGTCATGTACGGTCCAAATGCCATGCGAGACTCGCGAGTTAGTCTTTTTGTGAGCATTCCAATCAAGGAAACGATTCCCGCCAAAACAAAAGTGAGCGTGACGCAATTAATTGCTCCGTGCGGACTATAAAAGCCAAGTGCCAAACCAGTTGGTACTGAGTATTTAACGTCTCCCATGCCTAGCTGTCCACGACTGATGAGAAACAAGGTGCCGTAGATTGCCAGCAAGGTCAGAGCAACTCGCAACGCAGAAATAAATGGCGACCACTGCGATGCGGCAAGGCATAGAAATATTTCGAAGGCCAACACAATGAGCGTCATTGCCAGGACGTGTTTATTCGGAAGTCGATGATGGCGAATGTCGTAAACGGATAGCCAGGTTCCGTAGCTGGCAACTGTTATCGCTGGAGCGCCAAGTGCTAAAAGCGAAAGAGTAATGAGCAAGGAGTCCACGAATTAACGACTCGCTAAGGCGTCCATAAGCGCTGTGCGCATGGCGTGAAGTGGTGCTTCTTGGCCAGTCATCAACTCCACTTGTTTTGCGGCTTGATGAAGCAACATGAGATAGCCCGGTATAGCGATGCTCTGAGCATCGTGCCACCGCTGACCAAGCGCTGTAGGCCAAGGGTGATAAATAACGTCCAGCATTGGTCCTGTTGGATCAATCACTGCATCAGCGAGGGTGTCTCCTACTCCCGCGGGTGTCGTATTTACCGTCAAAGTCTGTGGTGTGAAAGTTATGTCGCGCAAGGATGCGTCGATGAGTGTAATGCCAAGTTTTGTTGCGATGGCTTGGCACTCGGCGATCGCTGAATGGTTACGGGCAACGGTGTGAATTGTCGATATTCCGAGTTGATTGGCAGCAAGAATGCTTGAGCGAGCAGTCGCACCAGATCCAAAAATTACCATGTGCGTTAAATCATGAGATGTCATTTCGCGCACGGCATGAACAATCCCCGTGACATCAGTGTTGTCGGCTACGAGCTTTTCGTTAAAAATTAGGGTGTTAATTGAGCGCGACAGCAGGGCAACAGGAGACACTTCTTCAGCCACATCGAAGGCGACTTCCTTCAGCGGCATGGTGAGCGACAACCCGAGCCATGTATCGTCACAACCTTTAACAAAATCCACAAAGGTTTCTTTTGTTACTTCGATTGCCTGGTAATCGTGTGCCAGACCTAATTCGGAATAAGCAGCTCGATGAAGCACTGGAGATAGCGAGTGCGAAATCGGGCTTCCTAATACAGCAGCATGCATTACGAACACTTACCAGGATTGCTGGAACACCAAGACAAAAATTCATTCTTGATCGTCAAGAAGTCGGAATAAGTTGTGGCGAATTTCGTTTCCTGGGTATCGAGATTCACTGTTGTGAAGTAGAGCCAGTCCCCCGTTGCAGGATTTAACGCTGCCTTAATGGCATCCGCTCCAGGATTATCAATTGGCGACGGTGTGAGTCCATCGTGAAGATAGGTGTTGTAAGGCGTATCTTGCGCCAATTGAGCAGTAGTCAAGATGATGTCCGTTTTACTGAGGCCGTAATTCACGGTTGAATCAAACTCCAGTCGCATCGGTTTTGCTAAGCGGTTGTAGACAACGCGTGCCACCTTTGTGAAGTCTCGTGGATGGCCTTCCACTTGAAGTAGCGATGCGATGGTAACGATTTGTTGTGGAGTCATTCCCATAGCGGCAGCCTTTGTCGACAAATCGAGTGACGTGGAAACTTCGTTGTATTTGTCAACCATTTGTTTCAGGATGGATGCAGCGGTGGCATCTGGAGCGATGTCGTAAGTCGCTGGAAATAAGAATCCTTCAGGATTACCTTTTGCATAATCTGGCAATCCCAAGGCGGTCGAGTCTTTCAGGGCCGCAACAAAATCAGACTTAGGTAGTGATGTCTTGGCTGCGAGCGTGTCGATGATCCAAGATACTCTTTTGCCCTCAGGAATTGTCACTCGATTGACATTGCGGCTTGTAGGATCGAGCAATGTTGTGATGGCTGAACTTGCAGACATTCCAAGTTTGACGTTGTAAAAACCTGGTTGGATTTTTGAGCTGTCGCTGTTGTTTGCTGCTGCTTGAGTGAACGCATCGACCGAAGCGACTACGCCTTTAGCTTTGAGCATGTTTCCAATTTGTGCGAGGGTCTCGCCAGATGTGATCTGGATCGAAACTGCTGACGTGCCATTGCCTGAAAAGTCTGCTGGTCCCGAAAAATGCTTGAGGACTTTTGGTACTGCAATTGCAATTGATCCAACGACAAGTGCAACAACTAAAACAATGGCGAGAACTGATCGCCCTCGGCGAGTTGGCTGAGGTGATTTGCGGGAACCTTTGTCCGGATTTGGCGACTCTGAAAAGATGTCCAAGTTGCTCACGGCTACTCTCCTACAGGTTGACCAGCAAAGGTGTTTTGTTTCGCCTCTACATCGAGGGCGTGCTCAAGGATGACCACGGCTGCGGCTTGATCAATGATGCCCTTACTTGATTGTGCCGTATGACCTGTCGCTCGCAGGGTAGATGCAGCAGACACTGTGGAAAGTCGTTCATCAACCAATCGAACAGGTGCTTCAGATATGTGAGCCAGTTGCTGGGCAAAATCTATGGCAAATTGAGTCGATTGTGTGTGCTCTGCGTTCAGTGAAAGCGGAAGCCCAACATAAATAACGATCGGTTCATATTCCGCAATAGTGCGTGAAATTTCTTGTACAGCGGTATCTGTCATTGCTACTGTGGCGACCGGCAAAGCCATCGTCGCATCGGGGTCTGTTCGTGCTAATCCGATGCGGCTCTTGCCAACATCGATTCCGATCCGAACTCCGCGCTGCACTTTAAGCCTTGAGGGTGTGAAGTACCGCTTCGAATCCGTTATCAAGACCTGAAATCGAGGTTCCGCCACCCTGTGCCATTTCAGCATTGCCTCCGCCACGTCCATCAATGGATGGCAACAATGACTGCAAAACTGCATTAGCGCTCGCGCCGTTGTCCCGCGCAGCTGCATCTGTAGCAGCAACAACACTCACATTGTCATCGTCGATGACAGCACCAACAAGAACGTAATTGTCATGTGAGATTTTGCTCTTTGCCGAGGTCACGATATCGCGGAGTTGAGCAGCCTCAGTGCCAGAAGGAGCAACAAATCGGTACAGCTTCACTGTTCCAGCTTCAGTTGGTGTGCCTAAGAGGCCGGCGATATCATTCATCAACGCCGCACTTTTTACTTTGTTGATCTCTCTTTCGGCATTTCGCAGGCGTTCCATCATCTTGCCAATTCGATCTGGTAATTCTTCAGGACGCGCCTTCGCCATGTCTGCGAGTTGTGCAACGATTGCCCGCTCTCGAGCAAGGTAGCGATAAGCATCCGCACCGACTAAAGCTTCGACTCGTCGCACGCCTGCACCGATCGAACCCTCTGAGAGGAACGACACCACGCCAAGTTGACCAGTGCTGGAAGTGTGTGTACCCCCGCAGAGTTCTCGAGCCCAGTCTCCAACTGAAACAACGCGAACTTCGTCGCCGTACTTTTCACCAAACAACGCCATCGCGCCAGTTTTACGCGCTTGCTCTTGAGTCAATATTTCGGCAGTTACGAGCAGATCCTGAATCAGCAGTTCATTGACCCGAGACTCCACATCATTCATCACTGATTGAGGAACAGCGCCGGCACTGGGAAAATCGAAACGGAGACGGCCTGGTGAATTTTCCGAACCCATCTGAGTTGCTGTTTCACCAAGTGCCTCGCGAAATGCCTTGTGCACCATGTGCGTTGCGGTATGAGCACGCGAAATTGCAAGTCGACGCTGAACGTCAACTTGGCCAACAGCATGAGCGCCTACCTCGAGCGAACCCTTAGTAACTTTTCCTCGATGGACGAATAAGCCCGGGACAGGTTTTTGAACGTCGACAATTTCAACGCAGGTTCCGTCATCAAGCGTGATGATGCCATGATCGGCAAGTTGGCCACCGCTTTCGGCATAGAACGGGGTGCGATCAATCAAGACTTCAACTTCGTCACCTTCACGAGCATGTGTGACATCGTTACCGTCGACGATGATGCCTGTGATAGTTCCTTCTGATTGCGTTTCGGAATATCCAAGGAATGAGGTGACGCCTGAGCGACCCATAATGTCGCGATATGTAGTTACCGCAGCGACGCCACTCTTGCGGGCTACTGAATCTGCCTTTGCGCGACTGCGCTGTTCTTGCATAAGAGCGCGAAAACCCTCCTCGTCAACTTTGACGCCCTGTTCCGCTGCCATTTCGAGCGTCAAGTCGATTGGAAAACCAAAGGTGTCGTGCAGTGCAAATGCAGAATCACCAGTAAGTACTGGAGACTTGCTTGCCTTGAGATCTTTAACAGCCAAATCAAACATGGTCGTACCACGTTCAAGGGTTTGTAAGAAAGATTCTTCTTCGGCAACAGCGATAGAAGTAATACGGCCCTTGTCGGTAAGCAGTTCGGGATACTGTGGCGCCATCGCTGTGATGCTTGCATCAATGAGTTCTGCCATGGTCGGCTCGTGAGCTCCAAGAAGTCGCATGTTGCGCACCACCCGACGAAGTATTCGTCGCAGTACGTATCCCCGACCTTCGTTGCCTGGCAAAACGCCATCACCAATCAGAAATGCACAGGTTCGAGCATGATCAGCAATAACGCGTAGTGATACGTCAGTTTTGGTGTTCGATCCATAACGAGCACCAGTTAATTCGCTGGCACGATCAAGAATGATGCGCGTGGTATCAATCTCGTAGATGTTGTCGACGCCTTGCAAGAGTGCAGCCATGCGTTCAAGACCCATGCCGGTATCAATGTTTTTTGCAGGAAGCTCGCCGAGAATTTCGTAGCCTTCTTTACCTGGGCCACCTGCTCGTTCGAACTGCATAAATACGAGGTTCCAGATTTCTAAGTAGCGGTCCTCGTCGGCGACAGGTCCGCCATCACGTCCGTGTTCTGGCCCACGATCGTAGTAAATTTCAGAACACGGTCCGCATGGTCCTGGCACACCCATTGACCAAAAGTTATCGGCCATGCCGCGTCGCTGAATTCGATCTAGCGGCACTCCGACTTGTTTGTGCCAAATGTCGATTGCTTCATCGTCATCCAGATAGACCGTGACCCACAGCTTGTCTTCTGGAAAGCCATAGCCACCGTCCGATTGCGGCTTCGTCAGCAATTCCCAAGCAAATGGGATGGCTTCATGCTTGAAGTAATCGCCAAAAGAAAAATTGCCACACATTTGAAAGAACGAAGCATGGCGAGTGGTCTTGCCAACTTCTTCAATATCGAGTGTTCGGACAACTTTCTGAACACTCGTTGCACGCGCATGTGGCGGCGCTGCTTCTCCGAGAAAATAAGGTTTGAAAGGCACCATGCCCGCGTTGACAAAGAGCAAAGTGGGATCGTCAAGTAACAAACTGGCACTTGGCACGACAGTGTGGCCATTGGCCGCGAAGTAATCCAAAAACTTTTGGCGAATTTCGGCGGAATCCATGGTTAGCCCCTCTCGTGACAAATGTGTATCGCTAAAGACTAACGAACATTGGCTTAACTGCGACCAAGGAGTCCACGAATTCGGTCCCACAGCGTCTGAGAAGTTGCTTCGGCGCCTCGTCCCGATGGCTGGTAATAGCGCGCAGTTCGCAGTGATTCGGGCAAATACTCCTGAGAGGCTATACCTTCGGCAAGATCGTGCGGGTAGATGTAGCCAACTCCATGTCCAAGATCGCCAGCTCGTGCGTAATGACTATCTCGAAGATGTGCAGGTACTGCACCTATGTCTCGGATACGAACATCGGCGATCGCGGCGTCCATTGCTAGATAAGCGGCGTTAGATTTCGGTGCCAGCGCCATCGCAATCGTGACGTGACCAAGTGTTATTCGGGCCTCGGGCATGCCGATGAATGCCACCGTTTGCGCCGCCGACTGCGCCAGAGTCAACATCGAGTTATCGGCAAGGCCAATATCTTCGCTAGCCAAGATCAATAACCGCCGAGCAATAAATCGCGGATCTTCTCCTGCCTCGAGCATGCGAGCCAAATAATGCAGCGCTGCGTCGGCATCAGAGCCTCGAACACTTTTAATGAAGGCACTCACTACGTCGTAATGCTGATCGCCAGCCTTGTCATATCGAACGACGTTGTGATCGCTAGCCAGCGATACATGGTCATCAGTGATTTCTGTCATGTCGTTTTGCGATGCAACAGCTGCGCTTGCTTCAAGAACTGTGAGTGCGCGACGCGCATCGCCGCCTGCGAGTCTCACGATCATGTCGCGCGCTTCGTTACTCAGCGTGACTGAACCTCGCAGACCCCGTTCATCGATGAGTGCACGAGCGATGAGGCGGCTAATGTCCTCGTTGTTCAAGCTGTGAAGTGTGATGAGTAACGAACGAGAAAGCAATGGCGAGATAACGGAGAAGGATGGATTCTCGGTTGTTGCTGCAACTAAGGTGACCCAGCCATTTTCAACGCCTGGTAGGAGTGCATCTTGTTGCGTCTTGTTGAATCGATGAACCTCGTCGACAAAGAGCACGGTCGCACGACCAAACATCGATTTGTCGTTTTGAGCTTGTGTTATGACATCGCGAACATCTTTGATGCCTGCAGTAATTGCCGAGAGTTCAACAAACTTTGCTGAGCCTGCACGAGCCATTAATTGAGCAAGCGTGGTTTTGCCAGTGCCCGGGGGTCCCCACAAAATCACAGATGATCGCGAAGCATCAGCCTCGGTATCTAGCAAGCGCCGAAGAGGTCCGCCTTGAGTCAAGGCGTGACTTTGACCGACAAACTCTTCGATAGTGCGCGGACGCATTCGAACTGCCAATGGCGCGGCACCGCCACCGGTGTCGCTATCGAAAAGTGAGGCAGTCACGTGGACTACTCGTCGTCAGCTGCGAATGGGTCAGCGTCAATGCCTGCTTCAAGACGTTGTTGGTCAGTGATTGGCGTTGGCGCTGCTGTGAGTGGATCAAAACCGGCGCCAGTCTTTGGGAAAGCGATAACGTCACGCAAGCTGTTAGCTCCTGAAAGCAACATGCAGATACGATCCCAACCAAATGCAATACCGCCATGAGGTGGTGGACCGAAAGCAAAAGCCTCGAGTAAGAAGCCGAACTTCTCTTGCGCTTCTTCTTCCGACAAACCTAAGAGCGTAAATACGCGCTGCTGTACATCGCCACGGTGAATACGGATCGAACCACCGCCAATTTCATTGCCATTGCACACAATGTCGTATGCCCAAGCAAGCGCTTCCCCTGGTGATGATTCGAAGTTATCCACCCAGTCAGCATTGGGAGATGTAAATGGATGGTGAACAGCAGTCCATGAGCCATCGTCAGTCATTTCGAACATTGGTGCGTCAACGATCCATAAGAACGACCATTCGTCGGCATTAATAAGGCCACACCGTTCGCCAACTTCTAGACGTACTGATCCAAGGAGTTGCTGTGATGCACTCTTGCTGCCTGCTGCGAAGAACGCACAGTCCCCTGGTTTAGCACCGACATGCGCTGCAAGACCGGCACGTTCAGCATCAGAAAGATTCTTGGCGACTGGACCAGCTAGTTCACCATTCTCATCCCATGTGACATAAGCAAGACCCTTTGCTCCACGCTGCTTGGCCCAGTCTTGCCACGCATCAAAAGTTCGTCGTGGTTGATCAGCGCCACCTGGCATGACAACCGCGCCAACGTATTCGGCTTGGAATACGCGGAATTCGGTGTTAGCAAAATATTCAGTGCACTCTGTTAGCTCTAAATCAAAACGTAGATCAGGCTTGTCTGAACCGTATCGATCCATTGCCTCGAAGTACGTCATACGCGGAATGTCGCCAATTGTGTAACCAACGGTTCCTTGCCACAAAGCGCGCACAATCGCTTCGCCAACTTCGATGATGTCTTCTTGCTCAACGAAGCTCATCTCAATATCGAGCTGTGTGAATTCTGGCTGTCGATCTTTACGGAAATCTTCGTCACGATAGCAACGGGCAATTTGGTAGTAACGTTCCATGCCAGCAACCATGAGTAACTGTTTGAACAACTGTGGACTCTGTGGCAGTGCGTACCAGTGACCGGGTTGCAAACGAACTGGCACGAGGAAGTCACGAGCGCCTTCAGGTGTAGAACGCGTCAAGGTTGGAGTTTCAATTTCAACAAAGTTGCGCGCCGAAAGAACGTCACGAGCGAGGCGGTTCACTTCGCTGCGCATACGAAGTGCATTGCCAGCAGATGTGCGACGAAGATCCAAGTAGCGATACTTCAAGCGTGTCTCTTCGCCGACATTAATTGTGTCGTCGATCGGGAAAGGCAATGGAGCACTCTTGCTCAAAACAACAACATCTGTTGCTACAACTTCAATGTCTCCAGTTGGAAGTTCCGAATTTTCATTTCCTACGGGACGCACTCGAACATCACCAGTGATCTGCAAGCAAAATTCATTGCGAAGATCGTGGGCAACTTCCTCGTCATTCACAACAACTTGAACGACGCCTGAGGCATCACGCAGATCCAAGAAGGCAATGCCTCCGTGGTCGCGGCGACGTGCTACCCAGCCTGCCAGTGTGACTTGCGAACCTGCGTCGGATGCGCGCAGGCTTCCACTTTCTCGAGTGCGAAGCATGAACTTCCCTTTGTATTAGTTGAATCGCGCAACAAGCGCGTCGGTAACCAAGTCTAGAGCAGTCGTGGACTGCTCCCCTGTGGTCAAGTCTTTGACAATAACGCAGTTGTTGGCCAGCTCGTCGGGGCCAAGAATGAGGGCAACTTTGGCCCCGCTTCTGTCAGCACCCTTCATAGCGGCCTTAATACTGCGACCATCAAAAGCGTAATCAGCACTGATGCCGGCGCTGCGAACTGTTCCGAGCAGGCGCACCGCCGCAATCGTCGACTCTTCGCCTAGTCCAATGACAAAAACGTTCAGTGGTTCGGTGTTAGTGAGGTCAATCCCCTCGGCTTGAACTGCAAGGCAGGTTCGATCAACGCCGAGGCCAAAACCGATTCCCCCGATTGCTGGGCCACCTAAAGTTTCAACGAGTCCGTCATAGCGTCCGCCACCACCAATGGCGGATTGAGCGCCAAGACCATCATGGACGAGTTCGAAGGTTGTTCGTACGTAGTAGTCGAGTCCTCGAACAAGTCTTGGCGCCTTTTCATAAACAACGCCAAGCGCGTCAAGGTATGACAGCACCTTGGTGTGGTGCTCAGCGCATTCAGCACAAAGATGATCGGGCATCAGAGGTGCGTCGACAAGCATTGCTTGAACGTCAGGACGCTTGTCATCCAGAACTCGTAGTGGATTAATTGTTGCGCGATGACGAGTTGGCTCGTCTAAATCCAAGGTGTCTAGAAATGACGTCAGCGTTTGACGGTAGGCAGGTCGGCATTCTCGGCAACCGAGAGAGTTAATTAATAGTCGAAGGTTTTTTAGGCCAAGTAAGTTGCGTTGTGCGTGGACAGCCATCCAGATGACTTCGGCATCAAGCACGGGGTCACTCGAGCCAATTGCTTCGACACCAACTTGCGTGTGTTGCCGATAACGACCAGATTGGGGCTGTTCATAACGAAAATTCGGGCCGGTGTACCAGACCTTTGCGGGCAAGGCACCTCTGTCCATTCGGTTCTCAAGCATTGCTCGCAGCACACCAGCAGTTCCCTCAGGACGAAGTGTCAGAGTTCGACCACCACGATCCTCGAAGGTGTACATCTCTTTTGATACAACATCGGTTGATTCACCGACACCGCGAACAAACAATGCTGTGTCTTCAAACAAAGGCGTTTCAATGTAGCCATATCCAGAAAGAATCGGTGGTGTAGAAAGTGCCGTCCGAACAGCACGCCAGACTTGTGAAAACGGCGGGATGACATCGTAAGTACCTTTGGGGGCTTTAAACATGTCGGTCATGTTGCTGACAGTCCTTGTGCAATGCGAAGTAGGTATGGATTAGTGTCACGTTCGATGTTCATAAAGCTTGATGGACCGTGACCTGGAAGTATTTGACTGTCGTTGTTGAGCTGTAACACGACATTGCGCAACGATTCGTCCATCTCTGACGGCGAGCCACTGGGTAGATCTGTACGTCCAATCGCACCAGCAAATAACACATCGCCAGTGAATACATTGCGATGATCACTTCCACTGCTTGCAGCGAAGTCGTAGAGAACTGACCCTGCTGTGTGACCAGGTGCATGGCGAATCGTGATGTCGAATCCAGCAATGTCGATTGTCATGTTGTCTGTCACTTCGCGGACGTCATCCGGTTCTGCAAAGACTTCGCCTACGTCCATCATGCTGGGCAGTGCTGTGCGGGTTTCAGGGCTAATTGCTAAGCCTGGATCGCTGAGCAGTGCTCGATCGCTCGGGTGAACCAGAGCGGGAATCCCGTAGCCGCTTGCAACGGGAAAGACAGACCACATGTGATCGATGTGACCGTGTGTAACTAGCACTGCCACTGGCTTGAGGTGATGTTCAGCGACAACTTCGCGCACCTGTGCTGCGGCTTTCATTCCCGGATCAATAATCAGACATTCACTGCCATCGCTGGGTGAAACGATGTAGCAGTTGGTCTGCCATGGACCTGCGCTAAAGCTATAAATCTGCATGTAATTCTCTTGCTAGATGGGGTTGCTGTTCCCTCAAGGCTACCGTTAGTGCCCCTATTATCAGGACACTCTAGAATTATGACGTGTCTGCAAAACGTGAACGAGAATTAGCCCGAGCCAAGTACGAACGCCAACATCAACGGCGCCTTCAGCGAGCGGCTCGTACGAAACTGCGCAATCGCATCATGGGCGGTGCGCTTGTTGTCGTGCTGATCGGCGCAGGCGTTGCACATAAGAATTCAACAACAAATGTGGCCGCAACAGCACCTGCGACTGCGAGCGCTTCGGCGCCGGCATCACCTGCAGCAAATGTGGTCAAAAATTGCACGACACCTGAGGCCACAAGGTCGAACAACATCAAGTATCAAAATCCTCCAACAGATACCGCCAAGTCAACGGCAATCGTGCTTGCGACAAATTGCGGAAAAATTACGATCTCGTTAGATGCCAAGGCACCAAAGACCTCGTCAATCATGTCCTTTTTGGCTCAGAACAAATTTTTTGACGCCACAAAGTGTCATCGTCTGACGACCTCGGGAATTTTTGTGTTGCAGTGCGGCGATCCAGCCGGTGACGGCACTGGTAGTCCTGGATTTAGTTTTGCTGATGAAAATTTGCCCGCGGGTACCAATGGCTCGTACACATATCCACGCGGAACTGTAGCGATGGCCAACAGTGGTCCCAATACAAACGGCAGTCAGTTCTTTCTGGTGTACAAGGATTCTCCACTTCCGCCAAATTACTCAGTTTGGGGAACTGTTTCCGCAGGACTTGACGTGATTGATGCCATTGCTGGCGCAGGAACGGCCGATGGTTCGGGCGATGGCGCGCCAAAGCAACCCGTCACAATCACTACCGCAACTGCGCAATAATTAAGGGATACGAATAAGAGCCCAAACTGGGACCCTACGTAAGGATGGCCGACCATGACGACTTCAAACGAATACGGACACGTTGACGAACAAGGCAATGTATTCCTTAAATCGCCCGAAGGTGACGTCAAAGTTGGTCAATACGCAGCGGGTGAACCCCAAGAAGGGCTTGCATTCTTTACCAAGCGATTCCACGATATCGTTTCTGAAATCGAACTGGCACTAGAGCGTCTCAAAGAGGGTAAGGCGAATCCGGAGTCAGTTAAGTCTTTGATCGAACGCATCGAGGCCACTTTGACCACGCCGAACATGCTTGGCGACTTCTCTAAGTTGAGCGCACTTAAGGACTCGTTAGAGCAGCAGTTTGCTGTGCGCAAAGAAGAACTTGCAGCTAAGAAGGCCGAACTCAAGGCCGCAGCACTTGCCCGCCGAGAAGAGATCGTCACTCTTGCAGAATCCCTAGTGAATTCAACTCAGTGGAAAGCCACAGGCGAGAAGTACAAGTCATTGCTCGATGAATGGAAGACACTTCCAAACGCTGACCGCGCAAAAGAGCAAGAGCTCTGGAAGCGTTTCAGCCACGCTCGTTCGGCCTTTGACAAGGCCCGACGCACTTATTTCCATGGACTTGATGAAGCTCGTGCAGATGCACAGAGTGCAAAGAAGGCCATTATCGCCAAAGCCACTTCCCTAGCTGACAGCACGGAATGGGGTGCCACAACTGGTGCATTCAAGGGTTTGATGAACGACTGGAAGAATCTTCCACGAGCAGCTAAATCCGTTGAAGATTCGCTGTGGAAAGAATTTAAAGCGGCACAGGACAAGTTCTTTGATGCTCGTAATGCTGCATTATCTGTTCGCGATGAAGAACTCAGTGGCAACTTGACCGTCAAATTAGGACTGCTTGAAAAAGCTGAAGCCTTACTTCCTATCAAGGATGTGGACAGCGCCAAAGCTGCAATGCGTGACATTCAAGAACAGTGGGAAAAAGCTGGTCATGTCTCCCGCGCTGACAAAGAAAAAGTGGAACGCCGTCTCAAGGCTGTCGAAGATGCAATCCGTAAGGTTACTGACGAATTGTGGAACCGCTCAAAGCCAGAAGTAGTACAGCGAGCTAACGGAATGGTCGCGCAATTCGAATCATCGATTGCCAAGTTAGATAAGCAAATCGAGGACGCCAAGCAAGCTGGCAAAACGTCAGATGTTGCACGCCTTGAGGCCTCGCGCGCACAGTCGCAAAGTCTGCTTGATGCTGCCCGAGCCGGCGCAGCTCAACTTGGTTAAATAGTTAAATAGTTAAATACTTACTCAGGACTTGACCGTTAATCGGTCGGGTCCTGCGTTTGTTAAACGCGGTAAACGTCAAAAACACCATCAATGCCACGTACGGCACGCAGTACTTGATTGAGGTGCGAGGGATCTGCCATTTCGAATGTGAATTTGGACATGGCAACTCGATCACGTGTTGTGGTGACGGATGCATTGAGAATGTTGACGTGTTGATCAGATAGTGCCCGTGTGACATCAGATAAAAGTCGCGCACGATCCAATGCTTCTACTTGAATGTTCACCAGGAACAGGCTTCCCGACCCTGGCGTCCATGACACTTCAACAAGACGTTCCGGTTGCGCCAATAGATCGCCCGAGTTGACGCAATCATGGCGATGCACCGAGACACCCGAGCCTCGTGTGACAAATCCAAAAACGTTATCTCCTGGAACTGGTGTGCAGCATCGTGCCAATTTCACCCACGTGTCCTCAGCACCGATAACCGTGACGCCCGAGTCTCCCTTAGAAGGTTTGCGTGGTGCTGATTTAGTTGTGACTATTTCGGATGAGTCTTCAATTGACTCTTCGAGGCCGCCGTGGGCCGTGAGTAAGCGAGTGACAACAGTTTGAGCCCCGAGGTGACCCTCGCCTACTGCTGCATAAAGCGCGGTGACATCGGCGTAGTTCGCATCGGCGGCCAATGTGTTGAGCATGCCGCTCGTTAATAGACGCAAAGGCACACCATGTTTTTTCATGGCCTTAAGTATTTGATCTTTGCCAGTCTCGATCGCTTCTTCACGGCGTTCTTTTGAGAACCAGGCCTTGATCTTGGATCGGGCACGGGCGCTGACGGCAACATTGAGCCAGTCTCGACTTGGACCAGCATTGTCGGCTTTATTGGTGATGATTTCGATCGCGTCACCGTTGGACAACTTTGTGTCTAGTGGAGCGAGTTTGCCGTTGACACGAGCGCCTACGCAGCGGTTTCCCACCTCGGTATGAACCGAGTAAGCAAAGTCGATCGGGGTGCTACCGGCAGGAAGTGCCAGCACTTCACCTTTTGGTGTGAATACGTAAACTTCAGCAGCACCCAGATCATCGCGCAATGAATCAAGGAAGTCGCCGGGATCTTCGGTCTCGCGTTGCCAATCCAACAACTGACGAACCCAGCCAAGGTCATCGGGGCCAGACTTTCCGCTGACATTTGGTTGCTTGTAGCGCCAGTGTGATGCCACACCGTATTCGGCTGCTCGGTGCATGTCGTAGGTGCGAATCTGGAATTCGACGGGCTTTCCTGAGGGACCAATAACTGTTGTGTGTAGCGACTGGTACATCGTAAATTTCGGCATTGCGATGTAGTCCTTGAAGCGCCCTGGGACTGGATTCCAACGGTTGTGAATAATTCCCAATGTGGCATAGCAATCTTGCACGCTATCAACAAGCACGCGAACACCGATCAGGTCGTAAATGTCTTGGAAGTCGCGTCCTCGAACAATCATCTTTTGGTAGATGCTGTAAAAGTGTTTTGGACGACCGACGACTTCGCCTTCAATGTGTGAATCACCAAGATCTGCACGGACTGCAGCAACGATCTCGTCAAGATAGTGATCTCGAGCCGGAGCACGTTCACTGACGAGTCGGGCAATCTCCTCAAACATCTTTGGATACAACGTGGCGAAAGCTAGATCTTCAAGTTCCCACTTGATGGTGTTCATACCGAGACGATGCGCCAAAGGCGCGTAGATTTCGAGCGTCTCGCGAGCTTTCTGTTCCTGCTTTTCGACGGACATGTAGGACAGCGTTCGCATATTGTGCAAGCGATCAACGAGTTTGATCACGAGAACGCGAATATCACGCGCCATCGCAACAACCATTTTTCGAACAGTTTCAGCAGCCGATGCTTGACCATATTGGACTTTGTCTAACTTGGTAACGCCGTCAACAAGACCTGCGACCTCGTCACCGAAATCGATGCGCAATTGTTCGAGCGAATACTCCGTGTCTTCGACCGTGTCGTGAAGCAGAGCAGCAATGATCGTCGGAGTCGTCATGCCAAGATCCGCAAGCAGTCCAGCCACAGCAACAGGGTGCGTGATGTACGCATCACCGGATCGACGCATCTGTTTACGATGGAGATACTCGGCGAATTGATAGGCACGAATAATCTCGTCGCGCGAGCTGGCTGGATGAAAAGTGAGAAGCGTATCAATGACGCCCTGAATATCGTCTGTTAAAGGACTCGCAAGCCCTTCGGGAAAGCGCAAGGCGACAGCATGAGCAATGGATGTTTCAGTGTCACTGGCGGTCATGCGTCCTCCTTGTTGAGTAAGTCTAGATCACTAAAAAAGGAGTGTGAACTTAACCAAAGACCGTGAATACGTCCGTGTTGGGGAATGTCTGTGCAAAGCGTTCTGCTCCCCCAAGGAAATCTAAGTTCAATAACACTGCGAGACCTTCGAGGGTTGCTCCGCAGAGATTAACGAGTTCACCAGCAGCGCAGGCAGTTCCACCAGTTGCTAGAACATCGTCAACAAGCAGTACATGGTCTGCCGAAGTTAAGGCATCTTTGTGGATTTCAATGGCGTCGGTTCCGTACTCCAAGGTGTATTCAACGCGATAGGTGTCGCGCGGTAACTTCCCTTTTTTGCGAATCGGAACAAATCCAATGTTGAGGTGTGAAGCTAAAGCGGCGCCAACCATGAAGCCACGCGCTTCGATTCCAGCAATCTTGGTGAGATGCTTGTCGGCAAAATGAGTTGCACACGCATCCAGCACGAAAGCCATTGCGGCAGGATCCGAGAACACGGGAGTGAGATCCTTGAAGATGACACCCGGATTTGGATAATCGGGGATCTCAACAATTAACGATTCCGCGTGTTCTCTTGGCATGGTTAGCGACCCGAGCGCTTTGAGCGTGTCTTCTTCACCCGCTGTTGGCGCGGTCCTGCAGGAGCAACGTATGCGGCTGTACCAACGGGCACTAGGACATCATCCTCGATGCCAGAATTCTTGCGACGATTTTCTACTCGTTTGCGAAGTGCCATCATGTCTGGCTGGCGTTCCTTAATTACAGCCAGAATTGGTGTGGCTACGAAAATCGACGAGTAAGTTCCTACGAGCATGCCGATGAATAGCGCCAGAGCTAGATCGTTCAACGTACCAGCTCCAAGTTTGACTACGCCCACGACAAGAATTGAAAGCACTGGAAGAAGCGCTACAACAGAAGTGTTAATACTTCGCGCCAAGGTTTGATTCAGCGCCAAGTTAGCTGCTTCGCTAAATGTCATGCGACTTCCAGCAGTTAGGCCAGCTGTATTTTCGCGCACCTTGTCGAATACAACAACGGTGTCATAGAGCGAATAGCCGAGAATCGTGAGGAAACCAATGACAGTGGCCGGCGTAACTTCAAACCCGATGAGGGCATAAATACCAACCGTGATGAGAACGTCATGTAGCAGCGCGACAAGACCGGCAATAGCCATTGGCCATTCGAAATAGATTGCCAAGAATAATGCAACGAGAATTAAGAACACTGCCAATGCGCGTGCAGCATTCTTGGAGACTTCCCCACCCCATGTTGGTCCAACTGTTTCAACTTTGATGTCAGTGTCGGCAACTGAGAACTCTTTAGCAAGAGCGGAGTTGACGGTATTTGATTCAGTTGTAGTTAGTGAAGGTGTCTGGACTCGAATCGTGTCGCCCCCGACAATGGTGACAGACGATGGCGTGGTACCAGCTGTTTCAACTGTGGTGCGAGCCTTGGTCACATCGTCAGTCGTTGGGTTGCTCACTGGTACTGAATACTCTGCACCACCCTTGAATTCGATACCCAAGTTCAATCCACGAGTGGCCAGTGTGCCAAGTGATATCACAAGCACAATGCCCGAAATGATGAACCAGCGGTTACGTCTACCAACGATGTCGTATGACACGCGACCGGTGTAAAGATTATGGCCAAGATTGCCTAAGCGAGACATTATTCGGACACCTCACTTGTCGTAGCACTGACATTTCTTTGCGATGAAACACCGGTCCACTTTGATCCAGAATTCATCCACTTAGTGCGAGCTGCATACGAAACCAGCGGTCGTGTAAACAAGAACGCAACAAAAATGTCGATGATAGTTGTGAGGCCCAGCGTGAAAGCGAAACCTCGAACGCTGCCTACGGACAAGTAGTACAGAACGACCGCAGCAAGGAAGGACACGAAGTCGGCAGCCAAAATAGTTCGGCGAGCGCGTCCCCATGCTGCTTCGACTGCACTCTTGAGGCGTTTGCCATCACGTAGTTCGTCACGAATTCGTTCGAAGTAAACAATGAACGAATCAGCGGTGATGCCGATAGCGACGATTGCACCGGCAATACCGGCGAGTGTGAGCGTAAAGCCCATTTGACGTCCAAGGACAATAAACATGAGGTACGTTGTCACGCCTGCAAGACCAAGGCTGGCAACGGCAATGACGCCAAGTGCACGGTAATAAAGCAACAAATAGAGCACGACGAGAAGTAAGCCGAAGGCCCCAGCTAGTACGCCAGCCTTAAGTTGATCGTTACCAAGTGTTGGTGAAATTTGTTGAACTTGATCAACGGTCAAGCCAATTGGAAGTGCACCATACTTCAATACCTGAGCAAGCGACTTGGCTTCTTCAGCCGAGAAATTACCTGTAATGGTTGCTTGTCCACCAAGAATCGCTTCGTTCACTGCAGGAGCACTCACGACAAGACCGTCAAGAATGATGCCGAACTGATTGTTAGGCGACTTCTGTGCTGACAAGTTCTTTGTAGCATCGGCAAATTTCTTTGCGCCGTCTGTTGTCAGTGTCAGATCTACTTGCCATGTTCCAGCACCTGACTGTGGAAGTGATGCCGTTGCACTTTGAATGTCGGTACCTGTGAGCAGTGCAGGTGCAAGTGCGTACTTCAAAGATCCATCACGTTGACATGTGACAAGGTACTGAGCCTCATCATCAACAGCGCCACTGAGCACATCATTCTTTGTGCAATCTAGAGCTTGGAATCGCTTGCCAAAATCGGCATCAGCTGTCTTGGTCTGGATTGGTGGCTTTAACAACTCGGGAGCAACGGATACCGAAGGAGTCGGTGATGGAGATGCAGATGCTTTTGGACTAGCTGATGCACTTGGTTGCGCTGAACCTGAAGCGCTTGGTGTTGGAGACGCTGTTGCTGAAGCAGCAACTTGTGGCGAACCGTAATCGATTGCAAGAACGGGTCGGAAATTCAATTTCGCGGTTGTCTTAAGTTGATCTACAACACCTCGCGCAGTTACACCTGGAATCGTCACAATGATTTTTGTGTCAGCACCAGTGCCTTGAGTGGTCACTTCAGCTTCGGCCACACCAAAACCGTCTACACGTTGGCGAATAATCGAAACAGTTTGAGCAACTTGCTCTGGTGAGATAGTTGTCGAACCTGTGATGGTTGGAGACAAAATGACTTGGGTGCCGCCGCGAAGATCAAGGCCAAGTTTTGGCGCGTGACTCTTACCTGGCATGAAGGCCCAGACTGCTAGCCCAAGCATGGCAATGCCTAGGAACAATAATGAGCGACTGGGTCGATAGTGCTGGGCCACAAGTCACGCTTTCTCTTGAGATCAATAATTTAAGCCTGTCACGAGTGACAAACTCCTTGATTTACCTTAGTGGATAGTGGGAAACTCCCCTACAACGCCACTAGTCCAGAGGCAGTTGTCCAGACCATGTGGGCACGCTTCGCCCTAGTGCAGTCCATGCCAACGGTGTAGCGATTCGCCCGCGTTGAGTCCGGCTCATGTAGCCCTGTCGTACCAAGTACGGCTCGCATACTGTGTCGACCGTCTCTGGCTCTTCAGCAACCGCCAGAGCCAATGTGGAAAGTCCCACAGGGCCGCCATTGAATTTGTCGATAAGTGCGCCGAGCACTGCCCTATCGAGGCGATCAAGTCCACGTTCATCGACTTCGTAAAGCTCTAATGCAGCACGCGTGCCATGAATGTCCAATATGCCTTTATTGTGCACTTGCGCATAATCGCGTGCTCGGCGCAAAAGTCGATTGGCAATACGTGGTGTTCCGCGCGAGCGACCTGCAATTTCACTTGCACTACGCACATCGATGTCGATGTCTAAGCGAAGTGCTGAACGGGAAACTATTGATTGCAAATCTTCAGTTTCGTAATAATCGAGCTGAGCTGTAAATCCGAACCGATCGCGTAACGGGGCGGGCAACATACCAGCGCGTGTAGTTGCACCAACGAGAGTAAAAGGTGGCAACTCAAGCGGGATTGATGTAGCGCCAGCACCTTTACCGATCATCACGTCGACGCGAAAATCTTCCATAGCCAAATACAGCATTTCTTCGGCAGAGCGCGACACACGATGAATCTCGTCGATGAAAAGTACTTCACCAGGTATCAGGCTGGAAAGGATGCTCGCCAAATCTCCGGCATGTTGAATAGTTGGCCCACTGGTAATGCGAAGTGGTGCGCCAACTTCGTGGGCGATGATCATTGCCAGAGTGGTTTTACCCAAACCCGGAGGGCCAGCTAGCAAAATATGTTCGGCACTTGATTGACGTTGTGCTGCTGCGTCAAGAACTAGACCGAGTTGCTGTTTGACTCGGGCTTGGCCAACGAATTCATTGAGTGAATGCGGACGTAGTGCTGCCTCCGCCGCGCGTTCTGCTGGCGAACTTGTAGCGCTAGTGATGAACTCGCCGCTCATGCGTTGCCCAATATTTGTAGAGCTTTGCGCAACAGGCCAGCGATGTCGCTCGGGTCGACATCGTCCTGCTTACCTAGAGCGGCGATTGCCTTGGCAGCATCTTTGGGCGACCAACCCAAGCCAACAAGTCCTTGGGAAACTTGATCGGTCCAGCCAATCGTAGTTATCGCGGTGTCATGTGAAGTAGCCACATAACCAACACGGTCTTTAAGTTCAAGCACCAACCGTTGTGCACCTTTAGTTCCTACGCCAGGAGTTTTAGTAAGACGTGCAATGTCTTCGTGAGCAATCGCAGTGCGCAAATCATCGGGATCCATCGCAGCAAGAATGGTGAATGCAAGTTTGGGACCAAAGCCGCTGACGCTTTGAATCGTCTCAAATAGGTCGCGGCTATTTGCGCTATCGAATCCAAAAAGTGTGAGTGAATCTTCACGTACTACTAATGACGTCGCAAGAAAAATATTTTGTCCCACTCGGGCAGTTGAAATTGTTTGTGGCGAGCACATGACCTGCATTCCAACACCACCAAGTGCAATCACAAGTGAGTCGATACGAGTTTCGAGGACTTCCCCGCTAATACTTGCAATCATCGCGACTGCTCCACAAGCGCGCGAGTGAGTCGTTGCTGTCCCATACCGCGCATTGCGTGGCACAGTGCTAACGCAAGTGCATCAGCAGCATCCGCTGGTTTTGGTGCAACTGAAAGATTTAAGATTCGTGTGACCATTGTGGTCACTTGTGTTTTATCAGCACGTCCTGAACCAGTGACCGAAGCTTTTACTTCTGTCGGCGTGTACATTACGGTGTCGATGCCGCGACGAGTTGCGCATAGCAAGGCCACTGCACTGGCTTGAGCAGTACCCATGGCCGTGCTGACATTCATCTGACTAAAAACTCGTTCGACAGCTACAACATCCGGTTTGCAGGAATCCATCAGGATTTCGATTTGCTGCTCTAAATCAAGTAGTCGCGAAGCAAGTTGATCGGTCGTGGCGGTACGAGCAACATATACAGAGACAAATTGGCTACGACGGTGATTGTCGAGGTCGATTATGCCGATTCCGCACCGAGTCAGGCCAGGGTCAATACCCATGATGCGCATTTCGCGACCCCTTTCGACTCTACGAACATCTGTTCGAATAGCCTACGGGATCTATAACGCAAGTTCCGCCATTGGAGAGTTTTCGCGCGTCTCTTACCTACTTTTAGGCGTCTAATTCGGCAAGTACTTCGTCAGAAACATCAAAGTTTGCATACACATTTTGAACTTCGTCACTATCTTCAAGTGCTTCGATCAAGTTGAAAACCTTGCGGGCTGTGTCGGCGTCAACATCAATTGTCATGGAAGGTACGAAGGTTGCTTCCGCAGATTCGTAGTCAATGCCGGCTTGCTGCAATGCGGTGCGCACGGCCACAACATCAGTAGCTTCGGAGATAACTTCGAAAGATTCACCGAGATTATTGACTTCCTCGGCTCCGGCATCGAGCACTGAATCAAGAATTGCATCCTCAGTTGCAGCGCTTGTGGACACCATGACCACGCCTTTTCGATTAAACAAATACGACACTGAACCTGGGTCTGCCATGGTGCCGCCATTGCGCGTAACAGCGACTCGAACTTCCGAAGCTGCACGATTTCGGTTATCTGACAAACATTCGATGAGGAGGGCCACACCGTTAGGACCATAACCTTCGTACATGATGGTCTGGTAATCCGCTCCGCCAGCTTCAGCGCCGGAACCGCGCTTGACCGCACGATCGATGTTGTCATTGGGAACTGAACTCTTCTTGGCCTTTTGAATGGCATCGTAAAGAGTTGGGTTTCCTACAGGGTCGCCACCACCCACGCGGGCTGCAACTTCAATGTTCTTGATGAGTTTGGCGAACAACTTGCCACGACGCGAATCGATTACGGCCTTTTTGTGTTTGGTTGTTGCCCATTTGGAATGGCCACTCATGATGCCCTCACAATGTCGATAAATAGTTGATGGATTCGCAAGTCGTTTGTGATTTCTGGATGGAAAGACGTGGCCATTACGTTGCCTTGGCGAACCGCAACAATGCGATCGTTGTCGTCATTCATGACAGCCGCAGGAATGGATGCGAGAACCTCTACATCAGGTCCGATTTCTGCGACTAACGGAGCACGAATGAATAAGGCATGGAAAGGCTCATCACCGATAGCCGGAATGTCTAAGTCGATTTCAAAACTATCTACTTGGCGTCCAAATGCGTTTCGTTGCGCAACGATATCAAGACCGCCGATTGTTTCTTGGTCCGCGCGACCGTCCATGACGGTATTCGACAACATAATCAAACCTGCACACGATCCATACATTGGCATTCCGGCTCGTTGCATTGCTCGTAGCGGTTCAAAAAGATTGTTCTTGATTGCCAAGATACTCATGGTTGTTGATTCCCCACCAGGAACAACTAGCCCGTCGATGTTGTCAAATGATTTCGCCGTTTTCACGGGAACAGCATTTACACCTGAGTCATGTAGCGCTCGGATGTGTTCTCGCACATCACCTTGGATGGCAAGAACTCCGATAGTCGGAGTCTTGCTCATTACCAGCCGCGTTCTGCCAAACGATGTGGAACAGGAATGTCTGCAACGTTAATGCCGACCATAGCTTCACCTAGGCCGCGCGAAACATTTGCGATGACATCTGCATCTTCGTAGTGCATTGTCGCCTGAACGATCGCGTTCGCGCGCTGTGCAGGATTTCCTGACTTGAAGATGCCTGAGCCAACGAATACACCGTCTGCGCCCATTTGCATCATCATCGCTGCATCAGCTGGTGTAGCAATTCCACCAGCGGTGAAAAGAACAACTGGAAGTTTGCCATTACGAGCAACTTCTACGACGAGATCGTATGGTGCCTGAATCTCTTTGGCAGCAACGTAAAGTTCATCTTCAGCCATTGAACTCAAACGATTAATCTCAGCGCGAATCGTGCGCATGTGCATTACTGCGTTGGAAACATCTCCAGTTCCTGCTTCGCCCTTCGAGCGAATCATTGCAGCGCCTTCGTTGATGCGGCGAAGTGCCTCGCCCAAGTTTGTAGCTCCACAAACGAAAGGAACAGTGAATGCCCACTTATCGATGTGGTGTGTGTAGTCCGCAGGCGTGAGAACTTCGGACTCGTCGATGTAGTCAACACCGAGACTTTGAATGACCTGAGCCTCAACGAAATGTCCAATGCGTGCCTTGGCCATGACTGGAATTGAGACAGCATCGATGATGCCTTGAATCATGTCAGGGTCGCTCATTCGCGATACGCCACCCTCGGCACGAATGTCGGCAGGAACTCGTTCAAGAGCCATGACAGCAATTGCGCCAGCGTCTTCTGCGATCTTTGCTTGCTCTGCGTTAACTACGTCCATGATGACGCCGCCCTTGAGCATGTCGGCCATGCCGCGCTTGACTCGGTCGGTACCTGTAACTGCGTTGTTACTGACGTTCGATGCCATGACAATCCTTTGTAAAGTTTGTAGATTTCCTGATTAGTCTAGCGACCTTGTGGCAAATGTGTTCTACCGAAGGCTGGCCGGAAGTTGATCATCAAAATCCATCGTTTCTGGCGCGTCGGCATGTCCGGCGAGATGAAAGAGTCGAACGAGACGTTGTTGCCGCAAGTGACGGCAGGCCTGGACGGCATCTGCGTGGAAGCGACGACTCAGTTCAAGGCGAGCCGAGGAGTCCTTGAGTTCGCGCAGCAATTCAGCCGTCACTGGATCCTCGCTGAGGGCTGCTACATCATCGGGATCCTCGAGTGTGTCGCGGATGGCTGCGGTCAACGTGTTTTCAACCTGAATTCTGGCCATGACATCTGTTGGATCAAATGAGCGTGCGGCAATCGCAGCTTCCCGTAGCAATAGTCCGCTTGCGGGATCGGCGACATTGGCAAGATCAGCCACAATCGCCGCACGCCTTGCAAGATGACCATCAAGCGCCGCGCGAGCAACATCGATTCTGTGATGCAAACGGTCGAGGCGACCCGCTTGATGTGAAAGGTGCCAGAGGAATCCAAGCACGGCAAATATTTCGACATAGTGCACGACTCTCATTGAACTGAACCTCGCACACTTCGTGATGATCCAATACGACCCAACATTTGACCAGCGAAATCTGGTTCGACTACTACCCCATCGATGTGCACAGACTCGTAGACGGTTTCAATGCGCTTGGCAACGGTAGCCCAATCAAATTCATTCGCGCGTTCGTGTCCGGCGACTGTTAGGCGACGAAGCTCCGATTCATTCGTGAGTAGGTTGCAAATGACCTCGGCGAGGTCGTCACTTTCCTCGTTGTGAAACAGAGCTCCGGCTTTGCCGCTATCGAGAACCCGAGCAAAAGCCGTGAGGTCACTAGCAACTACAGGCGTTCCTGTTGCCATAGCCTCCAGAAGCACAATGCCAAACGATTCACCACCGGTATTTGGGGCAACGTAGATGTTGCCACTAGCAAGTACAGAAGGTTTGTCTTCGGCAGAAATCATTCCTAACGTGACGAAATGTTGCGCAACAGAATCTGCAAGATTATTGAGTAAATCTGTAGCATCACCGGGGCCGGCAATTAGGAATCGAATGTCAGGGAATTGAGCAACGATTTTGGGCGCCGCGTTCACCAAAACCGCCAAGCCTTTTCGAGGTTCATCGACTCTGCCGAGAAAAACTATGGCCTTGCCGAGTCCTGGCCAACCAGGAAGTGCAGTGGCGTTTGTGAATTCTGTGGTGTCAACGCCATTAGGAATAATGATGGCGTCGCCACCAACATGCTCAACAAGCGTTGTTCGTGCGGCCTCGCTCACTGCGATGCGAGCCGTAATCTTTTCCATCGCAGTAAGTGCCAGTCGATTGAGCGACACCAACATTCGTGAACGATCCATACTGGAATGCCACGTGGCAACTATTGGCCCCTTGGCAGCCCAAATTGCCAGGACTGACAGACTGGGTGCGAGTGGTTCATGAACATGCAGGACATCGAACTCACCTTCTGCAATCCAGCGTGAGACCTTTCGTGCTGTCACTGGACCAAAACTGAGCCGTGCTACCGAACCGTTGTAGCGAACTGCTTTTGGCTTGCCTGTGGATACAACAAAATCAGGTAGACCTTCATCTGATTCAGCAGGGGCAAGGACACTGACTGTGTGTCCGCGGCGAATCAATGCGATGGCCAAATCATGAACGTGTGCGCTCACACCGCCTGGCACATCCCATGCATAAGGACAAACAATTCCTATTTTCATTAGGTAGCCACCAGATCGGACCACACTGGCTGCAGTTGATGCCAGTTCTCTGGATGAGCGGCCAAGTGCCTTTCAAAGTTCGAAGCAACAAGCGCGGAAATCTCTTGAGCCTTTCGAAGGCGATCGCGACCTGTGACGTGCTCGGGCGCAACTGGAATTTGTTGATCGAAGGTAATGACCATTGTTCTGCCGTCATACCAACTAGAACAAGTGAATAGAGGTCGACCGGTATCGATTGCCAACAGCGCCGCACCGATAGGTAGCGAAGCTCGATGACCGAAAAATTGATTGCCCATTCCGTTTTTGGCAACATCTCGATCGCCCAGGAGCGCCACGACTTTGCCCTTGTTGAGATTGTCACGCAAATACTCGTAGGTTCCACCTTCGCCGGTGAGTGGCATCAAAGTGATACCGCGATCGGTTCGCATCTTGAGAAACTTCTGAAAGACACCTTCGGGTCTTAGCCGCTCGGCGACTGTGCATAACGAACCAAAATGTAGAGCTGACCATGCACCTGCATGATCCCAATTTCCTGAGTGCGGCAACGTGAGAATTACACCGCCGGAAGTTAGCGCTTGCCTTACTGGCTCACAATTTTCAACACGAACTCGATTGTTCAGTTCTTCGGTAGTCCACTTAGGCATGGTGAATGTTTCGCAGTAGTAGCGCATGTAAGAGCGAAGTGCCTGGCGACTCAAAGTCCTAATTTCTTCTGAGTGCGGATCTTGCCCTGTCACGCGGCTGAGGTTGAGCTCAAGTTGTCGCACACCTCGTCCGTGTAAACGCCACGTTGTGCGTGCAAGTACATCGAAAAGAAAACGTGATATAGATTCAGGTAACGTCCACAAAACGTTCCATCCAAGCCAGTAGCCCCAGTCGACGAGCCGCTCAGAAATCTTCACGCGAGCTGTTTCCTGACGTGCACGATTCGTTGCGCAACAGTGATCGTTGACACGATTGCCAAGAGCGCAATTGCTGCTGGTAATACGTTGTAACCAAATCCAGTGACTGTCATTGCAATCCACAAGATCAGCGAGCGCTCTGCACGTTCTGCAATACCTACGTGACAGTCGGCACCAACTGCTTCAGCGCGGGCGCGAATGTATGAAGTGATCTGCCCCATGGCAAGCGCAACTAGAGTCGCGGGAACTACCCAACTGTGAGTCGGTTCGTTGACGAAGTAGATAGTGATCGATATCAGCACCGCAGCATCGACGATGCGATCAAGCGTCGAATCGAGAAATGCACCCCACGGACCGCTCGTGCCAGAGATTCTGGCCATCGTTCCATCGAGAAGGTCACTGAGACTGAGCAAGCCGTAAATAGTTGCGCCGAGCAAGAAATGGCCACGAGCTATAACAAAGACTGAGTCAGCAACTACGGCCGCTGCTCCAATCCAAGTCACAGCATCAGCAGAAAGACCCACGCGTAATAAGCCACGAGCAATAGGCTCTATCGCACCGGCAATGCCAGCACGTGCTTTTGCGTTGTCGAGCATGGGTCGCGACCTTCCTGACTCGTGTTGAGGCGTACGCTTTCAACTGTTATGACGATCGTACCGAGAACATCCAGTCCGCTTGTAGTCTGCGCATTGATTCCAGATGCGCACGAACCCACCAAAGCCTTACGGCTCTTGGGTTGTTCGCGAGTTTCGGTACGTAATGGGAATGCGGTGGGTCGACTAAGCAACGTAACTGTTTTGGCTGTGCCCTATTCGCAGCTCGTTGAATCGTTAGCCCTAGCAAGCGATGGTGTTGTTGCAATCATCGATGGAAATGTTGGAGTGAGTCCTGCACTCATCGACATGTGGCGATCATTAGTGGATTGGAATGTCTCGCGACACATAGCCGTTATTGGAAGTGCAAACGGACGTGCAGACTTCGATGAAGTAGTCGCTATCGCTGACCGAGTCATGGAAGAGTCCATGCTCGTGAGATACCTCCCGATTGACAACGATGACAGCACAAACCTTGTTGGAATCTTCGATGTGTTAACAAGCGAGATGCATGTACTCGACGATGGCAAGATCACTGTTCGGTCGTCAGACCCCGAACATGTTCAATTGACCAACGATAAGCGTGAAGCGCTGATTGAAGATATTGCGCATTACGATCCAAGCGATGCACTTGTGACAGCTTTTGAAGGCGGAATGCCGCTTTCCATTCCCGCACTCGAACAAGCGTGGATTAATCCAGACATCGTTTCGGTAACTCCGATTGACAATGGTGTTGGTGCGCAAGTCGTAGCAGCATGGATGTCCACGCTGATTAATCGATGGTCGCCTGTTATTCATGAAGGCGATACGTCTATTGCAGTTGACGAAGTGTCTGAAACTGTAGGAATTGGTGTGTCTCGAGGAATCGCGAGAATTTGGCACACTGATCGATCGGTGTTACTTGAACGAGTACATGCGCGCAGAACGCCGGTATCAACAGATGACTTCACTGTTGATGGTGGTTTGTGCTTCGCGACTGGGATTGAATTGAACGACACGATTCGCCCAGTTCACTCGAGCTATTTATTGAGCGAGCCATGCTTCTGAGAGCAACTCGCGGGTGTGCTCAATTAACTCGGGCATTACTCGAGTGCCACCAACGATTGGCATGAAATTACTGTCGTTAGCCCAGCGAGGTACTACGTGTTGATGTAAGTGGTCAGCAACTCCAGCCCCTGCAACTGTGCCTTGATTCATTCCGATGTTAAATCCTTGGCAATGAGAAATTGTTCGTAATGTTGCCATGGCCTGCTGGGTGAGAATTGCAATTTCTGCTGTTTCTGCAACCGTCAATTCGTCATACATGCTGACATGGCGGTTGGTGCAAATCATAAGGTGACCACTGGCGTATGGATACTTATTCATTACTGCAAACGCGAGTGCCCCTCGGCGAATAATGAGTCCTTCATCGTCCTGAACTTCTTGGCAACGACAAAAAGGGCAGGTTTCGTCGGTGAAATTTCCAGCCTCAGAGGTTAGGTACTCTTTGCGATGGGGCGCCCATAACCGTTGCCACTCATCTGCACCAGACATAACTAAACCTGTACTCGATCGCGAACTGCTGCAACGATCTTGGCAACGGCGTCAGCTACAGGCACACCATTTTCTTGGGAACCATCGCGGTAACGGAACGATACTGCTCCAGCAGAAATGTCCTCGTCGCCAGCGATCAACATGAAAGGCACTTTTTGTGTCTGTGCAGTTCGAATTTTCTTCTGCATACGTTCGTCGCTGTGATCAACTTCGACACGAATTGCGTGCTTACGCAATTGGGCAGCGATGTCATCCAAATATGCACTGTGCGCGTTTGCGATAGGGATACCTACAACTTGCACTGGGGCGAGCCACACGGGAAATGCGCCGGCGTAATGTTCCAACAGCACGCCGAAGAAACGTTCAATTGATCCAAATAATGCTCGGTGAATCATGATTGGTCGCTGGCGAGTGCCATCCGAAGCTTGGAATTCGAGTTCGAAACGTTGTGGCAATTGGAAGTCAACCTGAATCGTTGACATTTGCCACGTTCTGCCGATGGCGTCGCGCGCTTGAACTGAGATCTTTGGACCATAGAACGCTGCGCCACCTGGATCTTCGACGAGGTCTAGCCCTGCATCGCGTGCCGCATTTGCCAATGCATTTGTGGCATCTTCCCATTCGTCGTCAGAACCAATGGATTTTTCTGGATTTCGAGTAGATAACTCGAGGTAGAAATCATCAAGTCCGTAATCACGCAAAAGATCAAGTACGAAAGTGAGCAGGTTGACGAGTTCGCCTTGCATTTGATCGCGCGTGCAATAAATGTGTGCATCATCTTGCGTCATGCCACGTACACGAGTGAGACCATGGACGACACCTGATCGTTCGTATCGATAAACCGAACCAAATTCGAATAAGCGCAAAGGTAGTTCGCGGTAAGAACGCCCACGTGATTTGAAAATCAAATTGTGGAAGGGACAGTTCATCGGCTTGAGGTAGTAGTCCTGACCCTGTCGTTTGACGGTGCCGTCTTCGTGCAGCTCTTCATCGAGATGCATTGCGGGAAACATTCCCTCTTTGTACCAATCCAAGTGGCCGGACGTTTCGAACAAATGTCCCTTGGTGATATGAGGCGTGTAAACGAATTCATAGCCCGCTGCTTCGTGGCGAATTCGCGAATAGTCCTCCATTGCTCGGCGAACGACGCCGCCCTTGGGATGGAATACGGCTAAGCCTGATCCAATTTCGTCAGGGAAAGAAAAAAGATCGAGTTCTACACCCAGGCGACGATGGTCACGCTTTTCGGCTTCCTCAAGCATCGTGAGGTAGCACTTGAGATCATCCTTAGTGGGCCATGCAGTTCCGTAAACACGTTGCATGGATTCGTTCTTTTGATCGCCAAGCCAGTACGCAGCTGATGTACGAGTCAGTTTGATTGCGCGTGCATCAATGTAGCGGGTATCAGGAACGTGTGGACCACGACACAAGTCGCACCACTTGCGGTCGCCAGAACGTAAATCGATGTTGTCGTAAATAGTTAGCTCGCCGCCGCCAACTTCCATAACGTCTTCGGACAATACTTCCGCCGAATCGTCATCTCCAAGAAGTCGAATTTTGAAAGGTTCGTGAGCTAATTCAATTCGTGCAGATGCACGATCAGTTACACGACGTTCGAAGCGTTGTCCGGAATTAACAATCTCAACACAACGCTTTTCAATAGCGAGTAGGTCTTCTGGTGTAAAGGTACGTTGCGTACCGAAGTCATAAAAGAATCCATCTTTAATCGGTGGACCAATGCCAAGGTTGACATCTGAGAAAAGTGATTGGGTTGCTTGCGCCACGATGTGGGCAACACTGTGTCGAAGGACGGAAAGACCCTCTGGATCACTGATAAGAATTGGGTGAACTTCATCACCGTCGCTTAGGACGTGTGACAAATCAACAATTGAGCCGTTGACTCGAGCGACCACGACTTTGCGTGCCTTGTCCCCTACGACATCGAACGCAGTTGTACCAGTCTCGACTTCGACCTGAGTGCGATCGGGACCAACGTAGACAACAGACACGTTCTTCATCCTTAATGTGTAGGTGAATTCTCTAGGACAACACTAGCAACTGAGGACACCGAGAAAGTTTTGCCTAAACATGTTCGTGAAACCAGCTTCGCAAGTTGAATAGGGGCTGCACAGTAAACCCAAACTTCGTCGGATAGGTAACGAAGGCAATAGCAAGTGCCACAGTCAAAACAGCAAAGAATGCGATTCTGCCTCGTTGAGAACTCTGGTTCGTAGTAGCCGAGCGTGCCTTACGCGTTGCATTTTGAAGCGGTTCCAACAAACGAATCGCCCACTGAAACTCCGTTCCTAAAATCACTAAGCCAAGAATGATGGTCGCCCATCCTGGACCTGGAAAGATGAGAAAAAATAGGCCGAGTCCCAGAAGGGTTCCGCCGATAACAAAAATGACAGTTCTCCATGCCAAATCAAGAGCCCGTGTTGCTCGCGCTGCTTCACGACGGCTTCGATAGCGCTCGGAAAATTTTGCGCGGTTCATTAGGGATTGACCTGCTGGGTGTAAGCGGTCTGCCAGCCCAATTGCAATGCGGCAGTTGTGGGTCCGTAATCGAATTCCATCGAAGCCACTAGGTCAAGCTCCTCATTAAGTACACCGAGTGTTGTCACTGGATGTACATCTCTCGTTGAGGAGGTTATAAAAATTTCATCTGCAACCATGAGATCTTCAAAGCTAAACTCCCCTTGGCGAACTTCAATCCCGATCTCGTGTGCAAGATCAATAACAAGATCTCGAGTGATGCCTCGCAAGATTCCACATTTTTCACTTGGTGTGAAAACGATGCCATTCTTTACGAAGAAAATGTTTGTGCCCGTTCCTTCGCTAAGTCTTTCCTGAGTATCAAGAAAAAGTGCTTCAGAGAACTGAGTGCGATGAGCAGCCTCGAGAGCTACAACATTTTCGGCATACGAAGTTGTCTTTAATCCGACCACGGCAGAACGATCGTTACGGCGCCAAGGAACAACAGCCAATGTTGTTGTTGCGGGCCATAGTGAGACCGGTGCAGTAGCAATCACCAGAGTGATCGGATTATCGCCACGATTTGATCCCAGCGGACCTGAACCACTTGTGACGGTGATGCGTAAGCGTCCCAGTTGCAATGGAGAGTTGGCTTCAATGGTCGTGAAAACTGCCTGTGAAATCCGATCGCGATCAAGTAGTGCAAGACCTAATCCATTTGCTGACTGTTCAAGTCGATCAAGATGGCGCGATAGCGCGAATGGAACGTTTTCGACAACTTTAAGGGTTTCAAATACGCCATCGGCGACAGTGAACCCATGATCAAGGACGCTAACTGAGGCCGTGTTGGATTCGACGAGTCCGTCATTGACCCAGATCATGCTCATGTTTTTAAGTCTACGGTGTGTGCTTATTCGGCGTAGTGTCCAGCAGCAATGCTCAATAAACGATTTGCCTTCAATTCTGTCTCAAGCCATTCACCAGTTGGATCACTACCCCACGTAATGCCGGCTCCAGTTCCAAAATTGAGCGAAGCGCCACTGGTTGTGACATCTTGCCAAAAGGTTCGGATGCCAACGGCTAACGAAGCGCTCTGATTATCCGAATTAACCCAACCAAATGCGCCGCAATAGATGTTGCGTGGTGCGGTCTCGAGCCGACTGATGACTTCAAGCGCGCTGGACTTTGGGGCACCGGAAACCGAACCAGGTGGCGTTAGTCCTGCAAGGATTGTTGTCCAACTTGTTTGTGGCGTGAGTTCTCCGATCACATCACTCACAAGGTGCACCAAGCCGGGATGCTCTTCAAGTCTCAATAACTCAGCAACCGAAACAGTACCAGCGGTAGCAACATGAGACAGGTCATTACGTACTAGGTCCACAATCATGATGTTCTCGGACGAATCCTTGTCGAGAAGTTGTTCTGCCGAAGCGGCGGTTCCCTTTATCGGACTCGACATGATCTGGTCGCCTTGTCGACTGATAAACAATTCAGGCGATGCGCACATAACTTCAACGCGTGGCTCATTAAACGATTCAGGTACGTATAAATAACCTGCGTGTGGCGCGGGATTGTGGCGACGCAATTGTTCCCATAGGGCAAGACCGTCAATTGGCTCAGCAAGCTCTGCTGTAAGCACGCGACATAAGTTGGCCTGGTAGACCCAGCCACGCGCAATATCTGAACGAATGGACTCGACTGCTTGTTCGTACTGGAGTTGAGCCATCGATGATGTCCACGCGCTTGTCGGTACTGGTTCGAAGGAACGCATTGACGTTGGTTCGTACGGCTCAATCGACTCGAAGCGAAACGCAGTGAAATGTCCTTCAAAGGTTTGTGTGACAGCCCACCATCCCTGAGAATCAAGGTCACGCGGGTCGTGCGAAATGTGTGTGCAATTTCTTGCAATGACATTGCCGAAGATTGCCACCGCATCGTTGAGACCCACATTGCTACCCTATGAAACCGTGTGACAATTGGCACCTTCACGGGTATGGCGGGGCTGACTTTGAACGAATCGTCACTTTCGGCTAGTCTTACGCGAGTCGGGTTGTGAGACCCGCGCGCGGATGTGGCTCAGTGGTAGAGCATCACCTTGCCAAGGTGAGGGTCGCGGGTTCGAATCCCGTCATCCGCTCGGAATGCCCTCGCGGGCTACCACGGTGGAATGGCCGAGAGGCGAGGCAAGGGACTGCAAATCCCTGTACACGGGTTCAAATCCCGTTTCCACCTCTATAAGTGAACAATGGTCGATTGGCGCAGTTGGTTAGCGCGCTTCCTTGACATGGAAGAGGTCACAGGTTCGAGTCCTGTATCGACCACCACGAACGATACCGATTGAGGCTATGCCCATGGCGCACATTGCAAACCTCTCT
>CAITJH010000016.1 GCA_903892635.1 uncultured Actinomycetes bacterium | reverse complement strand
CAAGGGTTTTTGGTTCCCACCAACGATCCTTGCTCCGGTGTCTCAGAGTGATCGCTTGTACTCAGACGAAATTTTTGGTCCTGTAGCTGTTGTTGTGCCATTCGATGATGAAGCTGACGCCATTCGCCAAGCGAACTCAACGGATTACGGTCTAGCAGCCTCAATCTTCACTCGCGATGTTGGCCGTGCGCTACGGGTATCTCGAGGTGTTGAATCAGGTGTGATCTCGGTGAACTCGCATTCAGCAGTTCGCTACTGGACGCCATTCGGTGGCTTCAAGAAGTCCGGAATCGGTCGCGAACTTGGTCCAAATGCAATCGAGCATTTCACCGAAACAAAGAACGTATTCATTTCTACCGAAAGTTAAGTCAAGAAAAATAAGATAGGGGAACTGCGGAAACGCAGAACCCCTCCAACCGAAAGCGAGTCGCTGTGAAGCGTTTGCAAGATCGAGTAGCAGTAATCACTGGTGCTGGTAGCGGTATTGGCGCAGCGACAGCTCGTCGTTTCGCAGAAGAAGGCGCAAAGATTGTCGCTGTGGATATGGACCCAACTTCGGGCCAGGCCATTGCTGACGAACTTGGCGGCATCTTCATCAAGGCCGATGTCACCAACGCCGACGATGTCGCGAACATGTACAAGGTGGCATTCGACACCTACGGTTCGATTGACATTGCATTCAACAACGCTGGTATCTCACCTCCGGATGATGATTCAATTCTGACCACTGGCATTGATGCATGGCGTCGCGTTCAGGAAGTCAACCTGACTTCTGTGTACCTATGCTGCAAGGAAGTACTTCCTTACATGCTCAAGCAGAAGAAGGGCGCAATCATCAACACGGCTTCGTTCGTGGCAACGATGGCTGCAGCTACATCGCAGATTTCGTACACCGCATCAAAGGGTGGCGTGCTTGCGATGACCCGCGAACTCGGTGTTCAGTTCGCACGGGAAGGTGTCCGCGTTAACGCGCTCTCACCTGGGCCTGTGAACACTCCGTTGCTTCAGGAACTTTTCGCGAAGGATCCAGAGCGCGCTGCACGTCGTCTCGTGCACATTCCACTTGGCCGATTTGCTGAACCAACTGAAATCGCAGCTGCAGTTGCATTCTTGGCTTCGGACGATTCTTCGTTCATGACCGCCTCCAACTTCCTTGTTGATGGCGGCATCAGTGGAGCGTACGTCACTCCGCTATAAGTCGCGAAAGCATTTAACAAGTAAGGGCCTGATCCATTTCGGATCAGGCCCTTACTTGTGTATGGACTAGAGGTGTTGGCCACCATTGACGAGGAGTTCTGTGCCAGTGACGTAGCTGGCTTGATCGCTGCATAAGTAATAGACAGCATCTGCAATTTCAGCCGGTGAGCCAAGGCGTTTCATTGGCACATGTGATTCCACAATTTCTGCAGTCTTTATCGACAAAATCGGAGTATCGATTTCGCCAGGGGAGACTGCGTTAACTCGGATGCCATCCTTGGCGAATTCGTTTGCCATTTCGCGCGTCAGGCCACCGAGAGCCGCCTTTGATGATGCGTATGGTGAACCTGCGAACGGATGTACACGTTGCACAACGATAGACGTGATGTTGACGACCGCACCGCCTGCTGCCTTGAGTTCAGGATGCAGGCCTCGCGTTAAGAGTGCTGGAGCAAAAACGTTGACATCGAAAATGCGCTTCCAAAAGTCGTAGTCAGCGCCAACAACTCCAACTCGATCACCGTTTG
>CAITJH010000015.1 GCA_903892635.1 uncultured Actinomycetes bacterium | reverse complement strand
GATTTCACTGTTGCTATGAATAAGCCTGGTGGTTTCATTGGGCGCGACGCACTAGTGGGCAAAGAGCATCCTCAAGGTCGCCGCCAGGTATTTATTCGCCTTGATGATCCCGAGCCGCTCCTATTGCATGATGAATCGATTCTGATGGATGGAAACATCGTTGGGCATGTGACCTCAGGTGCCTATGGTCATACCGTCGGTGGGGCAGTAGGGCTCGCCTACGTACTGGCTGACGTTCCGCACGGCGATGGTTTTATTGTTGATTGTGCGGGTATTCAAGTTCCTGCGACAATTAGTGACACGCCGTTTTACGATCCCTCAAATGCACGACTACGAAGTTAGGTATGAATCATGAGTAACGACATTATCGGTCCAGTAGATGCGACTAAAGTTCCACGATTTGCTGGCGAATCAACTTTCGCTCGATTGCCGCGCATTGACCAGGTGTCGGACTACGACATTGCTGTTCTTGGAGCACCGTTCGATGGCGGCGTCTCGTTTCGACCAGGTGCGCGTTTTGGCCCAACTGCAATTCGCCAGGCTTCGCGCCATTTGCGCCCTGCCTATCATCCAGATCTTGATGTTGCCCCGTTTCGTACGTTGCAGGTCGTTGATGCAGGCGATGTGCCTTGCAATCCTTTCGACATCGATAGTGCCATTGGACAAATTCATGATGGCGCCTCTGAGTTAGTCAGTGACAAGCACAAGCTAGTGACGCTTGGTGGAGATCACACAATCACGCTGGGAATCTTGCGTGCCATGGCAGCCGTTCATGGTCCAATCGCAATGATCCACTTTGATGCTCACTTAGACACGTGGGACACCTACTTCGGTGCAGATCGCACGCATGGCACTTTCATGCGACGTGCATTTGAAGAGGGCCTTCTCCGTGAAGATGCATCGATGCATGTGGGAATCCGCGGACCGCTGTATGACCGTAGCGATCTCGATGATGACAAGCGATTTGGATTCTCAACTGTGCGTGCGTCTGATTTTGATCGGATGGGAGTCGCTGAGGTAGTTGGGCTCGCGGCCCAACGAGTTGGCGATATGCCGTTCTATTTGTCGATTGACATTGACGTTCTAGATCCAGCCTTTGCGCCTGGAACTGGTACTCCAGAAATGGGTGGCTTCACGTCACGTGAATTGCTCAATCTCGTACGAGGCTTACCACGTGAGCAGATGATTGGCGCCGACATTGTGGAAGTTAGCCCTGCTTACGACCACGCGGAAATCACTTCTCTTGCTGCTGCTACGTTGTCATACGAAATTATGAGTCTGATGGCTCTAGGGTCAGGCAAGTAGCGCTAGCTGAGTTTCTCGGACAACTCCAGCCAAGAGTGTTCCAGCTCTTCTTGAGTTGACCGTAATGAAGCAAGTTCCTTGTTAAGGTCGGCGATCAGTTCGTAGTTGGTTGCATTGTCGTTCATTCGAGAATGCACTGCGGCTACCTGATCGTCGATCTTTTTAATTTGACGTTCAATTCGATTCAGATCCTTTTCCATCTCGCGACGAACTGCGGCGGATAACTGTGGGGTAGTCGAGATTTCTTCAGGCGCCTCAATGGTCGGCGCATTGCTTCCAATTGACGTGTGGTTGGCATCCTGAGCATGACGAAGCTCGAGATATTCATCCAAGCCGCGAGGTAGATCTCGAACAGTCCCGTCGCCAAGAACTCCGACGAAGGTATCGCAGACTCGCTCAAGGAAGTATCGATCGTGCGAGACAACCAATAACGTTCCAGCGAAACTGTCCAACAGATCCTCGAGCGATGCCAAAGTCTCAACGTCAAAGTCGTTGGTCGGCTCGTCAAGGATTAACACGTTGGGTTCTGCCATTAACAAGCGAGTGAGTTGTAAACGTCGACGCTCACCACCACTGAGGTCACCCACGGGCGTCCATTGCGCTGATGCAGCGAATCCAAGGCGTTCACACAGTTGTCCAGCGCTAAGGGATTTACCTTTACCAAGGTCAATGTGGCTGGCAACTTGTTCAACGGCTTCAAGTACACGCCATTTCGGATTGAGTTCTTCCAGGTGCTGAGACAAATAAGCAGGTTTCACAGTGGTGCCAGTGACAAGGCGACCCGCCGTCGGCTTTAAGCCGCCGGTCAATGCCTTGAGTAACGTAGTTTTTCCTGCTCCATTCATTCCAGCAATGGCAATTCGATCTCCAGGACCAATGTTCCATGTGAGATGTTTAAACAGAATTCGGTCGCCGATTGTGATATCGGCATCTTCGAATTCGTAGACCATCTTTCCAAGGCGAGCATTCGCGAAATTCAGAAGCTCCACGTTGTTGCGAGGAGGCGGTTCATTTGAAATCAATTCGTTTGCCGCATCGATTCGAAACTTTGGTTTACTCGTGCGCGCTGGTGCGCCTCGGCGCAGCCATGCGAGTTCCTTTTTGATTAGGTTGTTTCGCTTTTGATCTTCAACGGAAGACTGGCGCATGCGTTCGGCTTTAGCGAGAACAAAGGCGCTATACCCGCCGTCGTATTCTTCAACATTGCCGTCAACTACTTCCCAAGTGCGATCAGTAACTGCATCAAGGAACCATCGATCGTGAGTCACAACTGCAAGTGCAAGATTTCGACGTGAGTTCAAATGTTCGGCTAGCCAAGCGACGGCTTCGACGTCTAAGTGGTTCGTTGGTTCGTCAAGCAGCAAGACGTCGAGATCGGATACCAATAGTCGTGCGAGGGCTACGCGCCGACGTTCGCCACCTGACAGTGGGCCCATTTCACGTTGCAAAATTTCTTCGCCAAAACCACCAAACAGGCCAGTGAGAACATCTCGCGCCGCAGAGTTTGTAGCCCATTCATGGTCAGCTTGGTCACCCAGGACAATATCGCGGACAGTAGCTTTTGGATCTGCGACATCGACCTGATCGAGCGCCCCTAGGTGAATGCCATTTGTGCGTGAGACGCGACCAGAATGTGGTTCCTCGGCACCCGAGAGCATGCGCACCAGTGAGGATTTGCCTCCGCCATTTCGACCAACAATTCCAATACGTGAGCTCTCAGAAAGTCCGAGTGAGACCTTGTCAAGAACGGGACCTTTACCGTAATCAAGAGTGACTGCTTCGAGGTTGATTAAGTTACGGCTCACATCAACTACTCTGCACTATGAGTGGCTTTTGACGAAATCCCTCGGCTGGCAATCCGGTCTTGGATCGAGCGTTTCGCAAGGTGATGGGCAGTTGCTTCAGTAGAGTTTTGATATGACTTACACAATGCCGGCCGAATGGGAACGTCACGAGCGAACATGGATGGCGTGGCCAACTGCAGGGTATATGTCGATGGAAGCAGATGATGAAATCGAACAGGCATATGCAGCGTGGTCAAATGTTGCCAATGCCATTGTTCGCTTTGAGCCCGTGAGTATGGTCGTGAGTCCACGAGACATTGACATTGCTCAAGAATGGCTGGATCCTCGCGTCGATATAGCGATTGCCGAACTCGACGACGCATGGATGCGTGACATGGGACCGACTTTTGTGCGTGATGGTGAAGGCAACCTGTGCGCAGTTGACTGGGTATTCAATGGATGGGGCGCTCAACATTGGGCAAAGTGGGATCACGATGCTCAAATTGCGCCATTCATTATTGATAAAGCCGGAGTGCCACTCGTTGAATCACCAATTGTTAACGAAGGTGGCGGTATCCATGTGAATGGTACTGGCACGTTGTTGCTGACGGAAACCGTACAACTTGATCCATATCGCAATCCAGAAGCCACCAAAGAAGATTTAGAAGAAGAATTTGCTCGAACGTTAGGTGCAAAACGGGTCATTTGGTTTAAGCGAGGACTAACTCGCGATTATCAGGATTTTGGAACTCGGGGTCACGTCGACATCTTGGCGTGCTTCGCGAACGAGAACACTGTTTTGTTTCACGATCAACAAAATCCAGAACATCCAGACTTTGCTGTGTCGCAGGAACTTCGTGAAGTTCTTGAGGCTACTGAGTTCACAATCGTTCCTGTTCCTGCTCCGCAAACGATTCGTGATGAAGAAGGATTTGTTGATTACAGCTACATCAATCACTACATCTGCAACGATGCTGTGATCTTGTGTGCCTTCGACGATGCCGGTGATGAACGCGCCAAGGCAATCCTAGAAAGCGTCTACGTCGATCGCGAAGTTGTTCTGGTTGACGCTCGTGAAATCTTTGCCCGTGGTGGAGGCATTCACTGCATTACCCAGCAACAGCCCGTCGCGTAGCTGCGCTGCCCAATACCAACACTGGAATGCTTGCGATGGCGCACAGCCAACCGTAACCAAGGCTTGCAATGATTAGCCCTGCGCAGGCGCCCCCAATGGCACCTGAGAGATTCATGACGGTATCGGACGTTCCTTGAACGTTAGCGAGCATCTCATCGGAGATTGATTCGGTCAGCAATGTCGATCCTGCAATAAGGGTGCAAGACCACCCAAGGCCCAAGAGGAAGAGACCCACACCCAACTGTGAGGCATTCATTGCATCTGCTGACCCTGCAGTAATTCCAGCTAGCAGCAAAAGTATGACGCCGATTTGAATCACTTTGAGTCGACCGAGTCGATCACTTAAGCGTCCAACGAGTGGGGAAAAGGCATACATTCCAAAAATATGAACACTGATGACCAAGCCGATAATTGTCAGCGATACATCAACGTGCGACATGTGCACCGGAGTCATGACCATGATGGACACCATGGCGACATGGCCAATTGCGATAGCGCTCAGACCTACTGCGGCATTGGGAATTGAGCGAACGTACGAGAAGACATCGCGCGCCGGAATCTTTGCAGGTCGTGCAGCGTATTCACCATGCGTGCGGTCAAGGTGAGTTAAGTAGGGATCTGGTTGCAGTCGCCACCAGATGTTTGCAGCTCCGAGCAGCAACATTGCACAAGCCAGAATGTACGGACCTGTCAGTCGGGGCAGTCCGAGAGCTACGGCTAGGCGACCAGAAGGCGCCATCAGGTTAGGTCCGAGTACTGCACCGATAGTTGAAGCCCACACGACGAACGACAAGTCTTTTGCTCGAGATTCTGCGGTCGATAAATCTGCAGCGGCAAATCGTGACTGGTAGTTTGCTGCCGAAGAGGCACCGATCATAAAAGTACCGAGCAACATCAGGGGGAGAAACTTAAATAGTCCACCAGCAATAGCGCTGAAGGTTCCGATCGTTGCAATGGCATATCCAGTGGACAAGGCAAGACGTCGTCCGCCGCGCCGAGTCAGGCTGGCAAGGGGAAGTGCCATGGCAGCGGCACCAAGCACGCTAAATGTTTGAGCAAGTCCCGCTAGGGACTCTGAATGGGAGATTGCTGCCACTAAGAGGCCGCCCGCGGCAACGGTAGAGCCCACACCTACACCGGTCAAACTTTGAGTAAGGGCAAGAGTGCGCAGGACACGGGGTTGAATCTCGTGTGGGGCAATTGAGCGAGGCATGTTTCTACTCTAGAGTGACGTCTGTGAAATCAACCGAGAATGCCCCTCATTACGCGCAGGCGACAACCAGCCTGTATCCCGTTATCAGTGCAGTATTTGTCGCCTTGCTCGTTATCTCAAACGTCGGTGCAACAAAGCTATTCACTGTGGGTCCATTGATCCTCGACGGTGGAGCATTCCTATTTCCCTTGGTTTACATCACAGGTGACGTACTCAGCGAGGTCTACGGATTCCGCGCAGCCCGCCGAACAATTCTTGTTGGCTTCGCGATGGCCATTCTCTCGGCTGTGACTTTTTACGCGATTCAATTGTCACCAGCAGCACCAGGATGGGATAACCAAGAAGCTTATGTGGCAATTCTCGGGTTTGTACCTCGAATTGTCTTGGCAAGCGTGTCCGGTTTTCTCGTTGGGCAACTTCTTAATTCCTATGTGCTGGTCAAAATCAAAGAGCGCACTGACGAAAGTGTTCTGTGGTTTCGACTTATTGGATCGACTGTTGTTGGTGAATTTGCGGACACGCTAGCTTTTTGCACCATTGCGTTTTACGGCATTCTGACCGGCAAAGACTTCCTCAACTACATTGCAGTCGGCTACATCTATAAGTGTCTACTCGAGGTGGTTCTGCTGCCAATCACGTACCGTGTGATTGCCTACATCAAGCGCAACGAACCCACCTACGAATTCCATCGCGAAATTGTTTAAAGGGATCGTCCGCGAAAGCGACTCAAGAAGTCCGTTTTAAATTCGTAGTAAGTCCCGGATTCCATGTGCTCACGAATCTGACGAACTAAGTTCACAACAAAGTATTCGTTATGAATTGTCAGCAGTGTTGAAGCCAGAAGTTCCTTTGAACGAACTAAATGGTGAATGTATGACTGGGTGTAATGCTCGCACGTGTAGCACAGGCAATCCTCGACAAGGCGGATGTGTGAGCGCTTGTACTTTGCATTCATGATGTTGAATCGACCATGACTGGAGTACACCGCACCGTTACGACCTGCACGTGAGGCAGCAACACAGTCGAATGTGTCTGCGCCACTCTCAACTCCAGGAAAGAAGTCTTCAGGCTCGCCAATGCCGAGCAAATGACGCGGGCGACCTTGGGGGAGCTCCTCGGAAACCCACCGCACAATTGTCGACAAAGTGTGCTTGTCGAGTGCGCCACCAATTCCGTAGCCGTCGAAATCCATCTCGCCAAGATCGCGCGCAGCCTTGCGGCGAAGATCCTCGTACTGAGCACCTTGAATCACGCCAAACAGCGCCTGGTACGGCTTGTCGGCCCGTTCGATAGTTAGTTTTTTATGTTCTGCAATGCAGCGAAGAGCCCATAGTCTGGTGCGCTCCAATGACATTTCTTGGTACTCACGAGTGTTGAGTAGTGTCGTGCACTCATCGAAGGCAAACATGATGTCAGCGCCAAGTTGATGTTGCACTTGCATGGAAAACTCTGGAGTAAATCGGTGCTTACTGCCATCTAAGTGAGATTTAAATGTCACACCATCGTCATCTACATGTGCTAAACGTTGTTTCTTATCTGCGATCACGTCATCGCGCTGAACAGTATCGGTTTGCATGGCTAATACTTTTTTAAAACCAACACCGAGGCTGAGAACTTGAAAACCTCCACTGTCGGTGAAAGTGGGGCCATTCCAGTTCATGAATTTCGAGACGCCGCCAGCCTCGTCTACAACATCAGCTCCGGGCTGTAGGTACAAGTGGTAGGCATTGGCCAAGAGTGCTTGAGCACCGAGATCTCGCATTGACTCGGGCAGAACTGACTTCACAGTCGCCTTGGTACCAACAGGAATGAAAGCAGGAGTCTGGATCTCGCCGTGAGGAGTGCTAATTACGCCGGTTCGACCTATCGGCATGGCGCCTGCTTCGAGAGGTTCGAGCTGGTGTCGAACCTGAAACCCAAATTGAGACACGGTTAGTACCGTTCAGAAATGGATTCAAGATGCTTTGCAAGCTTTTCTGAGGCACGTCCAAGCGCTGCAAATTCTTCATTGGTCAGAATGTCTACGAAATGTTGGCGAACGCTGGTCACATGCGCAGGAGCGGCAGCAACGAGAGTTTTCCAGCCCAAATCAGTCATGACACACAATTGGCCACGCTTGTCGTCTTCACAGGCCTCTCGAGTGACAAGTCCTGCCTTTTCCATGCGGTTAATTTGATGGGTTAGGCGACTACGAGACGAAAGTGTCTTGGCGGCAAGTTCACTCATTCGAATTCGGCGCTCTGGCGTATCCGAGAGTCGCACCAAAATTTCATAGTCAGCGCCAGTGAGGCCGTGGGACTCTTGTAGTTCACGGTTTAACTGCTCGTCGAGAAGTGTTGTGGCAGTTAGCCAAGCACGCCAGTGCTGTTGCTGCTTCTCGGAGAGCCACTTTGTCATGGCGCCATTCTAACCCGAAACTACTTGAAAGTTAAACGATACTGCGATGCTTCTAAACGTGGTGGTCGCAAGACGAGCACTTGGTGTCCAAGAGCTAGGGCAGCGTCAAAATTTCGGCACCCTCGGCTGTGACAACTAGCGTGTGTTCGAACTGAGCTGATCGTTTGCGATCTTTTGTGACCACAGTCCAATCGTCAGACCACATGTCCCACTGATGTGTACCGAGGTTCAACATGGGTTCGATCGTGAAGGTCATGCCCACTTCCATAATGGTGTCGAATTCATCTGTGTCGTAGTGAGGGATGATCAACCCGCTGTGAAATACCGTACTGATTCCGTGACCTGTGAAGTCGCGAACGACCCCGTAGCCATGTCGTTTGGCAAAAGATTCAATAACTCGGCCAATGACATTGATTGGGCGTCCAGGTTGAACGGCAGCGATGGCTCGACGAAGTGCCTCTTCGGTACGTTCAACCAAGAGACGCGACTCTTCATCAACATTTCCGCAGAGATACGTAGCATCAGTGTCACCATGAACACCGTCAATGAAAGCGGTGATGTCAATATTGACGATGTCGCCGTCTTCCAGAACCGTTGAATCAGGAATTCCGTGACAGATGACCTCATTAACGCTTGTACACAGTGATTTGGGAAATCCGCGATAACCAAGTGTGCTCGGGTAGGCATGTTGGTCTAGCAAGAATTCGTGGCCAATTCGATCGAGTTCATCAGTAGTTACACCGGGAGCTATGTGAGTACTGACTTCTTGCATTGCTTGAGCGGCAATTCGACCAGCAACACGCATGCGCTCAATCGTCTCGGCACTTTGGACATCGGAACCTGTGTAGCGTGCAGGAGCTTTCTTGCCGACATATTCAGGCCGTGGAATAGATGCCGGAACTGTTCGCATAGGAGAGATAGTCCCAGGAACAAGTTTGCCAATAGGTGAAGTCACTCATTCATTGTAATTTGCTGGCACACTGAGATTTATGCAGTGGTGGTTTTGCCTAATTCATCAACAAGTCGAGCAAGGTGCTGGTTGCCCAGACGCATCGCGGCTTGGACCTTACGATTCGCAGCACGAGGCTGAATCTGTGTTGGAAAGAATGCACGCCCGTGATCATGACGACGAGAACGACGACTAAAAACTAGGGAATAAGAAAGAACCCCGTCCATTGCTGAACGGGGTTCTTAGAAGAAAAGGGAAAGTTACTTCTTCTTAGCTGCAGCCTTGCGCTTAGCTGGACGCTTTGCAGCGGCCTTCTTCTTAGCAGGAGCCTTCTTTGCAGCAGCCTTCTTCTTAGCTGGAGCCTTCTTGGCAG
>CAITJH010000014.1 GCA_903892635.1 uncultured Actinomycetes bacterium | reverse complement strand
GGTAACGGTGTAGTTGAAGTCAGTCGATGGTGCAGCCAAGTTGAAAGTGATCTTGTTGCCATCGCAGGTTACTGCCTTGTCGTACAACGCTTGCTGATCAGCGGTTGCCTTGTATGGACCAGGGTATGCAGATGAGCCATCTGCTGCCTTTGGAATATCAAGCATTGAGATCGCATATGTTGGACCATCAGTGATGATGTCTGTTGCGAATGTACGCGATACGCCGTACTTGAAGTCATCGCAAGTTACGGGCTTGCCGTCTTGCCACTTCATGCCATCTTTGAGTGTGAAGCTCCATGACTTGCCATCGGATGATGCAGTACCGGTGTCGGTAGCGGCATCAGCAACGAGCTTGGATGCTTCATTGTTGTCCTTGCTCAGTGTGTACTGAGTCAAAGTACGGTTCAAGTAACCGCTAGCAAATGCGAGGTCTTCACCGGTGTAGTTGCGTTGTGGGTCAAGGTGCAAGATCTGCTCTGCCTCTGTGATCAGAGTTAGAGTTCCACCCTTAGTTCCACCCGATGCGCTTCCTGTGCTGCCGCCTCCGCAGGCTGTCAGCAGAAGAGCAACTGACGCAGCACCGACGCCGAGGCGGATGCTTGTCGTTTTCTTCATGGATAGTCCTTCCATAGTGACTCACGGGCGCGAGTCGCGTTGTAGTGCACGATTCTTTCGAATCAATCCGCACGCGTGAACGCGCGGAAACTTGTATTAGTTTCGATCTGCCTTGGGGTCTAGCGCATCTCGAAGGGCATCGCCGAGCATGTTGAATGACAAGACAGCAACAAGCAGCATTGTCAATGGGACGAACATGTAGAACGGGTCAACTGTGAAGTAGTTGACGGACTCTTCAAGCATCGCTCCCCATGTTGGTGTCGGTGGTTGAACCGAAATTCCAAGGTAGGCCAGTGCAGCTTCAGCGCCAATAAAGCCTGGCATCGCAATAGTTGCATAAACCAAAATAGGAGCCCATAGGTTAGGCAAAAGTTCTTTAAGAACCATTCGCGAGGTTCCGGTGCCGATAGAAGTGGCGGCTTCAACGAATTCGCGTTCCCGCATAGAGAGCACCTGCCCACGGATCAGACGCGCAAGGTATGGCCAACCAAAAATACTTAGCAAGAGAACCAGCGTCAGCACGCGCGCTGGATTACCAGCTGGAATGCCGAAGGAAACAAGACGTTGCTCCAGAACAGGTGACATGGCGATAACGACTAGTAGGAATGGGAATGCAAGGGTCAGATCCATTGTGCGGCTCAACACAGAATCAATCCAGCCTCGCGAGTAGCCCGAGAAAATACCAATCAAGACACCTGTTGTCACAACGATCGTAGTTGCCAGAACTGCAATCAAAAGTGAGACTCGAGATCCATAGAGCAGGCGGGCCATGACATCGCGGCCAGTCAGTGGTTCGACACCAAGGGGATGTTTCCAAGAGACGCCGCCGAACTTACCGATCGGTAAGCCACCATTGTCGCTAATAGTGTCAGCATTAAATGTGTACGGGTCAACGTGGAATAAGTGACAGATCAGTGGAGCAAGGACTGCTAGGAGCGTAATGACAACCAAGGAGATGGCACAGACAATTGCAACCTTGTCGCGCTTGATTCGATTCAGAGCAATCTGGCGCAAAGTTCGACCAACAACCGCAGGCGTGGCGACATCAGGCGACAGTGATTCGTCGGCCGAATTCAGAACAGTCATCTCTACCTTCGCAGTAAACCCATTGATTAGTGGTTGAAACCTAAACCCATTAAGGAGTGCTTGCAACTTTGAGTCTAGCCAGAACCTGCATCGCTGAATAGGTTCTATTCAAGAAATTGGATCCAATTTTTCTCAAGATCCATTTATGCTGGGGTAGCCCTATTGTCGGTTGAGCCCAATGTTTACAAGGTCGTATTCGCCACCCAAGGCGCTTTGGACGTACACATTGGTCAGTTGCGGGCCGCGGTAAAGCAGAGCCTGTTCCTTAATAAATGGCAAGTAGACGGCTTGGCTCATCACTCGCTTATCAATACTCTGATTTGTCTTGGCAACGTTGACTGTGCCGGTTTCCAAGGCATCCAACGATGCATTTATGACGTCATCTGCGATATTCGCGTAATTGACATTGGACCGTAATTTAATTTTTCGCCCATCAACGATTGGTCCCCAGTAACTTTCGCTCTGGCCTGATTCTGGCGACCAGCCTGCTGCTATCAGTCCGATATTTTTAGTGACAACGTTGTCGGGGTTTCCTACTCCAGAAGCAAAGTAGTCGGCAAACGACGCAAACTCATTTGGATCGACAACGATTCCAACTCTCGCCAAACTGCGTTGGACCGATTCATATGCAGCTTTGCCTAAACCTAGATTGACGTAAGCCATCGTGGTCTCAAATCCATCTGGATAACCGCACTCGCTTAATTTGTTTCGCGCAGCATCAAGGTCACCGGTGTTATCTGATCCAGATGGGTACATGTTTGAGTCTGAATCTCCACCAAGAATTCCTTGAGAGATCATCGACGTTGCGATCTTTGCGCCGGCTTGACCTCCATAGATGTGCAACAAATCTGATTTGTTGAGTGCATAAAAAATTGCTTCACGACAGGCTTGACGATCAAGTGGTTGGCTAGTTGCCACTAATGCCAAATAATCGACAGCTCCCGTGCCAACCAAATCGAGATACTTTCGCGTGCTCTTGCTCGCAAGCGCAGTATCTGCAACATCCCCAGTCAAGCCACCATCAACTCGCAGATCTATCTGTCCACTAATTACTGCGTTATTGGCAGCGTCACTATCTGGGAAGATCTTCCACTCGATTGCATCAACTTGAGGGATTCGAATGCCATCTGTCGATTGTGACCACTGCGGATTTCGGGAAAATGTAGCGGCATTCGAATCTGGAGTGACGATGTAGGGGCCACTCGACGCTGGTGCGGATGAATAAGTTTGACCCTTGGCTTCAAGTGCAATAACCCGCGCTTTTTCAACGATCCCAAATTGCGGCATGGCAAGCACCGTGCTGAAGGTAGGAAATGGTCGAGTAAGCGTGAAGATAATGGTATCAGGCGATGGTGTTGCAATCGATTTGATATCGCCAGAACTTGATGGGCCTTTGTAATCCGGTGTTGCAGAACTACAAGCACTGAGTAGGCACAAATAATCATTCGAGACAGTTCCAAGAATGTTCGCCTCAAATAGTCGTTCAACGGAATATTGAACGTCTGTGCTAGTGAGTGCGGTTCCGTCATCCCATTTCACGTTAGGGCGCAAAGTTGCCGACCATGTAGTGCCACCATCTGAAGTATGAGGTGCTGATTTAAGCAAGTCTGGTGAAATAACGAAGCCATCTTTGCCAGGCTTGTTGGCATACGACATCAAATTTCGCGAGTAGGTTCGCAAAATCACGGCGCACCAAGAGTCGTAGCTCATTGCAGGATCGAATGAGTCACATACTCGCGTCGAACCTATTGTGAGAGTTCCACCTTCACCCGTAATGTCACCAACCGGATGATTCAAAGCGGCGTTAAAGTTCACAGATCCGCTACTGGAAATCGTTGAACTTCCAACGGAAAAAGCACAAACAACCGCAACCGCACCGAGCAGCGTGAGCACTGTGCGCTTGGTCGTCATAACTTATCCTTGAGATTTTGACTTTGAACGGGCGCGGTCGCGATCAACCTTAGTTAAATGTACCTTGCGCATTCGTACGTGTGATGGAGTCACTTCGACACATTCATCTTCACGGCAGAATTCAAGTGCTTGTTCCAAGCTCAGCGTCTTTGCTGGAACCAAGCGCTCTAATTCATCGCCAGTGGCAGAACGAATGTTGTTGAGCTTCTTTTCCTTTGTGATGTTGACATCCATGTCTTCTTGGCGAGCATTTTCGCCAACAATCATGCCTTCGTATACATCAGTGCCCGGAGACACAAAGAGCGTTCCACGTTCTTGAATTCCAAAACATGCGAATGACGTCACAGCACCAGTTCGGTCAGCAACAAGCGAACCATTTGGACGAGTGCGTAATTCACCAAACCATGGCTCGTACTTGTCAAAAACGTGGTGCATGAGGCCGGTACCACGAGTTTCGGTGAGGAACTCGGTGCGGAAACCGATCAAGCCACGCGCAGGAACGAGATATTCCATACGTACCCAGCCAGTACCGTGGTTGATCATCTGCTCGAGACGACCCTTGCGAAGACCAAGCAACTGTGTAACCACACCTACATAATCTTCAGGAACGTCAATGGTGAGGCGTTCAACTGGCTCGTGAAGCTTGCCATTGATTTCACGGGTAACAACCTGTGGCTTACCAACAGTCATTTCGTAATGCTCACGACGCATAAGTTCAACGAGGACTGCAAGCTGCAACTCACCACGACCTTGAACTTCCCACGTGTCTGGACGTTCAGTATCAACGACGCGAAGCGAAACGTTACCGATCAATTCAGACTCAAGGCGCGACTTCAACAAACGTGCAGTCACCTTACTTCCCTTTTCGCCAGCAAGTGGCGATGTGTTGATACCAATCGTCATCGAAATAGATGGCTCATCAACGGTGATCAAAGGCAATGCAATTGGGTTCTCTGGATCCGCAAGGGTTTCGCCGATCGTAATGTCGGCCATACCTGCAACAGCGATCATGTCGCCGGGTCCAGCCGATTCAGCGGGTACGCGTTCGAGTGCCTGAGTAACAAGCAATTCAACAACTTTGACCTTTTCAACACTGCCATCGGTCTTCATCCAAGCGACCATCTGGCCCTTTTTGATGTATCCGTTGCGCACGCGACAAAGTGCAAGGCGGCCAAGGTATGGAGATGCGTCCAAGTTTGTTACGTGTGCTTGCAGTGGAGCTTCAGGATCGTAAACCGGAGCTGGAACTGTTTCGATCAACGTACGGAAGAGTGGTTCGAGATCTTCTTCATCTGGCAACCCACCATCAACAGGACGAGTCAGTGACGCGCGACCATTTTTCGCCGATGCATACACAATTGGGAAATTGATTTGCTCTTCATCAGCATCAAGATCGAAGAATAGTTCATACGTTTCGTCAACAACTTCAGCAATACGTGCGTCTGGTCGGTCGACCTTATTAATAACTAGTACAACCGGTAGTCGCTTTTGCAATGCCTTGCGCAAAACGAAGCGAGTTTGTGGAAGTGGGCCTTCACTGGCATCAACGAGCAACAGCACACCGTCGACCATTTCCAAACCACGTTCAACTTCGCCACCGAAGTCAGCGTGGCCCGGAGTATCAACAATGTTGAGGGTGACGCCTGTTTCGCCTGCCGAAGGTCCCATGTAACGAACTGCAGTATTTTTCGCCAGAATCGTGATGCCCTTTTCGCGCTCAAGATCCATGGAGTCCATGACGCGGTCATTGACATCTTGGTTGTCGCGGAAAGCACCGGATTGCCACAACATGGCATCAACCAATGTGGTTTTACCGTGGTCAACGTGGGCGATAATGGCGACATTGCGCAGGTCATTACGTACAGCAGATAGGGTCACTGTCCTAAGTTTAGATGGATTTTTTACGACTCTTAACCACGTGCGCGTCGGCAAGGCAATAAACGCTGACAATACTGACGTAGCATCAAAGAATGCGTATCTCACGGATTGTGCCTTCGATTGCTCTGGCAGCTCTTACTGTCTCTTCTCTGACTGCGATTCCTACGCAAGCCAGCACCACAACTACGATCATTGCCGTCGGCGATATCGCTCGAAATGTTAATGGGCCGCAAGGGAAAACAGCGCAACTCGCGACAGCTTTGAACCCGAACTATGCGTTGCTGCTCGGTGACCTTGCGTATACCGCTGGCTCTGACAATGAATTTGCGACAAAGTTTGCTCCCAACTGGGGAACCGCAATCGGCGCGGGTCACATTCCAGCAATTGCTGTTCCGGGCAACCATGAATATGGAACAGCCAACGCAGCGGGGTATCGCAACGCAGCTAGCACATACGGATTCCCAACAACAGGAAACGATCTCTGGTCAGTTTCACAAATTGGGTCGTGGACTGTAATTGGACTTGATAGCGAACAGCTGACTGATGCATCGAACGCGAAAACGTTGAACGCGAAAGGCGTGCGCGAAGTTGCCTTCCTTAAATCAGCCCTTGCGACCAATAATGGTCGTCCAACGATTGTGATGTGGCACCGTCCTCGATACAGCACAGGTCAGCATGGGAACCAAACTGATATCGGAGTAACCACACTCTGGAAACAGTCAACTGCTGACATCGATGTAAAAGCCGTGCTGTGGGGACACGATCATGATTTTGAACCTGGAATCAAAACGATTGCGGCAGCTGGTGGCGTCGCTAAACACAAAGTACTCATCATGACAATCGGTACTGGCGGCGCTGAGCCCTATAAATGCAAGGGAAGCAAGTGCCTTACAGGCTCGTACGGCGTCGTGAAGATGACGCTCAGTGCCAAAAAGATCAAATGGGAATTTCATGCAGCGTCCGCAACAGTTGCTACCGGCAAGATTCTCAAAAAGGGAACGTTCGCTTGGACCAGTTGATCTAATTCCTCAACAGGAAAAAGTGCCCCAGTCGGCCTAGGCTCATCACGTGCACGGATTCGTAGACTTAGCCGAAGGTAAGACATGATTTTTTCGCAAAAAACAATCGTTGTGATGGGTGCATCCGGAGTACTTGGATCTCACATGTGTCAGGCATTAATTCAACAAGGCGCAACCGTGATTGCAACTAGTAGCAACGAAGCGACTGCAAACAAAATTGCGTCGGGAGTTGGCTTCTCAACCATTCTCGATCTGACAAACAGTTCATCCATCGAGTTAGCTGCCGCAAACATTGTGAACAATGCGCCAATCATTGATGGTGTGATCAATTGTGCCGGACGCGTTGGTTTTGGACCTATTGCACAAACAACTCTTGAGCAGGCATCGCAACTGATGCAGATCAATCACCTTGGGCCAGCGCACTTCTATGCTTTGCTTCTGCCTGCTCTCAGTGCTGCTTGCGAAAACAATGGTGAAGCATTCATTGCAGGCATAACCGGCGTTGTGGCAGAACGAAGTTTTCCTGGTCTCGCTGCTTACGGAGAAAGTAAGCTCGCCGCCTCTCGACACCTGGCTGCCATTGCCCAAGAGTTTCGACGTGCAAAGTTGCGTACAGTGGACGCTCGACCTGGACACACTGAAACAGGGCTTGCAACGCGCCCGCTATTTGGCGAAGCGCCAAGTTTTCCAACGGGCATGTCACCAGAGTCTGTCGTTAGCCGCATCCTTCAGGGAATTGCTGCAAACGAATCAGAAATACCAAGTACTAGTTTTTAATTAAAACTTACTTCGCAAGATACGCGGCAAGTGAATCAAAATAGCTTTCCATGCCTGCTTTGGCTCGTTCTGCATGGCCTTCGGGTAGTTCTCCGAACTGCGAGTAGCGCACCCACGTTTGACCGTCACGATCTTCAAAGTCGATAACCACTTCATGGTTTGGTCGTGATTCATCACGATCTTCGAACTCTTGCGCAGTTTCAACATAGAACATGGAATGTTCAAGCTTGCGATGCATTTCGATTGCGCTGTAGCGACCATAGAAATAGGCAACAAAGTTATGTTCAGGAACGTTAATAGCAACCGACCAACGACCACCATGACGTGGTTCGCACACAACACTTCCAGAGAGAACGGATAGTTCCGTTGGGTGATACCACGACTCAATCGCTGACTCAGTGGTCCAGGCATTCCACATTGTCGCTAAATCCACCGGATATGTGCGTTCGACTGAGTAGAGAAATTCAAGTTCCATTGTGCATCCCTGTACTTACACGTT
>CAITJH010000013.1 GCA_903892635.1 uncultured Actinomycetes bacterium | reverse complement strand
GAAGTTCCTGAAACGCCGAAGCTTTGCTTCAATGCATAAATCGGGCTGGTGCCAATGTCTCCGAAGACCACCCCTGTGGCACCGAGTACGAGTGATCCAGTCCCTGCGGAAAGTCCGCGGGAACGTCCGTGCTCGCTGCTCGAATTCGACATGACTTCCCTATTGTGCTCCCGAATTGAAATAGTGCAAAACCCAGTACGGCGTGTCTTAGATCGCAATTTTTCTTATGTGCACTTGTGAACGATAGGCCGTGGTTTGGTGACGAATGCCGTGACTAGGCTTGAGTTCGTGAGTGAGAATGCCGCAGACCGCATCGTCTGGATTGACTGTGAAATGACAGGTCTGGATACCGTCAATGACTACCTCGTAGAAGTAGCCTGCGTAGTCACCGACGGGGAGCTCAACGAGATCGGTCCTGGCTTTGAGATTGTGATCACGGCCCCTCAAGAGCGACTTGATGTCATGGAGCCCATCGTCGTAAATATGCACACTGAATCGGGCCTATTGCCACTCATTCCTCTCGGCGTCACCCTAGAGGAAGCCCAAGAACAGGTTTTTGACTACATCAGCACCCACGTTCCGGAAGCAGGTAAGGCTCCGCTTGGCGGCTCTAGCGTGCACGTCGATCGAATTTTCCTCGAACGCGATATGCCCAAAGTGAATTCATATTTGCATTACCGCATTGTGGATGTGTCAAGCATCAAAGAACTCGTTCGTCGCTGGTATCCGCGTGTGTACTTTGCCAGCCCGAAGAAAACGGGTAACCACCGTGCCCTAGGCGACATTCGCGACTCGATCAATGAACTGAAGTATTACCGCGAGGCCGTATTTGTCGAACTCCCTGGCCCAGATACTGCAACGGCCCGAGATGCTGCCGCAAAGGTCACCACGGCTGCCGACTCGAATTAGTCCAAAACCGACCGAATCACTACAATTGAGAAGTTCGCTTAGGCGCGCAATGGTGGGTGTAGCTCAGCTGGTAGAGCACCTGGTTGTGGTCCAGGACGTCGCGGGTTCGAGTCCCGTCACTCACCCCACTGAATAACGGTCCGCTTTCCGCGGGCCGTTTCTTTTTATTCAGTCACTGGTGCAGGCGAGTATTTAGTCGCTACACCACTTCGCGCAAAGCCCAACAATGTGAGATTGAATTCCCGAGCAGTTTCAACTGCCAATGAAGTCGGGGCCGACACAGCAACAACTGCGCCAATTCCAGCCGACACTGCTTTTTGAATAATCTCGTATCCCCCGCGACCGGAAATCGCTAATGCGTGACCATGCATCGGAATCAAGTCATTCATTAGCGCATAGCCAACAATCTTGTCGACAGCATTGTGACGTCCAACATCTTCACGCACAACGACCAATTTTCCATGCGGATCAAATAACCCAGCCGCATGAAGCCCGCCCGTCTTATCGAAAACTTTTTGTCGAGGTCGCATTGCATCAGGAAGTGATGCAAGTTGCTCATCAGTTAGCTTCACTGGGCTCACGTCTACGCAACCTCGGTGACGAAGGTCGTCAATATGAGTTGATCCACACACTCCGCAGGCACTCGAAATTGTGAATCGTCGCTCCAATACTCGCGTCATTGCAGGAGCGCCTTCACGTACATGCGCGACAACAATATTTTCACGTTCGCGTGGAGTCAGATCAGCATCTTTACACGACATAATTCCAATCAGATCATCCCGATTTCGCAGCAGTCCTTCCGACCACAGAAAGCCAGCGGCAAGCTCGAGGTCAGCACCAGGTGTGCGCATTGTGACGGCTAGTTGTTGTTTACCATCGGCGGTATCTATGCGAATCTCGAGTGGTTCTTCTCCAACGACATAGTCTGTAGCAACTGAATCTGAATCAGTCTTTCGAACACGTACCCGTTGCGTTGCCGATACTGGCTCGTCACTTGTCATCGGGCGCCCATTCGCCTAGTGCGATTTGAGTAGCAGCAATGAGTTCGTTCAAATCTCGACCACTTTGACCCGCAGCAAGCCCCAGCATGAATGTTGTGAGTGGTGCTGCCTTTCGTTCGACACCATGTGCCACATCGCGAGTGAGGTCTAGTAATTCGTCAACAGGAATTTCGGCAGCATCAATCCCCAAGGCTTGCGCCAAATTATCGATCCACAATTGAGTCATCGGTACTCCTTCACTTCGTGCCATTGCAGCGACGTCGCCCCACGTATCAACGTCAACAATTTCGCCGTTCTTCACACTAACGCCGACCATGTCGCAGGTCGACATCAGGCGCAATGGAGATTGGTTCACTCCTCGAGTCGGTTCAAGCAATCGCTTAAGAACTTCCACTTTGATGACAGCGCACAGTGGCTGACCTGTGCCATCGGCATGGATAACCCAAGCACCATCATGGCAAACCGCACTCTGACACAGGTCAAGAACTATGTCAGCAGTCACCCGCTGATCTGCAGCGGTAATAAATACGTATTCTGAATTGATGCGCGGCAATGCGCTCCACAGGCCGACCGCGGGACCGCCATCGGCGACCTCATCGGCAATCCACTCAACATTTCCTGAGACCTCACGATGTGGACCAACTGCAATCACTTTGCCTGGGCATGCATCAATAACACCTTGCAATAACGATTTGCCACCAGTGCCCAGTGGAAGCATCGCCTTATCGAGCCCACCAAGGCGACGAGCCTTGCCGCCAACTACGACGATCGAATCTGGAGTCATAGCCCAAGCCTGACACACATTTGGCTCAGGCTAGATTTATCACGTGGCAGTGGTTGATACGCATAACCCCGAATGGGATGACGCGCGGCTTATTGCCTTTACTTTTGCTCGACCTATGACCAGTGAAACGGTCCCGCTGGGTGACAGCATCGATCGCATTTTGGCTAACGACCTCGTGTCTCTGTCGGACTTACCGCCGGCACATACCGCAATGATGGATGGCTATGCGGTTCGTGGCGAAGGTCCATGGACGATCGTTGGTGACGTACATGCTGGTGGCTTCGTTGCAACTTTAGAAAATGGCCAAGCCTTGCGCGTGAGCACAGGAGCACACATTCCTGAGACGTGCAGCATGGTTATTCAAGAGGAAGCTGCGACGCTTGTTGGAGATCGAATCTCTGGCGAACTTCGCAATCCCAAGCGGAACAATATTCGTGAACCTGGCGATGAAGCGAGCATTGGTGATCACGTTGCCACTGCACACACGCGAATTACTCCCGTAGTTGCTAGTTTGGCTGCCTCAGTTGGACATGACGCACTCGATGTCTATGTTCAACCAAGTGTGGACGTCATTGTTACCGGTGACGAACTAATCGCCGAAGGTGTGTCAAGACCTGGTGCGATTCGTGACTCGTTGTCTGTACAAATTCCATCGTGGGTGGCGTACATAGGAGCTGTCACGAACGCAGTTCATCGGAGTAACGATGATCTAGCGGAACTGCTCGGATTCATCCGCAACTCCCCTGCCCACATCATTGTCATTACTGGCGGTTCGGCGCATGGTCCTCGAGATTTCGTTAGACCCGCATTGGCTGAGCTTGGAGCACAACTTCTGGTCGACGAAGTTAATAGTCGTCCTGGGCATCCCGCAGTGCTTGCGCTACTTCCTTCAGGACAATTTGTCGCTAACTTGCCCGGCAATCCCCTTGCAGCCGCTGTCACATTTACTTCGTTGGTGACACCTTTAGTTCACAAAATGACCGGTCGTGACCTCGACACCTTGCCGCACATCGACTTACACGAGCCAGTCACAAGCGACGTGACTCGCATCATGCCAGTGACGATTGCCGATGGCCGAGCAACGCCAACCGAATATCGTGGGTCGGCAATGTTGCGCGGACTAGCATTTGCAGACGCCTTTGCCGTGGTCAGCGCTGGCGACAACGTGACTGCTGCTCGCTTACTCGACCTGCCTTGGCGAACAGCGAAATAGCGAGAGCCCCACTCGAAGCATGAGTGAGGCTCGGGCTACAACCGAGATTTAGGCTTCGGACGATCCCTTGAGTCCACCGTGAGGTACAACTGCATTAGCTTGCGAATGCATGATATCAACGACCTCGACAAGTACAGGACTAAAGTCTGCTGGACGTGACGACACCTCTTTATAAAGGTCGGCACGCATGACTGGAGTCCAGAACTTCACCATGTGCGTAGCAACAAGTTGCGCCTTGTCGCCTGCAAATGGCATGTTCTTTTCAATTTGATCAGCCATGCGCAGCAATACGTTGATGTCCATAGCTAGGCCTTCATCAAAACGTCGTCAAGCGTGTTAGTTGCTTCGCCACCTGAATCAGCGGGACGAATCTCAACAGCGGTGACTTTGTACTCAGGGCAGTTTGTCGCCCAGTCGTTGTATTCGGTCGTGATCACGTTTGCACCACTTAAAGGATGGTGGAATGTCGTGTACACAACGCCTGCTGGAACTCGATCTGTGACGTGCGCCTTGAGCAACGTCTCACCAATTCGACTTGAGATCGCAACCTGCATACCGTCGGTGATGCCACGCATAAGCGCATCAGCCTCGTGAATTTCCAGAATGTCTTCTGGGTGCCACGTGCTGTTTGCGGTACGACGAGTCTGTGCACCAACGTTGTATTGGCTCAAGATACGTCCGGTCGTCAACAGCAACGGGAACTTACGGTTAGCACGCTCATCAGTTGGAACAAATGGAGTTTCGATGAACATTCCCTCGCCGCGAACAAATCCGTCAACGTGCATGATCGGTGTGCCTTCCGGTGACGTCTCATTCACTGGCCACTGCAGGCTTCCGACACGATCAAGCAATTCAAAGCTGACATTCGCGAATGTTGGAGTAATGCTCGCGATTTCATCCATGATCTGTGCCGAGTTGTCGTAATGCATTGGATAACCCATGGCCGTTGCAAGCTCGGAAACAATTTCCCATTCTTGCTTGCCGGTCTTTGAGGCCATCACTGGGCGAACTCGGTTGATACGACGTTCGGCATTTGTGAAAGTGCCATCCTTTTCCAAGAACGATGTACCTGGCAGGAATACATGTGCAAAGGCAGCGGTCTCGTTCAAGAACAAGTCTTGAACCACAACGAGATCCATTGATTCAAGCGCATGCATAACGTGCTTCGTATTTGGATCGGATTGGGCAATGTCTTCACCGTGAACGAACATGCCACGGAATTCGCCCGAGACAGCGCTATCAAGCATGTTTGGAATACGCATGCCTGGTTCTGCCATCAACTTAACGTCCCACAGTGACTCGAACTGCTCACGCACTGCGTTGTCTGAAATGTGACGGTAGCCCGATAGTTCATGTGGGAAGGATCCCATGTCGCATGAACCTTGAACATTGTTCTGGCCACGAAGTGGATTAACGCCAACACCTTCTCGACCAATATTGCCGGTCGCCATCGCAAGGTTGGCCATACCCATAACCATGGTTGATCCTTGGCTATGTTCGGTTACGCCGAGGCCGTAGTAAATTGCGCCATTCTTGGCCGAGGCAAACAATCGAGCAGCTGCACGAATTGATTCGGCAGGAACTCCTGATTGCGCTTCAACAACCTCGGGGCTGTTCTCTGCCTGAGCGATGAACTTAGCCCAACGATCAAATGCAGCACGGTCGCAACGTTCGTTGACGAAGGCTTCGTCAACAAGACCTTCGGTCACAACTACGTGACCAAGAGCGTTAATAACAGCAACGTTCGTGCCAGGTTGTAACTGCAAGTGGTAATCAGCTTCGATGTGGGCTGACTTCACAAGATCAGTACGGCGTGGGTCGACAACGATGAGATTTGCACCTTCACGGATGCGACGCTTGAGACGTGATCCAAATACTGGGTGCGCATCTGTTGGATTTGCGCCAATGACCATGATCGCATCTGACTTAGCAACTGACTTGAAGTCCTGTGTTCCAGCAGAAGTACCGAAAGTTTGGCTCAAGCCAAAACCTGTTGGCGAATGGCAAACTCGTGCACACGTGTCAACATTGTTGTTACCAAAGGCAGCACGAATCATCTTTTGAACGACGAAGATTTCCTCGTTAGTGCAACGCGACGAGGTCACGCCACCGATTGAGTTATCGCCGTATTTAGCTTGAATTTCCTTGAACTTTGACGCGGCATAGCCAATCGCTTCTTCCCATGAAACAACTTGCCATTCATCAGTGATCTTTTCGCGAATCATCGGAGTCGTAACACGATCTTTATGAGACGCGTAACCAAAGGCGAAACGTCCCTTGACGCACGAGTGACCCTCGTTTGCTCCGCCGTTCTTTGCGGGAACCATTCGGATCAATTCATCGCCGCGCAGTTCGGCATTGAAAGAGCAACCGACGCCACAGTATGCGCAAGTGGTTTGAACTGTTCGAGTTGGGACTCCCAGTTCAATCACCGACTTCTCTTGCAAAGTTGAGGTTGGACATGCCTGAACACAAGCCCCACATGAAACACAGTCACTCGACAAGAAGTTCAAGCCACCAGGGCTGACCTTTGAGTTAAAGCCACGACCTTCGATGGTCAGAGCAAGCGTGCCTTGGATTTCGTCGCACGCACGAACGCAACGATTACAAACAATGCACTTGCTGCCATCGAATTCAAAGTATGGATTCGAAGAATCTTTGGGAGCATCTAAATGGTTGTGACCCTCGTAGCCATAACGAACGTCACGCAGACCAACGACGCCAGCCATCTCTTGAAGTTCGCAATCGCCATTAGCTGGGCAAGTCAAACAATCAAGTGGATGGTCCGAGATGTAAAGTTCCATCACATTGCGACGAAGCTTTGCCACCTTGGCCGTTTGAGTGCGCACGACCATGCCATCTTCGACTGGTGTCGTGCATGATGCAGGCGTTCCACGACGGCCATCAATCTCGACGACGCACATGCGGCACGAGCCGAAAGGTTCAAGCGAATCAGTTGCACACAGCTTTGGAATTGCACAGCCCTGTTCGCCAGCAGCACGCATGACTGAGGTACCAGCAGCAACTTGACGTGTGATGCCATCAATCGTGACGCTGACTAATTCTTCAGAAGTACTCGCCGGAGTTCCGTAATCAGGTTCTCCAATTCCCGATCGGACGTACTTGAGATTTTCTGACAACGATGTCATGACTGGCCTCCAGTGATTCCAAAATCTGCGGGATACAACTTCAGCGCGCTACGTACCGGAAGTGGCGTTAAGCCACCCATTGCACATAACGATCCATCAGTCATAGTCTCGCAAAGGTCTTCGAGTAATTCGAGATTCTTTGATTGTTCGACACCTGCAACGATACGGTCGATTGTCTCGACGCCGCGGATAGAACCAATTCGACACGGTGTACATTTTCCGCACGATTCTTCAGCGCAAAATTCCATTGCGAACCGAGCTTGCTGCGCCATATTTACTGTGTCATCAAACACCACAATGCCACCGTGGCCCAACATACCGCCGGCCTGCACCAAGGATTCGTATGCCATAGCGACGTTCCAAGCATCAGGACCTAGATACGCGCCGAGGGGCCCGCCGATCTGAACAGTCTTGACTGGACGGCCAGACAATGTGCCACCGCCGAAACCATCGACAAGTTCCCCAAGACTTACGCCGAACGCCAATTCAACAATGCCACCTTGAGCAATGTTTCCGGCTAACTGAAATACCTGTGTGCCACGTGAACGTTCGTGACCAAGGGCCTGATAAGCCGCTGCCCCGTTTGCAAGAACCATAGGAACTGCCGACAAAGTCATCACATTATTAATAACCGTCGGCTTGCCATAAAGACCCACAAGTGCGGGAATCGGCGGCTTTGGACGAATCATGCCGCGCTTACCTTCGATACTTTCAAGCATCGCGGTTTCTTCGCCACAAACATATGAGCCAGCGCCGGCACGCACTTCAAGAGTGAAAGCCTTGGACGAGCCACACACTGATGAGCCGAGAACTCCTGCGGCCATAGCAATGTCGATTGCCTCATTCATCGTCTCGATGGCGTGTGGGTATTCGCTTCGAATGTAGATGTAGCCCTTGGTTGCTCCAACTGCGATTCCAGCAATGATCATTCCCTCGATCAGCGTGAATGGATCGCCTTCCATCAACATGCGGTCTGCGAATGTTCCTGAGTCACCTTCGTCGGCGTTGCAGCAAATGTACTTTTGATCTGCACTTGCACCGAGGACGGTTTTCCACTTGATACCTGCAGGGAATCCCGCTCCACCTCGGCCGCGTAGGCCAGATTCAGTTACTTGCTCAACAATTTCATCGGAAGTAAGTTCGAGCGCTTTGCGTAAACCTACAAGACCACCATGTGCTTCATAGTCAGAAAGTGACAAGGGATCAATAATGCCAACGCGCGCAAAAGTTACTCGCTCCTGCTTGGCTAACCATTCATGCTCGTCAACTACACCGATGCGACTTGCATGCGCATTTCCCATCAGCACGCCAGAATCGAGAAGTTCTGATACACCTGCGGCATCAACATTGGAATACCCAATGCGGCCATCGGCAGTGTCAATTTCAATGAGTGGTTCGAGCCACAGCATGCCACGTGAACCGGTGCGAACGATGTGAGCATCAAGGTTGCGTTCACGAATTAATCGTGCGAATTCTTCAGCAACTAGATCAGCACCAACTGACAACGCAGCAGAGTCCCGAGGAATAAACACTGTTGTCATTATTTCGCCGCCTTAGCTGCCGCAAGAATTGAAGTCGCACTCGCACGACCAAGCGGCTTACCGTTGATCATCGCCGCAGGTGCCAGAGCGCAGTTACCAAGGCAAAACGTTTGCTCACATGCAATGCCATCTTTTTGATTTCCAGAATGAACGTCATATCCGTGGTCATGTAATTCTTTAACTACTTGACGCGAGCCAACTGACTGGCAACTTTCAGCGACACACACTTTGACAACGACGTCTGCTGGGGCTTCACGACGAAAATCACTGTAAAAAGTCAACACGCCATAAACTTCGGCTCGCGACACGTTGCATACGTCCGCGACCTGATCGATTGCAGTGTCAGGAACAAAACCCAAGAGTTCTTGCGTGCGTTGCAATGCTTGCATGATTCCCGGTTTCGAATCCGAGAGTCGGGTTAACTCCCCGATCAACATGTCGTGCGAATACTTGGTCACGCTGACTCCTTGATGAGTGCGAGCAATTGCTCTTCTAAGTGTCGGTCTCCGACATGGATAATTTCAAGTGGCAGAGCAATAAGTTCACTTGCTTCGTGTGCTGCAGCCGTTAATTCAGGTGTTTGGCGCTGCGTGAGCCACAACAAACGCTCGTAAGAATGGAAGTAGTCGTCACGCAAATAGGGGTATCGATCCAGCCCGAGTTCTTGGATCACGCTTCGGCGAAATGACTTCACGAGATAATCCGTTAATACATAAGTGCCGGGAATTGCTTCGAATTCCTCGCGCACTTTTTCCGCGGTAGCAAAAACGTCGTAACAGGTTTCGCCTTCGAGACGCTGCACTCCGTAGTACTCACAGACTGAATCAAGTTCACCGTAAGTGCCACAGTCTGCATACGCAATTGCGATTTTTTCATGTGTTGGCTGGAGTCGTTTAATCGCATCTTCAACCGCTGGAGCGATCTCGGTTGGCTGATTGTGAAATAGTGGCTCAATCGATTCGATAGTTACTTCGAGATCGTTGCGTTCTACTATTTCTAGAATGTGGCCAGAGAGTGCGCCACATGCGATTACTGCTGTGCTCATGAAGGAAGAGCCAGCTCCACAACAAACTTCTCTTGGAAGTCTTCACGATCTGAAAGCTCTACGTATTCAACTTCATTCAGCAAAGTCTGTGCACCACTTCGTTCAGCGGCTGACAGCAGCACCATCTTGGCACCTTCACCGGCAACGTTTCCAGCACTAACGATGCGAACTACTGGCATCTTCGGCACTAGTCCGATTCCAACAGCCGATGCTGGCGATAGGTACGAGCCGAATGATCCAGCGAGTAGCACCTGCTGCACATCGTCATCCTTTAGTCCAACTTCATCGAGCAACATGCGCCAACCTGTTGCAATTGATGCCTTAGCAAACTGAAGTTCGCGCACATCACGTTGCGACAGAAATACTGCAGGCTCACCGTCAACCCAATGAAGAACAAAAATTCGATCGCCGGCTTCGCGCGTAATTAGATTCTTCGACAGTTTGGGAGCAATTTGTTGCGCCACATCATCGTTGACGAAGCGGCCTGAGTCATCAAGCAAGCCAGACTTATGCAATACATACACCGCGTCAACGAGGCCCGAGCCACATAGACCAACTGGTTCAGCGTCACCAATCACGCCAAGGTGAAGTTCATCGTCCTTGATCTGGACCACTTCTACTGCACCATCTGCTGCGCGCATTCCACAAGCAATTGATGCTGCTTCGAATGCCGGTCCCGCAGGAGCAGCGGTCGTCAAAATCTGATCGCCATTGGACAGAACGATTTCACAGTTTGTGCCGACATCGATAAGCAAACGAACTCGCTTGTCGCGATCCATTCCCGTTGCCATAACACCAGCAACAATGTCGCCACCAACGTATGCGCCAAAGGCTGGGAACAAATACGTACGCGCGCCGGGATGTACTGCCAAACCAATTTGTTCTGCGGTGTATTCGGGCCATTCTTTAACGGCCATGATGAATGGCGCAACGCCAATCGGCTCAGGATCAACACCCAGTAAGAGATGGATCATCGTGGCGTTACCAGCGATCGCAGTTTCGTAAACGTTCTGTGCTGAGATACCCGCCTCATCGCATACCTCGGCGATGAGTTCGTTCAAAGTCTCAAGTCCAAGGTTTTGCATGATCCCCAAGGCATCGGGATCCATCATTGTTGCCGAAATGCGCGAAATGACGTCAGCACCAAATGGTTGTTGCTTGTTCAACATGGACTTCACCGCAACCGGTGTACCCGTTCCAAGATCAAGCAGTGTTGCCACGACTGTTGTCGTGCCCAGGTCAATGGCAACCGCATAATTTGCACTCGATGTATCGCCGGTTTCAACAGCAATCAGATCTTCATCGGAAATAACTGCGGTCACTTGGTAATTGGACTTGCGAAGAATTGTTGGCAAAGTGCGCAATACGGCTAAGTCGGCGTTGACATTGAGATCATCGAGGGCATCGGCAATGCGCTCAATGTCTGTGCGTTGATCCGCAAGTGTCGGCTCGGTCAATTCAATGTATCGCTTTTGAATTGCTGGGCGAAGTATGACTTGTCGTCCCACACCAACTGTTGCAGCTTTTGGTCTCGTCGAGAGCGGAGGAACATCAACCTTGAGGTTTCCATTGGCACGAGCCATACAGGCTAGGCGCCAGCCTTCGTCGAGCTGCTCTTTTGTAAAGGCACGAAGATCCAATCGTGAAATTGGAACTTCACCTTCGAGAATTTGAATCTTGCATTTTTTACATGTGCCGTGACCGCCACATGTTGAGTCAATAGCGAGGCCATTCCACGATGCAGCATCGAACACGGTAACACCGGGTGGGACGCGCACATCTTGGCCACTTGGCGTGAACTCTAAGCGAACGCGACCGACGCCAGTTCCGGCTTCGGTGGTGTCTACTTCTTCGCTCACGAATGACCTCGCTCTTGTTGACTCTGATGATTCTTAATTAATAGATGACTTATGCCTGTTGTTCAGCGCGGAAACGGGTGATCCAGTTTCCGCCCCATGGGTCAAGGCCGAGAAGCAGATCAGCAGCACGAACTGACTGCACAACCTCAGGAGTACGAGCATCCATGATTGCCGACTGCAAGCCCATCGCCATTAGCTGTGGCATGAACGCGGCATTGAGTGCGTGACGATTTGGCAAACCAAACGTTGCATTTGATGCACCGATCGACATGTTGAGGCCGTACTTTTCCTTGACCAAGTAAATGGTTTCAAGAGTGTTCTTGCCATTTTCTGGATCTGCACCAACTGGCATTGCAAGTGGATCGATCAGAAGGTTTTCCAGTGGGATGCCTTCTTTTTCAACACGACGAACGATCTTCTCAACGATGACCATTCGATCCTTGGCAAGCATTGGGATTTCAGTCTCGTCGTTTGGAAGAGCCAAGATCGCTGCGTTGTGTTCCTTAACGAGAGGAAGGATGAGGTCCATGCGCTCATCTTCACCAGTCATTGAGTTAACGAGAGCCTTGCCTTCGTATGCCTTGAGGCCAGCTTCAAGTGCTTCAACAACTGATGAATCGATGCACAAAGGAACGTCAGTGAGTGACTGAACGAGTTTGACTGCCTTGGCAAGCAACTCAGGTTCGTCAGCTAGTGGAACACCCATGTTGACATCGAGCATGTCGGCGCCGCCAGCGATCTGATCGCGAACATCAATCTCAACGGTTGACATGTCGCCGGCACGAAGCTTTTCTTGGAACAACTTGCGGCCTGTTGGGTTAATGCGCTCGCCGATAATGACGAAAGGTACGTCATGACCGATGGTCACTTCTTTGGTCGCCGAGCTAACCACTGTATGCATTACTGTTCCTCTTCTGTTGTTGTCAGAACGCGCTTGCGTCCCAATTCAGTCATAAGTCGTTCGAGCGTGTCGTCATTGCGGAAGTCAGTGATGTGGAGACCACGAACTGCCGGCTGTGCAAGTGCATGCTTGGCGAATTCTAGAGTTTGTTGGTAAGCCGCTTCAGCAGGGTCACTTGCATTTTCAACACGCTTGATTTGTTCTTCGGGAATGTCGATACCTGGCACTGAATCGTGCATGAAGTGAAGTGGCCGAGCGCCTTTCACCAAAACGATTGCTGGTAACAACGCGATCTTGCCTTCGAGTCCAGCTGCTTTCACTCCTGCGCAGAAACGTTCCATGCGATCTTGGTGGTAGCAGATCTGTAGCTGAAGGAACTTAGCTCCTGCTGCGTATTTCTTTGCCACGCGCTGTACGCGGTATTCAAAAGGTGGCGCACCTGGATTTTCAACAGCACCGATGAACATCGGTGGCGCTGGATCTAGTTTGCGACCCGACATGTATTGGCCACGCTTCAACGTGCTCATCAAGCGAACAAGTTGAGGACCGTCGAGATCGAATACACGACGCGCTTCGGTCTCGTCGCCTGCAGTGACGTCATCACCAGTGAGCGCGCAAAAGTTTTCAATGCCGAACATTGCTGCACCGACGATGTCAGCTTGTTGCGCAATGCGATTTTTGTCGCGGCACACAACCTGCATGATTGGCTCAAGACCTAGCTGCTTCATAGCGATTGCGCTTGCGAGGTTTGATGCATGTGCGTGTGCAGCAGGGTTATCTGTTGCATTGACACCATCGAACCAACCGCGGAAACGATCAGCAGCTTTTTTCGCTTTTTCCATACCGTTGCCATCTAGTGATGGGAACTCGGCAGTGAAGACTGGTTCGTTGGTCTTAGTAATCAACTCTTCAAGACGCGACACTATTCGCCTGCCTCTTCAGTAGTTGCTGCCCAACCCTTTGGCATCCACTTGTCACGCTTGCTAAAGAAGTTCTTCCATGACGAACCACCCTTTAGTCGATTGTCGACAGGTGGACGTAAGTGGTTGAACTCTTCTTTCCACGATTGCGGCAGCGGCCATGCTTGAGTGCGTTCGTAACCCTTGGTCCATACGCAACGCATTTCTGGCTTCACTTCGCAGTGACCGTTTTCGCGCACTCCACCACATGGGCCATTGCGCAAAGTCTTTGGGCAGTTCATTGGGCAGGTCATGCCGGTCGAGTGCAGAACGCACTGACCACACATTTGGCAACCCCAGACTGGTCCCTTGACTACGTGTTCAAGAGATGCAATAAATTCAGCCACAGCAGAGCTACTTACGCTCCGCGCTTGGCTGCGATAAGTTCCTTCGCAACGCGAACAGCAGTTGCAGCATCAGCTGCGTAACCATCAGCGCCAACGACATCTGCGTATTCCTGAGTCACAGGAGCGCCACCAACCATAACGATGACACCTTCACGCAAACCTGCCTTGCCGAGTTCGTGGATGTTGACTTTGAACATTGGCATGGTGGTTGTAAGGAATGCGGACATACCAACAACGTCTGGCTGATGTTCCTTGACAGCTTCAACAAACTTTTCTGGCGAAACTTGAACACCGATGTCAATAACTTGGAAGCCTGCACCTTCGAGCATGATGTTCACAAGGTTCTTGCCAATGTCGTGCACGTCGCCCTTAACAGTTCCCATGAGGAACTTGCCAACAGTTTCAGCACCAGTGTCTGCAAGTAGCGGTCGGAGCACATCGAGTGCACCAGACATCGCACGACCTGCGATCAACATTTCTGGAACGAAGTAATCGCCGCGTTCGAAGCGGGCACCCACTTCTTCAAGAGCCGGAATCAACGAGTCGAACAAAATCGAATCTGGTGAGGTACCAGCCGCAAGAAGTTCATTCGTCAACTCGAGCACACGTGGAGCATTACCTTCCATCGTGCGTTCGTAAAGTTCGGTCAATAGGTCGCTCATGCGGCTCCTTCATGTTCGGGCTTGTATGACTGGGCTACTTCGCGCGTCATCACTGCTGCGATGCGCGCTTCGTCGGTTTCCTTGATTCGATCTGTTGGTGCCGTCACGCTCATTGCAGCGATGACTTTACCGTTTGGACCTGCAATGGGAACTGCAACAGCAACCAGTCCAGGTTCAAGTTCATTGCGGATTACCGCATAGCCGCGTTCGCGGACTTGGCGAAGCTGACGTTCCAGAGTTGGAAGGTCAGTAATGCTTTCACTGGTCAGCGATGTCAGAGTCTCGCCGAGTGATACAACGCCGAATGCTAGAAGCACTTTTCCAGCAGCCGAGCAATGACTTGGCACACTTTCGCCGACCCAGTTTCGGCTACCTAATAGATAGGAGCCTTCGACCTGAGCAATGCTGTCGATGCCATGTCGGCCTGGAACTGCAAGACTTACTGTCTCATGTGTGATGTGAGCCACATTTTCCATGGCTGAATTCATGGATTCGATCAAGGCTGCATAAGCCCCGCCTTGAATCGCAAAGTTATTCAGGATTGGTCCAGCTTCGAAACCGCCAAATGGGTTTCGGCCCAAAAGTCCTGATCTTTCAAGGGCGTTGAGGATTCTCGAGGTCGTTCCCTTGGCCAACCCAGTGGCAGAAACGAGTTCAGTGAGGGTCATTGGTTCTTCGGAAGTCATGACCCGAACCAACAAATCGCAGGCACGATCGATTGCCTGGGTACCGGTCACTTGCTTGTCGGTAGTTGCAGTCATGTCGCCCCCTTGCTCTGTCTTGTTCGGTCTCGCTATGACCGAATTACCTATTTTGTAAGGATTTCCAGAAATTTTCACAATCTGGAACCTGTGTTCCACATCGTACTGTACGTTTATTACCGTTCGTCAAGCGATTTGGAGGAAAAATGTTCCAGAACAAAATGCCGCGCTTCGAGATTCTCTCGGAAGATGCCATGGCAGTACTGGACAAAGGTTGGCGCCGTATTGTCAGCGAAATGGGTGTCGAGTTCATGCACGATGGTGCACTCGAATTATTCCGTCAAGCTGGCCAGAAGGTTGAAGGCAATCTTGTTAAGTTCGACCCAGAATTTATTCTTGCTCAGGTAGCGAAGGCTCCGAGCGAATTCGATGTACAGGCTCGCAACCCAAAGAACAATGTTCACATTGGTGGCGACTCAATGGTGTTCGTCGGTAACTACGGTTCACCGTTCGTTCGCGATCTTGATGTACGTCGCACTGCAACATTCGACGATTACAAGAATCTCGTCAAACTTGCTCAGTCCTTCCCATTGATGGACAGCGCCGGTCACACCATCTGTGAACCAGATGACCTTTCGCTTGATAGTCGTCACATCGACATGACATACGCGCTACAGACAATGACTGACAAGTTCTACATGGGCAACGTCATCTCTGGTCCAAACGCAGCTGATGTCATCAAGATGTCTGAGATTCTTTTCGGTGGCCGCGAAGCAATCGAAAAGACTCCTGCAACAGTTTCGTTGATCAACTGCAACTCCCCGCTTCGTTGGGACGATCGCATGCTCGATGCAATGTTCGAGTACTCGGCCGCAAACCAGGCTGTGATCTTGACCCCGTTCATCATGATGGGCGCCATGTCACCAGTAACAATTCCTGCTGCACTTGTGCAACAGATTGCTGAAGCACTTTCAGGTCTTGCACTTGTACAACTCATTCGCCCTGGCGCACCAGTAATCTTCGGTTCGTTCATGTCGAACGTTGACATGCAAAGTGGCTCACCTCAGTTCGGTACACCTGAATCAGCAATGGGTCAGTTGTGCACCGGTCAGATTGCACGTCACTTTAACTTGCCATTCCGCTCTGGCGGCGGCTTGAATGCATCACAAACTGTTGATGCTCAGGCTGGTTACGAGGCGTACACCACGATGATGGCGACATTCCTTTCAGGAACTAACTACGTACTTCACGCAGCTGGTTGGCTCGAAGGTGGACTCGTTGCAAGCTTTGAAAAGTTCGTCATGGACAACGAAATCCTTGGTCAACTTCAAACACAGTTCACACCACTGAATGTCACCGAAGAATCACTTGCTTTCGACTCACACATCGAGGCAGGTCACGGTGGTCACTTCCTTGGAACGATGCACACTCTTGAAAACTTCCGCACCGCGTTCTACCGTCCGTTCTTGTCATCCTCCGACAACTTCGATCGCTGGACACGTAATGGATCGAAGACAACCGATGTTCGCGCAAGCGAAATCGCACACAAGATGATCGATGAATTCGAAGCAACTGCCCTCGATGATGCAATCAAGGCAGAGCTTGACGAATGGGTAGCAAAGCGAAAGAAGGAATTGGACGCATGAGTTCAGATATCGAAATTGCCCGCGCCGCGACAACCGAACATATCAACAAAATCGCAGCAAAGATTGGCATTCCAGAAGAAGCAGTCTTGAACTACGGCCCTAACAAGGCCAAGGTATCGATGGACTTTATCTCGGGTCTTAAGGACAAGCCACGAGGCAAACTCGTACTCGTCACGGCCATGACACCAACGCCTGCAGGCGAAGGTAAGACCACAACAACAGTTGGCCTTGGCGATGGACTCAACGCAATCGGCAAGAAGACAATCGTTGCACTTCGCGAACCTTCGCTTGGCCCATGCTTTGGCATGAAGGGTGGAGCAGCTGGTGGCGGTTACGCACAGGTTGTTCCAATGGAAGACATTAACTTGCACTTCACAGGTGACTTCCATGCAATTGGCGCAGCGCACAACTTGCTCACTGCAATGCTCGACAACCACATCTACTGGGGCAACGAACTCGGCATTGATGTACGTCGCGTGACCTGGAAGCGCGTCATCGACATGAACGACCGTGCACTCCGTCAGATCACAGCTGCGCTAGGTGGACCTGGAAATGGTTACCCTCGTGAAGCAGGCTTCGACATCACGGTCGCTTCTGAAGTTATGGCGATCTTGTGTCTTGCACTCGACATGGACGATCTCGAACGTCGACTTGGAAACATCGTTGTCGGTTACACCCGCGACAAGGTTGCTATTACCGCTGCACAATTGAATGCACACGGCGCTATGGCTGTTCTCTTGAAGGACGCATTGATGCCAAACCTCGTTCAGACTCTGGAGAACAATCCAGCATTCGTACACGGTGGTCCATTCGCCAACATTGCACACGGTTGCAACACGGTGCTTGCTACTGACACCGCGCTTCGCCTTGGTGACTACGTGGTTACAGAAGCCGGCTTCGGCGCTGATCTAGGTGCAGAAAAGTTCTTTGACATCAAGTGCCGTAAAGCCGGTCTCGAACCATCAGCAGCCGTCATTGTGGCAACCGTACGTGCTCTCAAGATGCACGGTGGCGTCGCGAAGGACGATCTTGGCAACGAGAATGTTGATGCAGTCAAGGCTGGTCTTGCCAACCTTGGTCGTCACATTCGCAACGTTAAGAAGTTCGGTGTTCCAGTTGTCGTTGGAGTAAACAACTTCACGAGTGACACGCCTGCTGAATTCGAAGCAGTGAAGGCATACTGTGCCGATCTTGGTGTTAAAGCAGTTCTGTGTACCCACTGGGCTGAAGGCAGCAAGGGTACAGAAGAACTTGCGCGCGAAGTTGTTGCATTGGTCGAAGGTGGTACCGCTAGCTTCAAGCCACTGTATGAATCAGCTCAGCCACTGTGGAACAAGATCAAGACAATCGCAACCGAAATCTACGATGCTGCTGACATCACTGCTGACAAGGCAGTGCGCGATCAGCTCAAAGCATTCGAAGATGCTGGTTACGGTGACTTCCCAATCTGTATGGCGAAGACTCAGTACTCGTTCTCAACAGATGCATCACTCAAGGGTGCGCCTTCTGATCACATCGTGGCTATCCGCGAAGTGCGTCTGAGTGCTGGTGCAGAGTTCATCGTTGTCGTCACCGGCGACATCATGACGATGCCAGGTCTGCCTAAGGTGCCGGCAGCCAACAGCATCAAGCTCGAAGACGGACTGGTCGTCGGCCTGTTCTAAGTCATCACCTTTCACATCACTACGCCTCGGTCAACAATGGCCGGGGCGTAGTGCTTTGTCACAAGTCTTTGTACATATAAATAGAACGGCCTCACAGGAAGTTGAAATTCCGCCGTTGCACCAAATAATGGAACCAAACAACAAATTTGTTATCAGTATTTGGAACAAACCCATGACAAGTGTTGCTTCCTGCGCTTAGTGTTGCGCAATGGGCAACTCCGCTGCTGCAGAGACATCTTCAGTGCAATCCGTTGATCGGGCACTGCAAATTCTCAATATTCTTGCCGACAAAGGCGAATGCGGAGTTACCGAAATCGCTTTGGCACTTGGAATTCACAAATCAACAGCTTCTCGCTTATTGAGTGAGTTGCTGAGCTATGAACTGGTCGAACAAGTGGCCGAACGTGGACGGTACCGCCTTGGCCTTGGACTTGTTCGTCTTGCTGGCCATGTCACTGCATCACTTGAACCGGTTTCGGGTTCGCGCACTATTACACGAGCACTTGCAGCTGCCGTTGGTGAAACCGTCAACATCTCAGTACTTGATGGCAATCAAGTGTTGTACGTCGATCAGGTGACAGGTCCCACCATCGTTGCGATGCGCAGTTGGATCGGCAATCGAGTCGAGGCGCATTGCACGTCAACTGGTAAAGCATTGACAGCATGGCTCGACGAACCTGCACGAATTGCTGCTCGTCCTAAAAGATGGATTCAGTACATGCCCAACACAATCATGAATGCTGCTGATCTCGAAAGTGAATTAGCGCAAGTGCGTGAGCGTGGCTGGGCACTTGCCGTTGAGGAAATGGAGCCGGGCCTCGTTGCTATTGCCGCTCCCCTACGCGATCCATATGGTGAGGTCGTAGCGACACTTGCAGTGTCGGGACCCGCTTACCGAATCACGCCAGATCGCTATGAAGATATTGCTAATCAAGTTGTAGAAGCAGCACGTAAATTATCAGGCAAGGTGGAGTTCTAGTGGCTTACGAAAAGATCGATCAGCTTTTTATCAATGGAGCGCGTCGACCAAGCAGCTCGGGTGAAACACGAGAAGTGATTCACCCAGCAACAGGACTCGCTGTTGCAACATTTAGTGAAGCAACATCGCAGGATACAAACGAAGCAATCACTGCTGCACGCACTGCATTTGATAACGGTCATTGGAGATCTTTTAGCGCAGAGCAACGAAGCAAGATCCTCGATCGAGTCGCAGACATCTTGACGCGCGACAAAGATCTGTTCGCCGAGGCAGAGTCTCGCGATACTGCAAAGCGCATTGTGGAAGCTCACTATGACATGGACGACATCATCTCGGTGTTCCGTCACTTTGCGAAGGAAGTTCTCAAGCCTCACGTCCGCGAAGTTAATACTGGACGCGAAGGAATTCATAGTCGCATCGTCGTTGAACCCGTAGGTGTTGTCGGAATGATTACGCCGTGGAACTATCCGTTGCTTCAAGCGTCGTGGAAGATTGCTCCCGCACTTGCCGCCGGTTGCACCTTTGTCATCAAGCCAAGTGAGCTAACTCCAAGCACAACTTCCATGTTGATGGAAGTACTTTCTGAAGCTGGCGTTCCAGACGGTGTTGCCAATGCAGTCTTTGGCGCTGGTGCTACTGCCGGCGAACCCCTGAGCACTTCTACCGATGTCGACATGGTGTCATTCACCGGCGGTCTAGCAACCGGCAAGCGCGTCATGGTTGGTGCATCGCAAAATGTCAAAAAGATTGCGCTTGAGCTCGGCGGAAAAAATCCAAACATTATTTTTGCAGACGCCGACATGGATGCAGCTATCGACAATGCGCTCACAGCAGTGTTCTTGCACAGCGGACAAGTATGTTCCGCAGGTGCTCGCCTGCTCGTTGAGCGCAGCGTTCACGATCATGTCGTGACTGAAATTGCTCGACGTGCCGACAATATTGTTCTAGGTGGATCGCATGATGAGAATGCACAGACAGGTGCACTCATTAGCGCGGGACATCGCGAAAAAGTTGAAGAATATGTTGCCGCAGCCCTTGCTGAAGGAGCGGTACTTCGTGCGGGCGGCACTCGCCCAACCGAACCTGAACTAGCCAATGGATTCTTTTTCCGCCCAACCGTATTAGACAACTGCAACACCACGATGACGTGTGTTCAAGATGAATCATTCGGTCCAGTACTCACTGTCGAGGTCTTCGATACCGAAGAAGAAGCAATCCGTTTGGGTAACGACACTATCTACGGGCTAGCTGGCGCAGTATGGACCAGCGATGACGACAAGGCTCAGCGCGTTGCCGGAGCATTGCGTCACGGAACAATTTGGATTAACGACTACCACCCTTACGTAGCACAAGCTGAATGGGGCGGTTTCAAACAATCAGGCGTAGGACGCGAACTTGGCGAAGCAGGCTTCGCAGAATATCTCGAACACAAACACATTTGGCATAACCTCAACCCAGCTGCATCAGAATGGTTCCCGGAAGGTCCACAAAAATGACAACTAGCCATAGCGCAATTTCAGTTCGAAACCTCTGGCAGGTTTTCGGACCTAATCCCGAAAAACTAATCGGCAGCCCAGATGCGTTGCTCCCCCGCGCGGAACTTCGCGCAAAGACTGGCAATACAGCTGCCGTTCGCGATGTGTCGTTCGACGTAGCCCCTGGCGAAGTGTTCGTTGTTATGGGTCTTTCGGGCTCAGGCAAGTCAACCCTCGTTCGATGTCTTACTCGTTTGATCGAGCCAACATCAGGCAGCGTCATCATGGATGGCGAAGATATTTTGAAAGCAGATGCTGCGCGCCTTCGCGAACTTCGCCGTACCAAATTCTCGATGGTCTTCCAGAACTTCGGCTTGCTGCCCCATCGCAAAGTCATCGACAACATTGCGTACAGTCTCGAAATCAATGGTGTCTCAAAGGAAGAACGTCATAAGCGCGCAAACGAAGTAATTGAATTAGTCGGCCTCTCGGGCTTTGCCCAGGCATATCCAGAACAACTTTCGGGTGGTATGCAGCAACGCGTGGGTTTGGCCCGTGCTCTTGCTGTTGATCCCGCAGTCATGTTCCTTGACGAGCCTTTCTCGGCACTGGATCCATTAATTCGTCGTGATATGCAAGCAGAAGTAATCCGACTTCACCAAGATCTTGGTAAGACCATGATTTTCATTACTCACGATCTGGATGAAGCAATCAAGGTCGGCGATCGAATTGCCATCATGCGCGATGGTGCAATGGTGCAGATTGGAACACCTGAAGAAATCATTGCGAATCCAGCCGATGATTACGTTGCTGACTTCACTCGCGACGTTCCAAAGTCACATGTACTAACAGTTCGAACAATCGCTCGCCCAGCTCGCAGCGATGAAAAGATTTCGACAATCACACTTCCAGCTTCGACAGTTATTCGTGACGCCTCAGAAACTATTTTGAATGCAGGTGGAAGTGTCACGGTTCTCGATGGCAACCAGTCTCTCGGCGTATTTGACGCAGAAGACATTCTTCGCATCATTGGTGGCCACAAGTGAAATCCATAAAGCGCCCATATCTTGTTGCTGGGTTATTTGTCGTTTGGATTGCTGCCGGTCTTGCTCTTAACGGACGTTGGACATTGGCAATGGATGCCTCACAGCAAACACCTCTTCAGTTGAAGTTCGGTTCAATTGCCAACAGCATTGACGCTAATCGTCACTCGAATCCACTTTTTGTTTACTTCTTCAATCCATTGCGCTCAGGAATTGATCATTTCACCAATTTCATTCGCGCGATTATCAGCTTGCCAAGTGGACACAACGTCATCCCAATCCTTGGTTGGGCAGGCGTTGTTGCATTAATTGGATACGTCGTTTTTCTAACGAGCAACTGGAAAATGGCATTTATTGCAATTATTTTGACTTCTACTTGTGGCGCACTTGGATTGTGGAGTGATACCGCCGAGTCTTTATCTCTCACATTGGCTGCCGTTACTCTGTCGCTACTCATTGGACTACCTGTGGGTATTTGGGCTGGAATATCGGATCGCGGACTTCAACTTGTGACTCCGCTCTTGGACTTTGCACAGATCATGCCGACGTTTGTCTACTTAACTCCTTTGACGCTCGTGTTCCTTATTGGCCCAGCCGCGGCAGTTATCACCACGATGATCTACGCAATTCCTCCAGTTATTCGAATAACCGCGCACGGCATTCGCCATGTGCCAACTAATGCGCTCGAAGCTGCAGTCTCGCAAGGCTCTACTAAGGCACAGTTGCTGCGAAAGGTTCAAGTGCCTCTTGCACGCGAAACGATCATCGTAGGCGTCAATCAGTGCGTGATGGCTGCGTTCTCCATGATCACGATTGCAGCATTTATTGATGCACCAGGACTTGGTGGAAAAATCCTGCTCGCACTTCAGACATTGAATGTCGGAGCTGGTTTCGTTGCTGGCTTGGCAATTGTTCTTCTGGCAATCATGTTGGACCGATCAGCAACAGCGGCTGGGGCAAAAGCTAAATCATTCGTGCCACCAACCGAGCAACAAATTCGTATTCGTCGTATTGGAATTGTTGTTGGTGGTGTTGCGACAGCAGTTGTTATGTACCTATCGCGAACTGTAATTGACCTTGCAGTGTTCCCGTCAAACATCAACATCGGAAAGTCGATCGAAAATGCGACCAATAGTCTGCTTGATTTCATTACGAAGCATTTGTACTTCCTGACTGACGGCTTTCAGAACTTCATTACTGTGTGGGCAATCAATCCCCTCGAAAAAGTGCTCGCTGAATCTCCATGGTTCGTCACACTGACTTTCATCGTCTTGCTCGCCGCGTTTATTGGAGGCACTCGTCCTGCAATCGTTGCATTCATAGCGTTCGGCGCAACGATTGTTCTTGGACTGTGGAACGACTCAATGTTGACGTTGACTCAAGTACTCGTCGCTACTGGGCTGACCATGATTATCGGAATCGCACTTGGCGTGTGGATCGGGCGAAGCAAAACTGCAGACCGATTTTGGCGACCAATTTTGGATGCTGGGCAAACCCTGCCTGCTTTCGTTTTCCTCGTTCCGCTTCTTGGTCTGTTTGGTGGCACACGTTTTACTGCTATCGCGGCAGCCGTTGTTTATGCGGCACCGATTGTCGTGAAATTGGTTGCTGACGGGATTCGCAACGTACCAGTGAGCATGATCGAAGCCGCAACTTCTGCGGGTTCCACATCGCGACAAATGATTACAAAAGTGCAAATCCCTGCGAGCCGTAAGTCAATTGCGCTAGGAATTAACCAAGGCTTGATTTATGTCCTTGCCATGGTTGTCGTTGGCGGCCTTGTTGGAGGGCAGGCTCTTGGATACGACGTCGTCAATGGCTTCGCTCAGCTTTCGCTCACCGGCAAAGGCTTAGCAGCGGGACTCGCGATCGTTTCCGTGGGAATCGGCCTCGATCGAATTTCGCAATTCGGAGCCCGACGCGGAACTCCTGAAGAGCGAATCTAAGAATTCGATTAGTTCACGCTAATCGATGTGATCATCGCGCGATGATCGCTTCTCTACCGAGAGGAAACACATGAGCAAGGTAAGCAAGCGCGGAGCCATTTTCATGGCCGTAGCAACTGCAGCTGCCCTGACTCTGTCGGCATGTGGCGGCAGCGTTAACAATGCAGCGTCAGCCTCGAGCAGCACTGCAGCAAAAGACTGCGGAAGCTGGTCGGCGGCTCTAAACCCATGGGTTGGCTACACAGCTGACGCAGCGGTTGTTGACTATGTTGCAACCACCTACTTGGGTTGCACAATCAACGAAAAGAACCTAGATGAACAAACTTCATGGCAGGGCTTTGAAAGTGGAACAGTTGACGTAATTTACGAAAACTGGGGTCACCCAGATCTAGCCAAGAAGTACATCACTGACTCAAAGGTTGCACAGGACGTCGGTTCTAACGGTAACCAAGGTGTCATCGGTTACTTCGTACCACCATGGTTGGCAGCAGCTCACCCAGACATCACTGACTACAAGAACCTCAACAAGTACGCAAGCTTGTTCGTTGATGCTGAATCAAAGGGCAAGGGCGACTGGATTGAAGGCGATCCTAGCTACGTCACAAACGGCAAGGCACTTGTTAAGAACCTGAACTTGAACTTCAACGTTCGATTCCTTGGTTCAGAACAAGCTCTTATCGAAGCATTCAAGACTGCAGAGACTAATAAGAAGGCCGTTATCGGTTACTTCTACGAGCCACAGTGGTTCTTGAGCGAAGTTCCACTCGTTAAGGTGAACTTCCCTGCTTACACCGACGGTTGCGATGCAGATCCTGCCAAGGTTGCTTGTGACTACCCTCCTTACCCACTGAACAAGGTTGCTTCAGTGAAGCTCATGACATCAGGTTCGCCATTCGCGTCCTTGGTTCAGAACTTCAAGTGGACCAACGATGATCAGAATGCGGTTGCTAAGGACATCGCCGAGACCAAGATGGCTCCTGCAGATGCAGCGAAGAAGTGGGTTAACGCCAACCTCGACGCTGTTAATCAGTGGCTAGCTGGTACTGGTGTCACCGCAACAGCTAAGTAAGCGATTAACGCACAATTACTACCCGCTATCGATTCGATAGCGCTGCGAAGGGTCAGTCCGAAAGGGCTGGCCCTTTGTCATGTTTCGAGCCGATTCATATGTGAGGCGGTTCGATCACAAAGAGTTCCCACAGTCCCAAAAATGTGATCAAACCCTGTATCCAAAACCTGAGATTTTCCGTAAACCGCTTGACGATTCACTAACACCGCGAAACGATTAGTTGTTGCGCCAT
>CAITJH010000012.1 GCA_903892635.1 uncultured Actinomycetes bacterium | reverse complement strand
TGCCGTGCCTAATTGTTCAGGAGTGACGGTCGCAGGATTTGCATCAGCAACGAATGCACCGCGCAAAAGCACCTTGATGTTGTCACTAAGTCCAATAAGTTCATCGAGGTCGGCTGAGATCAACAACACGGCTAGTCCTGCCTCACGTGCATGCCGCAGATGATCCCAAATTGCAGCTTGTGCACCAACGTCAATGCCGCGAGTCGGGTGCGCTGCAATGAGCAGCTTTGGCTCGCCTGACATTTCGCGACCAACGATTAGTTTCTGCTGATTACCTCCCGACAGAGCACTGGCAAGTACATCGATTCCGGGAGTCCTTACATCAAACTCGGCAACAATACGCTTGGTGTCGTCTTTCGCCGATCCTGGCGTGAGTAGGAATCCGTTTGAGTTTGGCGCCATCGTTTGGTGTCCCAGCATTCGGTTTTCCCAAAGCGGTGCTGTAAGTAGTAGAGCTTGACGTTGACGATCTTCAGGAATGAATCCGATACCAAGCTCGCGACGGTGACGAGTTGATTTGTTGCTGATGTCTTCGGACTTGAAGATAACGCTTCCAGTTGAGGACGTGAGACCCATGAGTGCATCAAGAATTTCGGCTTGACCATTTCCTTCAACACCTGCGATACCCAAAATTTCACCTGAGTGAATTTGGAATGACACGTCATCAACGATTGCCTTGCCTTCGCCAGTAACGACGGTCAAGTTATCAACTTTAAGTACAACTTCTTCGCGAATTGTGTTGCCTCGCGTTTCAGGTGTTGGAAGTTCAGAACCAACCATCATCACAGCGAGATCTTCCGCAGAAACTTTTTGGGTATGAGGATTAACGGAACCAACTGTGGTGCCGCGACGAATAACTGTAATTTCGTCAGCGATCGAAAGTACTTCATCAAGTTTGTGACTGATGAAGATAATTGTGTTGCCGGCCTTCTTAAGATCACGCAAGGTGTCGAAGAGTTCATTAACTTCGTGTGGAACAAGAACTGCTGTTGGTTCATCAAGAATCAAAATCTTGGCGCCGCGATAAAGCACTTTAAGAATTTCAATGCGTTGACGATCGCCAACACCTAAATCAGCTACGAGTGCGTCAGGTTCAACATCGAGACCATTTTCCGATGAGATTGATTGGATCTGTTCGCGTGCTTTTCCAAAATCCAAAGCAAGACCTTTGCGTGGCTCACTTCCAAGCACAATGTTTTCAAGAACAGTGAAGTTGTCGGCAAGCATGAAGTGCTGGTGCACCATGCCGATCCCGGCATCGATTGCATCCGATGGAGAGTGAAAGACAAGCTCTGTGCCATTGATGGTGATTGTTCCCTCATCGGCCTTTTGCATGCCGTAAAGAATCTTCATCAGCGTTGACTTACCGGCTCCGTTTTCGCCCACGATTGCGTGAACGGTTCCTGGTTGTACCTTGAGGTTGATGTCGCTGTTGGCAATAACACCAGGGAATCTCTTCCAAATGCCTTGCAGTTCTACAGCAGCTGTGTTTTGGCTCATCGAACTTCACTTCCTTGTGCGTCCTAGTTCCCTAACTTACGGCCATTTGGAACAAAAAGTGAGGCTCGGGTGGGAAAAATCCCACCCGAGCCTCTAACTCAGTTTAAGAGTTAGTTACTTGGTAGCAACTGTTACAGTGCCAGCCTTGATGTCAGCAGCAGCCTTATCAGCAGCAGCCTGGTAGGCCGAGATTGCTGGGTTGCTTGTTGCGTAACCAACGCCGTCATTCTTGAGATCGAATGTCTGTACGCCGACTAGTGGCTTGTTGTTAACAACACCCTGGATGGCGTCGTAAACAGCAGTGTCAACGCGCTTCATAGCTGAGGTAAGGATGAAGTCCTTGTAGTCAGCAAGTGAAGGAACGTTGTACTGGTCGGAGTCAACACCGATTGCCCAGTGGCCAGCGCCTGCAGCCTTAACTGCCTGGAACATGCCAAGACCTGAACCACCAGCAGCAGCATAGATAACGTCTGCACCGTTGGAGATCATTGCTGCAGATGCAGCCTTTGCCTTGTCAGGAACGTTCCATGCAGTGTTGTCGCCAGCGGCGCCCATGTACTTGGAATCGATCTTGATGTTCGGGTTAACAGACTTGGCGCCCTGATCGTAGCCAGCTTCGAAGGCCTTGATGAGGTCGATTTCCATACCGCCGATGAATCCGATGTGACCTGTCTTTGATGCAGATGCAGCTACAACACCAGCAAGGTATGAGCTTTGTTCTGCAGCGAATACGAGGCTACCTACGTTTGGTGCATCAACAACTGAGTCGATGATTGCGAACGTGGTGTTTGGGTACTTCTTTGCAGAGTTACCAAGAGCGGTGCTGTAAGCGAAACCAACAGCGATAACTGGGTTGTAACCGTCTTGAGCCAAGAGGCTAAGAAGTTCTTCACGGCTTGCATCAGTTGCAGAAGAACCTGAGTTAACTTCCTTGATCTGTACGCCGAAATCCTTTTGCGCCTTTGACAAACCTGCGTAAGCAGCGTCGTTGAACGAACCGTCGCCCTTGCCGTCTTGGTCATATGCCATACCGACCTTGACCGAGCTGGTCGGTGCACTTGCACTTGCACTTGCGCTTCCACTGGAAGATCCACAGCCGGCCAACGCCAAAGCTGCTGCTGCCAGTACGGAGGCAATCTTTACACCCTTCAACACGAGGGCTCCTCTCATTACAACAATGCGTAGATCGCAATGCCTAATGGCAGTCTAGAACCGAACACCGACCTCTGCGTGGGTTAGGGTCGCAGAGTTTAGGCAACTGCAACCAAGTTGTGACACAACTGAGCAGGCTCTCAAAAAGTTTGTCACACCAGTCACACCAGTCACAGAATGCGGCCGAAAACTAGAGTGTGATCCCAAAG
>CAITJH010000011.1 GCA_903892635.1 uncultured Actinomycetes bacterium | reverse complement strand
GCCAGAGCCAGAGCCAGAGCCAGAGCCAGAGCCAGAGCCAGAGCCAGAGCCAGAGCCAGAGCCAGAGCCAGAGCCAGAGCCAGAGCCAGAGCCAGAGCCAGAGCCTCAGATTATTGACGTAGTTCCAGCTGCACCGATTCGCATTGAACCAGTCGCCATTGCGCAACCGATCGAACAAGTTCGCATTGATCCTGTTCTTGCCGTCACCGAACCTGCAATCAGCAAACCGAAAATTTCATCTAGCTTTCGTAAATCGAAAAATGAATCCGATGGTCCACTTGATCAAGAGTCGCCTCGCTCGCGCGAATTCCCCTCTCGCATTCACATGCTTGGCCGTAAACCATCGCGACTAACTCCTCGTGTGCGCCACATTCTGCGTTCAGTTGTAGTTGGAATACTGCTCGTTTTAAGTGCGCTGATTTTCACACCACTTAATTTGGTGAACCCAACAATGCCCGATCGAGATCACCGAGACCTAGCGATTGTGTGGACCTCGGGACAACCAAGCAAGGGCGACATCATTGTGGCTTCTGTTTCGCAATCCGACGTTTATCTTGGCCAAGTAGTAAATGCAGATAAAGATGTGATGTTGTTGCGGTCGGGAACTGCTTATGGGCAAACTCCAACTAGTGCCTATCTGGGACGAGTGCTTATAAAAATCCCACTACTAGGAATTCTCCTTCCGTAATGATTTTGCCTAACAAGCTGTACAGCGACTCTCTTGCACGCACGATCGGAAAGTTCCTTTTGGTCGTTGCTGTGACGGGCATTTGTTACTTCTCCTATGAGGTGCTGTGGACTAACCATGTCGCGCATCGGGCTGCAACTAACAAATCGCAAGCAATCAAGAATGACTGGCAGCACCAGACGACTACTTCCGCCCCAGCAATCGGTGAAGGCTTTGCACTGCTCTATATCCCTCGACTGAAAAGTGATGTGTGGGAACTGCCGATCTTGCATGGAACTGAGCCTGAGCAACTTGATGTCGGCGCGGGACATTATGTGAATACGCGTTTGCCGGGTGAATCAGGCAACTTTGCAATAGCTGCTCATCGTTCAACACATGGCCAGCCATTTGCCCATATCGAACAGTTGCGAGCTGGCGACCGTGTGATCGTCCAAACTCGAGACACGTGGTACACCTACGCCCTCGATGTGGACGCTCAGGTATCTCCTGATGATGCGTGGGTACTTGAAGACAATCCAGGTGGCATAGCCAACAAAGTCGGGTCGGACAAAATCATCACGTTAACCACCTGTACCCCGCGGTATGGCTCGTCCGGACGCTGGATTTGGTGGGGGCACCTCGTGGAAAGCGCGCCAATCAAGGACATCCCAGCCGACGTCCAGTAGCGGCAAAAGGCGTAACATTGTGGCTATCAACGTCGAAGGGGACTTTGTCATGTTCACACCAGATCCAGCCCGTGGCCAAGAGGTTTACGACCTCGATCGCGCTCACGTATTTCATTCGTGGAGTGCCCAAGCTGCGCTCAAGCCATTCAACCCAGCAGGTGCCGAAGGTTCCTACGTATGGGACTGGGAAGGTAATCGCTACCTAGACTTCTCGAGCCAGTTGGTTAACACCAACATTGGTCACCAACATCCAAAGGTGATCGCTGCGATTCAGGAACAGGCCGCAAAGCTTGCAACGATCGCACCTCAGCACGCCAACGAAGCACGTGGCGAAGCAGCAAAGCGCATCGTTGAAATCGCGCCCGATGGCTTTAACAAAGTGTTCTTTACAAACGGCGGTGCTGATGCGATTGAAAACGCGATTCGCATGGCACGTTTGCACACTGGCAAGAACAAGGTCCTCTCGTTCTACCGCTCGTACCACGGCAACACGGGTTCAGCCATTGTTGCAACAGGCGATCCTCGTCGCTGGCCAAACGAGCATTCCGATGGACACGTTCACTTCTTCGGACCACATCTTTACCGTTCGAGCTTCTGGTCAGAAACCAAAGAGCAAGAATCAGAACGCGCACTTGCTCACCTTGCTGAAGTCATCAAGTACGAAGGCGGCACAACAATTGCAGCCATCTTGATCGAGTCAGTTGTTGGTACTGCAGGTGTACTTGTTCCACCACCGGGATACATGCAGGGCTTACGCGAACTGTGCGACAAGAACGGCATCATGTTGATCCTTGATGAAGTTATGTCGGGCTTTGGCCGTACCGGTGAATGGCTGGCGCTTGATCACTTTGGTGTGAAGCCTGACTTGATCACTTTTGCAAAGGGTTCAAACAGCGGTTACGTTCCAGTCGGCGGCGTCATTATTAGCGATCCAATTGCTGAAACATTTAACGAGCGAGTGTTCCCTGGTGGTCTGACTTACTCAGGTCACCCACTTGCCGCAGCATCAATCGTTGCAACGATCGACACCATGCGTGAAGAAAAGGTTGTCGAAAACTCGAAGCACATTGGTGAAACGATTCTTGGTCCTGGCCTTGCAGCATTGCAAGAGCGTCACAAGATCATCGGTGAAGTTCGCGGCCTTGGAACCTTCTGGGCAGTTGACTTGGTGACCGATCGTGAAACAAAGGAAATGATTGCACCTTACGGTGGCACTTCACCTGCGATGACCGAACTCGTTACCGAATGCCGCAAGCGCGGTCTTTTGCCATTCACTAACTACAACCGCATTCACGTTGTTCCACCATGCAATGTTTCTGAGGCAGATGCCAAGGAAGGTCTTGCAATCTTGGACGAAGTATTTGCAGGTCTTGGTAAGTACTACACCGGCAAGTAAATGACCTCGTTTATTTCTTACACACTCGGGCGGCTAGGACTTTTAGTCCTAGCCCTCGGACTTGGTTATGTCGCTGGACTTCGTGGCCCACTCCTGATCATCATGGCGTTTCTTGGTTCAGGCGTGATGTCATTCTTCATGCTCGGCAAACAGCGAACAAGTCTTGGTGTCAAAATCGCAGGATACTTCCAAGGTATTAACGCGCGCATTGACGCGAATACCCGCAAAGAAGATATTGATTAAGTAACGTCTCTAGAAAAAGGCACTGACATTTGTCAGTGCCTTTTTTATTAGCTAATCGGGCTGGCGCTAATTCCAACAGCAAGAGAGAGCGCGAACAGCAAAAGCATTTTGCCGGTCGCAGCAAGTACAGGAATCAAATCTGGGCCGGAAGCTCCATTTTGTACAGCAAGCAGCGGACGACGAGCTGTGAGCAAGGTAGCTAAGGAAATGTAAGCAAACTTTGGTCCATTGGTCATCACAGTCATGATGACTGGCATGGCATAGGCAATCAGAATGAGTGTGCGATACAGCTCTCGAGTTCCTTTATCGCCCAGTCGAACGGCGAGTGTTTTTTTGCCGACAAGTTCGTCACCAGCACGATCCCGCAAATTATTTGTAACCAGAATTGCGCAACTAAGTGCGCCACATGAAACGCCACCCATCAACGCAAGGCTCGAAATGTTTCCGGTTTGGCTGGCAGCAGTTCCCACGACAGCAACTAGACCAAAGAAAATGAAAACAAAAATTTCACCGAAACCTTTGTAGCCGTATGGATTCTTTCCGCCTGTATAAAACCAACCAGCAGCTACCGATGCGATGCCAACTGGAATGAGTAACCAAAATCCAGAAATGAGAACCATCAGTAATCCTGCAACGGCACCAACTGCATAGGAAAGCAAAGCGGCCTTTTTCACTGAATCAGCTGTTGCTAAACCTTGACCAACAAGTCGTACTGGACCAACGCGGTCTGCGTCTGTTCCACGAATACCATCGCTGTAGTCATTCGAATAGTTCACGCCAACTTGAAATGCAACAGCAACAATCAAGGCAAGTAGTGCAACGAGCGGACGAAAGCTCTGTTCGTAATAAGCAATTGAGGTACCCACAACGACTGGAGCGATTGCAGCAGGCAAAGTCTTTGGGCGCGCACCGGCGATCCACTCGTCACGTGTTGTCATGTGATTCCTATTCGGCATTACCAGGGTGACGTACTCGACCCTGTTCGATGTCTTTGGCAGCTTGCAATCGCAAACTGAGTCGATCAATCTTCCCACTATCAAGCATCGGGAGTTGATCGACATAGTGAATTGTGCGTGGCGTCGCTGCTTTACCAATTCGTTGAGAAACTGCGTCTTTGATTTGTGCACTCAACAGTTCGGTATTGACGTCTTGGGTTCGCAGTACGACGTATGCCATCGGCAAAGAACCCCACAGCGGATCGGCGATGTCTATAACGGCGACGTCTTCAATAAACGGATGATGCCGAATTGCTGCTTCAACAGCAGACAAAGCAACATTTACGCCGCCGACAATCACGATGTCATCTAGGCGGCCGAGCACGTGCAACAGTCCAGAACTATCTAACTTGCCAACGTCGTGTGTCATCATGCGACCGTCGATAAATGTCAACGCATCGAGATCAGGACGCAAGCGATAACCCGATGCAAGTACGGGACCTGAAATTGAAATACGACCAGGCTCGATATCGTCTTGAGTTCCAAGCGAGATGCTTACATCGTCCAATGGCAGTCCATCAAATGCGCAACCGCCGCAGGTTTCACTCATGCCATATGAAATGACAACGTTAATTCCGTTTTCCCGTAATTTATCGAGCAAGGGTTGTGGCGTAGCAGCGGCACCACTCAGGACAACTGCATATGATTGCAAAGCTTCGATGCCAACTGAACCAGCTTCGAGCAAGCGCGCGATTTGAGTGGGAACAAGTGACACCATCAATGGGCGACCATCAACATCGCTGAGTCGTTTCGCCTTCAAGGTTGTTGCAGCAAACGTAGCTGCATTAAAAGGTCGTGCACCCCCAGTAGATGGGTCAACTTCAAAAGGATTACCGAAAAGGTGTGCTCGGACCAGAACCATAATTCCGGCAATACGATGCATGGGCATTGAAACAACCCACCGAGCATCTGTTCCAAATCGATGAGCGAACGAAGTTGCACTGGCGGTGAGTGCCTGCTGCGTGAGTAAAACTCCACGCGGTGCGCCGGTTGATCCAGAAGTCGATACAACTAGCGCGATATCGTTTGACTCCAGCGGGTAGTTCGAATCATCGGGTTTGATTGCATCGAGAAGCGAGGCCACTAAACGTGGCGGCCCTTCAGGAAGCGGGGCAATGGCTGGCCCTGACCCATCTAGGGCCATTGGCAAGGCGGCCTGCATCCGACTCACGCCGCCGAGCCCCGCAGGGATGGTCAAAGCCGTGAGTTTGCGGGGTGAACCGTCAAATGTGTCGAATGCGCGCATCGCTACTAGCCTAGAACCTTAATAGCAATGCCCAACTCACAAAAGGTCTGTTATGGATACTCGAAACCGCTACCCGCTACCTCCAGTTGTTGCCGAAAGCAGCCCCGCTTTCACAGATCCGTCATATTCCTCAATCACACCCGGATGTGAATGGGTCAATATCGGTGATTACGGTGACATCAAGCTTGAGTTGTCATCTGGCGATGATGCTGGCATTGCAAAAATTACGATCAACCGTCCTGAGAAGCGCAATGCGTTTCGACCTCAGACCGTCAAGGAAATGTTGCACGCATTTGATGTTGTGCGCGACGACCCAGTTATTGGTGCTGTGATCTTGACTGGTCAAGGCGACTGGGCATTTTGCAGTGGCGGCGACCAAATGATTCGTGGAGATGACGGATACATCGGCGATGATGAAGTGGCGCAAGCTGGTGTCGGTCGTTTAAACGTTCTCGATCTTCAAATTGCAATTCGACGAATTCCTAAGCCAGTCATTGCGATGGTCGCTGGTTACTCAATTGGTGGCGGTCATGTGCTGCACGTTGTGTGTGATCTCTCGATCGCTGCGGACAACGCTCGCTTTGGCCAGACTGGTCCCAAGGTTGGATCGTTTGATGGTGGATACGGATCAGGACTACTGGCACGCACAATTGGTCAAAAGCGTTCGCGTGAAGTGTGGTACCTGTGTGAACAGTATGGAGCTGAACAGGCTTATGACTGGGGACTCGTCAACCAAGTTGTTCCGCTTGAGGATCTAGAAATTGAAACTGTTCGTTGGTGCAACCGTATTCTGTCGCTCTCGCCATTGGCACTTCGCATGTTGAAGGCATCTCACAATGCAGCGGATGACGGCCTCGCTGGAGTTCAGCAACTCGCTGGCGATGCAACATTGTTGTTCTACATGTCTGAAGAAGGACAAGAAGGTCGTAACGCTTACAAGGAGCGCCGTAAGCCAGATTTCTCGAAGTACCCCAAGCGTCCATAAGTTATGTCGATTGAGGATCTTGCAAACGGTGCAGCAGTTTTTGCTTTGCCGCTTCGCAATCGATTCCGCAATACCGACATTCGTTATGGAGCCGTATTCCAAGGCACAACAGGGTGGGGTGAGTTTGCGCCATTTCCTGAGTACCCTGACGACGTTGCGGGCCGGTGGCTTGCAGGAGCGCTTGAGCAAGCATTCGGTCAGTGGCCAACACCGATTCGAACTCAGATTCCGATCAATGCCATCATTCCAATTGTCGATGCTGTAACGACAGAGCAACTTGTCCGTGAAGCAATTGCGCAAGGCATGACAACAATCAAAGTCAAAGTGAATGACGCGCAAGTAAGCAATAGCCAAGCTGACATCGAACGTGTAGCCATCATTCGCCGGGAACTAGATGCGCACAAAGTCGAAGGTGCTATTCGGATCGATGTTAATGCTGGTTGGACAGTCGATCAGGCTAAGGAGCAGCTGCCGCTTTTGAACGAAGCTGCACGTGGTCTTGATTATGTCGAGCAACCATGCCGAACTTTCGACGAACTTCGTGATTTAAAAAATGTGACCTTGTCATGGCAAGCACCTGTGCGCATCGCAGTTGATGAAAGCATTCGTCAAGCTGCTTCTCTCGAAGTTGATGCAATTCGCGAAGTGGCCGACGTGGTAATCGTTAAGTCACTTCCACTAGGTGGCGTGCAACGCGCACTCGGCATCATCGATGCCATCGGACTTCCTGTTGTTGTCAGTGGCAGTTTAGATACGAGCATCGGCCTTGCAGGTGGGCTTCAACTGGCCGGTTGCGCTCCGCAACTCGCAGGTGCATGCGGGCTGGGGACGGGTTCACTGTTCGCGCACGACATTGTTGACACGCCACTTATTCCACAAGACGGCATCCTTACAGTCGGACGAACATCACCGAATACAGAGTTATTGGACCAAGCTTCGCCTAGTGACGAGGTCGTTGCCGAATGGCGCGAGCGCATTGTGCGAGCATGGTTTGCAAGTGCTCATGAATTGGTGACTGAGCAAGTACGCGAGGCGGTGCTGTCATGACAAATGTGTCAACATCAACAGCGCGCACAATCGTTCAAGGCTTGCTTGATGCCGGAGTTCAACATGTCGTAGTGGCACCAGGTTCGCGGTCGGCCCCATTAAGTTATGCATTTGCGCAAGCCGCAGCTGCGGGAGCAGTGACCGTGCATGTTCGCATTGACGAACGTGATGCAGGATTTGTGGCACTTGGCTTGGCAAAGGCAAGCGGGCGACCAGTACCTGTCGTTGTTACATCGGGATCTGCAGTTGCGAATCTCTTGCCTGCTGTCGTCGAAGCTCATTACACCGGTGTTCAAGTAGTTGTACTTTCAGCAGATCGGCCAGCATCATCGCGCGGTCGCCGAGCTGCTCAAACAATTGCGCAGGCAAACATCTTTGGCGAGTACGCCAGTGGTGGTCACTGCGATCTGGCCGTTGATGGCGATGCCAGAAAAGCTGTGAGTGATATTTTCTCGTCATCGTTGACTCACTCGGGTCCAATTCACATCAATGTCCAGTTCGATATGCCATTGATGCCCGACGACGATTCATGGTCGCCACAAGCGGTCACGTCTATTCCCGCCAAGCGCGCAGTGGATGATCGTATCGATCTCGATGTTCCGAGCCGCGGCGTCATCCTTGCCGGTGACATCAACGACCAAGAGGCAGCGCAACAAATTTCTGAACTGGGCACTCATTTAGGTTGGCCAATTATTTGGGAATCAACGGCGAACGTGCATCACGCACCAACAGCTATTGCACACGGCGTATTAATTGAAGGTCACTTGCCAACACCCGAGATGGTGTTATCAATCGGTGCCGTTGGACTTTCGCGCGTGACTGGAAAATTGTTGCGCGATACCGCACGTCATTTGTCAGTACACCTTGCAAGTGACGGTCCTGAAGCTCCAGATATGTTTGGCACTGCCGAAGAAATATTCACGTCTGTTCCACGAGCGACGACCACAGTAGATCCAACGTGGCTGGCATTGTGGCAAGACGCTGATGCGCAAGCCAGTTCAATCGTGAATGAAGAACTAGCAACCCAAACACTGACTGGTCCAAGTACTGCGGTGACTCTGTGGATCAGCATTGCCGATGAATCACAATTGATGATTGCGGCCTCGTGGCCAGTACGACACATCGAAGCGTATGCACCAACTCGTTCTGGCGTTCGCACGTTTGGAAATCGTGGTGCAAATGGAATTGATGGCTTGATTTCAACGGCATGGGGAATCGCTAGTGGCTCTTCGCGTCATACATATCTACTCGTTGGAGACATTGCTTTTCTTCATGACATGAGTGGTTTGAATGTTTCTGATAATCAGCATCGTCCAGATTTAACGATCGTTGTTGCCGACAATGACGGCAGTGGAATTTTTAGCCAACTCGAACAAGGTGCACCGCAGTATGCAGCTCATTACGAGCAAGTGTTCGGTACACCCCACGGTCGTGATCTTTGGGTGATTGCAGAATCTCTTGGAGTTCCGGCCAAGCGTGTGACGACTCACGATGAACTTACTCGCGCACTTGATATGGCTAAAAAAATTGGTGGTGTCAGCGTTATTGTCTGCACTACTGGTAATCGCTCAGACGAGATGGCGCTGATCAAGCGCATTAATCAACGCGTCTCAGATTCAGGGAGTTAATCATGCGCGCTCGCGAACTCGGGATTTCGTTCGATGGAACTCCAGGACCGCTCAATGCGATCACTGATATTCCAGGTATTGAAGTGGGCATGGTGACTTTAGTTGAGGGTGATGGGCAACTTGTTCCTGACAAAGGTCCGGTTCGAACTGGCGTAACCGCAATCCTTCCACTCGGTGCACAACGAGCAAAAGATTCTGTTGCTGCAGGAATTTATTCTTTGAATGGCAATGGCGAGATGACAGGATCGCATTGGATTGCGGAAACTGGCGCGCTTTCGGGTCCTGTGATGATTACAAATACGCATGCTGTTGGCACAGTCCATCGAGGTGTCATCGAATGGGTCAAGAAACATCATCCCGAAGCTGCGATCGAGTGGCTGTTGCCTGTCGTGGCTGAAACGTGGGATGGATATCTCAATGACATCAACGGCCCACATGTGACTACCGACCATGCTGTTGAAGCGATCGAAGCGGCAACGACAGGCCCCGTTCTTGAAGGCTCGCACGGTGGTGGCACCGGCATGAATTGCTATGGATTTAAAGGTGGCAACGGCACGTCATCGCGCATGGTGCACTTTGGTGGAAAGGACTACACCGTCGCAACGTTCTTGCAATGCAACTTTGGCGACCGCCAAGAGTTACGGATCGCAGGCGTGCCGATGGGCGATCTTGATGTTCCACATCCAATGGGTGAGCAAGGTTGGATTGATTCCGATCGTTCCCGCGCAGTGCCCGGTGGCGCTGGCTCGGTCATTGCGATTGTTGCAACAGATGCACCGCTACTCGCCGATCAATGTAGGGCACTTGCTCGACGGGTGCCGATGGGCTTAGCTCGCACTGGCACGGCTGGCGGACACTTTAGCGGAGACATTTTCCTCGCGTTCTCAACGGCAAATCCTGGCGAGCTAAATAGCGGCTTTCCGATCGAGCGGCGTTCACAGGCTTCGCTGCACTCAATGCAGTTTGTACCGTGGAATTTCATGGATGCTTTTTATACAGCAGTTGTTCAATGTGTTGAAGAATCTGTCGTGAATGCCCTGATAAACAACGACACTATGACTGGTCGAGATGGCAATGTGAGTCATGCACTGCCGCATAAATTGGTGATGGAACGTATAACAAAAGCATCTCAATAACCATTTTCTAGCGGTTTGTCAGTTTTGGCGAGTAGCGTATGTGCCACTACCAAAGGAAATTGCCATGACGGATAAAGTTCTGCGAATTGATGTTGATCAACTTGCGAATGCATCGCTTCCAAAGCGTGTGTCCTATTCGCAAATGTCGTTGTACCAACAATGTGCACTGAAGTTTTACTTCACCTACCTCGGTGGTTGGCGTGAACCACCATCTGCTGCTCTAGCTTGTGGGTCGATCACCCATGAAGTTGTCGAACACCTATATCGCTTGCCAACTGATGAACGAACTGTTGACAATGCCATCACACTTTTACGTGAGCATGGCCCTCGCATGCTCAAGATGAATGATTATCGACCATTCGAAAATGACAATGCGATGAAGACTCAAATTCGCGAAGCTGTTGAAAATCTTTTTGTCGTAGAAAATCCGCAAGAAGTAATTGTTAATCCAGATCATCTTGAAATGGAACTCAACGTCGACATCAATGGCGTCAATTTTTTTGGAAAGGTTGACCGCTTCACTCAGGATGGCGTAAATCGAGTCACTGACTACAAAACGGGTAAAAGCCCAGGCCGATTTGTCGACGATAAATTGTCGCAACCGTATCTGTATTCACTTGCATTTAAATTGCAGTACGACATTGACGTTGACGAGGTCGAACTCATCTTCCTCAATGCCAAAGAAGTTATACGTCGACCTGTCGAAGAATCAATCATGTTGTCGATGGGAGAAAAGCTCGCTGTCATGCGTGCAGATTCTGAACGCGACATTGATGCATCTGCATGGGACGCTAAAGTTCAACGTCTATGCGATTACTGCGCTTTCCAAGAAGCATGCCCAGCACGCAATGCTCTGGCTCCCAAGCCAGGTAGCGCGGACTCTAATGCCATGCTGAAAGCGGCGGGATTAAACTCGCGCAACGCGTAGGCCGTCTGCAACGACGGTCAGGAACAAGTCGATGTCTGCCTGATTGACCACTAGTGGTGGCTTGATCTTCAAGACGTTGTTATCAGGTCCATCGCTCGATAAGAAGACACCACGTTCTCGAGCGAACTCCATCAAGTTGGATGTGAGTTCAGTTGCTGGAGTTTGTGAGTCGCGATCAGTTACGAACTCCACGCCAATGAAAAGGCCACTTCCGCGGACATCGCCGATGAATTCGAACTCTTTGCCAAGGTCGCGCACGCTATACATCAAGTAATTGCCCATAGCGCGAGCATTAGCTTGCAAGTTCTGATCAGCGATGACATCAAGCACTGATTGACCAATGGCTGCTGAGACTGGATTGCCACCGAAGGTATTGAAATACTCCATACCGTTCAAGAATGACTGTGCGATTTCTGGCGTGGTCACCACAGCGGCCATCGGATGCCCGTTGCCAAGTGGCTTGCCCATCGTGACGATGTCAGGGGTCACGCCATGAAGTTCAAAGCCCCAGAAGTGTTCGCCAACGCGGCCCATTCCAATCTGCACTTCATCAGCGATACACAATCCGCCTGCTTCATGAACAGTGTCGTATGCCCGCTTGAGGAAACCGTCAGCCAAAGTAATTTGTCCCGCGGTAGACACGATTGACTCGCTGATAAATGCACACAGTGGTTGACCTAAGTCGTTCAGCTGAGCCTCGAGTTCGTTTGCGTATTCAACGCCGGCGTTAGGACCGCGATGGATGCCCTTGTATGCATCGGGTGTTGGAACAACTCGAACAAAGTCTGGTCGTCCTTGTCCACCACGACCAGCAAATTTATAAGGGCTGATGTCAATGATGCTCGTCAAATGTCCGTGGTAAGCATGATCGAGTACAAGCATTCCTCGCGCTTTGGTATGAGTGCGAGCTAGGCGCAATGCAAGATCGTTAGCTTCGCTTCCACTATTAACGAAGAACACAACGCTTAAGGGATCGGGCAATGTACTGGCGAGAGATCGCGCGTACTCAATCGCATTTTGGTTGATGTAGCGAGTGTTGGTGTTCAGCAGCGCCATCTGCTTTTGCCCTGCGGCAACCACGCGCGGATGACAGTGTCCAACGTGTGCAACATTGTTAACTAAATCAAGATAGCTACGACCATCGGGTTCATAGAGATACGCACCTTCGCCACGAGTGATTTCAAGCGGCGATTTAAAGTTCAAGCTCAATGCACGTGAGAGAACAACTTGGCGTTCGTTGATCAGCTCTTTCTTGCGTAAGTGAGCGTGTGCATCTGTGCCTTCGGCAATCTTTAGACACAGATTTGGGTTAGGTGAAATGCTGCGCCACATTGGAAGTTCGTTAAGCGGTGCGACGCCGTAAATGTCGATGCCCATGTCGCACAAGCTCGTTAATAGCTGGAAATGCGTATGCGGTGCCCAGCCAACGTTTTCGAACTCTTCGCCCATGGTTGCAATTTGCTCGCCTGCCTTGATTTCTTTCCCAACGAAAAGCGGAACAAGTGATGGTCGAGACAAATGGCCGTACAGCGTCCAGAATGGAATGCCCTCGTCAGTTTCGTGACGAAGAATGATGACAGGTCCATAGTCCAGTGGTGCAAAGTTGTCGTTGAACATTTCAACTGTGCCGTCCAAGGCTGCGTAAACCGGAGTACCTGCTGGAGCAAAGAGGTCAACACCAAGGTGTACCGTGCGTCGGTTTTCACCAGCAACCTCGTATGCCTCGCCTTCGTATACATTGCGATCTTCGCAATAGTGACCGATTGCAAGTACTGCACCTGCTTGGCGCATCGCAGCGTCGATTTCTTCTGACGTTTTTGGAGCGCCGACTCCAGTAATCGACCAGTCAAACCAAACTTTTGGAGCTTCGGCCAGCGGTGGAAATACCACGTCGCCGGTGTGTGCTCGTCCGCTCATTAGATATTGACGAACTGCACGACTTGTTGGCACTGCTTCGTAACCGCACGCATGACGGAATCGGAAGTGGCTCAAGTCGCGTGATGTTGCGGCAAGTACTGAAATGAGCTGCGAGAAATGAGCCTGACTTATTTGTAGGTACTCGTTGTCGGGAGCTGCAGCAGATTGAATGGCCGCCATCACAACGCTAGTGGCGACGCGAATCCGAATGAGATCAAAAAGCATCTCAAGTTCATTTTCGTCCAATGGAACACTTTGATGGTAGCCACGGACGGCCGGCATGATGCTGGCAATTGGATCTTCAAGGTCTGTCATTGCATACGCGCACGCAACCGCTAATCCGCAGATTCGCGGTGCAACGATCACATCACCAAAATCAATGAGCGCAGAAACTCGTTCACCGGCCATAACAATGTTGTTGTCGTTCGCATCATTATGAATTAGTTGTTGATCAAGATTGTTCACGGTGGGGAGTTTTGATTCCACAAACGTGCTCAATAATTCGTGCGTAGTGGCGCGTAGTTCGTCGTTGGCAATCAACTGAGTGTTGTTGAGAAGCTGTGAACTCTGGAGAACGTTCCAACCAAATGGTCGATCGAGTATTGACTGCGCATGCGCAAAATTAATTGACGAAAGAGCGCTGTCTAACTTTGCTACGGCGGCACCAAGCGAGAAGAGCGCTGCTTCACTGTGGGTTTCTAAGTCTGACCAGAGCGAACCTTCGATCCACGTGAGTAATCGACAAACCCGACCATCAGTCAAAGAAAAGGTCTCGTCACCATCGGATGTTTTCACTAAGTGGGGCGCAATAACGGATTTATTTTCAAGAGAAGTAAGAATCTCATTTTGAAAGGAAATGAATTGCGCTTCATCTGGCTGTTGAATCTTAAAAATGTAGTCCCCAGTATCGGCACTAATTCGAAAATTCAAATCGCGTTCGCCAGCGAGTTGAGTACACGAACCAGAAATTCCATAGTGTTCATTGACCAAGGAAATGATGTCAGGCAACTGCATGCTCCAATGCTAGCCACCGCACGTCTGACCTAATCTGCGTTTCCCCGCCTGTTTCGCTTACACTTAAGCGTGCGCAATTCCCGCTATCGCTTTAGCCGCCTCGTCATGGTGCTTGCTGCCATCATTTTCTTGATTAATGGCGTGGCTTTGCTCATTCGTCCAGCGGACTGCATGGATGCTTTGGGGATTGCGATCAGCCCAGAGTTGCAGTGGCTATGCCACATGACCGCTCTGGTACTTGTCGCTCTGGGTATTCATCAGGTGACAACGTCTCGACATGCGGCAGATCCCGCATTCAAGCGTGCGGCGATCATGAGCTTGTTGATCGAGTTTGGATTCGCTGGAATTGCCTACTCCGGCCCTGGTGAAGCGACAACCTTACGATGGCTCATAGTCGTCATTAGTTCATTGCTTGGCCTGTTGTATGCCATTACCTTGCCGATTAAGTCCATTGGCATTCAAGAAGAGTCGTAGTTCACAGCCCAATTGCCGACGAGCGCTTGGCAACGTAGTTCAATAGTTCTATGAGCGTTGCTGACATCCTCGACATGCAAGACCAAGCTGCGGTTGCAAACCCGTATCCGATTTACTCCCAATTGCGGGAATCTGGCGAACTTATTTGGAGCGACCGACTTCAGATGTGGTTGGCACCGACACATGCCACTGCCAATGCCGTGTTACGTGCAAAGACTATGGGACGTTTGTACAACCCACTTGAACCACAAAATGAGTGGGACATTTTTAACTGGTTGCATTCTGATTCAATTCTGGACAGCGAGCCACCGAAGCACACGCGACTGCGTTCGCTAGTGCAAAAAGCATTTACGCCAGGTCGCATTAATGCATTGCAGCCAAACATCACTCAACTGTGCGAACAGCTTCTTGATCAAGCAGAAGCGAAATTGAAGTCAGAAGGCCAGTTCGACATCTTGGCCGATTACGCCGAACCACTTCCGGTTCTCGTCATCGCAGACTTGCTCGGTGTTCCCCGTGAGATGGCAGACGACCTTCGTCGCTGGTCACAAGACATTGTGAAGATGTATGAGTTCGGTCGCACACGTGAACAGGAACTCGCAGCTCAACAATCAAGCGCAGACTTTGTCTCTTACATTTCCACACTTGCGGCGCAACGAAAGATTGAACCGCAAAACGACTTGATCACCGCACTTGTTGAAGTTGAAGAGCAAGGCGAAAAACTTAACGAGCATGAATTGATCGCGATGTGCGTTTTGTTGTTGAATGCTGGACACGAGGCTTCAGTAAATGGATTCGGTAACGGAATGGTTGCGCTATTTCGTAATCCTGATCAACTCGAACTTCTCGCGGGAGAGCCACGTAAGTATGCACAAACTGCACTTGAGGAATTCATGCGCTTTGATTCACCGCTACATTTCTTTGATCGAACTGCAACGGCTGACACTCAAATCGGAAACGTGACAGTCAAAGCTGGTGACAAGGCCGGTGCGATGCTCGGGTCTGCAAACCGTGATGGTTCGGTCTTTGAGAATGTCGATACTTTTGATATCACTCGTGAATCAAATCCACACATTGCATTTGGTGCGGGAATTCACTTCTGTATTGGTGCGCCGCTTGCTCGGCTAGAAATGCATACTTCGTTGCCGATGTTGTTTGAACGTTTCCCACAACTCAAACTTGCTGGAACTCCGGTCCAGCGTCCAACGTTTGTCCTACGCGGCTGGGAATCAATTCCTGCGAAGGTTTAGTTAGTTGCTGAGTGCGTCGCGCATTGCGCCAAACTTTGCGTTCGACTCAGCAACTTCCGACTCGCTAGTCGACCCTGCGACAATTCCGCATCCTGCGAAAAGTCGAAGTGTTGTTCGCTGCGAATTTTCGATGAGGGCACAACGAAGCGCGATACCGAACTCGCCATCGCCTCGGCTGTCGAACCAACCAACTGGTCCGGAGTAACGTCCGCGATCCATGCCTTCAATTTCTTTGATGACTTGTTTCGCGCGTTCCGTAGGTGTGCCACATACTGCTGCTGTTGGATGCAGCGAAGCCGCAAGTGCGAGTGCAGGCGTTGCATCGGCAAGTTGACCAGTGACATCAGTTGCAAGGTGTTGCACGTTTGCTAATCGCAAAATAAAAGGTTCAGATGGAACATCCATGTCAGTGCAGTGATTTGCTAATGCCTCTGCAACTGATTGAACTGCGTATGTATGTTCTTCTTGATCTTTGTCAGAGCCCATGAGGGCTGCTGCAAGTGCACCATCACGATCTTCGTCGCTACTTCGGCGAACAGTTCCAGCGAGCACTCGACTCATGACGCGTTCACCTTGTCGGCGGATGAGTAGTTCCGGTGTAGCTCCAACGAGACCATCAACACTGAACGTCCAGCATTCAGGAAAGCGCTCATTTAGTCGTGTAAGTAGAGCGGAGATATTGAGAGACTCATTTGTGTTTGCGATGATGTCACGAGCAAGAACCACCTTGTCGAGTTCGCCTGAATTAATCCGTTCAATCGCAGTATCTACTGATGCCTGCCACGCCTCGACAGATCGAGAGCCATCGCTGTAAGTGACGGTAAGTTCTTGCTTCTGATTTATGTGCGGCTGCGAGATCGATGCGATCGCTTCTTCGACTCGATGTTCAATGTCCGGAGCTGATGCCACGACAGTCAGGGTGGTTTTTCCATGAGCTCGGCGAACTGCAACCTGCGGAATGATCAATAGTGATGATGCTGGCCCTGTGGCAAATGCAAAAGATGCAAAGGCCACTGGCTCGTCGCCCTGTGCTTGCGCGCACCACTGACTCCACCAGCGTTGTGCTCGGCTAACTCGCTCAGGTCCCTCGAGTTCAATGCGTCCGACTTCGCCCCAAGCGACAATTCCAGAATGATCACTGGATGGACCTGTCACCCACGACAGTCCGCCTTCGGGGCCGAGCAACGAAAGTAAATCTGGGCAATCGGCAATAGCAACTGTACGAACCACAAGGTTGTGAACAGGCGAGGCGACAGTTGTTGACATAGCCCCTCAAGCCTAGACCGAGATTGGGATTCGTGACTTGTCACAATCCTCCGGTCAGGTTCGTAGACTCACAATGTGCGCTCATTCACAATTCGCCTCAAAGACATTGTTGGTAGCCGCACGTTCACATGGCAAGGTGCACTTTTTCTAAGTGTGATAGCGACTGCGGGCAGTCTTATTCTCTTTACACTTCCTGGACAAACAAACCTGTGGCACTTCTTCGTCATCTTCGCCTTTGCGCAGGTGTGTGCACTTTTTGTATACGCGGCGGCTGCATTAACCATTGCGCGCATAGCGAACTTCAAACTAAAAAGTATTTTTGTTTTTGTCAGTTACATCGCTTTTTGCATCGTTCGCGCTTATGTGGCAAATCGACTTTTGATTCGCGCAAACCTGTCGGATTCGACGATGTTGCTGTGGCGAATTCAAGCCAACCTATTCGTCAACATTCCCGGATTTTTTGGACCCGCTTGGATTTTGAATACTCGTGAAAAAACTCGTCTACGAATTAGTGAGCTTCAGAGTGAAGTCGAAAAACTTCGAAGCGAGCTTTCTGAATTATCTCTGCAGTACAGCGAGCAGAGATCATTTGCAGAACGCGAGCTAGCAATTGAAGTTGCTACAACGAAGCAAGTTATTGAAACATTGATTTCGACACATGACTCTCGGATTACTGTCACAGTGTTGATCGAAAAAATCTCAAACCAAGTGAATCAATTGGGCCAGCTAATTCGCACTTTAAGCAAGGCATATTCGACGCGTCCGCCTTCAATTGCACCTGAATTCAGCGATGTTTCCATGATGAGCATTGTGGACTGGCTGACGACTAAGTATGGAATTTCTCCACTGGCCGCAAGCACTATGGGTTCCTATTTGTCATTTCGTTATTTCATTACTTCAGGTGAAAGCTCAACAATACTTGCACAGGCCTTTTGGGTTTTTACTTCAATTTTTTGCTTGCTCTACTTGTATCGCCATCAGGTAATTCCAGTAACGAAAAACTTTTCACGCATTGTGAGGTTGGTAATCTTTCAAATTGTTGCAGTATTAGTGGCTTCCACTTGGGCATGGCTAACAATTTTGTTTGACAGCCAAGTAACTCAGCAAGGGTCAATTTTTGCCGTAGGAGCTTTCACGAGTTGGGTTGTTATCAATGTCGCGTCAATCATCGTTGGCGTTCAAAATGAATATTTTTCATATGTTAGAGAAATTGAAAGTGGAATTGTTGACTTTCATTCTGTGATCAACGAACTTCGCAGTTTGATGCAGCGCGAAAACATGGCGTGGAAAAAAATGTTTGCTCGAGACATCGGCCGAACGCCCACTGCTGCCACTGTTATGTTGCGTAATTTTTCTGAAACTCCTGCAGCAATCGATGCCGAACAAGTTCTTGAGCGCGTCAGCGAAATCTGGGAACTTGTATTAGTAGAACTTCGCAGCCTCACTTAAGTGTGCCGATGCGGTGAATCGGTGGCAGACTAGAGACGTGACTCGCCCTGATCTAAATAAGCAGCCCGAAGAAGTTGCCGCCATGTTCGACAAGGTGGCTGAAAAATACGACATCACTAACGATGTGCTGTCTTTTGGTCAGACTCGCTCATGGCGCAAAGCCGTAGTTGCCGCTGTTGATCCCAAATCCGGTGAACGCATTTTGGACCTCGCTGCAGGCACTGGCACCAGCACCCAGCCATTCTTTGAACTCGGCGCCGATGCCGTGGCCTGTGATTTCAGCCCCGGAATGATTGAAGTGGGTAAAAAGCGCTACCCACACCTGACTTTTGTTCAAGGCGATGCCCTGAATTTACCCTTTAAAGACAACGAATTTGATGCCGTAACCATGTCTTTTGGCCTACGAAATGTACAAAACACGGTCAAAGCGCTCTCGGAGCTTTATCGAGTCACAAAACCCGGTGGCCGGATGGTTATTTGCGAATTTAGTCACCCTACGTGGTCGCCATTTCGCAAGGTGTACATGAATTACCTGATGAGAGCCCTGCCAGCAGTGGCAAAAAAGGTCTCAAGCGACCCCGAAGCCTACGTTTATTTGGCCGACTCAATCCGCGAATGGCCTGATCAAGAGGCACTTTCTGAGCTGATTTTGCATGCGGGCTGGGAATCCTGCGAGTGGCGCGACCTCACTGGCGGAATCGTGGCTCTGCATCGAGCTGTCAAAGCCAGCAACTAGGCACTCATCGGGCGCCTAAGTAGACTTCAATTGCATTAGTGAAAAGTTTCACAAATGCACAAACCCCTGCAATTGCAAGAGGTTTTGGGCTCTAGGATTGGTGTGCAGATCACCTGTGGAAATGACACTGGATTTTTAAGCGTCAAGCCATCCCACGTTGTAGGTGTTGATTGCTAAGACGAGCGTTAGCGAGAGGTGGCACATTATGGGTCAGGGTCACGTTTACTTCCCGATCCTCTTCTTGGGATTACTTGCTTTTGGATTCGCAGCGTTCTCTGTTGCGATTGCTTCAATCACCGGACCAAAGCGATACAACCGAGCCAAGCTCGAACAATATGAATGTGGAATTCAACCAACACCACATCCAGCAGGCGGTGGTCGCTTCCCTGTGAAGTACTACCTGACTGCAATGCTCTTCATCATTTTCGATATCGAAATCGTTTTTATGTACCCATGGGCAGTGAGCTTTGATTCACTCGGTCTCTTTGGGCTCATCGAAATGGTTCTCTTCATGCTGACCGTCTTCGCCGCATACGCGTTTGTGTGGCGACGTGGCGGACTCGAGTGGGACTAAGGAATTAGGGACAACAAAAATGGGTCTTGAAGAAAAACTTCCTAGTGGCGTTCTATTAACAACAGTTGAAGGACTTGCTGGCTACGCACGCAAGAACTCACTGTGGCCAGCGACGTTCGGTCTTGCTTGTTGCGCGATCGAAATGATGGCATCAGGCGCGGGTCGCTATGACCTTGCGCGCTTTGGCATGGAAGTATTCCGTGCTTCGCCACGTCAAGCAGACCTCATGATCGTTGCCGGTCGCGTAAGCCAGAAAATGGCTCCGGTTGTTCGTCAGATTTACGATCAAATGCCTGGACCAAAGTGGGTACTTGCGATGGGTGCATGTGCATCTTCGGGTGGCATGTTTAACAACTACGCAGTAGTTCAAGGTGTCGATCACATCGTTCCTGTTGATATTTATCTTCCAGGTTGCCCGCCTCGTCCTGAAATGTTGATCGATGCACTGTTGAAGTTGCACGACAAGATTGACGAAACTCCACTGGGCTCAAATCGCAAGCGCGAAATCATTCAGCTCGAACAAGAAGCACTCGCTGCAGTTCCAACAATTTCTCAGAAGGGACTCATGCGATGAGCGGCGAGGTAGTTCCAGCAGGACAGCCGCTTCTCGAAATCACAACAGTTCGTGAAGGAATGTTCGGTACCAAAGGTTCAGGCGACACATCAGGTTTTGGCGGACTGGTCAGCGTAGTTCCAGTGCCAGAAGCATCACATCGTCCTTTCGGTGGTTACTTTGACATCGTGGCTGATGAACTTCATGCAGCACTGGCTGATTACGGCACTACACCAGACAAAGCTGTAGAAAAAGTTGTGATTGCCGATGGCGAGATGACTTTCCATGTACATCGCGACGAACTCGTTTCATTCGTGCGCGCATTGCGTGATGAACCAGGTTTGCGTTTTGAAATGTGCCTTGGAGTCAGTGGTGTTCATTACCCGAATCACACCAACAAAGAACTACATGCGGTCTATCACTTCCGTTCAATCACGCATAACCGTGTGATTCGCGTAGAAGTGTCAGTTCCTGATTCTGACGCGCGCGTTCCATCAATCGTTTCGGTCTACCCAACGAATGACTGGCATGAACGCGAGACATTTGATTTCTTCGGAATTGTTTTCGAATGTCATCCACACCTCACACGTATTCAAATGCCAGATGACTGGCAGGGTCACCCACAGCGCAAGGACTACCCACTCGGCGGCATTCCAGTCGAGTACAAGGGTGCAACAGTTCCTGCACCAGATCAGCGGAGGTCATACAACTAATGACTGATACATACGCAGATTCATACGAGACCACAACAGGTCGCGTCTACACAGTGCAAGGTCAGGACTGGGACACAATCCCAGGCCTTGCCGAAGGTGAACAAGAACGCATCACAGTGAACATGGGTCCTCAGCACCCATCGACTCACGGCGTTCTTCGTTTGATTCTTGAACTCGAAGGCGAAACTGTCACCGAAGCTCGTGCAGGTATCGGCTACTTGCACACGGGCATCGAAAAGAACATGGAATTTCGTTCATGGACTCAAGGCGTTACTTATGTAACTCGCATGGACTACTTGTCACCATTCTTTAACGAGGCTGCTTACTGCCTCGGCATGGAAAAGCTTCTCGGCATCACCGAAGAAATACCTGAACGTGCGCAAGTAATTCGCGTCATGATGATGGAACTGAATCGCATTTCGTCACACCTTGTTTGTCTTGCAACAGGTGGTATGGAACTTGGTGCGCTGACAGCAATGATCTTTGGTTTCCGTGAACGCGAAACCATCCTTGACTTGTTCGAACTCGTCACCGGTCTTCGTATGAACAGTGCATACATTCGCCCAGGTGGTGTTGCACAAGATCTTCCAGCTGATGCCGAAGCAAAGATTCGTGAAGCAGTCATGGCATTGCCACGTCGCCTCAAGGACACAGCAGACATGTTGGTTGATAACTCGGTATGGCTTGGCCGCACCAAGAATGTTGGCTACCTCGATCTGTCAGGTTGCATGGCTCTTGGCATCACTGGACCAATCTTGCGCGCAACTGGATTGCCACATGATCTTCGTAAGTCGAACCCATACTCGGGCTACGAGAATTACGAGTTCGAAGTGTGCACCCAAAACACTTCAGATGCGTATGGTCGTTTCTTGATCCGTCTTGCTGAAATGGAACAATCGCTCAACATCGTTGAACAATGTCTCGATCGTTTGCAGCCAGGTCCAGTCATGGTTGAAGACAAGAAGATCGCATGGCCATCACAGTTGTCGATTGGTTCCGATGGTCAGGGCAACTCGCTCGAGCACATCCGTCACATCATGGGTGAATCAATGGAAGCGTTGATTCACCACTTCAAGCTCGTGACCGAAGGCTTCAATGTTCCTGCTGGTCAGGTGTACAGCGCGATTGAGTCACCTCGTGGCGAACTCGGCGTTCACATTGTTTCTGATGGTGGAACTCGTCCTTACCGCGTTCACTACCGCGACCCATCATTTACCAACCTTCAAGCAACCGCAGCAATGTGTGAAGGTGGCCAGATCGCAGATGTGATCGCCGCCGTCGCATCGATTGACCCAGTTATGGGCGGAGTGGATCGATAGATGTCATTCTCAGAACAGACACGTGAAAAGGCGCGCGACATCATTTCGCGTTACCCGCAATCACGTTCCGCACTTCTTCCAATGTTGCACCTTGTGCAAAGCGAAGAGGGATACGTCAGTGCAGACGGTATTGCATTCTGCGCTGAAGAACTCGCTCTAACAACTGCAGATGTTGCAGCAGTTGCAACTTTCTACACGATGTATCACCGCAAGCCAGTTGGCGAATACCACATTGGCGTATGCATCAATCCAGGTTGTGGCATTCTCGGTGGCGACACCATCTGGTCAACATTGTGCGAGCGCCTTGGCATCGGCAATGACGAAGTGACTGAAGACGGAAAGATTTCGCTTGAGCGCATTGAGTGCCAAGCCGCATGCACGCATGCTCCTGTGATGACTGCTAACTGGGAATTCCTCGACAACATGACGCCTGAATCTGCCATTGATGCAGTCGAGAAGTTGCGTCGTGGCGAAGAAGTGAAGAGCACTCGCGGTCCACGCATTCGTACGTTTAAAGAAAACGAACTCACACTCGCTGGTTTTGACGATGGCCTGGCTGCCGAAGGCGGCAATGCTGATTCATTCATGCTTGCTGGTTTGAACCGCGCAAAGGAACTCGGCCAGTCTGCACCGGAGGTGAAGAAGTGACTCTGACACCAGTACTGACAGCTCATTGGGACGAAGCAGATTCGTACACAATTGGCGGATACATGCGTCATGGCGGATACAGCGCTTTCAAGAAGGCGTTCCAATCTGGACCAGATGACATCATCAATCTTGTTAAAGATTCCGGACTTCGCGGCCGCGGAGGCGCAGGTTTCCCAACTGGCATAAAGTGGTCTTTCGTTCCACAGAACGATGGCAAGCCGCACTACTTAGTTGTTAACGCCGACGAATCAGAGCCAGGTGCTTGCAAGGACATCCCATTGATGCTTGCGAACCCACATGCACTGATCGAAGGCATGATCATCGCTGCATACGCAATGCGCTGCAGCCACGCATTCATTTACTTACGCGGTGAAGTGCCTCACGTATTCCGTCGCGTTAATGCCGCAATCCGCGAGGCTTACACCGCTGGTTACCTTGGCAAGAACATCATGGGTTCAGGTTTTGATCTCGAGATCGTTTTGCACGCTGGTGCCGGCGCATACATTTGTGGTGAAGAAACTGCACTGCTTGATTCCCTTGAAGGTCGTCGTGGTCAGCCACGTTTGAAGCCACCATTCCCAGCTGTTGCAGGTCTCTACGCGTCACCTTCTTGTGTGAACAATGTCGAGACAATTGCCAACATTCCATACATCGTGAACAACGGTGTTGAATGGTTCCGCTCGTTCGGTACCGAAAAGTCACCAGGCTTCAAACTGTTCGCTGTTTCTGGCCACGTGAAGAACCCAGGTATTTACGAAGCACCTTTGGGCATCACTGCTCGCGAGCTCATTGAGCATGCGGGCGGTGTGCGCGATGGTCATCAAATCAAGTTCTGGTTGCCAGGTGGATCTTCAGTTCCAATGTTGACGCCAGATCTACTTGATACTCCGATGACTTACGAAGACATTGCTGCTGCCGGTTCCATGCTTGGCACTGGCACTCCGATGGTCTTTGACGACAGCACCTCAGTTGTTCGCGCTGTTGCCGGTTGGCTTGCGTTCTACAAGCACGAATCGTGTGGCAAATGCACACCATGTCGTGAAGGTACGTACTGGATCAGTGACTTGTTGCATCGTCTGGAAAATGGCGAAGGTCAAGAGTCAGATCTCGACAAGATCGTTGAATTGTGTGCCCAGATTTCTGGTCGCTCATTCTGTGCTCTTGGTGATGCTGCTTCGACTCCGTTCCCTGCAGCGATCAAGCACTTCCGCGATGAATTTGTTACAGCAACGTCGACGCCAGCGAATGATTCGTTTGATCAATTCGCTGCCACGGTATTCGCAGGAGCTACACGATGACCGTCACAACTCAAACAGTTACTGTCACCGTTGATGGCGTTGCAGTAGAAGTTCCAGCAGGCACACTCATCATTCGTGTTGCTGAAATGCTTGGTACTGCAATCCCACGTTTCTGTGATCATCCACTTCTTTCACCAGTAGCTGCATGTCGTGCATGTTTGGTGGAAATTGAAGGCCAAGGAAAGCCACAGCCAGCCTGTGCAATCCCTGTTACTGATGGCATGGTCGTTAAGACTCAGCACACAAGCGACATGGCGCAACAGGCACAAGCCGGCGTCATGGAATTCTTGCTCATCAACCACCCACTTGATTGCCCAGTCTGCGACAAGGGTGGCGAGTGCCCACTTCAAAACCAAGCAATGGCAAATGGTCGTGGAGAGTCACGCTTCGATGGCACCAAGCGTTCATTCCCAAAGCCGATCAATGTCAGTGCTCAAGTTCTTCTTGACCGCGAACGTTGCGTTTCGTGTGCGCGCTGTACTCGATTTGCTGAACAAATCGCAGGCGATCAGTTCATTGCATTGCTTGAACGCGGAGCCAAGCAACAGGTTGGTACTTCCGAAGATCAGCCATTCGATTCGTACTTCTCAGGTAATACGATTCAGATCTGTCCTGTTGGTGCGCTGACTTCGGCGAAGTATCGTTTCCGTTCACGTCCATTCGATTTGGTGTCAACCCCAAGTGCTTGCGAGCACTGTGCAAGCGGTTGCGCACTTCGCACTGACGTACGCCGTGGATCAGTTATGCGTCGTCTGGCATGGGATGCTCCAGAAGTTAACGAAGAATGGAACTGTGACAAGGGACGCTTTGCATTCCCATACTTGTCAGATGGTCGTTTGACATCGCCACTTGTACGTGACGAAGACGGCAATTTAGTTCCAGCTTCGTGGCCAGAAGCACTTCGTGTTGCAGCCGCAGGTTTGAAAGAAACTGGCGTAGCTACTGGTGTACTTACTGGTGGTCGCGTAACAGTGGAAGATGCGAAGGCATACGCAGCGTTTGCTCGTGGTGTTCTTGGTACCAACGATGTTGATTTCCGTGCTCGCGCAGTCGGCGCCGAAGAGACTGCATTCCTTGCACATCATGTTGCTGGTAAGAATATCGATGTCACTTATGGCGATCTCGAAGTTGCACCTTCGGTTCTATTAGTTGGACTCGATCCAGAAGATGAATCGCCAATCGTGTTCTTACGACTTCGCAAGGCTGCTTTGCAGCATCGTACGAAGGTTGTTTCAGTTGCTCCTTACATGACAGCAGGTCTTGCCAAGATGAAGGGCACGCTGATCGCGGCTGGTCCTTTCGACGAGGCAACTGCAATTTCAGGTGCCGCTGAACACGTGAAGGAAGCGGGCTCAATCATCCTCGTTGGTGAACGTGCTGCAACTTCTCCCGGTGCACTTAAGGCTGTTGCAGATCTTGCAGCATCTACCGGCGCGCGTCTTGCATGGGTTCCACGTCGTGCAGGTGATCGTGGTGCTGTTGATGCAGGCTTGTTGCCGATTAATGGTCGCGATATCACCACCATCCTTTCTGAGTCAGGCAAGGCTGTTAAGGGACTTCTAGTTGGTGGCGTATCGGCAAGTGACGTTGATGGCGATCTTGTCGCAGCAGTCGATGCCGCACAATTTGTTGTGTCACTTGAAACACGTCATTCAGATGTCACTGAACGCGCTGATGTTGTTCTTCCAGTTGCCGTAGTCACGGAGAAGGCTGGAACATTCCGCAACTGGGAAGGTCGCGATCGTTCATTCAACGTAGCCATCCCAACTGCAAACGTTTTGAGCGATGCTGACGTTCTGACTGAACTTGCTCGTGAACTTGGCGTTGAACTAGATGCAACCGACTTCTGGGCGACGGCTAGTAAGCCAGAGCTTGTTGCTGGTACTCACAAGCCAACTGTCGGATCTGGTCAAGCAGTTCTTGCAACATGGAAGCACTTGCTCGACAAGGGAACATTGCAAGAAGGCGAACCTTACTTAGCTGCAACATCGCGTGTTGCAGTGATCCGAGTAAGTCCAGCTACTGCACGCAGCCTGAACTTGGTTGATGGTGGTCAAGCAAAGGTTGAATGTTGCGGCCGTAAGGCAACTGCACCTGTGATTGAAACTGCAGGTATGGCTGATGGCGTTGTGTGGATTCCATCAAACAGCGAAGGCGCGGCACTGAACCTACCTAGCGGATGTGTTGTGAACGTATCGGGAGGTGTTGCATGAGAGTTCATGCAAGCGCACAAGGTGATCTGACTGTTTTCGGTCAAGATCCAATCGGCGTTATCTTGCTCAAGGTCGTTGGCATTTTCGCGATCATGGTGTTGATGACACTGCTGACTATTTGGGCAGAACGTCGCGTCGTTGGTCGTATGCAGATGCGTATCGGTCCAAACCGCGTAGGTCCATTTGGTCTGCTTCAGTCACTGATGGACGGCGTGAAGCTCGCACTCAAGGAAGAAATCATTCCTAAAGGTGTGCACATTGCGGTTTATTGCATCGCACCCGTGATCTCAGCGACGACAGCGTTCCTCACTTTTGCAGTTATCCCTCTTGGTCCAGAGGTATCAATCTTTGGTCATATGACGCCATTGCAACTGACGGACTTCCCAGTTTCAGTTCTTTACGTTCTGGCTATTGCTTCGATTGGTATCTATGGAATCGTGCTCGCTGGTTGGGCGTCCGGTTCGACGTATCCATTACTTGGTGGTCTTCGTTCCACTGCCCAGATGATCAGTTATGAAATCGCGATGGGTCTGTCATTCGTTGCTGTATTTATGTACGCGCAATCGATGTCGACTTCGCAAATCGTTGCTGGCCAAGAACACCTCTGGTACATCATCTTGCTGCTTCCTTCATTTGTGATCTACACAGTTGCAATGGTTGGCGAGACAAACCGTGCACCGTTCGACTTGCCCGAAGCGGAAGGCGAACTTGTTGGTGGTTTCCACACTGAATATTCATCACTGAAGTTCGCACTCTTCTTCCTTGCTGAGTACGTCAACATGGTGACCGTTTCTGCCATGGCAACCACATTGTTCCTCGGTGGTTGGCGCGCTCCATGGCCAATCTCGATGTGGTCACAGGCAAACACCGGTTGGTGGCCAATGCTGTGGTTCTTCGGAAAGATTTTCGCTTTCTTGTTCGTATTTATTTGGCTGCGTGGAACGCTTCCACGTATGCGTTACGACCAGTTCATGAAGTTCGGCTGGAAGGTACTTATTCCAGTCTCACTCGTATGGATCATGATCGTTGCAGCTGCGCGTCAATTGAAGAACAACGAAAGCGTTCCAACACGCAGCCTGCTCATCGCAGCAAGTGTCTTGATCTTCATGGGCGTCGCAATCTCGTATGTTCTTGAAATTCGTGCGTCAAAGCGTGCGGATATCGAAGCCGAGCGCGCTGCACTCGAAGCCAACACAGAGTTCGATCCTTTCGCTGGTGGATTCCCTGTTCCACCGATGCCAGGTCAAACTCCACAACCATCTCGTCGTATCCCAGTCACGCTGAGTGCAAACTCAGTATCGGCAGGGGAGGAGCAGTAATGGCACAAGCACCACAAATGGTTCGAGCTTTTTGGGTTACCTTCAGTTCGATGTTCAAGAAGGTCACTACAGAGCAGTACCCCGAAGAACGTGACAAGTTCCCACCTAAGCCACGCTTCCATGGTCGTCACCAACTCAACCGCCACCCAGATGGTCTTGAGAAGTGTGTTGGCTGTGAGTTGTGTGCATGGGCGTGCCCTGCTGATGCGATTTTGGTCGAAGGCGCAGACAACACCGATGAAGAACGATTCTCACCTGGAGAGCGTTATGGCCGCGTTTACCAGATCAACTACTTACGTTGCATCTTGTGTGGACTGTGCATCGAAGCATGTCCAACTCGCGCGTTGACAATGACGAATGATTACGAACTTGCTGATTCAACTCGCGAAAGTTTGATTTACACCAAGGAAGATCTTTTGGCTCCTCTGTTGGGTGGCATGCTCGAACCGCCACACGCAATGGCTCCAGGCTCATCCGAAACTGATTACTACCTCGGCAACATTAAGAGTGCAGGTGAATCATGAGCGGCGAGTCAGTAGTTTTTTGGATTACAGGTATCTTCGCTGTCGTAGGTGCGCTTGGAATGATCGTGTCTCGTAAAGCTGTTCACAGTGCACTGTGGGTTGCTTTTGCAATGGTCAACCTAGCGATTTTGTACTTCACACTCGAGGCACCATTCCTGGCAACCACACAGATTGTTGTGTACACCGGCGCTGTCATGATGTTGTTCCTCTTCGTTCTCATGATCGTTGGCGTGGACTCATCGGACTCATTGCTCGAGACTTTGAAGGGACAGCGCTTACTCGCGATCTTGTTTGGTCTTGCATTCGGTGCGCTGCTGATTTCCGCAATTACCTCGACAATCTCGGTACGCAATAACGGCCTAGAAGTTGCCAATGGTGACTACGGCGGCAACATTCAAGGACTCGCACACTTGATTTTTGGTCGTTACCTATTGGCATTCGAAGTGACATCGGCATTGTTGATCACAGCTGCACTTGGTGCAATGGTTCTTGCTCACCGCGAGCGTTGGACCCCACGTAAGACGCACATCGAAATGTCGAAGGAACGCACGTTCAGTAACCAAGTAACACCGTTGCCAAATCCTGGTGTTCTTGCTCGTCACAATGCCGTCGATACTCCTGCGTTGTTACCAGATGGTTCACCGTCGCAGGCTTCTTTGCCAGTGCAATTCCGCGAGACTGCACAAGACAGCGACAACTCAAAGGAAGTGACGTCATGAATCCGAACAATTATCTGATTCTTGCCGCGATCTTGTTTACGATCGGTGCATTTGGTGTCGTTATTCGACGCAACGCAATCATCGTCTTTATGAGTGTTGAAATGATGCTCAACGCAGCAAACCTTGCATTTGCATCTGCTGCACACACAACTGGTTCACTCGATGGCCAAGTCATTGCTTTCTTCGTGATGGTCGTTGCGGCCGCCGAAGTAGTGGTGGGCCTTGCCATTATCGTGACCATTTTCCGTACCCGCCGATCAGCTTCTATCGATGAAGCCAATCTTCTGAAGTACTAGAGGGAATATGACTGCCGCACTCATTGGGTTGCCGCTATTCGGCGCAACCGTGCTCCTTCTCGGGGGTCGTCGTACTAACGCATGGGGACACTTGTTCGCTGTCGCCATGTCTGCCTCAGCGTTCTTTGTTGGTGTAGCCACGTTTGTATCGATGCTTGGACGTTCATCAGAAGATCGTGCCGTTCACCAGCACTTGTTCGATTGGATTGCAGTGGGTTCATTCCATGTGCCATTCGATCTTCAGGTTGATCAGCTTTCAATTGCTTTTGTGCTGTTGATTACCGGTGTCGGTACTTTGATTCACATTTACTCAATTGGCTACATGTCACATGATGAGAATCGCCGTAAGTTCTTTGCGTACCTAAATCTTTTCGTGGCAGCGATGTTGCTACTGGTTCTGGCAAATAACTATTTCCTTCTTTATGTTGGTTGGGAAGGCGTAGGCCTTGCCTCGTACTTGCTGATCAGCTTCTGGCAGCACAAGCCGTCAGCAGCAGTTGCTGGTAAAAAGGCATTCGTTGTCAACCGTGTTGGTGACGTCGGTTTATCGCTTGCTGTCATGTTGATGTTCGTCACTTTTGGAACCGTCACCTTCGACGGCGTTGCCAAGGAAGCAAGCAAGGGTGATTCGACATCACTCAAGCTCATTGGTTTTGCACTTCTCCTTGCTGCTTGCGGTAAGAGCGCGCAGTTCCCACTTCAGTCATGGTTGCTTGATGCGATGGAGGGCCCAACTCCAGTGTCGGCCCTTATCCACGCCGCAACCATGGTTACTGCTGGTGTGTATCTGATCGTTCGCGCACATGCGATCTTCGACTTGTCTGAAACTGCTCGTACCGCAGTTGTTGTCATCGGTGCAATTACATTGCTACTTGGTGCGTTCATCGGTACTGCAAAGGACGACATCAAGAAGGGTCTTGCAGGTTCAACCATGAGCCAGATCGGTTACATGATCCTTGCTGCAGGTCTTGGACCAGTTGGCTATGTTTTTGCAATCTTCCATTTGTTGACTCACGGTATGTTCAAGGCCGGATTGTTCCTCGGAGCCGGTTCCGTTATGCACGGCGTTAACGATGATGTAAACATGCGTCATTACGGCGCACTGCGCACAGCGATGAAGATTACTTATGTGACGTTCGGACTTGGCTTCCTTGCGATCATTGGTATCCCGCCATTCGCAGGTTTCTGGTCAAAGGATGAAATCATTCACGCCGCATTCGGTCAGAACATCTTTATCGGCCTTGCGACATTGATCGGTGCAGGTGTCACTGCTTTCTACATGACGCGCATGATGGCAATGACCTTCTTCGGTGAAGCTCGATGGGAAAAGGGTGTTCATCCTCACGAGTCTCCACTCGTTATGACCGCGCCAATGATGATCCTTGCTGTTGGTTCAGTCTTCGGCGGTATGGCATTGAAGTTCCTCGGCAACATCGACTCGTGGCTTGAGCCAGTAGTCGGTCATGCCAATCCAGCTAACGATGTATCGAATACGATTTTAATTCCAGTCACTCTCGCTGTCGTACTTGCTGGCGCAGGTTATGCGTGGGTTACCTATGGTCAGCGTCCAGTTCCAGTTGTCGCTCCAGCCGAGGTAAGCCTGCTTACTCGCGCGGCACGCAATGATGCTTACGGCGACGCGATCAATGAAGCAGTATTCATGCGCCCAGGTCTTCACTTAACTCGAGCACTCGTGTGGTTCGACTCAAAGGGAATTGATGGCTTCATCGCAGGACTTGCTGGCTTCATTGCTGCACTTTCTGCTCGAGGCCGCAAGATTCAAAACGGCTACACGCGTTCTTACGCACTCACCATGCTTGGTGGCGCTGCGTTGATTGCATTCGTTCTCTTCTTAGTGAGGCTCTAGTCATGCAGTTAACAACTTTGATGGCAATCCCACTTATTGGGGCAGTTGCAATTCTCGTTTTGCCAAAGGCAAAAGAAACACTGATCAAGCAAGTTGCATTAGTAGTTTCGATCATCACCGCGGCTGATGCCGTTCGTTTGCTGGTCGGCCTCGATACGAATAATGGCGGAATTCAACTTGCCGAAAAGCACAGCTGGATTCCTTCGTTTGGAATCTCGTGGAGCCTTGGCATGGATGGCATTGCTGGTCTGTTGATCGCGATGGCAACTATCTTGGTTCCATTGATCATCATCGCCGGTTGGTTTGATGCAGAAAAGTCCGAACGCGGTTCAGTCAAGGAATTCTTCACACTTATTCTTTTGCTCGAAGTGTGCATGATTGGCGTTTTCGCTGCGACTGATCTCTTCTTGTTCTACGTCTTCTTCGAAGTCATGCTGGTACCGGTGTACTTCTTGATCGGCCGTTTCGGCGGTGCCCAGCGTTCATACGCTGCAATGAAGTTCTTGTTGTACTCACTCGTGGGTGGGTTGTTCATGTTGGCATCGTTGATTGGTGTCTTCATCGCATCGATTCACGAACTTGGACATGGCACTTTCGATTTCACAGCACTCACTGGACTGCACATGGATGCAGGAACCCAAAAGGTTTTGTTCCTCGGATTCTTCTTCGCATTTGCTGTGAAAGCACCGATGGTTCCATTCCACACTTGGCTGCCTGATGCAGCGGCTGAAGCGACTCCAGGCACTTCGGCTCTTCTCGTCGGCGTTCTCGACAAGGTCGGAACCTTCGGCATGATTCGTTACTTGCTTCCGATTTTCCCAGATGCAAGTCACTACTACGCGCCGTTCATCATTGTGCTTGCGTGCATCAGCATCTTCTATGGTGCGTTGCTTGCTATTGGTCAGACTGACATGATGCGCCTTGTCGCATTCTCGTCGGTTTCGCACTTTGGTTTCATCGTTCTTGGAATCTTCGTGTTCACCTCACAGGGACTTTCAGGTTCGTCGTTCTACATGGTTAACCACGGATTCTCGACAGGTGCACTGTTCCTGGTCGTGGGCTACTTGGCTTCGCGACGCGGTTCGAAGAAGATTTCAGATTTTGGCGGTGTGAACAAGGTTGCACCAGTTATGGCTGGCGTGTTCCTGATCTCAGGTCTGTCTTCACTCGCACTTCCAGGAATGTCGTCGTTCGTCTCTGAATTCCTCGTCCTTATCGGAACCTTCTCGCAAAACCGCTGGGCTGCAAACATTGCCACAGTTGGAATTGTCTTGGCGGCGTTCTACATTTTGTGGCTCTACCAGCGCACAATGACTGGCGAACCAAGCGAAGAAGTTAAGTCGACTGTGACTGAGATCAACAAGCGTGAACTCGTGGCTGTAGTTCCGGCTTTGGCTCTCATTGTTGCTCTGGGTGTATTCCCACAAGCAGCACTCAAGATCATTAATCCAGCAGTTAAGCAAGTACAGAAGTATGTATCGGTGGTTGACCCCGCCCCAGCTGTTGGTGCTGCGACGCAAGGGAATGGCTCATGAAAACGTCAATTGAATATGCAGCTCTAGCGCCGATTGAAATTTTGTTGACCGCTGGTGTGCTGTCGATCTTGATCGAAGCATTCGTGCCTCGTATTCACCGTCGCACGTTGCAGCTGTTTTTGGTATTCGGCAGCATAGTTGTGGCATTTGGCTACCTCGTTGCAAGCGCTACTCAAATCCTGAACGGAAATGCTTCTGTTACGGGTGGACAAACTCAGGGCATTCGTGAACTTGCTGCTAGCGGATCAGTTGCCATTGATGGACCAGGACTATTTACCCAAGGCACATTGCTGATTGTTGCTTTCATCGGTGCAATGTTGTTTGCAGAGCGTTCGGTTGATCCACAAGGCGATGCGTTCGCTGCACGTGCCTCGACACTGCCAGGTAGTGAAGACGAACGTCAGTTCACTGCACAGGGCTGGACTCAGACTGAAGTATGGCCGTTGTTCCTGTTTGCTGTCGGTGGCATGCTGCTATTCCCAGTGTCGAACGACCTGTTGACGATGTTCGTTGCGCTTGAAGTTCTTTCACTTCCGCTTTACTTGCTTGCAGGTATGGCACGCCGTCGCCGTCTGCTTTCACAAGAAGCGTCGCTGAAGTACTTTGTCCTCGGCGCATTCTCGAGTGCGTTCTTCCTCTTTGGCTCTGCCTTGATTTATTCAATTGCAGGGTCGGTTGAATTTGGCACAATTGCCACGGCGCTTACGAACACATTGCAAGATCCAATCCTGCTTGCAGGTATTGGTCTGATCGCTGTTGGACTTCTGTTTAAGGTTGGCGCAGTGCCATTCCATCAGTGGACTCCAGATGTGTACCAAGGTTCGCCAACACCTCTCGTTGCGTTCATGGGTGCTGGAACAAAGATCGCCGCATTCGGCGCACTCTTCCGTACGTTCTACGTAGCCTTTGGTGGCATGCGTTGGGAATGGCGTCCAATGATGTGGGTCGTTGCGATTCTTACGATGTTGATCGGTTCCATCCTTGCGGTGACACAATCTGACATCAAGCGCATGCTTGCGTACTCATCAGTTGCACACACTGGTTTCATCTTGATTGCGCTCACAGCAACAAGTCCAGCAGGTCTATCGAGTAGCTTGTTCTACTTGCTTGCTTACGGATTTACCACGCTTGGCCTATTCGCTGTGGTGTCGATTGTTCGAGACTCTTCAGGCGAAGCGACTCACTTGTCGCAATGGGCAGGGCTCGGCAAGAAGTCGCCACTCGTGGCATCGACCTTTGCTTTGTTCTTGTTCGCGCTTGCTGGAATCCCGCTAACTAGTGGATTCACTGCCAAGTTCGCAGTCTTTGCTGCCGGTGTCGCAGGTGGAGTAACCCCGCTCGTTATCGTAGCCGTGATCTCAAGTGCAATCGCCGCGTTCTTCTACGCTCGCGTGGTTGTTTTGATGTTCTTCACACCAGAAAACGAAAATACTGCAGACGTGGTTGTACCGAGTTACTTTACGAAGGTAGCCATCGCGGTCTCAGCCACTGCAACATTGGTTCTTGGTATTGCGCCGCAGCCAGTGCTTGATGCTGTCGTGAACGCTGGACTATTTGTTCGCTAAGCGTCGCCACAAGTTGTGGTTCTCGCTTAACGTGAAAAGATAGATGTTGTGACCGTATTATTCCCCGCTGAGTTGGCATCGCTCGAAACCGAGTTAATGTCAGGTCTTGCTGCCGTTGAAGCTCGATTGCGAGCCGAGATTGCTAGTGACTACGAACTCGCGGACATTACTGCTCGACATCTCGTTGAAGCAGGTGGAAAGCGATTCCGTCCGCTGTTGGTGTTACTGGCTTCGCAATTTGGCGATCCTCATGCTGATGGCGTGATTCCCTCAGCAGTGGTAGTTGAACTGACTCACTTGGCTACGTTGTATCACGACGATGTGATGGACGAGGCCGATGTACGTCGCGGTGCCGAATCTGCCAATAGTCGTTGGGGAAACACAGTAGCAATTTTGAGTGGCGACTTTTTATTCGCGCGCTCTTCAAAAATTCTCGCTGACTTGGGTCCCGATGCAGTTCGCGTTCAGGCTGAAACTTTTGAGCGTTTGGTAATTGGTCAACTACGCGAAACCACCGGACCAGTGAATGGGGAAGACCCAGTCGAGCATCACTTACAAGTTCTTGCCGACAAAACAGGGTCGTTGATTGCAGCCTCGGGTCGTTATGGCGCCATGATGAGCGGTGCCTCACCAGAACTTACGGACAAGATCGCGGAATTTGGTGAAGCGATTGGCATTGCTTTCCAGCTCAGTGATGATTTGTTGGATATCGAATCAACAGTGTCCGGCAAGACTCCGGGAACTGATCTTCGCGAAGGTATTAAGACGCTTCCGGTTCTGTTGGCTCTTGCTAACGGTGAGACCGATGCTCGTTTGCGCGATCTATTGAACAAGCCACTGACTGATGATGCTGAGCATGCCGAGGCACTCGAGGCATTACGCGTTCATCCTGCAATGAGTGAGGCTCGCGTTGTGCTTGAAGAGTGGACCACCAAGGCTCGCACTTTGGCTGATTCGCTACCTGATGGCGATGCGAAACTGGCTCTCATGACACTGTGTGACAGTGTTGCCTACCGCAGCGTCTGAGCACTTACTCTTGTCTGCTTGTTAATAATTTCGATGTTGTAGGTTTAAGACTGTTATGTCGAATATTCCTGAACCTCACCGCCGGTCTGAAGTTGCCCAAGGTGTTTTCTACGGTGCATTCGCCTACATTGGCTGGGGCCTTGCGCCACTGTTTTGGCAGCTGTTACACCCCGCAAAGCCATCGGAAATTCTTGCTGATCGAGTGATCTGGAGCTTTATAGTTCTGGCACCGCTGGTGTACTTCCAAGGGCGCGTACCTCATGTCCGTGCTGCGTTGGCTGATCGCCGAAAGCGATCGCTTTTGTTGTTGGCATCACTTCTCATTGGTGGCAACTGGTTCCTGTTTATTTGGGCAACAATGAATGGGCACATTCTCGATACATCTCTTGGTTATTTCAGTACGCCACTTTTCAGTACGGCTCTTGGCTATTTCTTTCTCAAGGAACGTCTTCGCCCATTGCAGTGGGTTGCAATTGGAATCGCTGCATTAGCGGTTGTGTACATCACGTTCGAGCATCATTCATTTCCGTGGATTGGCATCACCTTAGCGAGCAGCTTTGCGTTGTATGGCTTTGTTAAGAAACTTGCCGGAGTTGATGCGATAGAAAGTCTCGTTATTGAGACTGCTTACTTATCTCCGGTAGCACTCGTTTTCCTTGGCTATTGGTCATACACCGGTGTAAATACATTCGGCGAGCATGGAATTTCGCATGCACTCCTGATGGCGAGTTGCGGCGTCATCACTGCTGTTCCGTTGTTGTTGTACGGTGCGGCCGTTGTACGCGCACCACTGACTTACATCGGGTTCTTGCAATACATCAGCTCGACAATTCAGTTCTTTGTCGGCATCTTTATCTTCCACGAAGTGATGACACCAGCACGCTTTTTGGGATTTGCAATCACGTGGAGCGCGCTAGTTGTCCTCACAATTGATGCTCAACGTGCTCGACGAATGCCGGCACACGAAGTTATCGAGTTTGATTAACGGACTTCCCACGTGTCTTTGCCTTGAAGCAAAGCGTTGAGATCTCCCGCACCAGCAACAGCCTCGGCAGTTTCAATCTGAGCACGTAGTCCAGATTCAAATGTTGGGCGCTTAACATCGCGGAATACACCAATCGGAGTATCTTGCAAGGTTTCTGGATGCGACAGACGCGACAAACTAAAAGCGTAGGACGGATCAACGTTATGAGCGTCATGCACAACAATTTCAGACTCTGCTACATCGGCAACGTTCGCAACTGCAAGCGTTCCATCGGCCTTGCGAACAACACAGCGATCAAGTTGTGAACCGAAGATGAGCTTTTCGCCATGGACTAGTCGAATCGTCACATCATCGCGAGTGTCAGGATTCTTGAGCGGTTCCCACGCATTGTCGTTGAAGATATCGCAGTTCTGGTAGATCTCAATCAACGCAGTGCCTTCGTGTTCAGCCGCTGCGCGCAATACTGATTGCAAGTGCTGACGATCGCTATCAATTGTGCGAGCAACGAACGTAGCCTCGGCACCAATCGCGACTGATAGTGGATTGAATGGATGATCAACGGAGCCCACTGGACTGCTCTTGGTGATTTTGCCAGTCTCGGAGGTAGGCGAGAACTGGCCTTTGGTCAACCCATAAATACGGTTATTGAACAATAGGATCTTCAAATTTACATTGCGACGTAATGCGTGGATCAAATGATTACCACCGATCGATAACGCATCGCCATCTCCGGTCACAACCCAAACCGAAAGATCTGGTCGTGAAGCAGCCAAGCCCGTAGCAATTGCTGGAGCACGGCCGTGAATTGAATGCACACCGTAAGTGTTCATGTAGTACGGGAATCGACTTGAGCATCCGATGCCTGAAACAAACACAATGTTTTCGCGCTTGACGCCGAGTTCGGGCATGAAACCTTGAACGGCGGCCAAGATTGCGTAGTCACCGCAACCGGGGCACCAACGCACTTCTTGGTCAGTCTTGAAGTCCTTTGCTGACTGTGGAGCATCAGCCTTTGGAACTAACGAGAGTGAAGCAAATGTCTCAGCCATGTGATGCTACTTCCTTGATGGCATCCATCAATTCTTGAGTCTTGAAAGGCAAACCGCGAACTTGGTTAAAGCCGATTGTGTCCACGAGGTACTTGGCACGTAACAACATGTTGAGCTGCCCCAAGTTCATTTCTGGAACAACAACCTTGTCGTATGACTTGATCACTTCGCCGAGGTTCGCCGGGAATGGATTCAGGTGGCGCACTTGTGCGTGAGCAACTTGGATGCCTTCATCGCGAAGATTGCGGCATGCATCTTGGATCGGTCCATACGTTGAACCCCATCCAATGACCAGAGTCTTTGCAGCGCCCGATGGATCGTCTACGAGCAATGGCTCAATGGTCTTGGCAATACCGTCAACCTTTGCTTGACGGGTGCGCACCATGAAATCGTGGTTGGCAGGATCGTAGGAAATATTTCCTGTGCCATCCTGCTTTTCAATACCGCCGATACGGTGTTCGAGCCCAGCCACTCCCGGGATTGCCCATGGGCGTGCCAAGGTTTCGGGATCTCGCTTGAAGGGCCAGAACACTTCTGTGCCATCTTCCAAAGTGTGATTCGGGCCAGTGGCAAACTTCGGATCGATTGTTGGAAGGCTGTCTTCGGTTGGAATAAGCCAAGGCTCTGCACCATTGGCAACGTATCCGTCCGAGAGCAAGAACACAGGAGTCCGGTACGTAATTGCGATTCGAGCCGCTTCAATGGCTGCATTAAAACAGTCAGCTGGTGATTGTGGCGCAACGATTGGCACTGGTGCTTCACCATTTCGACCAAACATTGCTTGAAGTAAGTCTGCTTGTTCGGTCTTAGTGGGCAACCCTGTTGATGGTCCACCACGCTGAACGTCAATGATGATTAGCGGTAGTTCAAGAGCAACAGCAAGGCCAATCGTTTCTGACTTCAGTGCAACGCCGGGACCTGACGTTGTGGTGACGCCAAGCATGCCTGCGTAACTTGCACCAAGTGCCGCGCCGATTGCAGCAATCTCGTCTTCGGCTTGGAATGTGCGAACACCGAAACCTTTGTGCTTGCTTAATTCGTGCAAGATGTCAGACGCAGGAGTAATCGGGTACGTGCCAAGAAACAGTGGCAGGCCAGAACGCTTTGATGCTGCGATCAAGCCGTATGCAGTTGCAAGGTTGCCGTGAATGTTTCGGTAGGTACCTGTTGGCATCGAAGCCGGCTTAACAACAAACTGTGTTGCGAAGCTTTCAGTGGTTTCGCCAAACGACCATCCAGCCTGAAGTGCCTTCTTATTAGCCGCAAGGATGACTGGCTTTTTGCCAAACTTTGCATCGAGAAACTTGATCGTTGGTTCAAGAGGACGAGTAAACATCCACAACAACATGCCAAGAGCAAACATGTTCTTTGCTCGTTCAGCTTCTTTCTTCGACATATCGAATTCTTTAAGAGCTTCGACGGTCATCGATGTCAATGCAATTGGATGAACGTTGTATCCATCGAGCGAACCATCTTCAAGAGGGTTGGTTTCGTATCCCACTTTGGTTAAGGCACGTGCGCCAAATTCATCTGTGTTAACTAGAAGGTCGCCACCTTTGCGCAATTCTTTGAGGTTTGCCTTCAAAGCGGCTGGGTTCATGGCAACGAGTACATCGGCAAAATCGCCTGGTGTAAGAATGTCTGCGTTTCCGAAGTGCAATTGGAATGCAGATACGCCAGGCAGGGTTCCGGCTGGTGCGCGGATCTCGGCAGGAAAGTCTGGAAGCGTTGTTAAGTCATTGCCCAAGATGGCTGTGGTCGATGTGAACTGATCTCCGGTGAGCTGCATGCCATCGCCAGAATCACCAGCGAATCGGATACTCACATGGTCTAGTTCGACAACTTCTTTGCTCACGGGCCAACCTCTTGAATTGCTTAAGTTTTGTCCTCCTATCGTCCCACTTAACGCCTCGGTTGGCATATTTGAGTCCCCGAAATTCGCTGTCAGCGCGAGGATGCACTCGATGGCTGGCGTCTCGTACGCTTGGGAGGTGACCACGTCCAATATCTCGGTACTTGAAGCAGGGCTAGCCTGTTGCGGCGTTGAGGCGTCTGCCTTGGATTTAGTGGCTCAAGCAGATATTTTGGCTGGACTTGGTCATGATCAAGCGGCTCACATCTTGGTTGTTGCTGGCACGGTGACTCATGCCTTGGGTCCTGTTATCAAAGATGCGTATGAATCGTTGCTCGAACCTCGGGTCGTCGTGGCATTCGGTGCCTGCGCAATTGGCGGAGGACCGTATTGGGATTCGTATTCCGTTATGGCAGGTGCCGATCAGATTGTGCCAGTCGATATTCATGTCCCGGGTTGCCCGCCTACGCCGCATGATCTGGCTCGCGCACTTGAGCAAGCTGCTGGGTTGGTGACGGCATGACATTGACGACACAACTGACAGGTGATCGACAACAAGACGGTGCGCGCTGGATTGACGTTGCTCCCGAAAATTGGCATTCGCTTCATGCTGAACTTCAGCGTGAAGGATATGTTCGGTTGGAATGGCTTGCTAGCGTACATGAAGGTGATGACAACTTTCAGATAGTTACTCGCGTGACTGATGTCGATGTGCAATCTCCAGTCATGGTCTCGATGCACTGTGATTCATCTGAGCCCGTGACGTTGTCAGATTTATTTCCGATCGCGCAATTTCATGAACAAGAGGCGCGACAGTTACTTGGAGTGCAATTTGCGGGACTTGCAGACGGCGTAGCTTTCGATGCTCCTATCGCAGGACATCCTTTGCGGCGCGACTTTGCTCTTCAAGCTCGCCTCGACAAGCCTTGGCCCGGAGCAGTTGAACCAGATGCACAAGCACGTCGACGCCTGACACTTCCACCTGGCGTTCTTGCGGAGTGGCAGTTATGACAAATCCCCATGCAACAATTGCGCTGCATCCTTCATCGTGTACATCGTGCATGTTATGTGTTCGCGAATGCCCAGACTGGTGTATATCTATTGAGGCTCATGCCGAGCCTGATCCTGATGCGCCGCAATACAGCAACGCACGACGTCCAGCGATGAAAAATGTTTTGGATTCTTTCCAGATCGATTTCAGCCATTGCTTGTGGTGTGGCATTTGCATCGAGTTATGTCCGTTCGATGCATTGTTCTGGTCCGAGAAGGATATGGTCTCAGGAAAATCCCGCAGCGAAGTTGTTTATGGAATCGATGAACTGGCAGCGTCGTTGCCGAGTGCCAAGCGACTCGATGGAACACCTGCACCGCAACTCGACGAACCACCAAGTGGTCGTCGCAAGAAATCATGATTGGTCGAATTGATACCCCAAACCCGGTACAGCTAAAACAAACTGTGGGTGGGCAGCATCCTCTTCGAGTTTGGTTCGAATATTTGCAATGTGAACGCGGATAGCTGCCCGACGATCTTTCGCTGAACTAGCCCATACTCGGGAGACAAGTTCCTCGTAACTCACCAAGCGTCCCTGAGCGCTAAGTAGCAGCTCAAGAATTTTCCACTCGATCGGAGTGAAGTGAATTTCGATGTCTTCGCGTTGGCATTTGAGATGTTGTGGATCTATGACAAGACCGCCACTCTGGAAGGTTAGGGGCGAAGTCGCTGCTCCTGATCGGCGAAGAGTGGCATGAATGCGAGCGACAAGTTCCTCAAACCCAAATGGTTTGGTAAGAAAGTCATCTGCTCCAGCATTGAGGGCGTTAACTTTATCGAGTTGGCTTCGACGTGCCGAGAGTACAACTACTGGAGTACTCTCGGTGTGACGAACCCACGTAATAAATTCAGAACCATCGTAGTCAGGCAAACCTAAGTCGAGAATGACTAAACCGATATGTGTTTGAGAAAACTTACTTTTAGCTTCATTTACGGATGCAGCTTGAATGACATGAAATCCTCTGCGAGTCAAACGCTGACTCAAGATTCGCCGAAGTTGGCCGTCGTCTTCAACGAGTAGTAGGTCTGTCATTTTTGCTCAGGAATCTTGATTCGAACATGAGTTCCAGTACCAAATTCACTTGGCTCAAAGCTGACATCAATTCCCAGGAACTTAGAGAAGCTTTTCACAATTGAAATTCCAAGCCGACTACCTTCGGAAGTTGTTGGCAAGTTGTTTGGATCAAATCCAGCTCCTTGATCGATGATCTCGATGAGCGTATTCCCGTTCTCTCTCGATTGCTTGACGCGGACGTACCCTCCTGATTGATCATGCTGCAAAGCGTTACCCAATACATTGGCAATGATTCGTTCGAGTAGTGTGTCATCACTTGTAATCGGGGGAACATCATCACCAATAAGAATGATTCGGCTCTCCGATTGTTCGCGGATTAAGCGTCGAATAAGCGCACTCACATTGACCATCTCCCAATGTGGCAAGATGCTCTCGCTTTCAATCCGACTCATGTCCAGCAAGTTCTCTAGCGTGTCCGCTAGTCGGTAAGTGCTTGCTTCAAGATGTTCGATTGTCTCTTTTGCTTCGTCAGCATTAAGGGTCTCATGCTTGAGCGAATCTACGGCCAGTCGCATTGTGGCAAGTGGAGTGCGTAGATCATGTCCAATTGAAGCAATTAGTGCTGAACGAAATTCATTGTCGGTTGTGAGCTCTACGTTCTTTTGAATTTCGTTTTCCACTTGCTCAGATATATATGCACGAACTGCTACGTCTGCCAGCGAACCCAAGAAGTTATCGTCGTAGGCGATTCGCGGGTTGCCATAGCCGATTAGATCAAACCCGTTCTTCGTATGGAACGTAATTGCTACGTTTTCGTTATTGATGTGAACGGAGTCGCGTGCGAGTACTTCATTCGTAGCTACCGCAATTTCTCCGTTTGGCTTTATCAATGTGATGTCGCTGAGATCAAGTTGTTCTTGGATTGACGACAACGTTCCTTTAAGTCCGCTAACTGGACTGATGACAGAGGAGAGCATTTCGGATTGTGCTTCAGCAGTTGATGCTTGAGTCCTTAGTCGACCGGTCAACTGAAGGAGGAGCGCGATACCCACGGATATAAATGTGAAAACAATGAGAGCAGATAAGTTATCGGCGCTATCGACGCGAAAGGTTCCATAAGGGGGGACGAGAAACCAGTTAATTGAAGCCACCGAGGTCAAGGCATTACATGCGCTAATCCATGGCCCAGTAACTACGCTGAAGGTCGCAAGAAAGAGCAAATTGAACAGCAGCACCACTGTGATGTCAATGGAACTCAACTTGCTAATCTGCCACATCGCGAAGACTTGAGTGAGGGAATACAAGAGTCCAGTCAAGAGCTTCCATTTAAATTTAAACATCGCGTGCCTCAGTTCTTTACCCGACGAGAAGCTTCATATATTTCTTGTTCGTATCGAGTCCCAATCAAGGGAACATTCGTAACAAGCACATTAGGCTCGTAAAGCAATCTCCGTTTAAGCCTAAGTGCAGACTGATTGTGGAGCAGGTTCTCCCACCAATGAATTACCACGTATTCCGGAATGAATACTGTGATGAGATCGCCAGGATTATCGGCGCGCAATTCAGATATAAATTTCAGCACTGGGGAAGTCACATCTCGGTATGGCGATTCAAGGAGGACCAAGTCAACAGGTACTGCACGTTCACTCCAATCGTTTCTGAGCTTTTCAGCACGATCGGGGTAAGTGACTGCATGCGCGGCAACCAACGTACTTGGCTTTGTTGCCGCTGCATATGCCAACGCCTGCAAGCTGGGGGCATTCGCGCGAGAAACCAGAACCACTGCATGTACTCGGCCTGGTAGCTCTACTCCTTGCGGTTGAGCGCGTAGACGCATGTCACTATTCGCGTAGTGCTGCTTAATTCCGTTCATGACAAAGACGAGGGTAGGAATTCCAATAACGACGATCCATGCCCCATGCTGGAACTTTGTGATTACAACTATGACAAGGACAATTGCTGTGATGACGGCTCCAAGCGAATTCGTTACAAGCGAAATGTACGTGCTTGATGACTGGTGTTCAGCGGACTCGCGAATAATTTTCATCCATCGCTTCACCATGCCGGCTTGGGAAATAGTGAAACTTAGGAACACTCCGAGAATATAAAGTTGAACCAGATGTGTCACGTTTGCCTTGTAGAGCCACACCAGTAGTGCTGAAACCACGGCCAGGATGATGACCCCGTTGCTATAGACCAGACGATCGCCGCGGCGACCAAATTGTCGAGGTAAGAATCCGTCACGACCGAGAACCGAGGCCATAATCGGGAAGCTGTTGTAGGAGGTATTGGCAGCCAAGATCAATACGAACGTCGTGGACATTTGCAAGAAAAAGAATCCAAAACTTCCGCTCCCAAAAACTGCTGTTCCAATTTGAGCGATCACAGTTTGTTGGGTGCTTCCAGCGGGTAGTCCAAGATCAATGGGATTATCGGCGATTTTGGCGCCGGAAGTGATCGCAAGCCATGTGACACCGACGAACATGGTGACCGCCAATACGCCCATTCCAATGAGGGTGCGACTTGCATTGCGCGGCTTTGGCTCGCGGAAGAATGGCACTCCATTTGAAATTGCCTCGACGCCTGTTAGTGCCGTACATCCAGAGGCAAATGCCCGGAGGATTAGAAATGCCATCGCGAGTTGACTCAGACTTTGGGCATGCACCTGAAGATGAGCTGTTGGAGCTTGTACAACGGCTCCCGTGAAGTGTCGGTAGATTCCCATCACGATCATTGTGAGAACTGAGCCAATGAATGCATAAGTTGGAACTGCAAAGGCTCGTCCAGACTCTTTAATGCCACGAAGGTTTACCATCGTGATAATAACGATGGTGCCAAGCGACAACGGAACTGAATCCGCAGCGAGTACGGGGAAAGCAGAGATGAAGTTCGCTACGCCTGAGGTAATTGACACGGCTACGGTGAGGATGTAGTCGATGATTAGTGCGCTTGCTGCGATGAGTGCGATTCGATCACCAAATTGATCTTTAGCAACTGCATATGCTCCACCGCCATTGGGATAGGCATGGATAGTTCGGGTATAGCTTGCGACCACGATGGCAATCAGAATTGCTACAGCAGCACCCACCATTGGAGCGAAGTGCAATGCAGATAACCCACCGAGTACAAGAACCATCAAGATTTGTTCAGTTGCATATGCCACGCTCGAAAGGGGATCGCTGCAGAAAACGGGGAGTGCGAGCCATTTCGGAAGCAATGTGTGATGTGCTGCATCTGTGCGCATGGGTCGCCCGATGAAAAAGCGTTTCGTTTTGCTAGTCATGCATTTAGAAAATTACAAAGAATCAATTACTGGAAACTGGCCTTTATGTCTTCTTAACAATGTGGCAAGTCTGGAACGAAAGCGCCGCTTCTCGACGAACCACCAAGTGGTCGTCGCAAGAAATAATTATCGGTAGTTTGTGTACTGAACCGCGAAGTCCAAATCCGATTCGTTCAAGAGTCGCTGAACTTCTTGCAGGTCATCACGGCTCTTGCTCGTGACTCGAAGTTCTTCACCTTGGATTTGAGTCTTGACGTTCTTTGGGCCTTCATCGCGAATGATCTTGCCGATCTTCTTGGCCTGTTCTTGACTGATGCCTGCCTTGAAGTCGCCGTTGATCTTGTATTCCTTGCCGGACACTCGAGGGTCGCCAGCCTTGAAAGACTTGAGGCTGATGCCGCGCTTGACAAGCTTTTCGCGGAAAACTTCTAGAGCAGCCTTCGCTCGATCTTCAGTCGTTGAGGTGATTTCGACGCCGAGCTCGCCTTTCCACTCGATCACAGTGTCAGTTCCTTTAAAGTCAAAGCGCGTCGCCAATTCTTTGGCAGCCTGTTGGAGCGCATTGTCTGCCTCTTGACGATCAACTTTGCTGACGATGTCCATACTTGAATCGGCCATGGCGTGATTCTCCTTGACTAAAGGGCTTGGTTTCAGACTTTACCTTGTGGGTTTATTGGCGTTTGGCACAAGGTACATGGACTCGGTATTCTTGCGTAGTTGCCTTTATTGGCGACATGGCAGATTGCCCGAGCGGCCAATGGGAGCGGACTGTAAATCCGTCGCGAAAGCTACAGTGGTTCGAACCCACTATCTGCCACTACTAAGCGCTAGAACCTTATGGTTCTGGCGCTTTTTAGTTTTCAGACGAGTGACTTTCCACTTCTGGACTTCATTCTTACGCCACGAACTACGTGGCAGGTGCGTTCATCGTGAGCCCTGTTGCACCAACGATCACAGCTGTGACACCTAATAGTGGACCAGAAGCGGGTGGAACATCAGTGACGATCACTGGAACCCGCTTGAACACAATCAAGACCGTTAACATCGGTGGCGTTGTGTTTAAGGCTCGTGACTTTGTGGTGAATGGTGACGGAACGTCGTTGACCTTCGTTACACCTGGTGGTTACGGAACTGTCGACGTTGTATTGTCTGACGGCCTCAACGAAGTAGCTGACTCGTTCACCTACGTTCCACCGGCTAATCCAACAACAACCTTGTTGTCGGCTACGCCAAACGGTGGAACAGTTGACGGTGGTACCCAAGTCACGCT
>CAITJH010000010.1 GCA_903892635.1 uncultured Actinomycetes bacterium | reverse complement strand
GGCACGATAGTTCTCATGAGTTCGACTGCAGGGCGCATTGTTTATGAAAATGGCGGAAGTTACACAGCCGCAAAGCACGGAACTACGGCACTAGCCGAGACGCTTCGTTTGGAACTTTCGGGCCAGCCTGTTCGTGTTGTTGAAATTGCTCCGGGAATGGTCAAGACCGATGAATTTGCCGTCAAGCGTTTCGGTGGAGATCACGAGCGCGCTGCAAAAATCTATGAAGGTGTTGCTGAACCTTTGACAGCAGATGATGTTGCCGAAAGCGTGCGTTGGTCTGTCATGTTGCCACATCATTTCAACATTGACTTGATGGTTATTCGTCCCTTGGCTCAATCGGCGCAACATAAGGTCCATCGCGTTCTCTAATTGTTTTGTTCTTAAGTGATCTTGAAGCGAGTGACATTAGTAAGAGTTCTGTAAAGCACTCTGAACATCTGACTGAGCGATTTAGACTGATGACGTGAATCGTCGATCAGTTCTGGCAAGCCTTGGGCTTGGCGCACTTGCATTGTCAGCACCCTCGCTGATCGCTACACCTGTCGCTGCACAACCGGTTGAATCTGAAGTTGGATCAGCCGTTGCCGTAAATCCGGAAACAGTCGTGTACCGACGAGGCTCAACGCTCTTCCGATTACCTAAATCTCGTCAGCGTCGAATGGCTTGGACGATTGATGATGGCACAAGCGTTGCAATGCTTCGTAAATATCTGGCGCTGGTTGAATCGGAGAATGTTCGTTTAACATTTTTTGTCTACTCGTCAATGTCAGGATGGAAAACTCTTGCTCCGCAGCTCCGGCCACTTATTGCATCGGGGCAAATTCAAGTGGGTAATCACACTGCACATCACTTGGATTTAACGAAACTTTCTACAAAACAAATTCAAAAAGAATTGTGGACGTGTCATCTGTTTATGCTCAACAACTATGGCGTTGATGCTCGACCATTCTTTCGTCCTCCGTATGGAGCGATAAATAGCAAAGTTGTGAAGGCAGCCGCGGCAATTGGTTACACGTCGCCTGTCATGTGGTCTGGAACTTTGGCCGATTCGACTGCTATTTCAGTCGCAGGGATTTGGCGCAAAGCCAAGAGGTACGTCGGTAATGAAGTTATTTTGCTGACACATGCCAACAACACTCAAGCGTCAAAGGTGTTTGGCAAGATGCTCAATTTAGTCAGCCAACGTGGACTGCAGCTTGTCACCCTCAACGATGCATTTGCTAAGTCACCTGCAGTTCCATCGCAGGTGAATAGCCAAGTCCAAGATCAAAGCATTGTCGTTACGTGGTCGCAAGTGACGAATGCTCAGACGTATGACGTGTTTTATGTCGAGTCAGGGGTCCAACAAACTCAAAGGGCCACAGGCACTCAATTCGTGTTTTCGTCAGCGCAACCACTTGTGGACTATCAATTTCAAGTACGCGCAAATGTATTTGGAGTGGCATCTGCACGTTCGGATCTCACCCCTCCAGTACATGTGACCCCACCACCTTAAAGCTGGGAATAAGCCAGCATCAGATGTGGTTACACATGTCAGCCTGGTGATTTACACTTAAGGTACATAACTCAATAGTGGTGGTTACATCGTGTAGCCCCAGAAACTTCGCAGCGATGCGAACTCGATGGGGATGAACGGTTTCGACTTTGGTAGTCGAAATGATAGAAGCGAGCCGAGAATGTTGGTCATCTCGTAAACGTCCAGCAAAACCAATAAGTGCCAAATCTAACCGCACTGATTTCGCCCTAGCTGCATAGCTAGCCCCGAAATCCATGAGACCAGGGGCGTTCCCGCTCTGGATCCTCGTGTCATTTAGGGAACTTACCAACGGAACCGGTCGCGGGTTCTAGCGGGAAATTAAACAGTGACTGTGCCTGTCGACATCTTGTTTGCGTGAACGTCGGGGCAGAGAAAAGCTAATGCAAACTGCGCTCGGAGAAGGATCAAATCTTCACCTAAGGACCCGGGTTCGATTCCCGGCATCTCCACCACAGCATTAATGGCTCAACCAATGGTTGGGCCATTGGCTTTTGTGGAGTATCTGCAAGCAATTCGGCAGCATCTCCACCACAACAACCGCCTACACTTAAGCCATGAAACTAACTACATGCCTTTGGTTCGATGGTAAAGCTCGCGAAGCAGCCAACTTTTATGTCGGCATCTTCCCTGACAGCAGTTTAGGTAACAACTGGATCGCGCCAACTGAAACCCCAAGTAACGAACAAGGCACAGAAGTAGTTGTGGACTTCACGATTTTTGGTCAACCGTTTATCGGGCTCAACGGTGGCCCAATGTTCCAATTCAGCGAAGCGATCTCGTTCCAAATTCCCTGCGCCGATCAAAACGAAATCGATCACTATTGGAACTTGCTAACTGCAGACGGCGGAGAAGCTGGACGTTGCGGATGGCTTAAGGACAAGTTCGGAGTTTCATGGCAAGTAGTAAGCCCCGCGATGGAGCAGTACATCGGCGGCCCTGACGCTGCTGGTGCCGCGGCGGCAACGCAGGCAATGATCACGATGAACAAGATTGAGCTTGATGCACTTCGATTAGCCTTTGAAGGCGCTACACAGAAATAAAGCCTCGAAACTCGCTCAACTTACATATTTCTTACATTCGGTTACCTGAAATTTGGTACTGAACTGCGAGTATTTCACTATGTCGAATTCTCGTAGTCGTGTTCCATCCCAATCCAGCAATCTGGGTCTCGCGCTTTTCCCGCTGCGCGCCTTCCTTGGATTTACATTTATTTACGCAGGTTTACAAAAGTTCTTCAGCGCTGACTATTGGAGTGCCACATCATCCAACGGCTTTCTGTCACAAACTCAAGCCGCGAGTGTAAATAGTCCGATCGGATTTATTCTTAATCACACCCTCGAGCACCATGCGATCTTTGCTTTCGCGATCGCTGCAGGTGAACTGCTTTCTGGTTTGGGAATTCTCTTTGGAATTTGGACCCGATGGGCCGCACTTGGCGCATTTGGACTGTCGACATCATTCTTCTTGACTGTGAGTTGGGGAACATCGCCTTACTACTTTGGTCCTGACATCGTATTCATGGCGGCGTTACTTCCATTGATCATCGCTGGTGACGGAAACTACTTATCCCTAGGTTCGAAAATCGCTGAAGGCGTTCGCCGTGACAAGGGTGTTGCACCCGGTGCTGTCATCAGCAATGCACCGTTAGAAAATGAGATTAAGCGACGCACACTTCTCAAGACCGGTGCAGTTGCCGGCGGCGCTGGTATTGCCGGACTAGCCGTTGGAGTCATTGGCTACAAATCAAATAGCAACAAGGTCATAGCGACTGCAACGCCGAGTGCAAGTGCCTCGACGACTGCCTCAGCGAGTGCTTCAGCAGCAACTTCTGGCACGAAGATTGCTTCGGTAACTGACGTTCCAGTTGGATCTGCATTTAAGTTCATGAACCCTGCAACAGGTAAGCCAGGATATGTCATGCAACCTGCAGCTGGAACTTTTGTTGCCTGTAGCGCAGTGTGCACTCACCAAGGTTGCATCGTGAATTTTGACAAGGCATCAGATATTTTTCATTGCCCATGCCACGGCGCGGAATTCGATGGAACCTCGGGTGCTGTTACTCGTGGGCCAGCGCACCGTGACCTTGAAAAATTCACAGTCACCGTTAGCGGAACTGACATCTTTCTTGCTTAAGTGACGTTAACGCTTTCCGCTAGCTAAATCTCGTACACAGGCCAACAATCGGTCGATATCTTCGACCGTGTTATATGGCGCGAGTCCTGCGCGAATGCCGCCTTCGTCACCAAGTCCAAGGTAGCGAGAGCATTCAATTGCGTAAAAGCTACTTGATGGTGCATTGACGTTGTGCTTAGCGAAGTATTCGTAGGCACGTTCGCCATCAACGCCGTCAATTCGAAAAAGATCTGTTGGTGTTTTCGACCGTGCATTGCTGTAAACGGTTACGCCATCAATCGACTTCAAACCGTCGCGTAACCGGTGGCTTAGTGAATCTTCGTATTCTTCAGCAGCGTTCATCGAAGCAATGATGCGCTCTCGTCGAGTGCCAGTGCTTGGTGCCATATCGGCAATGAAATCCACTGCTGCAGTTATGGCAGTCAAAAGCTCATAGGGGAGTGTTCCTAATTCGAATCGCATCGGAACTACTTCGGTTGATGGCAATAGTTTGTCTGGGTGCAAAGTTTCGAGCAATGTAGGAGATGCGGCCATGACGCCAATGTGTGGACCAAAGAACTTGTATGGAGAACAACCGTAGAAATCAGCGCCAATCGCTTTTACATCGATTGCTGTGTGTGCTGTCAAGTGAACGCCATCAACGTAGAAGAGTGCGCCAACGGCATGCACTGACTTTGCGATTGCTGGAAGATCCGGTCGTGTACCAATTAGATTTGATGCGCCAGTAAGTGCAACGAGCTTGGTCCGATCGCTCAACACAGATTCCACATCGGTGACGTCTAAGTATCCGGTGGTTGTGTCGAAGTTAATCCACTTAACAGTTGCACCACTCTTTTCGGCGTAACGCACCCATGGTCGAACGTTGGCATCGTGATCAAGTCGCGAAACGACAATCTCGTCGCCAGGACCCCAATCTTGCGAAAGTGTTCGAGCAAAATCAAACGTCAATGCAGTCATGCTTCGACCAAAAACGATGCCATCAGGATCGGCACCAAGTAGGTCAGCCATAGCTTGGCGTGCACCAACTACGGCAGCTTGGGCACGTTGTTCGGCAAGTGTCACCGTTCCTTGATTAGCCACTGGTCCTGCGAGCAGATCCACAATCGCTTGGTAGACCGACTTGGGAGTCTGGGTGCCGCCAGGGCCATCGAAATGGGCAGCGCCAGCATCAAGCGACGGAAATTGGGAACGAATACGGTCAACATCAAAAGCCATGAACACAGCCTATTGACGTTCCTATCCTCGTGTTCGGCGAATCCATTCAGTGGGCCTTAAATGTTCTGGCATTGGGGCTTCCCAGCCACGCCACAAAGCCATGCCCTTAATTCCAGTAGCCAAAATTACTGTTGAAATTTCAGCAAATGTAATCATGTTGGCGTTTGCAAAAATTGTGAACCATGCCGCGCACACAAGTGCGATAGAGGCATTCCACGGACCGCGGGTCATGATGTCAGGTTGTTGTCCCATCAAGACATCAGAAAATATTCCACCACCAATTGCAGCCACAGTTCCAATGAAGATAGACGATGCCGTTGGCATGCCAAATAAGAATGCCTTTTCGGTTCCAACAATGACGAACATTCCCATGACGATTGCATCAAGCATCAAAATTAACCACAGTGGTTGAAGAAGCCGATGCCCAATAAGTGAACCGACAAGTGCGCTGATCATGACGGTGATCATGTATCGACCGTGGACCAGCACGTTGATGTCAGTGTGGAGCAGAATGTCGCGCATGATGCTGCCGCCAACGCCCATCATGACGGAGATGATGAGTACTCCAATAAGCGGTGCCTTGCGGGATGCAGCAAGCGTGGCTCCGTAAACCGCGCCAAGGGCCACCGCACCAAGATCAATTACTGGTGGAAGCTGTGGTGGGACAGTTGCAATGCCCGCGATGATGCCGTGCATGAATTACTTAGACTCGGAAGTTCTATCTGGATGCGAGATGGCGCCCGAATCTTCCATAAGTGCGATTTGGCGTGCAAGAAGTGTGATTCGACGATCCATGTCGCCAAACTTCAGGTAGACGCTAATTGATACGTAAAGCAAGCCGATGGCTGTGAGGTAAATAACGAGGTCTGCACCACGACCGATTCCAACGACATGGGCGATGCGAGTAAGCATTCCTGGAAAGAGCACGGAAGCAATAACGATTCCGAGGAGCAAAAAGAATGCAATTCGACGAAACGCGCGCGCTTCTGTCCGTGAACGGTGATGCAAAGCGAACCACAATGCAACAAAAATGATTACGAGCAATACGAACTGAGCTAGTCTCACGATTTACCTCACAATCAAGTCAAACAATATGTTAATCGAGTTCCATAGGCTTTGACCTTTGGCGCGCGAGTAGTCGGTATAGAGAATGTGAACTGGAAGTTCAACAAAGCGGTAGTTGCCATCACTAATTTGCTGCACAATTTCAGTTGCATGTGCCATGCCATCATGCTTGAGATCAATGTGTTGTGCGACCTCGCGTGTAAATGCACGAAGTCCGTTGTGGGCATCTGTGAGCTTGAGACCTGTAGTCATATTTGTGTAGCCAACTGCAGCGCGCAACACTAATCGCTTTGCAGCAGTGAGTTCAGTACGCTCGTCCAAAAAGCGTGAACCAAAGACCACATCAACGTCACCTGCGCGCAACCGATCGACCATCGCCACGGAATCGGCAACTGAGTGTTGGCCATCTCCGTCAAAAGTCACGATGTACTTAATTGTCGGATCCGCCAATGCGGCTTCGATGCCAGTTTGAAGTGCAGCACCTTGGCCGAAATTCAGAGGATGAACGATTACCCGAGCGCCATGTTGACGTGCAATATCGCCCGAACCATCAGGGCTGCCATCGTCTACAACAAAAATGTTGGCAAAAGAAGCCTTGAGTTCATTAATGACTGAACCAATGACTGTGGCTTCACGGTAGACCGGAACAACAATTGCGGCGTCTAGATTCAGCGGCGCAGATGCGGGCTTCTCAGACATAGTTCAAGTCTAGGAGCAGTCTTTAGGCATACCCGCAGAGCCTCGTTTAAGGTGTAAACATGGTCGATGTTGAGTACCGCCCCCAAGATGGCGTGTTGACGGACGAACGAACTGTTGAACAGACAGAAGCTGGTGACCACGAAAGATTCGCGCACTACGTACGCAAAGACAAGATTGTCGAAAGTGCTGTCATGGGTGGGGCTGTCGTGGCGTTATGCGGCAAAGTGTGGGTTCCTGGCCGTGATCCTGGAAAATTTCCTGTCTGCCCCGAATGTAAAGAGATCTTCGAAGGTTTGCCTCCAGGCGGCAACTCCGATGACGAAAGTCAATGACAACAACGCGACCAGTGTCTCCATGGAGTGCGCAATATCGTCAGCTCAGTATTGGTGTCGTTGCTCTCGTTAGTGTTTTCGGTTTCGAAGGCGTTGCTGTTGGCACTGTGATGCCGGTCGTCGCACGCGATTTACATTCGCTGTCGCACTACACGCTCGGTTTTACAAGTTTTGGTATGGCCGCACTTGCAGGGATGGCATTTGCAGGCGTATGGCTTGATCGCGTGAGTTTGTACCGCGTCGTGCTAGCGACAATGTCGTCTCTAGCGCTCGGATCACTTGTCATTGGTTTTGCGCACTCGCTCACAGTGCTTGTCGTTGGACGTGCACTTCAAGGATTCAGTCTCGGCATTGACGTGGTCACAATGTATGTCATCGTTGGACGGGCGTACCCCGAAGATGTTCGACCAAAAGCTCTTGGCATGTTGGCAGGCGCGTGGGTCGTCCCTGGACTCATCGGACCAGCACTTGCCGGAGCGATGGTTCAGTATTGGTCGTGGAGATCAGTCTTTCTAGCCATTCCATTTGTTTTAGTTTTACCGCTGACGTTGTTGTTACCCAGAATCAAAGAACTAGCGCCAGTCACGAGTCATGACACCACTCCAGGGCATCTAAAGACTTTTGCAGTTGCTTTACTCATAGCAGGGCTCGTGTGTTTACAAATTGCCACAGGTAAAGCTGGACAGTGGATGTGGTTCGAGGTGTCGTGCGGCGCATTTGTTTCTCTGGTCGTAGTTGCATCCTCAACACGATGGTTAATGCCACACGGGTTTCTTGTTGCCCGTCGAGGACTACCTGCTGTTGTTGCATTACGCGGACTTGTAGCTGCCGCCTATTTTTCAACTGAGGTATACGTACCGTTGGCATTGCAAAACCGCGGCGTCTCGGTAGCGCTTTCTGGTGCAGTGCTTGGCGCAGCATGCGTATTTTGGTTTTCGGGTTCTGCGTTTCAAGGAAGTCATCGAGTTCATTGGTCTCGCCAACAATTTTTGCAGCGCGGTATCGCGTTGATGATTCTGGCAATACTTATGCTCCCTTTAGCAGTCCTGCACGCACCTAATGCCACTACTGCAGCGATAGCGGCATCGTTAATTTGGGCGTGTGCAGCATTTGGAGTGGGAATGATCTATCCGACTCTTGGAGTGTTGCTTCTGGAAAGCTCTACCTCTCATGCTGCAGACAGTGCTTCGATTCAAATGGCCGATTCATTAGGCGTCATCGTCGGAACTGCTATCACGGGAGCACTACTCACTTCAGCGAGCGTCACAGGTAGCCAAAATTCCGCCATTTTTGGCCAAATATGGCTCATTACGGCGTTTTTTGGCGGAGTGGCGTGGCTTGCCTCCCGCCGCTGCCAAACTACGATGGTGTGAGCAACGGGTTCGTTGCTTACGTAACGGGAGAAATAAATGACTACAAGTACACCTGCGTCAACTGACGCTTTGGTAGAGCTCGGCAAAAAGTGGTGGCTATTGCTACTTCTTGGCATCGTCTCAGTTGCTGCTGGTATTGCAGCGATTAACCATCCAGTAAACGCAGCGCGCAGCCTCATCGTCTTCTTTGGCATTTGGCTTCTTGTTAGCGGTATTGGAACAATCCTTCGTTCATTGAGCTCAGACATCGAAGGTTCAGGTAAGACCCTTGGTCTTATCAGCGGCATCCTTTCTGTCAGCATTGCTTTCATGTTCTTCAGTGGAACAATCGTTGACAAGGTTGTTATCGCATCACTGTTTATCGGTATCACTTTCGTATTCCGTGGTTCAGCTGAACTCGTAGCCGGCATTGCTGCTAAGGGTCAGCCAGGTCGTGGATGGGCAATCTTCATGGGCATCGTGACCATGATTGCTGGTCTCATCATGATCAACCACCCAGTAAGTGGTATTGCTGCGTTGACTCAGGTCATCGCAATCTTCCTGCTCGTCCTTGGATTCATGGAGATCTTCTCTTCATTCCAGGTGCGCAAGCTCGGAAAGTAAGTACTAGTTCTTAATCAGAACTTCAATAACGGAGGGTGGGCTGAAGCTCACCCTCCGTTATTTGTTTCACTGGTGCGTCATGCGTGAGAGACTAAGTGTGTGAGCATTGCACCGACTGAACTTACCGAGTCGAATACTCGAACAGATCGTCCGTGGATCACGCTTGTGTGGAACGATCCCATAAATTTGATGAGTTATGTGACATTTGTATTCCAAGAATATTTTGGATACGACAAAAACAAAGCTGAGTTATTGATGCTCGACGTACACCAGAAGGGTCGGGCGGTCGTCAGCTCTGGTTCACGTGAAGAGATGGAGCGCGACGTCCAAGCAATGCACGGCTACGGACTTTGGGCCACGTTACAAAAGGACGATCAGTAATGTTCAAACGCAAACGTGGCGAAGTTGTGCTCTCGCTTGAAAGCTTTGAAGTCGAGGTTCTCGACCAGTTGTTTGATCAAATGATTGCATTGGTAGAGATCGAGCCGATGCCAGTTGAAGACCCCCTTGAGCGCCTTGTTGGATTAAACGGACCGAGTATCAAGCCAAGTGATCCTGCAATGGCACGTTTGTTTCCAGATGCATACATTGATGACTTTGAGGCAGCCGCAGATTTTCGTCGGTATACAGAGCACGAAATGCGCAATAGCAAAGCCATGAAGGCCCGCATTTCTCAGTCGCTGTTGCATGATTGGTCGGGAAAGCGCGCGATGACTGACGAGCAAGCCATGGCCTGGTTGCTCAGTCTCAATGACATGCGCCTTGCCTTGGGAACCCGCTTGGACATCACTGAAGATTCAAATGATCGCGATGAAGAGAATGCACCGGGATACGAGCTCTATGACTGGCTGACTTACCTTCAGGGCACATTAGTTGATTCGCTAACGAATAGGTGACAGTAAAATGTGTTTACTGATCTTTGGAGGACTGCGTGCTAACAATTCGTCGTGACTTAGTTGATGCAATCGTTGCGCACGCTCGACAAGATCATCCTGACGAAGCCTGTGGCGTGATTGCAGGTCCTATTGGATCTGACCGTCCTGAACGTTTCATACCTATGATCAATGCTGCTCGATCACCAACGTTTTACGAATTTGAGTCCAGTGACTTGCTCAAGCTTTATCGCGACATGGATGCGAATGACGAAGATCCAGTCGTCATTTACCATTCGCATACTGCAACGGAAGCATATCCATCTCGCACGGATGTCTCTTATGCCTCAGAACCTTTTGCACACTACGTGCTCGTTTCCACTCGTGAAAATGGAACAGAGGATGGCCCGTATGAATTTCGTTCGTACCGAATTGTCGATGGGGTTATTGCTGAAGAAGAAGTGACGATCGTCGACTAAACGTGGTGCTTAAGCCCACAGTTGTCCATCGAGTGCATCTTCAGCATCGTCGATTGTGCCTTCGTAAGCACCTGTAGATAAGTATTTCCAGCCACCATCACACACAATGAATACGATGTCGGCAGATTCGCCGGCTTTGACAGCCTTGTTGGCCATACCTATGGCGGCATGCAAAATTGCTCCGGTGGAAATTCCCGCGAAGATTCCTTCTTTTTCGAGAAGTTCACGGGTCCGTGCAACTGCCTCTCGAGGACCGACAGAATATCGAGTGGTCAAAACTGACTCGTCATACAACTCAGGAATAAATCCCTCGTCGAGATTTCTTAGCCCATAAACCAATTCACCGTAGCGTGGTTCAGCCGCAACGATCTGGATGTCAGGTTTGTGTTCGCGCAAGAAACGTCCAGTTCCCATCAAGGTTCCAGTTGTTCCTAAGCCAGCAACAAAATGTGTGATCTCAGGACAGTCAGCAAGAATTTCAGGACCAGTTGTCTTGTAGTGAGCTTCGGCGTTGGCTGGATTTCCATATTGATAAAGCATGACCCAACTTGGATTTTCGGTAGCAAGATTCTTGGCAACTCGAACTGCTTCGTTAGATCCACCTGCAGCCGGCGAGTAGCGCACTTCTGCACCCCACATATTGAGTAGTTGAGTTCGTTCAACCGATGTGTTCTCTGGCATCACGCAAATGAGTTTGTAGCCCTTGAGCTTTGCTGCCATGGCGAGCGAGATACCTGTGTTGCCGCTAGTCGGTTCCAAAATTGTGCAACCGGGAGTTAAGGTGCCGTCTTTTTCTGCGGCTTCGATCATGTTCAGTGCAGCACGATCTTTAATTGAGCCCGTTGGATTTCTGTCTTCTAACTTTGCCCAGATCCGAACATCATGTGACGGCGAAAGATTAGGGAGTCCGACGAGAGGCGTATTACCTACCGACTCCAATAGTGAGTCGTAGCGCATGATCAGCCGCCTGCGACAGCGGGAAGAATTGTGACGTTGTCGCCGTCAGACAGCGATGTTGTGAGGCTGCCCAGAAAACGTACATCTTCGTCATTGACATAGATGTTGACGAAACGGCGAAGCTGACCTTCTTCGATAAGACGATCAGCGATACCGGGGAATTGTTTGTCTAGGTCAGAAATAACATCGCCAAGAGTGGCGCCAGTTGCTGGTACTGATCGCACATTGTTTGTGTAGGAGCGAAGAATCGTTGGAATGCTGACAGTAATGCTCATCTGGACTTTCTCACTTTTCAGGTAATTCAAAGTTAAATCAAGTTCTGTACTTAAACATAACTTGGTTTACGGGTGTTGGTATTCCCGAGACTAGTTATTGCAAGATGTTTGCAATAAAGACGCTATTTGTGCTGCAGCCACGCTTTTGATTCGTCGGCATTACTAGCGATCACGATGGATATCGCGATTGCAATTGCGATCAAACCGACAGGCAACCGCGCAACATTAAAAACGATTGAAACAAACGCTATTGCTTGAACCATGATGTAAGAAATGCTCGATCGTGTCGCGATGAGACGGACAAGAGCCAAGTACAGCAATCCAAGTAGCAGGCTCATCAGGCCATTAACAAGGGGAGTCCACGAAGGAAGTGGCAAGCGGTTGTCTGTGGCAAATGTCGGCGAGAGCGGCGCGCCAAAGGCAAGCCATAAGCCGACTACTAGGTAAGTAACGGCAATCAACGAGATGACGACAATCATGTAGTAGACGCCAAGTGGCGCGCGACCTTGCGATTGTTGACTCATAATCCCTCGTGTGGTGTGGCATTTAGGCAATGCTGACCCTCTAAGAATAGCCTTGGTTGTTATGGACTCACGAGCGATTGGTGTGATGGACTCCGGCGTTGGAGGTTTGACTGTTGCGCGTGCGATCTTGGATCAGCTTCCTAATGAACCCATCATTTACGTGGGCGACACTGCGCATGGACCATACGGACCTCGACCGATTGCGCAAGTGCGAGAACTTGCTCTTGATGTGTTGGACGAGCTGGTCTCGCGTGATGTCAAGATGCTTGTGATTGCGTGTAATTCGGCGAGTGCTGCAATGTTGCGTGATGCTCGAGAACGATACGACGTCCCTGTTATCGAAGTCATTCAACCCGCGGTACGACGAGCAGTTGGTGCAACTAGAAGTGGACGTATTGGCGTTATTGGAACATCTGCTACCGTCACGAGCGGTGCTTATGACGATGCGTTTGCTGCAGCACCACACATCACAGTGACCTCGCAAGCATGTCCGAGATTTGTTGAATTCGTTGAAGCCGGTGTTACGAGTGGTGCGGAACTTGTTGCAGCAGCGCACGAGTACCTTGATCCGTTACTAGCTACCGACATTGACACTTTGGTATTGGGCTGCACGCACTACCCACTTCTCACCGGTGTCATTTCGATGATCGCGGGTGATTCAGTCACGTTGGTATCAAGTGCTGAAGAAACTGCTAAAGATGTATACCGAACCCTTGTTGAACATGATCTGATGCGCCCGAGCGATCTTGGCGAGCCCGACCATCAATTTTTAGCCACTGGTGACACGTTCACAGGTCTGGCGCATCGATTCCTTGGTCCTGAAGTCAATGAGGTTACTTCGCTTTAGTGCGTTAGAGTCGCAGTGTGTCTACACGTACTGACGGTCGCGAGCTCGACCAACTTCGCAATGTGAAATTTACGCGCAACTGGCTTGAACATGCTGAGGGCAGTGTTTTAGTCGAATTCGGCGCAACTCGAGTGCTGTGCGCAGTGTCGTTTACTGAAGGCGTTCCTCGTTGGAAGAAAGGTAGCGGCGAAGGTTGGCTCACTGCCGAATATTCGATGTTGCCGCGCGCTACTCACACTCGTAGCGACCGCGAGAGCGTCAAAGGAAAAATTGGTGGACGGACCCACGAGATTTCGCGTCTTATCGGTCGTTCACTGCGTTCCGTACTTGATATGAAGTCGCTCGGCGAGAACACGATCATGATTGATTGCGATGTTCTTCAAGCCGATGGTGGAACTCGAACTGCTGCAATCACAGGTGCCTATGTCGCTGTGGCTGATGCTATTGAATGGGGGAGATCACAAGGATTCCTCGCAAAGGATGCTGTTGTGCTTCGTGATTCGATTGCGGCAGTTTCTGTCGGAATTGTTGATGGCAAGCCAACACTTGATCTTCACTATGACGACGATGTTCGTGCCGAAACTGACATGAATGTTGTCATGACTGGTGGCGGCAAGTTTGTCGAAATTCAAGGCACTGCTGAACGCGATCCCTTTGACCGAGAGTTGCTTAACGCACTACTTGACCTTGCTAGTGATGGTTGTGCCACACTCACCGAACTTCAACGAGCTGCACTCGGACTATAGATGACACAGCAAATTGTTCTTGCGACACGTAATGCGCACAAACTTGAAGAGTTGGATCGAATTCTCAAAGACCATGGCGTTGCATTCGAGTTGCTCACAGTTGATCATTTTCCTGGCGCTCCAGAGGTAGAAGAAACGGAAGACACATTTGAGGGAAACGCGCTGCTGAAGGCTCGAGCACTCGCGCAATTTACTGGAATCCCTGCGATTGCAGATGACTCCGGATTGTGTGTGGATGCGCTGAATGGTGCGCCGGGGATTCTCTCAGCACGTTGGTCAGGGGCCATCGACAATGTTGACGCAACGAACCGAGAACTCGTGCTGTCGCAGATGGTTGATGTGCCCGATGATAAACGTGGCGCACAATTTGTATGTGCCGCGGCGTATGTGACACCTGAGGGTCAAGAAATTGTTGTTCGAGGAGCAATCGAAGGACGATTGTTGCGCGATTCAATCGGGACAAATGGTTTTGGCTATGACCCAATTTTTGTGCCAGTTGGCTTTGACATCACGACGGCCCAAATGACGCCAGCTCAAAAGGACGCAATTAGCCACAGAAGCCGCGCTCTGACACAACTAGTAGCTCAAATCCTCGGATAAGCAAGACATTCTGCTCAATAATGAAGTGTGCAGAATGACACCACTAAGACCGGTCCGCGAGTTCTTTCGACAGGTCGAGTTGTTTTCATTGTTATTGCCGCGGCCGCGCCAATGGCTGCAATGGTTGGCAATGTTCCAATTGCTTTGCTTCAAGGCAATGGCGCAGGGTTACCTGCAGCGTTCTTAATTGCATCGTTGGTGTTGATGTGTTTCTCGGTTGGCTATGCCCAAATGAGTCGACGTGTCGTCAATACTGGCGCGTTCTATACCTATGTGTCGCGTGCATTAGGTAAGTCGCCAGGCGTTGGTGCGGCTTATGTTGCACTTGTTGCATACACAACCATGGCCATTGGTTTGCTCGGTGGCTTTAGCTACTTTATGCAGCAAGTATTTGATGGTCTTGGCGTGAGTGTTCCGTGGCCCGTTTTTTCAGTCATCGGCCTCGTAGTAGTCGGTGTGCTGGGCTATCGTTCGGCAGACTTGTCGTCCAAAGTCTTGGGCGTTCTGATGAGCCTGGAATTCCTGGTCTTGCTAGTTTTTGGTGGCTTTGTCGTGGCGGACAAGGGCGTGCACGCATTTCCGGTAGCTTCATTTGCACCGACTCACGTTTTTTCGGGCTCAATCGGCATTGCATTGATGATTGCCTTTACAAGTTTCATTGGATTCGAATCTGCTGCACTGTACGGCGAAGAGACTAAAGATCCAGAACACAGCATTCCTCGGGCGACTTACATTGCGGTATCAACTGTTGGAATCTTTTATGTCATCACCACGTGGTTTGTGATCGGTGCTATTGGTGTCGAGAACGTTCAGGACCGCGCGCAAAGCGACGGTGGTGTACTGGTGCTCAACCTCATAAACCAATTCGGCGGCGAAATTCTTTACGACATCGCCGCAGTCTTACTGTGCACTAGCGTGCTCGCAAGCTATTCGGCACTTCACAATGCTGCAAGTCGTTATTTGTTCGCCCTCGGTCGTGAAGCAATTATGCCGCGCATCTTTGCGTCGTATCACAAGGAATTCTTTAGCCCGCACATCGCAAGCGTGGCAATCAGCGCGCTGTCATCAGTAGTAGCGCTTGTGTTCGCCGTTTCTAACGCAGACCCTTATCGAGTATTTGCTGCAAGTTTGATCGGAATGGGAACACTGGGCATCATTGCACTCCAGGCGCTTGCATCACTGTCCGTAGTTGTCTTTTTCTGGCGGCGTCGAGATCGATCGTGGTGGTCAAGTTTTGCTGCGCCGCTGATTGGATTTGTTGGTCTCACTTCAGCATTCGTTTTGGCATCGATGAATTACCGAACGTTGACTGGAAGTGATAACAAAGTCATTAACCTCGTGCCAATCCTTTTAGTAGTTGTAGCGATTGCAGGTATTGCCAAAGGGTCGCACCTGCGGAAAAACGATCCGGCAGTTTACGCCAAGTTGGCTTCGTCGAGATTGCGCGTTCGCAAAGCTGCGATTTTACCTCCAGCAAATTATTCGACCAAGTACTGCATTGTTGGCGCAGGACCCTCTGGCTTGGTTACTGCGCGCGCATTCCTTAAGGAAGGCATTCCCTTCGATTGGTTCGAACGTCACAGCGACGTCGGTGGATTGTGGGACATGGATAATCCCGGTAGTCCGATGTATGAAAGTGCTCACTTCATAAGCTCGAAGTACACCAGCGCTTTTATTGGATTTCCAATGCCAGATGATTACCCCGACTACCCGACGTGGCGTCAAATCCGTGATTACATTCGAAGTTTTGCTAAGGCATACGGCCTCTATGACAAAGTGCAACTAAACACCGCTGTGACAAGTGCGTCGCCAAATGCTGATGGCACGTGGACAGTCGAGTTAGACAACGGTCATGTTGCAACCTATGCCGGCGTTGTAGTAGCAACAGGAACTAACTGGCATCCCAATGTCGCGCAGATTCCAGGTGCCACTGATTTCAATGGAACTATCGAACACTCGGTGACATTCCGTGACGGTTCACAATTCACAGGTAAAAATGTCCTCGTGGTCGGCGCGGGAAATTCGGGAGTAGATATTGCATGTGATGCCGCACGATACGCGGATACGGCATTCCTTTCAGTGCGTCGTGGCTATCGCTATGTTCCCAAGCATGTGTTCGGCATTCCAACCGATGCGCTGCTCTCAGGAGTCATTGATCCTCCTCGAGGGGTCTCGCTTTCTGGTGATGCCAACAAGCTCGTCGACACACTGGTTGGAGATCTCACTCGCTTTGGCCTGCCAAAGCCAGATCACAACGTGCTTGAGAGCCATCCCATTATGAATACGCAAGTGCTGTATCACATGGCTCATGGCGATTTAGTGGCTAAACCTGATGTCAAGCAAATACTTGCTGACGGAGTCGAATTCGTCGATGGATCAGTTGAAAAAATCGATCATATTGTTTTGGCAACGGGCTATCAATATTCTGTGCCTTTCCTCAATGCACCAGATCTGTCGTGGATTCATGGCCGCCCTCAGTTGTATTTGCGACTCTTTTCACGTCAATACGATCACTTATATTTCATTGGCTTTGCCGAATTCGCCGATGCTGCATACAAGCGTTTCGAAGATATGGCACACATGATTGTGATGGATATCCGAATTCAAGAAACGGGCGAAATGATGGATGCGTGGCTTGCTCATCGCCACAGTGATCATCCAGATTTATCTGGTGGACATTCCTATGTCGATAGCCCACGCCACACTGGATATATCGATGTTGATACCTATCGAGAGTATCTAGCGCATTTGCGAGATTCGTTCCATTGGTATGACTTTGACGAAGATGCTTTTGAAAGCCTTCGGGAACTGTCTTCCTCGAGTGAATCCCGGGGCTAGTCTTCGATCATTTCCCATTCGTCGCCATTGCGACGAACAAGCCCTCGTGACTCGAGATCCTTGAGGAATTTCTGATGCCCCTTTTCGCCTCGTCCGCGAAATAGCGGCATCAGTTTCGGCAGAGCGCTTGGTGCAATCATTGCAATGCGCACCAGCCACGATTCACTTGGTTTTGGATAGCGTTCGTACGTTGGCTTGTCGAGCATCTTATGAAATGCCTTGACGACTTCATCGGTCTTTTGTGGCGGATCAAGAAACTGCAGTGAGTTACCGCCTTCAACTGCCTCACGATGAAGCATTGGTGTATCTGTTGCAGATGGCATGACTGCGCCAACTTTGATGCCTTTTGGCTCAAGGTCGAGCGCAAGCGACAAAATCGCACCTCGCAAACCAAATTTTGATGCGGTGTACATCGGTGTTTCGCCAAGCGGGAAGATACCGCCAAGAGACACCGTAGTGATGATTCGTGGGTCACTTGATTGCTTGAGAAGAGGTATTGCCTTGTTCATTAGAACTAGCGGTGCAGTGAGGTTGATGTCTAATTCGCGTTCGATGCTTTCAGAGCTACGTTCATCGAATCGATCGGTCGTTGTAATTGCAGCATTAGGTATAAGCACATCGATATGGCCGTATGTCGAAGTGATACGAGAGATGCAATCGACAATGTGCGACCTTTCAGTCAGATCGCCAGCGATCGAGGTATGCCCTGAACCTGGAAGGGATTCAACAAGCTCTTTGAGTTTTACTTCATTGAGATCAAGTGCACATACAACACCGCCGCGTTCTGCAAAATCTCGAGCGAGGTGCGATCCAATTCCGCCGGCAGCACCGGTAATGACAAAAACTTTTCCTGCGTATTCAAAAGCCATAGTTGACAATCTATTGGGCTTTGCAGGTGATTAGTTGTTTATTGGTGAGTGAAAATCACTGACGAGATTTCGTCAAAAAAATTTGGTGCGGGAGGGGGGACTTGAACCCCCACACCCGAAGGCGCCAGAACCTAAATCTGGTGCGTCTGCCAATTCCGCCACTCCCGCACGAGTTTCCTATTCTGTCAGGTTTTGGCACTCGCGGGAAATCGGCTCAGATGTTGGGAAATATTCATTAATTTTCCATCGCTAATCATGTGAGAACCAGTAGCGTTTCGCACATGACACAAAACTGGCTTGGCCTCGACGGAAAAGTAGCTGCGGTAACTGGAGCAGGAAGTGGAATCGGGCGCGCCGTGGCAATTGCCTTGGCCGAACAAGGAGTGAGCGTTGTCATGCTCGATCGTTCGCTGGATTCATTAACCGAAGCGGCTAACGCAGTCTCTGCCGTTGGGCCTGATCCGCTTCTCATAACATGTGACGTCTCTGATGTAGCAAGTGTCGAGAATGCTGCTTCGCAAGCAGGTGCAGTCGACATTCTGGTCAACTGCGCTGGAATTTCTCGTCCAGGCGGTATCGCTGATGTATCCGTGGACGATTGGAACTCAGTTCTCGATGTCAACATGAATGCATACTTCTTTACTTCGAAAGCTTTTGGTAAGGGAATGCTTGAGCGCGGGCATGGTTCACTCGTTCACATCGCATCAATCTCTGGTCGCAATGCGCAAGGCAATAGCGGTGCCTACAGCGTGGGCAAAGCAGGAGTCTTGATGTTGTCGCAACAACTAGCTTTAGAGTGGAGCGCTCGAGGAGTGCGAAGCAACACAGTGAGCCCCGGCTTAGTTCGCACTCCGATGACTGAGGCCTATTACAACGTGGGAGATGTTGCAGCTCGCCGTGACAAAGCAGTGCCTATCGGTCGCGTTGCACGTCCAGAAGACATTGCGCAAGTCGTGTTGTTCTTGGCTAGTGATCGATCTGGCTATGTCACAGGTGCTGACATCGTTACCGATGGCGGATTTACAACAACATTGATGAGTTCGGTTCCTCGCCCTGGTTATGACGAGAAGTAATTACATTCCGTCGCGATCGCTGATGTACAGGTAGATCGCACCAACAACTCCGAGAATTCCAGCGATAGTGAATGGCAAACTGCCATGGCCTTTGCCCACGCTCCAAATTGCGCCAGCCCAGAGTCCTGCAAAAAGAATTGAACCACCAGTGAGCGATTGAAAAACTCCTTGAGCAGTTCCATGAATTTCTTTTGGGGTGCTAAGTGCGATGATGGATTTGCCAATGCCATCGGTGAGCGCTGGAAAAAATCCATAAACCGCCACAACAATAAACACGAGTACAGAGCTGTGTGTCATTCGACCAAGTGCAAAATACGTCAATCCAAAGGCCAGCATTCCTAATGAATAAACGGTTCGTGGACGCATTCGACTTGCAACAATTCCTGCCGGATACGCACTAGCGGTATAGACCAAATTGTAAGCCACGTAGGCCAGTACGACATGCGTTTGTGAGACTCCGAGTTGCGAAACACGTAGTAGCAACATTGTGTCGGGGATGTTGATTGCCGAGATTGCAATAAGCGGTAATGCCACCTTCCAGAACGTTGGTCCGAGTGAATCACTCGAGCGTTCCGGGTTTCGGGTTTTTGGAATCCGAACTTCTCGTACGAAGAAAGTCAGTCCCATTGACATCACGGCCGGGACGAGTGCCCACCACATCACGGCCCTAACATTGTTGTTGAGCAATGCCAATCCAACTAAAGCAACAAGCGGTCCGAGAACAGCGCCGAAGGTATCAGCGCTGCGATGGAAACCAAGCGCCTTTGAATAATGTTCACGGTCTACAGAGTTAGTGATCATTGCATCACGAGGCGCGCTGCGAACACCCTTGCCAATGCGATCGACAACGCGTCCAAAGACAACCATTGGCCATACCGCAGCTGATGCGACAAATACTTTGCCGAGAGCCGCTAACCCGTATCCGGTTGTGATGAGCCTCTTTCGTCCGATGCGATCAGAGGCACGTCCTGCATAAAACTTTGACAATCCTGTTGCTAGTTCGGCGGTTCCCTCAATCGCGCCAAGAGCAATAGCTGGTGCTGCAAGTACACCTGTCACAAATAACGGAAGCAGGGGGTACATCAGTTCGCTCGCTGCGTCTTGAGTCAGCGACACCAAACTCAACACAATGAGATTACGTGTTAGCCATGGCCGCTTGGGCGATGACATTAGATTCCTAAATCTTTGTGCAACTTAGCGACATGACCAGTTGCTTTTACTCCGTACATGGCGTGAGTGACCATGCCCTTGCCGTTAACAATCAGAGTCGATCGAATAACGCCAGTGACAATTTTTCCGTAGAGATTCTTTTCTCCCCACGCCCCAACTTTTTCCATGTACTTATGCTCAGGATCAGAAAGAAGTAGAAAATTCAATTTTTCGTACTCGATGAACTGCTTGAGTTTTTCTGGCGAGTCAGGCGATATTCCAATGACGGTGTAACCAGCACTCTTCAGCGAGTTGAGATTGTCCCGAAAATCGCATGCTTGTTTTGTGCAACCGGGAGTCATTGCCGCGGGGTAGAAGTACAAAATCACTTGCTTTCCTGAAAAGTCCGAGAGCTTGTGTGATTTTCCTTCGGCATCCTTCAAGGAAAATGCAGGTACTTTATTTCCAACTTCTAAACGACTCATGGCCTAAGCCTATGAGTTAGTCAATGATAAATGGATCGCGGATTGGACCTGGTTCGAGGCCTGCTGCTGCGTGATCAATTTGTTCACCACGGGCAAGTTGAGCCATGTGGGCGCGTTCATGCCAGCGCTTTTCAATGTGGCCAAATTTCCACACGGAAATTGCAACCGCCCAAATGATGGCAAAGCCTGCGACGATTATGTACCCTGCATTGTTCAAGTTGAAACTATTGGCGTAATCCCAAAATCCACCACTGAGGTCGAGCTGTGCGGAGAATACTTGAGCAAGTTCCATGCCACCAATAAACAATGCGGTTGCTACAGATAGGCCAGTAATGACCATGTTGTAATACACCTTGCGTACTGGCTGCGAAAATGCCCATCCGTAAGCAAAGTTCATGAATGAACCGTCGATGGTGTCGAGCAGACTCATTCCTCCGGCGAAAAGTGCAGGCAGGGCGATGATGGCCCACCAAGGCAATCCGGCAACTACTGAGGAGCCCGCGAGAACGAGCAAACCAATTTCGGTTGCGGTATCGAAGCCGAGGCCGAACAAAATGCCTAACGGATACATCTTCCAGCTCTTATCGATTCGACGAGCAATTGGTCCGAAGAATCGCATGAGGAAACCACGGGAGTCGAGATGCTTTTCAAGTTCGGCTTCGTCGTAGAGCCCGCGGCGCATTGCAACAAAGATCTTTACAACAGAAACCAGAACGACCAAGTTGAGCAACGCGATCAACATTAAGAACAGTCCACTTACAGTGGTGCCAATAAGTCCGGTGTAGTGGTGCAAAGCAGAGTTGTCATTGCTGACCTGAGCGCCGAGTGACTTGATTCCAAAGTTCAACAAGATGGCCAGAGAGGCAACAACTGACGAGTGTCCGAGGCTGAAGAAGAAGCCGACAGCAAGCGGACGTTGACCTTCGCTCATGAGCTTGCGAGTGGTGTTGTCGATCGCAGAGATGTGATCAGCATCGAATGCGTGGCGCATGCCCAGTGAGTAGGCCAATGCAGCGGTTCCCCAGCCGAACATGGAGCCATCGCTGAGTTGGTAATGTCCGCGAGTCGCCAAATAAATCAGGCCAATACCGATCACATGGAGTGCCACAATCACACCAAACATCGCACCCATGCGTCGCCATTCATCACGAGTGAGGCGATCTCGAAGAGTGACTTTGCTTTCTGCTCCGGCAGGTGTGGCTACGGTATTCATGGAACTCCTTATTGCAAATAACTTGCAATAGCGATTCTAAGGCAGAATTGCCAAATACGCACCTTGGAAATTGAGGCTTTCTAACATCGCCATTATCGCGGGTAGGGTTGAGATATGAGTTCTCACAAAAATGCCGATCAAATTGCGAATGAGATTTCGCAAACCCGTGATCGGATTTTGGCCACGGTTGCCTCCCTGCAAGAGTACGCAAAACCTGAGAACGTAGCGGGTCGAGGAATCGACAAGGCTAAGAGTTTCTTCATTACTCCAGAAGGAAAAGTGAGGCCAGAGCGCATTGCCATTGCGACTGCCGCTGTGATTGGCCTCGTGGGACTGTTAACGCGAGACCGCGACTAATCAGCTTCGGGATGGCTTAGTGTCATGCCCTGCATATGGTGGCGACGGCACAACACTTCGTATCCGATGACGTCGGCGTCAACGCCAGTATCGCCAACAAAAACCTGATCGCCTTCTGTCACCATCACTCCGTTACTCGTGCGGGCATTATGTGTGCCTTTACGGCCACACCAACAAAGTGCCTCGACTTGCAAGGTTTCAATACGATCTGCAAGTTCAATCAGGCGAGCCGATCCTGGAAAAAGTTCTGTTCGAAAGTCGCTAGTAATACCAAATGCGAAAACGTCAATGTCTAGATCATCAACGATATGAGCGAGCTGATTAATCTGTTCTCGACTAAAGAATTGAGCCTCGTCGCAAATGAGGTAGTCAATTGCATCGTGTGAATTTTCTTCGAGGACAAGTGAGAAGAAATTTGTCTCGTCGTTAACTTCAATGGCTGCTACTTCGAGTCCGAGACGGCTGGAAAGTATGCCGGATCCAGCGCGGTCGTTCTTTGTGAAAACCAAACCACGTCGCCCACGGCTAGCGTGGTTGTAATTTACCTGTGCGGCAAGGGTTGACTTGCCACAGTCCATGGTTCCCGTGAAAAAAACTAACTCAGACATGAAGATCTTTCTGTGAATCTGTTGTTAGTTAGCGTACTGGGTGGACTTTTCAGCCTCAACCGTCTCACCGAGCGCATCGACGTTTGGGAAACTACAGTGATGATGTGAGTGATGAACAGCCATCGAGAAGAAGTTTCCTGATCGCTTCAGGAGCCATTGTTGCAGGCAGTGCGGCCCTAGGCGGTTTTTTGGCAGAGGTGCATAAAAAATCAACTTCTGCGGCCAAGGCAGTCATGCGCAAACTACCTACAAGTTATTCATCAGCCGCTCCACTACCTTCTGATCCAGCAGTGACAATTGACGGCCTTTCGCCATTGATCACTCCGACTAAAGATTTTTTCCGAATCGATACAGCTTTCGACATTCCTAACATCGACATGAATTCGTGGAAGCTAGTTGTAGATGGAATGGTGGATCAACTACTCACATTTACCTACGACGAGATTCTGGCAATGCCGATGATTGAAGTAGATTGCACAATCGGGTGCGTATCAAACGAAGTTGGCGGCGATTTAGTAGGCAATGCTAGGTGGCTCGGCGTCAAGCTTTCCGAAGTGCTTGCCAAAGCAAAACCGCAAACTAACGCTGACCAAGTGCTGAGCGTTTCTTCAGATGGATTCTCAGCAGGTTTTCCATTTCAGAACGCGTTCGATCGTGATGCAATTATTGCGGTTGCGATGAATGGCCAGCCTTTAACGGCCGAGCACGGATATCCTGTGCGTCTGGTGGTTCCAGGTCTGTATGGATATGTATCGGCAACAAAGTGGCTGACTGAAATTACGATTACACGTTTTGATCAAAAGAAGGGCTTTTGGATTACTCGTGGATGGTCAGAACTAGGCCCGGTAAAAACTGAGTCGCGAATTGATAATTTCAAGCAAGGCCAAGCAGTTGCTGCTCAACCAACAAAGATTGCCGGTGTTGCTTGGGCGCCTACTCGTGGAATCACAAAAGTTGAAGTCCGCATCGATGATGGTCCGTGGCAATCGGCCACGCTTGGCCCTCAGATTAATGCAGACACATGGCGACAGTGGTGGATTGATTGGACTCCGACTTCTGGGAAGCGACGAATCACAGTTCGAGCAACTGACGGAAGTGGATATACCCAAACCAGTAAGGCAGCAACAGTGGAACCCGACGGCGCCACTGGATGGCATTCACTTGTCGTTAATGTGACTTAATTCTGTTAGAAGCTTGAGAACTTCAATGCGCCCTTTATTTTTGTCACTTTCTTGACGTTATTCGTCGCAGGATAAGTCAGACCGGCTGGGCCTTGATCAAAAGTCGTCATGATGGTGTGTGTCACCATGAGTTTGCCAAAATCTATTGCATTGCAACGTGAGGTGTGTCACGGTGAGAGAACAATTCCAGGCACATTCAATGGAGAATCAATGCGTATTAACGAATCGGACAAAAAGTTCCTGTCACTATCGGCTGACTTTGAAACCCTCAAGGCACCTGAGCTGGATTCACCTCCCGCGCAGCGACTTCCAGAAGTTATCGAGACCGTATCTTCGATGTTGCTAGACATCGAAAAGAACGGAATCGACGCCGTCATTAAATATGCGCGGACTTTGGATAAGTGGGAAGGCGACGACTTTGAACTAAGCGCCGCAGACCTGGCCAAGACCGGCGACAACTTGAGTCCAGAATTGCGTTTGGCTCTGGAGACAGGCGCGGCACGCACACAAGCATTTGCTAAGGAACAACGAAAGCACCTTGTCGATTTTGAAGCAGAACTTTCTCCTGGAACAGTGACCGGTCAAAAGTACATTCCGATTGATCGTGTCGGCGCTTACATGCCTGCTGGAAACTTTCCAATTCTCGCAAGTGCCTTCATGACTGTAGGTGTTGCCAAGGTTGCTGGTGTCCCGATGGCCATGGCTTGCACTCCGCCTATGTCTCCAAAAGCAGGCAATGAGGCAGTGCTGTATTCGGCGTACTTATCCGGTGTTGACCGCACGTTTATCGTCGGTGGCGTTCAGGCACTTGCCGCAATGACCTTTGGACTCTTGGGAGAAAAGCCAGTCGACATACTTGTTGGTGCAGGTAATGCCTACGTGACTGAAGCAAAACGTCAGCTCTTTGGACGAGTGGGCATTGACTTGCTCGCAGGTCCGTCGGAAGTGGCCGTAATTGCAGACGAGACTGCCGATCCAATTATCGTTGCGGCCGATCTACTTGGTCAGGCTGAGCACGGAAAGCAGTCTCCTGCGTCGCTGGTAACAACGTCGCGTGAACTCGGCCTTGCTGTTATTAAGGAAGTTGAACGCCAACTCGAAACATTGTCGACTGAATACATCGCTGGCCCAGCGTGGCGTGACTACGGCACGGTTTATGTGGCTGCTACTCCAGATGATGCAATTGAAATCATGAATTTCCTTGCTCCAGAACATCTTGAAGTAATCACATCTGATGACAAGTACTACCAAGATCGATTGACCAATTATGGATCCTTGTTCATTGGACCATGGTCAACAGTTGCGTACTCTGACAAGGGAATTTCAGGAACTAATCACGTCCTGCCTACTGGTGGTGGCGCGAAGTACTCAGCGGGTATGTCTGTTGGTCGCTTTTTGAAGCCTTTGACCTACCAACGCTCAACTAAGGATGCAACGATGTCGTTGGCTCCACACGTATCTGCAATTGGTGGCTACGAAAAGATGGAAGCTCACAAGATCACTGCAGACTTGCGTATTGCACGTCTCTAGTACTGCTTCAAGGGAGGTCGCCACGAACGTGGTGGCCTCCCTTTTTATGTCGTATTTGGGATACCTTTTAGATTGTCTGACAATCGGAGAAAAGTGCACTACGGTAGGGGAATCCGCCCTGTGCAAGGAGAATTCTTATGTCCCGAAAGTCAGCGAATCTAACTGGCATTCTTGTAGCCTGCGTAACGCCTTTTACAGCCGATGGCAGCCAAGTTGATGTCGCGAATTTGCATGCACAAGTTGATCGAATGATCGCAGGCGGCATTCACGGTTTAGTTCCAACTGGTACGACAGGTGAGTTCACAACTCTAACGAACGCCGAATATGAGCAAGTAATTTCTGAATTCGTTAAAGCCTCGAATGGTCGAGTGCCGGTTGTTCCGGGTATCGGTTCAACTTCGACTGCCCGAGTGATCGAGCTTGCACAACATAGCGAGCGAGCTGGAGCGGACGCCATCATGTTGTTGCCACCGTTTTACGATGCGCCACAATTTCCTGCACTCAAAGTTTTTATGCAAAGTGTTGCTGAATCAATTTCAATTCCGATTATGTACTACAACGTTCCGGGTGCTACGGGAGTTCATCTCACCGCTGATCAACTCGCCGAACTTGGCGACATCCCTGGTGTTGACTTCATGAAGGACACGTCGGGTGACGCCGTATCGTTAACCAACCTCATCGTCAGCAAGAGTGACCGAATCAGTGCTTTCAACGGTTGGGACACATTAACTTTTGTTGGAATGTCTCTTGGCGCGAAAGCATCTGTATGGGGCATGGCAGGATTCATTCCCGAACTTGCAGCACAACTGTGGAACACGCTTGCTGTCAATAAAGACTTAGAAGCGGGTCGTCAGTTGTGGAGCAAGTTGTGGCCGATTGCAGACTTCGTTGAGTCAGTGAACTATGTGGCAGCGGTTAAGACTGCGCACGAACTGATTGGCGCTCCTGCTGGTCCTGTACGCCCACCAGTTTTGCCATTGAGTTCGCAAGAACGAGCAACGTTACAGCGACTTCTGCAAGAGGCAGGCGTCAAGACTGTTTAGTCTTGTGAGGCAATACCGATGGCTGAATCTAAGACGGCAATGATAGATACGGCGACCAGTGCGAGATCGCTGACTCGCAAAGATGGCGTTGTAGTCAAAATTCGTCGCTGGATCATCACAGGTGTCCTGTTACCAGGTCAGAAACTTACCGAACTTGACCTTGCAAAAAATCTCGAGGTAAGCCGGCAAACAATTCGCGAGGCACTCGCACAGCTAACTCGTGAGAGTCTGCTTGTTCAAGAGCCATTTAAGGGAATCAAGGTTGCTGAACCAAGCGCACAAGACATTATGGATTTGGCGTTGCTCCGCGAATCGCTTGATCTATTGGCGTTGGATCAGTTACTCAAAGACGTGACACAAGATTCTCTTTCACATGTAGCCCAAGCGTGGACGGTGTTTGAGGCACTTGAAAACGATGCCGACCCACTCGCACGACACCAAGCTCATATCGCGTTTCATCATGCGATCTGGGAAGCCTCGCGAAGCTCCACGTTGCTGCATGTTGCACCGGTAGTTGAGGGATTGATGACAATCGCTCTGGCACGCGACTTACAAGTCAGGCAGGATCCAAAGCGAGAGCATTCAATTCATCAGAAATATGTGCATGCAATCCTTTCGGGTGATCATGCTCGAGCAGCTCAAGCAATCCATGAACACACTGTGGGAAGTGCGAGTGAACTAGTCCGCTTACTTGGGTAACACGTGCGAATAGTGTTCCTCGCGTCGTTTCATTCAATAGGCTGTCAGAGTAACTTCTTGAGAACGACACATTAGAGAGAAATGAGAATCGCATGCGTTTGGGATTTGTAGGCGTAGGAGCAATTTCTGAGGCCGTTGTGAACGCATTGATGACTGGTCCTCATGCGAGTGAACTAGATATCGTGTTGTCGCCACGAAATGCGCAACGAAGTGGGGCATTAGCTCAGGCTTATGATCGCGTCACTGTGCTTGGGAGCAATCAAGAAGTTCTTGATGGCTGCGACATCGTTTTCATGGGTGTCTTGCCGGGACAAATGATCGACGTTTGTTCAGAGTTAACATTTCGGGTTGATCAAACAGTTGTGAGTTTAATTGCAGGAATGCCTCCGACGACTGTTGAACCCTTAGTTGCCCCTGCGACTTCCGTTGCACAAATGATTCCATTGCCTGTCGTAGCAATGCATGCTGGACCATTAGTTATCTGTCCCAATGTTCCTGCAATTGTCGACCTATTTGAAGGCTGTGGCGAAATTGTTGTCCTTGATGATGAGTCAAAAATTTTTATTCTGAGTTGCGCTTCGGCCACGATGTCGACCTTCTTCGAATTTCAAAATACGGTTATTGATTGGTCGACAAAGAATGGCTTGTCGCGAGAAATTTCTCATGCTTACGCAACATCACTTTTCAAGGGGCTCGCTACAGAGGCTATGAACACGTCTACGTCCGACCTCGATGACATGCCTCGTGAGCACGAAACTCCTGGTGGTCTCAATGAACACATGCGCAACTCAATGATGTCCGCTGGAATGTTTACTGAACTCGACAAGCAATTGCAGTTCATTTTTGAAACTCGTAACCGAGCAAAGAAATCTGAATAACAATATGAATTCAGCAGTGCAACGTTCGTACAGCACCGTAATTATCGGTGGTGGTATTGCAGGTGTTGCTCTGGCATACTTTCTGGCGCGTAATGGTGAAACTGGAATCGTTGTTCTTGAAGCTAATGAACTCGCAAGTGGGTGCACTCAAGGGTCGCTTGGGGGAGTTCGTCAACAATTTAGTACGGCACCTGAAATCGAATTGGCTATTCGGGGACGCAATTTCTGGACGACATTCGAATCAGATTTTGACTACCCATGCACCTACTATCAGGATGGCTATCTACTAGTTACGGGTAAACCTGAGACTCTTGCTGCACTTGAACTTGCGGCACAAGCGCAACGTGCTGCAGGTGCACCCGATGTCGAGATCATTTCGGCCGATCGAATTACAGATGTTGCACCGTGGCTAAGCCCCGAAGGATTACTTGGCGGAAGTTACACGCCACTCGATGGTCGTTTTAATCCGACAGATGGCTTGTATGGCCTTGCACGAGCCGCAAAGAATCTCGGCGTAAAAATTCGTGAACACACTCGTGTTGAATCGATTAACCAGGCAAATTCAGGTTGGCTTGTTGAAGCTGGTGAAACAATTTCGGCTGATCGTGTCGTGATCGCGTCAGGTTTGTCGGCACCCGCTATGGCCAAGCCGTTTGGTGTGGACCTCGATATCACGCCGTTGTGGTTGCATTGTGGGTACACCACGGCGGTAGCAGTTGGTCAACCGATGCCACTCATGATTGATCTTGATTCGGGGCTGATTATCGAAAGAGAAGGCGAAGGGGCATGCGTTACGGTTTCTGATCCAACGTTTGGTCCACACGGCAAGAATGCTGTCATGGAACAATTCGCTGAATTAGCAAGTGTGCGCGCCCCAATTTTCAGTGAAGTGGGAATGCGGACAACGACGAGTGCCGCTTTTGACGCCACCGGTGGCGATGGCCACGCCTATGTAGGTGAGATCGAAGATGGTTTGTGGGTCTTTGCTGGATTTGATGGGCACGGCACCATGCAAGGACCTGCCTTAGCGCAGATGCTTGCAAACCTCATGGCGGGAAAGAAAGACCCAGTGTTAGATGTCTCGATGTTTGACCCTCGCCGCATTCCTCATGGCAAAGCGGAATGGATTCGCGCTGCGAAGAACTAAAGTCGCTATTTGTTTTTGAGCGCTTTGATTCTTGCGGTAGCCAAGTCCTGAACAAGTTTTGTGTCGACTTTCCAATCCACAGGAACTTGAATCGTTTTTAGCTTTACTTCTAGCCCCTTAAGTTTCGGCGCCATGTCGATCAAAATCTGGCGGCCGTCATGAGGCAGCATCAAAATGTGGTTCTTCAGAATGTCAACTGCAAAGATGTAGTCATCGCCAAGTTTAAGCGTTGGCTTATTCCAAGCAATGACTTCTTCCATCGCAGGATATTTATCAGTGATGGCTTTAAAAATTGCCTTGGCTGTATTTTGCTTTGTGGCATCGTGTTGCGCAAAGAATTCTTTGAAGTTCGAGTACTTCTTGGTTGTTGTTGATCCACGCGAGAACATCACCAATGCATTGGCGTGTGCCTGACTGAATCCGTGATTTTCGCGCAAGAATGCGATTTGCTCTGGGTACTTGCGCTCTGCAATTTCTTCCATTTGCCCGAACCAGTACGACATGGGTTGGCCGTACTTCTTTTCGATAGCAGGGAAGTGCGAAGTTCTATCAGACTTATCAACTGGCATACCTTCAATCTACCGCGTGATGCGGCTGAATTTTTAGCGCTCAGTCATGTTGCTTGTAAGCCTGTAACGTCACACTTCGCCGGAGCTTAATCCTGAGAGTACGTGCTGTGCGCGAGTGCGAACTTCAGGAAGGTCGCTAAGTCGCCTGAGTCCGGCCATCTGTTGGAACATTCGGTGATTCTTTGCAAAGGCCTCCTTGTTTCGGTCAAGGAAGTCCCAATAGAGAGTTGTGAATGGACATGCATCGTTGCCTGTGCGCTTCTTTGGGTCGTATTGGCATTCCTTACAAAATTGACCCATTTTAGAAATGTAGGCACCACCAGATGCGTACGGTTTGGTCATCAACACCCCGTTGTCAGCGTGAGTTGCCATGCCGATCACATTGGGCACCATCACCCAGTCAGCCGCATCAATGAATACTTCGCGCATCCAGTCCAGAAAATCTTGTGGCGACACTCCAGTAAGCAGAGCCAAGTTACTCAGGACCATCAGTCGAGGAATGTGATGCGTCCAGCCATACTCATGCACATCTGAGACGACAGATTTGACGCAATTCATATGAGTAGCTTGCGCATCATGAAAAAGCGGCAAGAGTTTTCGAGTGGCGTTCAAGTGATTGTTGTCGCGATAGTCGTAGCCCAGATACCAGTACATACCGTTGATGTATTCGCGCCACCCGATGATCTGTCTGATAAATCCTTCACACGATGAGATAGGAACATCACCATCGGCAAATCGATTGAGTGCCGCACGAACTACTTCGTGCGGCGACAGCAGTCCGTTATTTAAGTATGGACTTAAGAGAGAGTGGTGACCGCTCCAACTTGCATTTGGCATCGCATCTTCGTAGGGTCCGAAGTTGGCAAAGTGATGGGTGAAGAAGTGCTCCATTTGTTGCAGTGCCTCAGCACGTGTGGTTCCCCAGATCTTGCCGTCGAGATTGCCCCAAGAAGTTTCGGGTAACTCTTGGGTCACTTGCCGATCAACGTCATCGGTGGCAAAAGTGAGTGTCGAGCCCCAGTCATGTTGTTTAGGCGGTGCAAGTCGATTGTCAGCGTCAAAGTTCCATGCGCCACCGACTGGCTCTCCATTGTCGACGAGAATGTTGAGACGCTTGCGCTGTGCGCGGTAGAAATTCTCCATCGTAAAAGACTTTTGCTTGTCCGCCCAGAGACTAAACATGTCTTCAGAAGTAAGGAAAAAGTCATTCTCGACAAATGTGGCATTCATGGTGCTCAGCATTTCTCGCAGGCGAAAGGAATTTGGCGTTGCGCATACCAGCTGAAAGTGCGGAAACTGCTGAAGGACTTCCTTAAGACCCGCCTTGGTGGTCTCGCTCTTGAGGTACCGTACTTGCCATCCATCGGAAGCAAGTTCTTCGGCGAAATGCCTTGCGCTTGAAATGAGAAACTGCAATCGCTGCCGATGCCACTGTCGTCCAGTGATCATGCGTTGACTTTCAACTAGCACAACGAGGTCGTTTTCCTTGCTGGCAACTTTCATTGCACCGCGTTCGGTACTGAGCTGGTCAAACGGTATGTAGATGATCTGACTCATGATTTTCGCCGACATTTTTCAGAACAGTATTTGACTGATTCCCAATCGCGCGCCCACTTCTTTCGCCATTCAAAAGGTAAGCCACAAGTGACGCATATTTTCGGCCCGAAACCATTCTTAGTTTGAGCCACTCGCATTCGAAAAGACTAGCCCGTAACCCAGTTGGCCACCTGTTGAAGACAGCGTAGGCCCGAGAACGACAGAAGCCACCCGAATAGGTGGCTTCTGGCTTGGTACACCGCGTAGGACTTGAACCTACAACCCGCTGATTAAGAGTCAGCTGCTCTGCCAATTGAGCTAGCGGTGCTTAGTACGAGAAAAGATTATCAGGCATTTGTTCAGTGACGAAATCCGGGGACCCCTTAATTAGCAAGGCATTTCTCGCAAACTTTGGCGTTGAAAAGAGGCTAATTTTCAGCACGCGCTGAAGTCACATTCCCCGGCTGTTTGACGATATTTCCTCTTTCGACTGAACAAAGCCAATTCGTCCCGCTGCTTGACCTGCGAGTGCTTGGCCAATTGAAACTGCGCACAAAACGAATAGCGACATTTTCCACGTTCCTGTCATATCAAAAAGTGCACCTGTAATCAGTGGAGCGGCGGCTCCGAGCACGTAGCCAAAAGTTTGAACCATCGCTGAAAGACTTTGGCCTTGATCAGGCGTCGGCGATCGCATAATAATCAGAAGTAGAGCCAAGGGATAAATGAGCCATTGCGCCATGTTCGAAATGAACACCCAGAAAATAACCCAGCCATGAGAACCGTATTCAATTCCGATGTAGGCCGATGCTGCCATCAATGACACGATCCAAATAGTTAGACGCTGATCGACACTTCGTTGCGCCACATGTGGCACTCCGATGGCAAGCAGGGCACCGACAAGTCCAGCGACTGCCACTGTCGCACCGGCTGATTGAATCGTAAATCCTTTAGTAACCATGATGGTTGGAAGCCAAGTGCGAGTTGCATAAGCATTCATGGATTGAAAACCGAATACAAGCATCACTTGCCATGCAAGCTTGCTATGCATAAACATTCGAATGTTAATTTCGTTTTTAGCCAGTGGCGGTTCAACGTCATCATTTCGTATTGTGAATTGCCACCATGCTGCAGAAATGAGAGCAACAATGCCCCAAGGAAGCATGGCAAGTTTCCAACCCCATGACGTTGCATGAGCTAATGGTGCGGCTGCTCCGATGGCAATGGAAGTCGCAATTCCCATCATCGCTACATATATTCCTGTGACTAAGCCACTGAAGTGACCAGAGTTTCGCTTTACCCAAATTGGCAATAAGACATTTAACGTCGCAATGCCTATTCCGACACCGATAGTGAATGTGTAAAGCGCAATTGTGCTACCGGTTGCGCGAAGCAACAAAGAGAAGCCGAGTAACCACAATGCCCAGGTGATGAGCTGGTTAACGCTGCCGAATCGACGAAACCAAGTCGTTAATGGCGAAGCAAAGGCAAACGTGAGAACTGGGATTGAGGTGAGCCATGCAAGTTGAATTGTGCGTAGACCGAGATCCTTGCCGATCATTGTGATGATCGGACTGACGACGACCATTCCGGCTCGCATGTTGATCGACGCCCAATAAGTTGGAGCGCCTTCGCGGATTGCTTGCTTGGCTGACTCCATATCCTTGAGTCTGTCAGTCGTAAACCTCAGTTGTGGGAATAAATGAAGTTACTTCCGTCTCAGAGTTATTGCTATTTCCCTTTGAGTCCTTGAAGCGCAAGTCCGATGAAGAGCAAAATAATCCCAATCGTTGCTTGGCCAGTAAGCGCTTCATGAAGGACAACTACCCCAAGCAATGTGGCAAACGCTGGCTCTGCCAGCATCAAGGTCGCCGTTGGACCGGGTGCAAGGTTCCCGAGACCTCGAGCCCACAAGATATTTCCAAATGAAGAAACGACGATTCCTAGGTAAATGGCAGCGAGCAAGCCGTGTGGAGTGGTGAGGAACTCATAGCTTGGACGAGTAATAACACCCACGACAACCCCAGAAACAGTGAGGCCAATTGCAGTGGGTGCGATCGGGTGAATCTTGTCATCGAGAATAGATTTTGTTGACAAAGTAAAACCTGCTCCTGCAATGCCGGCAACTAACCCGTAGATGATGCCTTTGTAGTCACCAGTGCTGGCATCCCTGAATGAAATAAGACTCAAGCCAACGAGACACAAACTCGTTGCGATGAACCAGATTCGCGTGACTTTGTGCCCAATGAAAGCACCAGCGATAGCTGTAAATAATGTAACTCCGCCGATAGCAACCATTGTGCCGAGTGCAACGCCTGCTTGTTGAATGCTGAGAAAGTAAGCGGGCTGAAAAAACGAGAGGGAAAGCGCGAGGTACCACGTTCGTCGATCACGAAGCATCGCGCCAAATATCTGCAATGAACGTTGGCTGTATAAGACCCAGGCAATTAAGAAAAGCCCGCCAAGTGTTAATCGAGTCGACGAGGTCGCCAGTGGACTAGCGTCATCCATACCCAAGTGCGCGGCGGTGCCTGAAGATCCGAAAAGAAGTGCCGAAAGTCCGAGAGTGAATGCTGCTTGCTTGCTAGTCAATGCAGCTTGAGGATCACGCAACTTATTGAGAGTTTTCAGCACACTCAATGGTGTCACGCAATGTTAGAGATGCCAAACAAATTGTCTGTAGGAGACCAGCTCAATCATTGGGCCTCTAGTAGGTTGGCTTTATGCGACTTGGGCAGTTTCGGCAAGTGCTCATATGGGTTTTGCTGATGTCTTTATGTTCTCATCGGTCATTGGCACGATAGTCCTGGTTGATATTGGTGGAGCAGAATCGAATTCACTCCGAAATTGGGGCTGGTTTGCGGCAGCGTATTCCGTGGCGATAACCGTCGGAGCCATGGTAAGTGTGGCAACAGATCGGATCGTTTTTCGGCACATGCGAACCGGACCAAAACTTGCGCCGCTTGTAGCTTCTATTGGAGTCGCTTTGGTATTGCAAGATATTGGGCTGAAGATGAATGGATCAGGGCCGAAAAAGATTCATTCGGTTGTTCCTGAGTTTCTGTACTACTCAACACCAGGACCTGCAATTATTCGCATGATGATTATTCTTGCCCTGACTTTGCCAATCATCATTGGGGCAGTGTTCTACATCGATCGATCCCGGAATGGTCGGGCGATCAAGGCAGTCGCAGACGATATCGAAATTGCGCCACTTATGGGAATCAATATTGATCGAATCACGATTTGGTCCTTTGCTATTGCAGGAGCTTGTGCCGGCGCTGCCGGATTGATGTATGCCCAAGAAGCTCGAGTGGTGTCGTTTCAAATAGGAATGAAGATCGGACTTATTGGGTATGCCTCTGCAATTATCGGTGGCGTAGGTCGAATACAGGGAGCGGCGCTGGGTGGATTTTTTATTGGCTTAGTTCAATCGTTGATCGGGTGGATGCCAAACGGACTTGGCGGACAATGGGACCAAACAGTGATCTTTTCGACATTAATTCTCATGCTGGTATACAAACCCGAAGGCCTTTGGGGAATGCGTAAAGTGAGAATGAGCAACTAGTGAAGCGGTGTTGGTGATATTTATGCCAGAGATAGCTATTCAAGGCGACAATCTTGTTGTCCAACTGACACGAAAAGAGAAGTTCGCGAGCCTTCGTCGCGACATCATCGTGCCGCTGTCGAATGTTGAATCTGCAGAAATTTTTGAAGGTTTTCCGCGCGGTCTCGGCATTCGTTGTCCAGGAACAGGATTTCCAGGGTTGATCTATGCCGGAACTTTTTTCAAAAAGAGTGCTAAGCAATTTGTCTATTGGCGACGAAATGAAATTCCTGTGCAAATTGTCTTGAAAAATAACCCGTGGTCACGGATTATTGTCGGCACGCACAATCCAGAAGAGCTGATTCGGCGAATTAATTCTGCACGGGTGTAATTTCGACGGCGCTGTCCGATTCATCGTCAGTCTCCAAGAAGAACAAGCTGGCCAGCACGATAGCTGCGCCCAAGACCTGAACCACTGTAGGAATACCTCGACCTAAAACAGCACCTGCGGCAATCGCAATTACCGGGATGAGATTAAGAGTCATCGCAGTTTGACGAGTAGTGACGTGTTCGGATGCCATGTTGAAAAACAGGAATGCAAAGGCGCTGCCCAAAAGGCCGGCAACAATCGCTGCCCAAAACCCTGTTGGGCGAGCGTACATCGAAGCAAAATCCAAACCCGCCGCGAAGAATACGACAATACCGAATACAGCACCTGAGACTAGCTGGCCAATTGTGAGACCAATGATATCGACGTCGGCTGCATATTTTCGAACGTAGACGGCGTACAGGCCACTAAAGAACGCGGACGTGATAAAACCCAGCGCTCCGACTAATCCTGCGCTAACTTCCGTTCCAAATAAGTGAACGACTTGTCCGGCGGTCTCGGGATTGTTGACTTGGCCATTGACCCCGACAATGACAACACCAACCATGCCCATCAGAATTGCCATAAATGCTTTGGGGGACAACTTCTCGCCCAAAATGAATGCACCGCCAAGTGCAGTGAACATCACTTCAGTCGACAAGAGAATTACGCCGATAGTGACCGTGCCATATTGATATCCGATATTTCCGAGATAGAAACAGAGTCCTGGCATAACTAAGCCAAGTGGTATCGCAAGTCGCCATGGAATTTCGCCGATATTTTTCCGAAGTCGAGGAATGAGTGCAACTATCAGAATGAAAGCAAGCGCTCCCGCTACTGACTCGAGAAAGTAGCCTTCGGCAGGCGACATGTACGACATGGAAATGTCACTGAATGGATTCGCAAATCCCCACAGCACCATTCCTGTGACCATGCTGGTGAGGGCGGTTTCTTTGCGCATACACCGAGCCTACGAGACATTCGCAACAGTTGAGAACTGCGCATCGCGAGAGTGTTTACTTTGGGAATCGTGCGATAACTCAATAGGCTCGAAACACCATGCCAAATCAATTAAAAAACCACATGAGTCTTTTCATCTGGGCATCCGTGCTTTTTGCCGGTAACTATTTATTTGCTGCAGTTGCACATGATTCGTTTACTCCAACTGAGATTTCTTGGGCGCGAACGATGATCTCCGCTGTAGTACTTACGGCTGCTACCTATTTTCAAGGTGACAAGCTACCTCGTGGACGCGCAACGTGGTTCAAAATCAACATCTCTGCTTTTCTTTTGAATACTTTTGCCTTTCTAGGAATGGCGGTCGCTGTTACTCGGATTACAACAGTTCAAACGAGCATCTGGAATGCGCTCATTCCCTTAATGACACTTTTACTCGTTCTCATTTTTGTACCCGAGGAGCGACCATCAACACATCGCGCTGTTGGTCTCGGTATGGGGTTAGTGGGAGCTATTGTGCTGGCTGAGCCGTGGAATGGTTTTGGGTCAATTGACCTATTGGGTACTGCAGCCATTTTGATCAGTACATTGAGCTTTTCGGCAGGATTGGTTTATGTCCGTCGAACATTTCATGACATCACAGATAGTTCAATGTCATTAACTGCCGCTCAGATGATCTGCTCGGCGCTGCACTTTACGATTCTGTTGCCATTTTTTCACAGTGAAACTTTTAATCCTTCGACCAAGGCTGTCGCATCAGTATTGGCTTTGGGATTTTTTGGAACAGCCATGACGTTCCTGCTTATACAAAAACTGATTCGCGCAGTCGGTGCATCTGTTACAGGTGACACAACGTATCTCATTGTTTTTGTCGCGATGGTTCTTGGTGTTGTTGTGCTTGGTGAACCAATCAATGTTTGGCAGGTTGTTGGGGCCGTGTCAATCTTGCTCGGACTTGTAGTTATCAATCGCGAGAATAAATCGGGAGCAGAAGTAGTGGCTTAACGATCGGCAAAGAAAAAAGCGGGGGACACCGAAGTCTCCCGCTTTTTTCTTATGTTTTTACTGTGCGTTTGGACGCTTGTACCATTCGACATATTCAGGAGCCAGTGGTGTCTTTTCCTGAATCAAGTCAGCTGCGCGCTCGGCAACCATCATGGTTGGAGCGTACAAGTTGGCATTGGTGACATATGGGAATACCGAAGCATCAACAACGCGCAAACCTTCAACTCCATGAACCTTCATAGTGTTCGGATCAACGACACTCATGTCGTCAGTGCCCATCTTGGCAGTACACGATGGGTGGTACGCAGTTTCTGCGTCCTTAGCAACCCATTCCAAAATTTCTTCTGGAGTTTGAACTGATGTTCCTGGCGAGATTTCGCCATCGCTGTATTCATCGAAAGCAGACTGACCCAAAATCTTTCGAGTAACTTGAATAGCTTCAACCCATTCGCGGCGATCTTGTTCGGTAGACAAGTAGTTGAAAAGGATCGAAGGCTTTTCCATTGGATCAGCACTCTTGATTTCGATTCGACCACGAGCATCTGAATACATTGGTCCAACGTGAACCTGGTAACCATGTCCTTGTTCAATAGCCGTGCCGTCATAACGCACTGCAATCGGTAAGAAGTGATACATCAAGTTCGGGTACTTCACATCATCGTTTGAGCAGGCAAAGCCACCACCTTCGAAGTGGTTGGTTGCACCAGGACCCTTACGAGCGAATAGCCAAGCAGCGCCAATGAATGGACGCTTCCAGAATGCAAGGTTTGGGTTCATTGTGATTGGCTGCTTGCAGGCATGCTGGATGTAGACCTCGAGGTGATCCTGCAAGTTAGCGCCAACACCCGGTAGATCCTTCACGACAGGAATGCCGTGCTTCTTGAGCAACTCTGCTGGACCAATGCCCGAGAGCTGAAGTACCTGTGGTGTGTTAATCGCGCCACCACACAGAATGATTTCCTTAGCGCGGTATTCAACGATCTTCTTACGATGCTGTGCAACGACGCCAACAGCTTTGTCGCCTTCGAAGATCACGCGGTGAACTTGGTGACGGGTTTTGATCGTGAGGTTCTTGCGATCCATAACGGGGTGCAAGTACGCGCGTGCTGATGACCAGCGACGACCCTTCTTGACGTTCTTGTCGAACGGGCCGAAACCTTCTTGGCTAAAGCCATTCACGTCATCTGTGCGCTTGAATCCTGCAGACACTGCTGCATCAAAGAATGCCTTGAACAAGGGGTTCTTGGCTGGACCTTTTTCCAAGTACAACGGACCACTATGACCACGGTAAGTGTTGTCATTAGGAACGCCAGTAGCGTTTTCCATCTTCTTGAAATATGGCAAGCAATGAGCGAAATCCCAGTTCTCCATGCCTGCATCTTTAGACCAGCGTTCGTAGTCCATAGGATTACCGCGCTGGAAAATCATGCCGTTGATTGAGCCGGAGCCGCCGAGAACTTTTCCGCGACCTTGGTAGACGCGGCGACCGTTCATGAATGGTTCAGGATCGGTTTCGTACTTCCAGTCGTAAAACTTGTTACCAATCGGGAAAGTCAATGCCGCTGGCATGTGGATGTACACATCCCACCAGTAGTCAGGGCGGCCAGCTTCCAGTACGAGTACTTCGTTGTCTGGATTCTCTGACAGACGGTTTCCAAGAACTGAACCTGCAGAGCCACCACCAATAATGAGGTAGTCGTATTCCTTGACCTTTGCTTGTGAATCAACTGACATTAGATAAGTCCCTCTGCGGTATCGACAACATTCTTAATGAGCATGGCGCGTGTCATTGGACCAGTTCCACCTGGCATTGGAGCAATCCAACCCGCAACTTCTGCGCATGCAGGATCCAAGTCGCCGAGCAAGCCTGCGTCGGTGCGAGTGATGCCGACGTCAAGAAGAGCAGCACCGGGCTTGATCATGTCTGGCTTGATGAAATGAGGAACACCTGCAGCAGCCACGATGATGTCTGCACGCTTGAGGTGTGATGTCATGTCCTTAGTTCCGGTGTGGCACAAGGTGACGGTTGCGTTCTCGGAACGACGGGTAAGAAGTAGTCCTAGTGGACGACCAACAGTGACACCGCGACCAACGATGACAACTTCAGCGCCATCAAGCGGTACGTCGTAGGCGCGAAGCAACTCGACGATGCCACGAGGTGTGCAAGGCAGAGGTGCTGGTTCGCCGAGCACGAGACGGCCAAGGTTAGTTGGGTGCAAGCCATCGGCATCCTTGCGAGGATCCATTGCCTCAAGAGCGGCATTGGCGTCAAGACCCTTTGGCAAAGGCAGCTGCACGATGTAGCCGGTGCATGCAGGATCAGCGTTCAGGCGCTCAATCGCTGCCAGAACATCAGCCTGAGTTGCATCTGCAGGTAGATCTTCGCGTACGGAAGTGATCCCTACCTCGTGGCAGTCGCGATGTTTGCCTGCCACATATGAGTGACTGCCTGGATCATCGCCAACCAAGATTGTGCCGAGGCCAGGAACGATGCCTTTGGCTTTAAGTACTTCGACTCGTTTGGCTAGTTCAGCCTTGACGGCTGCGGCGGTTGCTTTACCGTCCAAAATAATGGCGGACATTGTCATCCTTAGTTCGTTGCGAAGGTGCAGTACCAAAAGTACTGCACCTTTCTTGGGTAGATAGATAGTGCTAGAGGTATTCGACGGTTGCGTCGGTCAAAACTGCCCACAAGTGCTCGGCGAATGATGATCGAACGAAAATGACGTAACAATTTTCGCAGCAATGCCACAAGATCACTGGTGCCTTTGCCATTACGCCTTGCGCGCAAGCATCGATAGGGAAGGCCTTTTCGCGAAGATCATTTTCCCAAATGTGCTCGAGGACTTCCTTGGCGTTAGGGCCCCACATTTCGATCTTTGTGCGCTGTGCACTGACATCGACGATTGAGAGATGATGCTCATCGCGAAGTGGTGTCACGAGTGCAGCTATGTCTGCTGTTCCTGTCACGTACCACCAGTCCGGTCCGAGGCAGAGTGCAATGACACTGTCTGAGTTGGACGCAGGATCGGTGGGGCACGGTGCGTTCACTCGAGCGACTTCGCCAACCTTGGTCGGAAGTGTCAAACCGAGTGCCGCATTAACAGCAGCAAAACCAGCCGACGCCGGATCAACGCGTAGGTCGTATCCAGGGGTGAATGGAATCTCTTGCAACGACACACTTGCTTCGTTGCCATGCTTTGCGCCACCCAATGGGCTCTTGGCGCCGTTAAGAACTTTAACCGTCACGACGTGTGTTCTCCTTGTCAACGAATAGTGGTTCAGT
>CAITJH010000009.1 GCA_903892635.1 uncultured Actinomycetes bacterium | reverse complement strand
AGGGAGCCACCACTTGTAAGTAAATGTAATTACTTAACGGTTACCTTAGCGCCAGCGCCTTCGAGCTGTGCCTTAGCTGCTTCTGCAGCGTCCTTCTTGACCTTTTCAAGAACTGGCTGTGGAGCGCCTTCAACGAGGTCCTTTGCTTCCTTCAAACCTAGGTTTGTAAGAGCGCGAACTTCCTTGATGACTGCAATCTTCTGTGCGCCACCGTCTTCGAGGATGACATCGAATTCATCCTGATCAGCTGCTGCGCCGCCAGCGTCGCCGCCAGCTGCTGCAACTGCTGCTACTGCTACTGGAGCAGCTGCGGTTACGTTGAAGACCTCTTCGAACTGTGAAACGAACTCAGAAAGTTCGATCAATGTCAGTTCCTTGAATGCATCGATTAGTTGTTCGGTGCTGAGCTTAGCCATGATGGCTTCCTTTCAGTCGGGGGCTTGAAGGCCCGATAGTTACCGCCTGCAATGTGCAGTTGGTGATGAGGGGCCTAGCCCTCGGTTGATTCCTCAGCTGGTGCTTCGGAAGTTTCTTCGGTTGCTGCTTCTTCAGTTACTTCTACTTCTGCAACTGCTTCGGCGGCTGGTGCTTCTTCTACAACTTCTGCTGCAGCTTCAGCGACTGGTGCTTCTTCAACAGGAGCTGCTGCAGGTGCTTCTGGAGCACCTGCTGCGCCACCGGCTACGCGCAAAGCGTCGACGGTACGTACTGCCTGTGAAAGTGGAGCCTGGAAGAGAGCCGCTGCCTTGGCCAGAGCTGCGTTTGCAGCACCTGCGACCTTGGAAAGCAGAACTTCGCGAGACTCGAGCTTTGCGAGCTTCTTGATGTCATCGGCGCTCAGGATCTTTCCATCCATGATGCCGCCCTTGATAACAAGAAGTGGATTTTCCTTAGCGAAGGTATCGAGACCCTTTGCAGCAGCAACAGCATCGCCCTTAATGAAGGCAATAGCAGTTGGTCCCTGCAAGAGATCATCGAAGCCCTGAACGCCAGCATCAGCTGCGGCGATCTTCGTCAAGGTGTTCTTAACGACGGCGTAAGTGGTGTCTGAACCCAATGAACGACGAAGCGTCTTGAGTTGACCCACAGTCAAACCGCGGTACTCGGTCAACACAGCAGCGTTCGAGTTACGGAATTCTTCCGTAATCTCGGCAACTGCGGCGGCCTTGTCAGCGCGTGCCATGGTGCTCCTTAGAGATTGTGGCCCAATGAAAAAAGCCCCGCGTAAGCGAGGCATGGTCAGTAAAACTGACTTGATACATCACCTACGCTGGCGCTCTGTTCCCAGAGCCTTAGCCATTGCTGGTTTCCCAACAAGGACCGGCGGTCTTCGGTATGTATGAAGATTACGGGTTAGTGGTTGTCTGAGTCAAAACGAGGCGATTAAAAGGGAGCAAAGTAAACAAAAGAAAGGCCCAGTCGCGTGACTGAGCCTTTCTTTGTGAGACGTTTTTAGTCTTCGTCCTCTGACAAGAGGTTGCGGGTCTTGTTGGTATCCAACTGGATTCCAGGGCCCATCGTTGTTGAAAGAACTGCCTTCTTGATGTAGCGACCCTTTGATGAGGATGGCTTAACACGAAGTACTTCTTCAAGCGCCGCACCGTAGTTCTCTACAAGCTGTTCTTCTGAGAACGATGCCTTGCCGATAATGAAGTGAAGGTTCGAGTGCTTGTCAACGCGGAATTCGATCTTTCCGCCCTTGATGTCGTCAACTGCCTTTGCAACATCGAGGGTGACAGTTCCGGTCTTTGGGTTTGGCATGAGGTTACGAGGACCAAGCACCTTACCCAAGCGGCCGACCTTACCCATGAGGTCTGGGGTTGCAACAACAGCGTCGAAATCTGTCCAGCCACCTGCGACCTTGTCGATCAATTCGTCAACGCCAACGAAGTCTGCGCCTGCTGCGCGAGCTTCGTCTGCCTTTTCACCAGCGGCGAAGACCAGGACGCGTGCGGTCTTGCCAGTGCCGTGTGGAAGGTTGACGGTTGAACGAACCATCTGATCAGCCTTGCGAGGATCTACACCAAGGAACATTGCGACCTCAACGGTCTGGTCAAACTTGGTTGATGATGCGCCAGCCTTGGCTAATCGAACTGCAGCCAGCGGGCTGTAGATTGCATCTTTGTCGATCGTCGCGGCGGCTGCGTTATAAGCCTTACCGTGCTTCATATTTGTCTCCTCTTTCATTGGAGTTCGTGGTGCGAGCCTGAAGCGGCCCTCCCACTAACGTGTGTTAGCTAACTGTTACGCCCATTGAGCGTGCGGTGCCTTCGATGATCAGCATTGCTGCTTCGACATCGTTAGCGTTCAGGTCGACCATCTTGACCTGTGCGATTTCGCGCACCTGATCTTTGGTGATGTTTGCAACCTTGTTGGTGTGTGGAACGCCTGAACCCTTCTCAATGCCTGCGGCCTTGAGGATGAGCTTGGCGGCTGGTGGAGTCTTCAGGATGAAGTCGAAAGTGCGGTCTTCATAAACCGAAATTTCAACTGGGATTACCTGTCCACGCTGTGCTTCTGTTGCAGCGTTGTACGCCTTGCAGAAGTCCATGATGTTGACACCATGCTGACCGAGAGCTGGACCAACTGGTGGAGCCGGATTGGCTTCGCCTGCCTTGATCTGTAGCTTGATCAGACCGGTGACCTTTTTCTTTGGGGCCATGTCTTTTCGCGTCCTTTTTCTTTGTTAGTTCTTTTGGATCTGGTTGAAGCCCAGTTCCACCGGAGTCTCGCGGCCGAAGATTTCGACCAGACCCACGACCTTTTGTGCATCCAGATTGATTTCGGCAATCGAGGCATGCAGTGTGGCAAACGGACCATCAACAACCGTAACCGAATCACCGATGTTCAAATCGATGTCGATCTTGGCAGCAGGTGCTCCAAGTGCCGTTTCCTTACCAGCTGACGATGCAGCGGCAGCTGCAGCAACAGTGGCAAGAGGCTTTTCTACAGCAGGACGCAGCATGTCGAATGCTTCGTCTGTTGTCAGTGGTGCAGGGTTGTGTCCCTGACCAACGAATCCAGTCACACCTGGCGTGTGGCGAACAACGCCCCATGATTCATCTGTGAGATCCATGCGAACCAAAACATATCCTGGGAACTTATTGCGCTTGACCAACTTGCGCTGACCGTTCTTGATTTCAGTCACTTCTTCTTGAGGAACAGCAACTTCATAGATGTAGTCCTCCATGTTGAGCGAGACACTACGAGTTTCAAGATTTTGCTTTACGCGGTTTTCGAAACCTGCGTATGAGTGAAGTACGTACCAGTCGCCGATTTGTGATTCAAGACGTGTACGGAATGCAGCAATTGGATCTTCTTCTTCATCGGTTTCTTCAGCTTCAGATGCATCAACGGCATCGCCAGTGATTTCGGCTTCGACGATTTCGGTGAGGTCAAAGTTTTCTGCCGCAGCTGCTTGAGTGTCGTTGAAGTTCTCTTCGCCTACTTCGTCAACCTCAACAGGACCGTTGTAGTCCTGATCAACGAGGCGACCAGCCTCGTCGGAATTGAGTTCATGCTGCGAAACGTCTGCTGGCTCTGCAACGAGAACTTCGTCGTTCGATGCATTTGCTTCTAAGAACATTGGTGAATCAGTCACGATGTTTTCCTACCTGTGCCTAACCGAAAATCCAGAGGACGAGTCGAGTGAATACAAGATCAAATACGTCAACGAGCAATGCCATGATCGTGACAAACACGATGACTACACCTGTGTATGTGATGACCTGTTGCTTAGTGGGCCACACGACTTTGCGAAGCTCGATGTTGACCTCACGCAAGAAACGCTTGGTGCGCGTGAAGAAGCCTGGGCGACCTGCTGATGCAGTACTCATACTTACTTCCTTCTTACGACATGGTGTGAACAATTTGTTCACACCGCTAGTGCAGGGCCGGAGGGACTTGAACCCCCAACCGCCGGTTTTGGAGACCGGTGCTCTACCAATTGAGCCACGACCCTTTACCTGCAGTCCTCTTCACTAATTTCAGGCATGCTGAATAAAGCTAAGATTTGTGCGGTGTGTCAAGTGTACGACACTTTTAACCCAGCAAAAACCACGAGCTGGGACACCAAATCGCACGGCCTGTCGATTGGGCTAGCCGACCCGAAATCGCCATAAATTAAGGCTTGCGGAATACTTAAGGCATGACGCACCCACGAATTTCCCGCAGAATCGGCTCAATCGCAGAATCGGCCACGCTAGCCGTCGACGCCAAGGCCAAGGCGCTCAAGGCCCAAGGTCGACCAGTAATTGGCTTTGGTGCCGGCGAACCAGACTTTCCAACTCCTGATTACATCGTCGAAGCTGCAGTTGCTGCTTGTCGCGACCCAAAGTGGCATCGCTACACACCTGCTGGTGGTCTTCCCGAATTGAAGACTGCGATCGCTGAAAAAACCTTCCGTGATTCTGGCTACCAAGTAGATGCGTCACAAGTCATGGTCACCAACGGTGGAAAGCAAGCGCTCTACAACGCTTTTGCAACCATTCTTGATCCCGGGGATGAAGTGTTGTTGCCCGCTCCGTACTGGACAACGTACCCAGAGTCGATTCGTTTAGCTGGTGGAGTTCCAGTTGAAATCATGACTGATGAATCAACTGGTTTTCGCACTTCAGTTGCTCAACTCGAGCAGCACCTAACACCTGCAACAAAGGTGCTTGTTTTCGTTTCTCCATCAAACCCAACAGGTGCGGTTTACTCCCCTGCCGAAGTTGAAGCAATTGGTCAATGGGCCGTTGAAAAAGGTTTATGGGTTGTCACTGACGAAATTTATGAACATCTGGTCTACGGTGATGCAGAGTTTGCTTCAATGCCAACTCTCGTTCCTGAAATTGCGGATCGTTGCATCGTTGCCAATGGTGTTGCAAAAACCTACGCCATGACAGGTTGGCGTGTGGGCTGGCTCGTTGCACCGCAAGATGTCATCAAGGCCGCAACGAACTTGCAATCACACGCAACATCAAATGTCGCGAACGTGTCACAGATAGCAGCTCTTGCTGCAGTATCTGGAGACTTGTCAGCCGTTGACGAAATGAAGATTGCATTTGATCGACGTCGCCAGACGATCACGAAGATGCTCAACGAAATTGACGGAATTGTGTGCCCTGAACCAGAAGGTGCGTTCTACGTTTACCCATCTGTTAAGGGTGTCCTCGGCCGAGACATCCGCGGCAAGGTTGCAAACAACTCTGCCGAACTCGCTGCGTTGATTCTTGATGAAGTCGAAGTTGCCGTAGTCCCTGGCGAAGCGTTTGGTACGCAAGGCTACATTCGATTGTCCTACGCACTGGGCGACGATGACTTGATCGAAGGCATTTCTCGAATTCAGGATTTGTTGAAGTAACACTCAAGTTAAGAAGGTCCGTGCATCACTTGCACGGACCTTCCTTTTTTAGGCTGCTGTTCGATTACGTAACGATGACAAGAAAGTTCGTTGCCGCTCGAAAGCGTCCTGACTTTGGCGACGTGAGTCTGTTTCTTGAAGAAAATCAGTAAGTACCTTTAGCAGCACATTGTCATACGCCGCTGCACACGTATGTTCATTTGATGCTTGCGCAAAATGTAACGATTCCGGAATCTCTGCGATCGTCGCAATACCCGTGTGCCGCTGGACACTTTTCACCGCGTCCTTGTTCACTTCACTACCGCGGGTTAACACAACGGCAACATCCTTGTCTGCTAATTCATCATGGCTATCCAAGACGCCCTTAATCAAGCGGGCTATTCCGACTTTGTCAGCACGGGCAACAAGGACTACTTCAGTGGCCGCTTCAATTGCTGTGACAAGTGTTGCGCCGCGACGAGGTGTCACATCAAGAAATGATTCACCTGCTAGCAAGTTGGAGAACGATCCAACGTCAACAACTGTGCATTCGCTAGAGGTCTTCATATAGTTCCAAGTATCGCGCAAGGCGGAAGCTCTCAGATCAGTCCAACGCGAAGCTGAAGGAAGCCCCCGAGCGAACCATAAGTTGTCATACAAGTGCGTCAGTAATTCAGACATCGTCGAATCGTCAAATCGCTTTGCTTCCACATGTCGAACAAGTTGTAGAAACCCTTTAGTCAGATCATCGTCATCGAATTCAATGCCAAGTGATGGGCTGATCACATCGGCATCGATCAACACTGTGGTGGCTTGCTCACTATGTGCATGAGCGTAGGCAAGCTCACGAGAAATGGTGGAACAGCCAGCTCCTCCACCAAAACTTGTCACAGCAATTAAGCGGCCATGCCCTACCTCAATCGGCGCAGCCACAACTGGCTCTTGTCTAGCGATTCGCGATAACTGTTTGACGGTTGTTGACAAGTCAGATTCGTCAATTGGAAGCACGTCAACAACGCCCAAGGAAGCCCACCAATCCGCATCGTTGCTTAACGCAACTACACGAATTCCTTCACCAAGTAGATCATCAATGCACTCGCGATCGAGTCTCAAAGTTGCATCACTGAAGAGAACTAGATCGACATCCAGAACTCGAATCGCTGAACGTACGTCGATGGCATCCAAACATCGGCGTTGGATTGCCATGTTGAGCATCGGGTGAGACAACGCACTGACTATCTGTGCTTCCCATTCGACACTTCCTAATGCGCAAACAATATTGATCATTGATCGCCTCCGGAAACCACTGCAACATCAATGAGGCCATCACGCATAGCCTGCACAAGAGTTTGAACATCTTGGACATCGACTTGCAACGAAATTGTCGAATCTGATGTCGGGTCTATCTCACTTGGTGCTTGCGCCACAAGGGCTGAATGAATAGCAAGTGTTGCAGGACCCGGTGTCGCGACTCCATCAAGTGACGGAGTTACCCACACGTCAACAAGTGCTCCGCGCGAGAGATTTGGCAAATGCCCAGCGTGGATTGGAACTGTCACAGTGCGTACCGCAGTGGCCGATTCATCTGACACTAAATTCGAGGCAAACAAGGCACCTTGAGAAATTGGTTGGGTGACAGTCTTGCCAATTAATTGTTCAGAACTCGTAACCGTACTAATACTTTGTGGCACTGCCACTGGAATAAAGTCAATATCACTGGCTGCAACTGTGCTGCCAGCCGAGAGTGAATGAGTGGCCACTGCAACCATCGTTCTATGCGATGCGGAGGTGAGTAAGCGTGTGCACAAAATGATTGATGTAGTCAGGAGCAGCAGGCCCAGCCACAGCCGAAAATCTCTCCTACTCGACTTCCGTTTCGACTGTTGGATGAAAGTTACTCGTGGACCTGAAGCTGTCCTCAATGGAATTGCCATCTATCACTCCTGAAAAAATTTAAATGCTCTCGTGCATAGTCACACGAAAGTTAATTCACTAAACCGATGCGTCCACAAGTTGTGGATAAGGAATTTAAATTTCGATTGCGTGTGACATCATCCATTTGTGACCGAACGATTTATTACGCTCGCCGACGTGGCCCAAGTACTGAATGTTGCGCCAGCTGCCGTGTACGCACTCGTTCGATGTGGAGATCTGCCTGCGATCAAGATAGGTGCCCGCGGTCAGTGGCGCGTGGAAGTCAGCGAACTCGAGAAATACATCTCACGCATGTATGAAGCAACATCACAGTTTGTGGTTACTCATCCGCGTTAACAAGGCACCTCAAACCATTCAATTCCGGCAAGGGCAATCGTTTCTATCGATCCATTGACGTCAACATCAATAGCGTCCCGCCACAGTGACACAAGAGTTGCTGTAAACCGAGAATCATCCTGCTGGACAATCGTGACACGTTCATGACTACGAGCAAGCTGCATCAACACCATATCGCCGCAAAAGAAATCGGCATGCCTATCAGTACTTGCCTTGATCGGTACATTGCTCAGAGATTTAACATTGGACGTCGGTACTACAAATCGCGTTTGGCCATCAGTCACAACAAGAAATTGACTGCATGCATGGTGAGGAACCACGTGTGAAATTCGATGATTGGCGTGAGTTGTCAACGACACAGTTGACTGTTGTGAATTGAGGCGTTGCCACCAATGGAACTGTTGTCGTTCATAAGTAATTGAGTCATGGAGCTCATGAATGAGATCTTGGCGTTGCTCGGATACAACTTGCTCGTTGATACCCGCCATGAGTTCCGCCAAATTTTGTAGAACGGGTGGTAGCGCAGAGACTTCGAAATCTTGTGTCATAAAAGAATTCTGTGGACTAGTGGCAAGAAGCGCTGAAAGTTATCCACAGATTCACAACGTCTCAACCAAACCATTGACATGAAAAATTATCCCGCTTAAAAAGTTTGTAGCAGGAAATCACTGGGTATGACCGATACCTGCACATACTTGCAAGCACTTGCAAGTAATCATGACGGGGGAAATCATGACTGCTCGAATTTATGCGCTACCAACGCCTTTGGCTAAAGAACAGCCACCGGCAACCGTTCTTGCACTTCCAGTGCGCACTAAGTACGGCCTGCAAGAGTCGCTTCCATTCGAATGGCCAGTGGTGCGCGGATCAAATGCGCTGGCCTATGTAGCACCGCGAGTAGCTCCTGGCGCAAATGACACATTTGACCAACAGGCCACATCAAGCGCGGATCTGCCACCTGCGCAGCAATGGGCAACACGATTAGTGCACGGTGTAGTTGAAGTGATCAACGGTGTCCGTCCTGCAACCCAACTCACACGATGGATCACACCTGAAGTCATGACACAAGTTCAAGGTCGAATCATGAGCAAGAACATGCCACGCTTCAACATTCGCAGCGTCCACGTCACTCAAACGGACGATGGTGTAGCCGAGGTATGCAGCGTTTTTGGCACACCAAATCGATCGTTTGCCATGGCAATGCGACTCGAAGGACTCGATGGTCGATGGAAAGCCACGTCGTTAATGTGGGCTCTCTAATAACTCCAGCTAGTTATTTGATGGATTTCCGTGACACTGCTTGAACTTCTTGCCAGAGCCACACGGACATGGATCATTTCGTCCAACACCGTCGTAACCCTGTGACGAACGGCTACGAATCGCAGCAGCAGTTGCCTGAACTTCGCCTGTTTCACTTGGAGCGCTGTACTGAAGTTGGTTTTGTCGCTGAGCCTCAAGACCCTTGGCAAAAACTTCAACTTCATCAATTTGGCCATCGCCATCGGTATCGATTGCTTCATCAACCGAAACTTCAACGTTAAACAAGAATCCGACTGATTCTTCCTTAATGCCGTCCATCATCGCAACGAATAGGTCATAACCTTCCCGTTGGTATTCAACAAGTGGATCGCGCTGAGCCATCGCACGAAGACCAATACCCTCTTGCAGATAATCCATTTCATACAAGTGTTCGCGCCACTTACGATCGAGAACACTGAGGATTACTCGACGCTCTAGCTCTCGCATTACTGGCGATGACAACTCTTCCTCACGCACGGCATAGGCAGCCTTGATGTCTGCGCTAATTGCATCGAGCAAGAATTCAGCGTCAAGATCTGAATTGTCGCCGCCGGCCTGATTGATAACGTCTTGTTGAGTAACTGACACTGGGTAGAGAGTTCCCAACGCCGCCCATAACGCATCCAGATCCCATTCTTCGGCAAATCCTTCAGCAGTAACAGCCTGTACATATCCGGCAACCGTGTCGTCCATAAACGACAAAATCTGATCTTGGATATCTTCACCATCAAGAACGCGACCACGTTCGGAATAGATAACTTGACGTTGGCGGTTCATTACTTCGTCGTACTTCAAGACATTCTTACGAATTTCAAAGTTCTGAGCTTCAACTTGCGTTTGGGCTGAACGAATTGCATTCGTCACCATCTTGGCTTCGATCGGGACATCATCTGGAACGTTGAAGCGAGTCAGGAACGAGTTCACCATTTCGCCCTTAAACAAGCGCATCAAGTCATCTTCGAGAGACAAGTAGAAGCGAGTTTCGCCCGGATCGCCTTGTCGACCAGAACGTCCGCGCAACTGATTATCAATCCGTCGCGATTCATGGCGCTCGGTGCTTAAGACATAGAGCCCGCCCAGTTCAGAAACTTCATCGTGCTCGGCGCGCACATCAGCTTGCGCTTGGTGCAATGCAGTTGGCCACGCAGCTTCATATTCCGCCGCATGTTCAACTGGATCGAGGCCCTTACGTTCTAACTCAGCGGCCGCACGGAACTCTGGATTGCCGCCAAGCATGATGTCGGTACCACGTCCAGCCATGTTTGTTGCAACTGTGACTGCACCTTTACGTCCGGCCTCGGCAATGATCGCGGCTTCGCGGTCGTGATGCTTTGCATTCAATACTTCGTGGCGAATACCCGCACGATTGAGATACGTCGAAACTAATTCAGATTTCTCAACACTTGCAGTACCAACCAAGACTGGCTGACCTTTGGCATGTCGCTGTGTGATGTCGTCAATAACAGCCTTGAATTTTGCATCTTCCGTGCGATAGACCAAGTCACTCTGATCAACACGTTGTGTTGTTCGATTTGTTGGAATGGGAATAACTCCGAGTTTGTAAATCTGGTGGAACTCGGCGGCTTCAGTCATTGCAGTACCTGTCATGCCCGAGAGCTTGGTGTACATGCGGAAGAAGTTCTGCAACGTGATTGTGGCTAACGTCTGATTCTCGTTTTGAATCGCAACGCCCTCTTTAGCCTCAATAGCCTGATGCATTCCGTCGTTGTAGCGACGACCTGACAGAATGCGACCAGTATGTTCATCAACGATCATGACTTCGCCATTCATGACGACATAGTCTTTGTCTTTCTTAAATAAGGCCAATGCCTTAATCGCATTATTGAGATACCCAACTAGCGGAGTATTAACCGATTCGTAAAGATTGCCGATGCCAAGCCAGTTTTCAACTTTTTCAACACCAGATTCAAGAACACCAACAGTGCGCTTCTTTTCATCAACTTCATAGTCAACATCGGGAATCATTCGGGGCACGAGGCGAGCGAACTCGGTGTACCACTTTGTGGCGACGTCAGCCTGACCACTGATGATCAGAGGTGTACGTGCTTCATCGATCAAAATTGAGTCAACTTCATCAACGATGGCAAAGTTGTGCCCACGTTGAACTCGTTCTTCTGGGGACCACGCCATGTTGTCGCGCAGGTAGTCAAAACCAAATTCGTTATTGGTTCCATAAGTAATGTCAGCGGCATACGCTTCACGCCGTTCTTCCGGAGTCATCTCAGAGAGAATTACGCCAACGCTAAGTCCGAGAAATCTGTGAACACGACCCATCCACTGAGCGTCACGTGCTGCAAGGTAGTCGTTAACAGTCACAACGTGGACACCATCGCCTGACAGTGCATTTAAATATGCAGGCAAGGTTGACACCAGAGTTTTACCTTCACCAGTTCGCATCTCAGCAATGTTGCCTAGATGCAAAGCAGCGCCACCCATGATTTGAACGTCATAGTGACGCTGTTCAAGTGTGCGCTTACTGGCTTCGCGTACAACAGCGAATGCTTCGGGCATCAAATCATCAAGGGTTTCACCTGCGGCAAGGCGCTCTTTGAAGGAGTCAGTCATTTCGCGCAGTTCTGCATCAGACAAGTCGATGAAGTGCTGCTCAAGAGCGTTGACTTGTGCTGCATAGGACTCGAGCTTGCGCAGAATCTTGCCTTCGCCTGCGCGCAGGATCTTGTCTAAGAGTGCCACGTGAATTCCTTTTGTTTTGGCGGATGCCGGTTGCGATTCGCTGGCTGAGCCGCGATCACCTCTCTAATCGTAGGTCACTGTCGTATTAGCAGGTACAAACCCTGTTTGTTCATACAAAATTTGGGTAAAACCTTTACATAGGAACTCGGACATCGTTGAGCGCTGTGTTAGTTTCGTTAGAGCGTCTGAACTTCCCCTACCTCAGCGCGAACCAATAAGAATGCGCCATTTTTCACGCCAGACAGTCGCCGTACTTGCGGCTCTCTTTGGTGTGGCTTCATTCGCTGTTTCCAATCCTGCTGTTGCGGCTACAACAAATACCGTTCCTGCGACCTTCACTATTAACGGATCGGGATTTGGGCACGGAATTGGTATGAGCCAGTACGGCGCGTATGGCATGGCGATCGATCTGGCGTCGAATCCCGCAAAGCTTGGTCCTTCGTGCAGCGGGCTATCTGTGGATCAACGCCAAGTGTGTGCGGCTTCGATGATTGTTCAGAATTATTACCCTGGTACAACCATTTCTGACATTGCCGATTCAGCAACACGGGCTTTGACATCAGCGACAACTCCTGGAATACGCGTTGGACTTAAACAAGACCAAGACGTTATCTATATGCAAGGTGAGAAGTTAAATAATTTAGGTGGTGCATTAGATATCACAGTCGATGCAAACCCAGCTTTTACCGTTTCTGCAAATACTGTTCTTACTTTTACCCACTCCACGACGACCGCGACTCTGTCTTATGGAACGTCAAATGTGACAGGTTCAAAATTCAGAATCGCTTGGAATGGCACAACAACAAATGGTGCCAACCCAGGATTGCTTCATCTCGAGAGTGTCAGCAGCACTGCAACAACTCCGGCTCAGGCATTTGCTGATACAGGTTGCTCGTCGTCCACGCGCTCCATTTGTCACCGATTCAAATACGGAACTATGGAAGTAGATTTCGGTGCTTTCGGAAACAACTCTGATGGAAGTGCTGATACCAATAAAGATTTCCAAGTCGTCAACATTCTGCGTCTATCCGATGAGTATCTCTATGGTCTTGGCGAAGTACCTTCGAGTTGGTATCACTACCAACCATCGTCTGGCGCCGAATTAAATACATCGGCTGCGCTACAGGCACAAGCTATCGCAGCCAGAACCTACGCATTGCAAAAGGTTCGTGCAACTACCGCGACTGACCCAAATGCAGTGCGTGCAGCTTGCCAGTGTCATGTTTATTCGGATACCAGTGATCAAGCATTCATTGGTTATGTTAAAGAGGCTTCACTTTATGGAGCGCAATGGAAAGCCGCTGTTGATGCCACTCGTGGAACTGCATCTGGAACGTGGAAAGTCATCACATTAAATGGCTCGCCTATCCAAGCATTTTTCTCATCATCTACCGGAGGTTTTGGACAACCTGTTTCGGAGGTCTGGGGATCAAATCAAAATTCGTACCCATACCTTGTCAAAACTGATGATCGCTATGCGCTTGATTCGCGGACAGGAAATCCCTACACGAATTGGGCAGTTCAAATTTCGCAGAGCACACTTGTCACCAAACTCAATCAATATTTAGCCGGTCAGGGATCGTTAACTGACATCGCCTCGATATCAGTTGGATCAAAAACTGCAAGTGGGGCTGTCACTTCTCTTGTCATAGTGAATTCGGCTGGAGTGCCGATCACAATCAACGTTCGCCCTTCGAATCGCTGGGTCGCCGGGCAGTTGGACATCAGTCCTGACCAGATTCGAAGCCTGATTGGGGCTGGCAGCCTGATACCTGGAACAGGTTCTGGCTTCAATGGCTCGACCTATCTCACGTCAATAACAAGTGGAACGTCAACAACCTCTGCTTCGCCTAAGACTAAAACGCCAAAGCTCACCAAGTTGACCACGAGTAAATGGCCAAAAAAGTTGCAGAGTGGAAAGTCATTAACAATTTCCGGAGCAATCAAACCTGTTCAATCTGGGGTCCGGATCACGCTGCAACAAAAGAGTGCTGCTGGCTGGATTGCATTGAATACAACGACTACGAACACGAAGGGAAAATGGACAACTACGTGGGCTGCCCCACCAGTTGGTTCACCAACACTTCGAATTGAAGCGGCCAATGCCGCGAACGCTCTAACGACGAAGACTCACAAGGTGATCGTTTCAGGTAGCGTCAGTATCGCAGCGCCGAGCACAGTGATGCGCTCGCAACCTCTGACAATTTTAGGGACGGTGACGCCTGCGACAGCTAATGTCGCTGTAGTCATCGAACGACAGAACGCCTTTGGGAAATGGGTCGCCTTCGCAAAGAGCCAAACTAGTGACACCGGGACTTGGACCTGCACAGTTACTGCCCCAAAGAAGGCTGGGCTGTTGAAACTTCAGGCACGGTTGATCAATTCAACACTTGGAAATGCCACATCCAAGACAGCTTCAACTCGTATTCGATAGCGCCGAAATCCCACTTCCCAATTAGATTGGGAACAGTGCATGCGACACTGAACCGTGCATGAATGGATAAATTATGTTTGATCGATTAGGTCACTTTGTCGTTCGTCGCCGTAAATCGATCTTGGCTGTTTACTTGGTGTCACTTGTTATCGCCGGAGGCATCGGCGCTGGAGTCTTTGGCAACCTCAAGACTCAGGGTTACGACAATCCACATAGCGAATCCGCGAGAGTCGACACACTTTTGAAGAGCGACTTTAATTCCGAGGAAGCATCTGCTGTATTGATCATCGATAGCCCTACAAGTGCAGATGACTCTTCAACCGAAACAGCAGCCAACGACATCACAACTCAAGTAGCAAAAATCGCAAATGTTGAAAAAGTTATTTCGTATTGGAATACCGGAAAGCTTGCATCGCTAAAAAGTACAGACGGAAAAGCCGGACTTGCGTTGGTGTATTTCAATAAAGACATCTCACCTGAGGTGGCGTCGTCGACAGCCGCACAAGTGCAAGCAGATTTTGATTCACAACAAGGTGACGTAAAAACCTATGTTGGTGGTCTACAAGTCATCTACCACTCAATAAATTCACAAATTAAAACTGACCTCGCAAAAGCTGAATCCATCGCAATTCCGCTAAACATCATTCTGCTTTTGATTATCTTTGGCACGGCGATTTCGGCAGGTTTGCCGATGGTAGTTGCTCTCGGTTCAATACTTGGAAGCTTCTTCGTGCTTTTTGCTATCTCGCAGGTCACAGACGTTTCAGTCTTTGCGCTAAACCTCGTCACTGGACTTGGGCTTGGCTTAGGTATCGACTACGCACTGTTGATTGTGAATCGCTTTCGTGAAGAACTTCATGCAGGGCAAGACGTTGAAGCAAGTGTCGCAAAGACAGTTGCTAGTGCAGGTCGGACTGTGTTCTTCTCCGGAATCGCAGTGACATTGGTACTGGCTGCGATGATGGTGTTCCCGCAATACTTCCTGAAATCATTCGCCTACGCAGGAATGAGCGTCGTAATCTTTGCAATTCTTGCTTCACTTTTTGCTCTACCAGCAGTTCTAGCAATGCTGGGATCGCGAGTCGACAAATTTGCGATTCGTAAGGCTGTCCTTGTCACCAACAATGACGGGGCTTGGGCATGGCTTGCTCGTAATGTAATGAAGCGTCCGATACTTGTCATTGCTGGAACATTTCTCGCGCTGACCGCGCTTGCATTGCCTGCATTGTCAGTGAAATTCGGCCAAGTCGATGATCGTGTATTACCTGCAAACAATAAGGCGGCCATTGCATCTGCCACACTTCGCGATCGATTTGATGGTCAACAAACAACTCCGATCGAAACGTTGATACCTGTTGCAGGAAACTCCATCTCAAATGTGAATCGAGTTGCAACTGAAATCTCACAAGTCTCCGGCGTAGTTTCCGTTCTGAGTCCAAACTTGGTAATCGATAACAAATTGAGAACCACAACTCAAACGACGACACCGTCACAAACCAGTGATCATTTCTACCGAATAAGTGCCGTAACTCAAGATGGACCACGAGAACAATCAAGCGTCGAGATCGTTAAACGTATTCGCGGGTTAGATTTGCCATCCGGGACGCTTGTCGGTGGAGCCTCTGCCATCTATGTAGATTCACAAGCTGGCATCGCCGACAACTTGCCAACTGTTATCGGTTGGCTGGCCCTTGCAACTTTCATAGTTCTATTTCTTTATACCGGAAGCATTCTGCTTCCACTTAAGGCAGTAATTCTGAATCTCACGAGCCTCATGGCAACACTTGGAGTCGTGACGTGGGTATTTCAATATGGCCACATGATGTGGCTGACAGGAGATTTCACAGTTACAGGAGTTCTTGATACTTCCACGATCGTTCTCATTGCAGTTGTCGCATTTGGATTATCAATGGACTACGAAGTTTTTATGCTCTCTCGAATAAAGGAAGAACACGATCGCGGAGCAAGCACAACAGATGCCGTGAGTTTTGGGCTACAGCGATCAGGTCGCATTGTGACTGCAGCGGCTGTGCTGATTGCAATGGTGTTTGCCACTTTTATGACTAGCGGTGTGACAAGTATCAAAATGCTTGGGCTTGGCACAGCATTCGCCATCATGCTCGATGCAACAGTTGTGCGAGGGTTGCTAGTTCCTGCATTGATGCGCATTGCAGGTAAGTGGAACTGGTGGGCTCCCGCTCCTCTTCGCAAAATTCATGCTCGCTTTGGTATCACGGACTAGTGGTCGGCTAACGTAACCGTTATGGCCATTTTGATCGACCAAGCAATGTGGCCATGGCGGGACTGGTTATGGTGCCACATGGTTAGCGATACCTCTGTGGACGAACTCAAAGCATTCGCTGAGGAACTAGGAATTCCAGAAAAGGGTTTCCAAGGCGACCACTTTGACGTACCAGAACACATGAGAGCTGTCGCTATTGAACGAGGCGCACGTGAAGTGACTTCGCGCGAAATTCTTGCCGCTCTTTACTCTGCCGGCATTCGATTACGGCCATCGCAACGACATGGCCGTCCTCGTAATGTTCCACAACATCAGCCCTAATAGCCAAACGCATCTCACAATCTGCGACAATGAACTCATGAGCACAGAAGTAAGTACTCCCGAGGAAGTCAACCTGACTAAATTCGCGTGGCTATCCATCGTTGCGAGCTTCTTTGTTGTCGGACTAAACATGGCTGCATGGTGGTACACGCAATCAGTTGGTTTGCTATCTGCGGCATTGGAATCGACAGTTAACATCGTTGCGGCTTTCATTGCGCTCTTTGCTCTTCGAGCTGCAGCTAAACCTGCTGATGTTCAACATCACTTTGGACGAGGCAAGGCCGAATACTTTTCAGCTCAAATCGAAGGTTTCATGATCTTGATTGCTGCGTTGATTATCGTAATCAGCGCAGCCGAACGTCTGCTGTCACCAAAACCTCTTGAACAGTTGGGTTGGGGTCTCTTTATTTCAACAGTGGCAGCTGCAATTAATGGCGTCGTTGCTTTCGTACTGCTTCGAGCTGCACGAGCCCACCGTTCACCCACGCTCGAGGCAGATGGCCAGCACTTACTTACTGACGTGTACACCTCAGTCGGAGTCATTGTCGGTGTTGGTCTTGTTGAAATTACCCACTGGCAACGTCTTGATCCAATCGTTGCTATGGCTGTTGGTATCAACATCGTCATCACGGGATATCAGTTGCTGCGTCAAAGCACTGCCAAGCTCATGGACAAATCCCTTTCGGATGAGGATCACCAATTGATCGTGCAAGTTCTCAAGGAATTTGAATGCGACGAAGTGAAATTCCATGCGCTTCAAACTCGTGAATCAGGTCGCCATCGATTCGTCAGTATGCACATTTTGGTTCCTGGTGCATGGGACATTCAGCGTGGTCATAACTTGTCAGAAGACATCGAAGCGAAAATCATCGCTCTGTTGCCCGACACTACAGTAAGTACACATGTCGAACCAATTGAAGATCCGCGCTCGTGGGAGGACGAACCCGAAGGCCAGTACCGCTGGAGTTAACTACTTCAGTAGTGGCTCAACTTCTCGGGCTACTCGCTTTTCCGCAACAAAAGACATTAACGGAATTGTTCCCGCAACCATGATGATCGCAGTTTTGGACAATGACCAACGTAACTTTAATGACAACATAAACGTCGCTATCAAATAAATCGGAAATAACCAACCATGCGCGGTCCATGCCGCAATCGTTAGTGCGCTCTTGCCGTGACCCAATAGATACTCCCATGGCAACGCAACGAAGGTCAGGATGGCAAGAGCAGTACCCACGATGTACGCCATTGCCTTATAGAACTTCCACGCACCTGTGATGTCATTTGTCTGAGTCATAGAACTAGTGTGCCTTACTTTTGCTCTGATTCATCATCACGCAACTCGTCAAAGAGAACTCGGATCCACATTGCGATAACTATTACGGCAAAGAACAGCCAATTAAATACATAAAACACATTTCGCCAGTGCAATGGAATATGTGGAGACGACACCAACATCGGTGTCACTTGAGTCAAGCCATCAAGTGCTGGGACAGCTACGACAAATCCGTCATGAGTCGTCTTGCCCGTTGCCGCTACGACTTTACTCGTCGTCAACGAGTCTGTAACAGAGACCATACGCGCTGCATTCGAATCTTCAGATGGCTGCAGAACGCCAGTTACATGGGAAGCGCCAGCAGGTTCTGCGATTGGTTCACCTGAAGTACTGCAACCTCTTACAACTTGAATAACCGAGCCATCAGCAAGTTCCAACCCATTCGAAATCCATGCGCAACTCGGCTCAGCAACATCAAGCACACCATCAGTAGGAGTTGGAGTTGGAGCCGGCGATAATAAGGACGGTCCGTTCGCAAAGCGATCCTTCAAGACAATTTGCGAATGTGGAAGCCACGTTCCATCTAATGAAACGCTGGCTCCTATTGAAGAAACCGGCAAATATTGCCGTAACGGATCGAGTTCATTAATCGATCCTGACTTAGCGACTGATTGAGAACCTTGAGCCACATGTGCACGATTCCATTGCCAATGCGCAAGAGCTAAACACGCGACAACCGCAAGAACGGCTAGCGCGTGAATTCCTAGAACGCGTCGGGTAAATAATCGGGACACTAGTCCTGCGGCTTCTCTTCGAAATTCACTTTCTTGATATGCCGATTCATGCTAAAGATCAAAATGACAAGTGCAATTGCTAAAAACGTAAATGTTATTGCTCCGCCCGAACCAGGAGTAACGAGACTTGTGTCTAGTCCACTTGCGGATGGAAATGGTTGTGGCGATGATGCGCTGATGTGATGGGCAAATGCAAACATTATGAATTCCTCAATCCATTAAAGAGATCATCTTCTGGTTCAATTGAACCAGTTCGAGACAAAGCAAGTTCGTAATCTTCCGTGGGCCAAATTTCTATTTGAAGTTCATGCGGCACTGCAAACCAACTTCCCTGTGGATCGATTTGAGTTGCATGTGCCTTGAGTGCTTCATCTCTGATGTCAAAGTACTCTGCACAATGAATACGCGCAGTCACTCGTGATTGGGCATCTTCGGTATCCTCCCAGTTATCAAGCCACTCGGCATAAGGTGACTCAAGGCCTGCATCAAGAAGCGCTTGGTGCAGAGCGATCACACGTTCTTTACTGAACGTGTGATGGTAATACATCTTTGCAATCGCCCAAGCAGGAAGGTTTGTCACAAACTCAGGATCAGCAGCCTTGTGCCACGCATACATTGCGACTTCGTGCGTGCGAATGTGGTCTGGGTGTGGGTACCCACCATTTTCGTCGTAGGTAGTAATTACATGAGGACGAAACTCGCGGACTATGTCGACAAGTGGCGCAGCCACGTGTTCCAATGGCAAATCTGCAAAACACCCTTCTGGCAATGGTGGCTTTGGGTCGCCATCTGGCCAGCCTGAATCCTCAAACCCTAACCAACGATGCTGAATCCCAAGCACTTCTGCAGCTCGTGCCATTTCTTCGCGACGAACTTCAAAAATTGAACGATCACCAAGTTCAAATGACTCGTTCAAAATGTCGCCACGTTCACCACCAGTGCAACTAACAACTAGAATTTCGACACCTTCATTGATGTACTTTGCTGTAGAGGCAGCACCTTTACTTGACTCATCATCAGGATGAGCATGAACCGCGAGCAGCCGAAGTGACTCGCCTGGTGCCGGCAGTGAAACGGCAATTTCTGACATACCTCTATTCTGTCGTATCGCGAGGCCACCGCAGAATTTCGAAGAGTATCGGGACTAGGGTTGACACATAATGAGCGACATGGCCAAACAATCCGAGTACATGCAGCAACGCTATGGGTACAAAAGACCAACGCGGTTACCCAGAATCCTCTCAATTGTCGTCATGGGGATTGTTATAGCTGCCTCTGGTTTTTACTTAGTGAAGAAATCAGCCAACGACGTCACATTCAGACTCACTAGTTTCAATGTGCTATCCGACAAGGCCGTTCAAGTGCAATGGCAAGTTGCCAGACCTTCGGGCACCACGATTTACTGCGTTATTCGAGCGCAAAATGACCAACGTGTTGATGTTGGATACGCAACAGTGACAATCGATAAGCCCGGCAGTGTGCGCGAAGTAAACGTTGTCTATACCTTGAATACGGAAAGCAAGGCAGTGCTTGCCGAAGTTTTGGGCTGCAGCAAGGACGTTATTCAGCGAGTTGCCCCTGCAAATTTCCCGCCTGGTGTTGAGATTCCAGCCCAAATGCCTCCTGGAGTCGCACCAACGCGGCAATAACTTGTAACCTTTTGCGGTGACTGAAACCTGGTTGACCCAAGAAGCGTTTGATCGTCTGCAAGCCGAACTCAATGATCGCAGCGGACCTATACGTGAGGAAATCAAGAACCGTATCGCTGCGGCGCGTGAAGAAGGCGACCTCAAAGAAAACGGGGGCTACCACGCAGCCCGCGAAGAACAGGGCAAGAACGAAGCTCGCGTTCGTCAACTGACAAAGATGCTTGAAACCGCGGTAATCGGAACTCCAGACATCACTGAGGGAATTGTTTCCCAAGGCATGGTTGTCACAGTATTTTTCCCGGACCTTGATGTTCGTGAAACTTTCCTCTTAGGTTCGCGCGAGGAAGCCGCTCACACATCGATCGATGTGTACTCCCCAACTAGCCCACTCGGTGCCGCGGTCCTTGGACAAGAAGTTGGCGCAGAGATTTCTTATGAAACTCCAAATGGCAAGACTCTTCGAATTTCCATCGTTAGCGCAGAGTTGTACATTCCGTAAGTTTAAAAAGGTAAAGCTCCTCGGAAATAGTGTCGAGGAGCTTTACTTATTGAATTTTCGCTAAGCCGCTGCACCCGAAGTGCTGCGCGACTTAAATCGTCGAATTGCGAGTGGCGCAAAGACTGCGATGATCGCAATGGCATAGAAGAATGCGAGCGCGACTGGATAGCGCTCGGGGAAAGTTGTACCAAGACCAGGTGTGGGATTGCCAAAAAGTGTTCGGCACGCCAAGGCTAGGCAAGATACTGGATTCCACAACGCAATAGGTTGCAGCCAGCCAGGCATAGTAGAAATTGGCGTGAAAATATTCGAGGCAAACGTCAATGGAAAGATCCACGCAAGACCTGCTGTTCCAGCTACTTCAGCATTCGGCATGTGCAAACCGATCCATGCTCCGACCCATGTCATGGAATAGGCAAAAGTTGCAAGCAAGACGTAAGCAAGCAATGCGTCTGCTGCACCACTATGAATGCGCCATCCAACTGCAAGTCCCGTGATGGATAGCACGAAAAGTACTAAAACATTTTGAAGCAGTGAAGCCAAAGTGTGTCCAGCCAGAACTGCACTTGGTCGCATTGGCAAGGAGCGAAAACGATCCATGATGCCTTTAGTTGAATCTTCGGTAATACCAATGGTGATACCGGCGATCGCAAACATCACTGTCTGAGCGAAGATACCGGGGATCAAGTACTCGCGGTAACTCTGTGCACCATTCGGACCAACATTGATCGCTCCACCAAATACGAATGCAAAGAGCAAAACGAACATCACTGGCTGAATCAATGAAAAGAATAGTGATTCAGGTACGCGCGTAATTTTCAATAAGTGACGTTTAGCGACAGCCAAAGTGTCGGCAGCAAACCACCCAAGGGCAGGGCGTGAACTTTGTTGTTGAGTTGTCATGAAATTAGTTCCTTCCTCGACGGCTACGGCGTCCTGAGGCAGGACTCTTTTCAACAGGCTTTTCAGTCACATGACCAGTCAGACTCAAGAACACATCATCCAAAGTTGGACGACGTAATGCAATGTCTGCAATTCCAATCGATGCCTCATCGAGTGCACGAACTGCCGCAACAATTGCAGTTGAACCACCTGTTACTGGAATTAGCAATTTGCCAGTGGCTTCATCAGTCGAAATGGTGGCAGACGATAGCGACTGTAATGCGTTTGCTGCACGGCTTGCATCTGCGTTATTGACAACATCGAGTTCGATGCGATCGCCACCAACTTGGGTTTTAAGTTCGTTCGACGTGCCTTCAGCAATCACATTTCCGTGATCAAGAACCACGATGCGCGAGGCGAGTTGATCAGCTTCTTCGAGATACTGAGTGGTCAACAGCACAGTAGTTCCCTCGGCGACAAGTCCTTCAATAACTTCCCACATGCCTTGACGACTCCGCGGATCAAGTCCAGTAGTTGGCTCATCCAAGAACAACACCGCAGGATTACCGATCAAGCTTGCGGCAAGATCGAGTCGGCGGCGCATACCGCCGGAATATCCCTTGATACCTCGGTCTGCGGCGTCATGTAAATCGAAACGGTGAAGAAGTTCATCAGCTCGGGCTTGTGCATCTTTTTTTGATAAATGAAAAAGTTTGCCGAACAATTCGAGATTTTCACGTCCAGTGAGATATTGATCAACAGCAGCATATTGACCAGTGAGGCCGATGAGCTGACGGACTGCGTCAGGGTCCGCGACAACATCATGTCCACCAACCATGGCTGAACCCGAATCGGGGCGAAGCAGCGTCGACAAAATTCGAACTGTCGTCGTCTTTCCTGAGCCATTAGGACCAAGTAGTCCAACGACCTTTCCTTGCTCAACTTCTAAGTCAATTCCGTTGAGGGCTTTGACCTCTCCGAAATGCTTCACCAAGCCACGTGCCTGAATTGCCAGAGTCATGTCTCACATCAATTTCTCTTTGGGTACCACCCAAAAGTAGCAGTCAATTGGGGCTCGTTACGGTTCGAACGCTCGGCTATGAGTGAACGGGTAAAACGTGCCACTATTGAACTGTGGAGAACGTAACTTTTGACGACATTACAAGCGCAGCGACACTTCTGGACGGGGTAATTCGCCAAACTCCAACAATGTCTGCTGGCTGGATTCAGAAGAACTACAACGTAGAAGCGCGACTCAAGTGCGAGAACCTACAGCGTGCCGGTTCGTTCAAAATTCGCGGCGCTTACAACAGGATTGCTCGACTACCCGAAGATCAGCGCAAGCGCGGAGTAGTGGCAGCTTCGGCAGGAAACCACGCACAGGGAGTTGCACTTGCTGCGCAACTACTTGGCATTCCGTCAACGGTCTTTATGCCGCACGGAGCACCGATTCCAAAATTTGAAGCAACTCGAGGCTACGGCGCTGATGTACATTTCCATGGCACCACAATTGACGAAGCTTTGGTCGCGGCTCAGGAATTTGCTGATCGCACTGGCGCCATCTTCATTCACCCTTTCGATCACGAACACATAGTTGCTGGCCAAGGCACTATCGGGCTCGAAATTCTTGCACAAAATCCAGATGTCAAAACTGTTGCTGTCTGCACTGGTGGTGGCGGACTACTCGCGGGCGCTGCCTTAGCGATCAAAACTCTTCGTCCTGACATTCGCATAGTGGGAGTTCAAGCAGAAGAAGCCGCTGCTTATCCCCCATCACTTGCTGCAGGTTCGCCACAAAAATTAGCGAAGATGACAACTATGGCCGATGGCATTGCCGTTGGTCGTCCCGGCGATATTCCATTTGCACTTATTCAGCAATACGTTGATGACATCATCACAGTGAGTGAAGACTCACTCGCACGTGCTTTGCTACTCACACTCGAGCGAAGCAAGTTGATGGCTGAGCCTGCTGGAATTGCAGCCGTAGCAGCAGTACTCGACAACCCTGATGCTTTTGAAGGTCCTGTCGTTGCAACAATCTCGGGTGGCAATATCGATCCACAGCTGCTCTCGCGCGTACTTCGAACCGGCCTTGCAGCAGCGGGTCGCTTCTTCACATTGCAAGTTCGCTTGCCCGACGTTCCTGGTGCACTCGCCCAATTGCTGCTCATCATTAGCCAAACCGGATCAAACGTCGTTCAGGTTTCACACACGCGCATCGATCCACACTTATCTGCTCGCGAAGTAGATGTCGATATTGAACTCGAAACGCGCGGTTTTGATCATCGCCAAGCAATTTTGAAACATCTTGCTGACAGCAACTTCACCGTCGTTGATAGTTTCTAAATGTTCAAGAAATTTCTCGATCGCTACTTCAAGGATCTTCCTAGCGAAGTAGCGGCGCTCACTGGAGTCTCATTTTCCGTAGCCCTCGGGTTTGGAATTGTCGCACCAGTTATTCCTGTTTTCGCGAAGGCATTTCATGTTTCCGCCTTGCAAGCTAGCGCCGTCATTAGCGTCTTTGCATTTATGCGATTCATCAGCGCTACCCCATCAGGTTGGCTAGTGAACCGTCTTGGCGAACGTGCAGTCTTGTGGGTTGGCCTCAGCATTGTTGCAGTGTCAAGTTTGCTCGCTGGATTCTCGCAATCGTACGAACAACTTCTGGTTTTACGCGGACTGGGCGGCACTGGCTCAGCAATGTTTACAGTCTCGGCCATGTCGCTGCTGTTACGAAGTGTTGACCCACAACATCGCGGACGTGCTTCAAGTACTTACCAAAGTGGTTTTTTGTTAGGCGGGCTCGCTGGTCCTGCCGTAGGTGGAATTGTTGTTGGATTTAGCATTCGAGCACCATTCTTCGTCTATGCCATGACGCTGACGATTGCCGCAATGGTTGCCTTTTTCGCATTACCAAAAGGACTTGGTAGGCCGGATAAGTCAGAGGGTGCTGCACCAGCCGAGCCTCACATGCCTCTTTCTAGCGCGTTAAAACTGCGCGAATACTGGACCGCAATCAGTTACAACCTTGGGGCAGGAATCACCACTTTTGGATTACGCAACGCATTGCTTCCATTGTTTGTCATTGAAGTGCTACATAAGTCCGCACGAACCTCAAGTATTGGCTTTCTCTTTACAAGCATTACTCAGGCTGCATTTCTGTTGCCCGCTGGACGCCTGACCGACGTTCGTGGCCGCAAACCCGCAATGACGATCGGTATCACATTCATGACTTTGGCAATGATTCTGATCTTCAGCGGCGAGACCTTGACCTCGTACTACCTTTACATGTCACTCATCGGAGTTGGCATGGCATTTTTGAGTGCAGGTGCAGCGGCTGTCATTGGTGACGTAGTTGCCAATCGCAAAGGTGGCCCAGTTGTCGCGTTCTATCAAATGACGAGCGACTTTGGAATGATCATCGGTCCACTATTGGCAGGTTATCTGCGCGATGCAACTGGAAGTTTCCGCGCTCCATTTGGGATGAGTTTAGTAATTGTCATTATTGTCGCTGGGTTTATTCTGACGATGCCCGAAACAAAATCGCGTCAATACTTACATCACTAAAGAGCAAGTGCTTCCCGCGCTGGTAAATCAATTCCCGTGTGAGCGTGGCAGTCATATCCATTTGGATTTTTGATCAGGTACTGCTGATGATATTCCTCGGCGTACCAAAATTGTTTGCCTTGCGCAGGAGCAAGCTCTGTTGTGATCGGATCAAAACCTTTTGCGAGTAGCACATCGTTGTATGCCTCGCGAGTTGCACGAACCACGGTCTCTTGTTCTGGGTTCGTCCAATAGATTGCACTGCGGTACTGAGTACCCATGTCATTTCCCTGACGATTTCCCTGAGTTGGATCATGGTTTTCCCAGAAAACTTTGAGTACATCAAACACGTCAATACGCGCAGGGTCATAAGCGACCATCACAATTTCAGCGTGACCGGTTGATCCCGTGCACACCATTGGATAGGTTGGGTCAGCGGCAGTGCCACCCATGTAGCCGACAGCAGTTGTCACAATGCCTTCAACTGGCCAGAACTTCTTTTCGGCTCCCCAAAAACAACCCATTCCCAAGTAGATGACCTGGGTTGTCGAATCCCACGGTCCATGAATATCGTTTTTGTACACCAAGTGCAGATCGCTCATGTCTCTACCTTGCCAAAACTTTGCGTTGAGCGCACATCGGATAGCGTGAGAGTCATGACTAGCGAACTTGAATTGCAGCTGCAACGCACCGTTGATCGACTGCGCTCAATGTCGGCCGCACAGATTTCACGAGAGTCTAGGGACGAAGCTGCCCGTTCGCTCGTGGGCCAACTCGCCGCGTTCTCTAGACCTGGAACCACTGTTCCAGTTGTCGCACCAACTGCATTGGGTGATCAACTGGCAGTCATTGGTCGAGAGTTCATTAATTCCACAACGCCCGACCAGCATGAATGGGCAATTGAACAACTCAAAGCCCTGCGTCAATCTCTCTAACGAGTACCCCTGGTGGGACTTGAACCCACACTGGCACGATTTTAAGTCGTGTGCCTCTAACCGATTGGGCTACAGGGGCGTGCACTACTAATCCTGACATGAGCCACTTCTGAGTCGCTCAGCGAGGTATCACTGACCGACAAGTGCTCGTGCAATACCGTCCAAAATGTCTCGTTCCGATACGACGACTTCTTGAATTCCGGTTAAGGCAAGAATTCGGTCCAATACCAACGCTCCGCCGCCAATCACGTCTACGCGACCTTCATGCATGGGGCCAAGAGCTGCTCGCTCGCTTCGGGGCATCACTAATAGTTCTTCGGTCACTCGATGCACGTCTTTAGCGCTGATGCGGCTGCCGTGTATCTTTTCCGAGTCATACTTATCAAGACCAAGCGCCAACGCAGCAACAGTGGTTACTGAACCTGCAAGCCCAATTAAACTGCGCGCTTGCTCCATCGGGACAACTACACGAGCTGACTCAATCGCGCGATCAATGTCGGCGGTGGCTGCAGCGATTTGCTCGAGCGTAGGCGGATCAGAAACCAAATGCCGTTCCGTCATGCGAACACATCCAACGTTAGTGCTGATCGCATGTGCAGGTGAAGTTGTACCCAAAACAAATTCAGTGGAGCCGCCGCCAATGTCAACGACCAAATACGGTGCCTCAGGTGGATTGTCGTCATGCACTAACTCTGCCGTAGCTCCTAAGAATGACAATCGTGCTTCTTCGTCCCCACTGATGACATCAGGCTCAACACCAAGGCGCGACTTGATACCGGCCACAAATACGTCACGGTTGGTGACATCTCGACTTGCGCTCGTTGCTACGAATCTCACAACTTCAGGTTTGTGCTCGGCAATCAATTGCGCGTAAACATCTGCTGCTGCAAAAGTGCGCTCGAGAGCAGCTTGCGAGAATTGTCCGGTCTTATCGACACCTTCGCCAAGCCGCACAATAATCATTGTGCGCACAACATCTTTAAGTTGCCCATTGGAGATGTCTGCGATTAGTAAGCGAATTGAATTCGTCCCACAATCAATTGCAGCTACTCTCATGCTTCACCCACACAACTTCCACGTGATTGACATCCAGCAATGAGTTTCACCACTTCGTCTCCTAATGGATTGACTCCTGGCCCTGCGGCCAATGCGTGACCTGCTAAAACATGCAGACACTTCACACGATCTGGCATTCCTCCGGCACTAATCCCCGCGATTTCTTCAACATGCCCCAAAGCCTCGCGCGTTTCAAGGTAATGCTCGTGAGCCAGTCGATACGCCGCTGCAAGTTCGGGGTCAGTTCCGAGTCGGTCTTGCATCTCGCGCATAACGTAATTTGCTTCAAGTGTGCCAATGGCTGAGGTTGCCTTTGGACATGTCATGTAAAACACTGTCGGAAATGGAGTGCCGTCGGGTAACCGTGGTTGTGTTTTGACGACGTCAGGTTTGCCACATTCGCACCGATGAGCGACTTCAACTGCGCCACGAATTTTTCGACCAAGTTGCGCCTCGATCGCAATACGATCCTCTTCAGAAATCACAGATTTACTCTACTTAGTTGGAGTGGGTGCTGGAGATTTCACAACGAGTGGATCATTTTTGAGTAACGGCTGATCAGCAAGCTTGGTACTCGTCCATAACTTGCTGTACCACGATGAATCATTGTTTGGCACAAGTGCGCCAGGAACCGTATTGATCGCTGTTGACGTTTCTTTGTCGAGAACAACAAAGCCAATTTCGCCTGGAAATACATAATTCAAACGAGCCCGTACAAGTGTCTGCACATAAGCAGGATCAGAAAGGCGGGCCTTTCGATTTGTTAGATCGTCAATCGCTTGTTGCTGTGCCGTCACAGATTTTTGCAATGATGATATTTCGTGATTTTGACGGATCAATGCACGCAGCGGAACCGCAAGCGTCAAAGTGATGCCGACCACGACTAACAGCAGCGCAAACGCGCGCCCAGTTGGCTTAAAGGAAGATGCCACGTTTTACAGTGTGCCTTGTCTAGCCCGCAAAACGTGGGAACGCGGCACGACCTGCATAACGAGCCGCATCGCCTAAATCCTCTTCAATGCGCAATAGCTGGTTGTACTTAGCAACACGATCCGTTCGAGCAGGGGCGCCACTCTTGATTTGGCCACAATTGAAAGCCACTGCAAGATCAGCGATAGTTGTGTCTTCGGTTTCGCCTGAGCGGTGGCTCATCATGCTACGGAATCCCGCACGGTGTGCCATCTCCACTGAATCTGCAGTTTCGGTCAATGATCCAATTTGGTTAACCTTCACCAAAAGTGCATTCGCTGACTTGAGTTCGATGCCACGTGCGATGCGTTCGGTGTTTGTCACAAAGTGATCGTCACCAACAATTTGAGTGCGAGAACCAATTTCGCGAGTGATTGCTACCCATGAATCCCAGTCATCTTCTGCAAGAGGATCTTCAATGGACACAATTGGAAAATCAGAAACAAGAGATGCATAGAAATTAATCATTTCTTCTGTTGTTCTGGTTTTCCCTTCAACATGGTAAACGCCGTCTTTGAAGAACTCTGTCGCAGCAACGTCCATCGCAAGTGCAACATCAGATCCGAGTTTGTATCCGGCCTTGGTAATTGCCTCAGAAATTAATTCAAGCGCAGCACGATTGCTCGGAAGGTTTGGTGCAAATCCGCCTTCGTCGCCAAGGCCTGTTGAGAGATTATTTGCCTTCAACACACCTTTGAGTGAGTGATACACCTCAGCACCCATGCGAAGTGCATCGGCAAATGTATCGGCACCGATCGGTGCGATCATGAATTCTTGAAAATCAACGTCACTATCAGCGTGAGCACCACCATTGATGATATTCATCATTGGGACTGGAAGTACGTGAGCGTTTGGTCCACCCACGTATCGGTAAAGCGGGAGATTTGCGGAAACGGCTGCAGCTTTAGCCACGGCGAGCGAAACTCCAAGAATTGCATTGGCACCAAGACGAGCCTTATTTGGGGTGCCATCTAATTCGATCATGACTTGGTCAACAAGGCGCTGGTCAGTGGCATCGAGGCCCATAACTTCAGCAAAGATTTCTTCTTCAACTGCTTCAACAGCTTTGAGTACGCCTTTACCTAAGTAACGGGAGTCTCCGTCTCGAAGTTCAACAGCCTCGAACGCACCGGTTGATGCGCCAGAAGGAACTGCCGCACGACCAACAGATTGATCGTCAAGTACTACTTCAACTTCGACCGTTGGATTACCACGGGAGTCGAGAATTTCGCGGGCATGAACGTCAGCAATAGCAGACACGACAGAACTCCACTTTTCTTTGCGGGGGTGTGCTTCGTTGCACTAATGCGATAAGTCTAACTCATCGCACATGGGCCTTGCGGGACTAAGAATCTAGGCCCTCGCGGGCACGAATGTCTTGTCGATACTTGTGCATGGCTGCCCGCAAAACTGATTCCGAATCGATGTCTCGTTCCCGAGCAAGTTCAACAACAGCAATAAGTATCTCGGCAATTGAGTCGTTATCGACTTCACCAATAATTCCGCGAAGTTGCTCTCGTACAACGCCATCCGAAGGCGGGACATCAAGTTTTCGTGCGCGATACATCAATTGGGTAGCAACTTGAAGCGATGGCATCGCAATCGGCACGCCTTCTGTGACGGAGTCACGTGGCTTTTCAGTTGCTTTGATTGCAGCCCAGTTTGCTTCAAGCTGCTCATCTGATTCGTAGACCACATCAGAAAATACATGCGGATGGCGACGAATCAATTTATCGACGACACCTTGAGCAATTGCTTCGAGTGTGAATTCGTGTTCGGTTTCTTGAGCAATGCGCGCATGGAAAACAATCTGGAGCAATAAGTCGCCAAGCTCTTCGCGCAAGGCAACCAAATCACCTTGGTCCATTGCTTCAAGAGTCTCGTACGTTTCTTCGAGCAGGTAACGAGCAAGCGACTCGTGAGTTTGTTCGGCATCCCATGGACAGCCACCAGGAGAGCGCAACTGGTCCATTACTTGAACCAAGCGCTCTACTGCTGATGTCATTGCGTTTGCTGTGCTTGAGCTTGAGCGAACTGTGCGGCATCGTTCAACGTTGAGAGTACGTCATCACTACCAGTTGGCTGAAGTGTTGCGTTGTCCCACTTGCCAAATCGAGGCGAAATTTCAATACCTAACTTGTCGCTAACTTGGCCTAAGTATTGAACCAGTGCTTTCGTCTGGGATGTCTGGTCACCTGTTGGATCAAGCTTCTTTTCAAGCACATTCTCAATAAGAACTGTGCGGAAGAAATTGTGAATTTCAGAAGCAGGCACTCCATTGTTCGTCATCAGTTGTGCAACAACCGACTCTTTGCCGTATTGCGCAAAGATGCTTTGCTCAAAGGCAGTGACGTCAGTGTCAGAAATTGTGATGCCTTGCTCTGCAAGCGCCTTATCAAGAACTTTGTTCAAAACAATTCGATGAACTGCCATCGCTCCGAGCATTTGAATTGATGGAACTGTCTGAACGTCGGCAGCAGGAAGCGCTTGGATGTCAGTTCGTGCTTGGTTCACTTGATCCGAGATACTTTGCGTGCTGATGGTCTGTCCATCAACAATGGCTGCGAGTCCATTGCGCGAAGGGCCGTTTGAACAAGCGGAAAGCACTAGAGCAACTGATGCAAGACCAACAACGGAACGGAGTTTCACGTTCAAACCTCTTTAACTAGCGACCAAGACGGTATTAATAAGCTGTGCGACCCAAGTGATCATATTGGT
>CAITJH010000008.1 GCA_903892635.1 uncultured Actinomycetes bacterium | reverse complement strand
TGGTAGTGACGAAGACGGATCATTGCGCGGAACAAAGTCACTGGTCATCGAACATGCAGTCAACGAATTGAAGCTGTGCGACGGCGCCAGCATTGTCATGATCGGCGATCGCGAGCACGACATTCACGGAGCTAGCGAACACGGATTGCCTTCCATCGGCGTGACCTGGGGCTATGCCGAAGACGGCGAACTCGAGGCTGCTGGGGCCAGCCAGATCGTGGAAACCGTCGCTCAATTGCGCGAAGCACTGCTTTAAGGGCAATACGGGGCCAAAACCAGCGTGGTTGTGCCTGATTTCACAAAGTGGAACCCCAATCTGCCCGAACAGGGCTTATGAAATCCCCCTAAAATTGGGCTCATGGCAACATCACTTGAGCACGGTACCGGTGCGCCCGCCCGCGCTAGCATCAAAGAAAAGCACCTACGTACAGACCGCTGGTGGATTCAACCACTGATCTCAGTCGTCGTACTGGTCTCGTTCATCATCTATGCAACATGGCGTGCATTTGAGAACGCGTACTACTATACCGAGCCGTTGATCTCTCCGTTCTATTCACCATGCTTGGCACAAAGCTGTGTTGATGGTTCATCGTCAATCTTGGGACAGCCAATCGGCGCATGGTGGACAATCTCACCAGCGTTGCTGATTCTGATTTTCCCACTCGGTTTCCGTATGACGTGCTACTACTACCGAAAGACCTACTACCGTTCGTTCTGGATGTCGCCTCCCGGATGTGCAGTGTCTGAACCACACAAGTCGTACTCAGGTGAAACAAAGTTCCCACTAATCGGTCAGAACATTCACCGTTACTTCTTCTTTGCTGGTCTTGTATTCAACGTCTTGTTGACCATCGATGCAATCCTTGCTTTCAAGAATGCAGATGGCCAATGGGGTCACATGAGCGTTGGCACTTTGGTGTTGCTAGCTAACGCCACGTTCTTGTGGATGTACTCGTTGTCATGTCACTCATGCCGCCACGCAGTTGGTGGACGTTTGAAGCACTTCAGCAAGCACCCATTCCGCTACAAGATGTGGACTGGCGTTTCACGCTTGAACGCACATCACGCAAAGTTCGCATGGGTCTCACTATTCGGTGTTGCTCTTGCTGATCTTTATGTCCGTTCGGTTGCCTCAGGCGCCATCACGAATCTCTACTTCTTCTAAGGGGATCTGAACACATGTCACAGATTGAACGCCATCAATACGACGTCGTCATCATCGGTGCAGGTGGCGCGGGTCTTCGTGCTGCAATTGAGGCTCGTGCAAACGGTTTCAAAACTGCAATCATCTGTAAGTCACTCTTCGGCAAGGCGCACACCGTCATGGCCGAAGGTGGTATTGCAGCATCGATGGGCAACGTCAACAGCAACGACGGTTGGAAGGTTCACTTCCGCGACACAATGCGCGGCGGAAAGTTCCAAAACCAATGGCGCATGGCAGAACTTCATGCCAAGGAATCACCAGATCGCGTGTGGGAACTTGAAACATACGGTGCACTTTTCGATCGCACCGACGAAGGCAAAATCAGCCAGCGCAACTTCGGTGGACACGAGTACCCACGCCTTGCTCACGTAGGTGACCGCACTGGTTTGGAACTCATCCGCACCATGCAGCAAAAGATCGTTTCGCTACAACAAGAAGATTTCCGCGAATCAGGCGACTACGACGCTCGCATGAAGGTCTTTGCTGAACTCACCGTTGTTGAGATTCTCAAGACTGACGGCAAGGTTTCTGGCGTACTTGCTTACTACCGCGAAACTGGCGAATACGTTGTGTTCGAAGCTCCAGCTGTCGTTCTTGCAACTGGCGGTATCGGTAAGTCATTCAAGGTCACCTCAAACTCATGGGAAGGTACTGGCGATGGCCACGCACTTGCCCTTCGTGCAGGTGGCAACTTGATGGGTATGGAATTTATTCAGTTCCACCCAACCGGAATGGTCTGGCCACCTTCGGTCAAGGGCATCTTGGTAACCGAATCTGTCCGTGGTGACGGTGGCGTGCTCAAGAACTCCGAAGGCCGCCGCTTTATGTTCGACTACATCCCTGCAGTGTTCAAGGACAAGTACGCAGAGACAGAAGAAGAAGCCGATCGCTGGTACACCGATGCCGACAACAACCGCCGTCCACCAGAACTGTTGCCACGTGACGAAGTTGCGCGCGCAATCAACTCTGAGGTCAAGGCTGGTCGTGGAACACCTCATGGTGGCGTCTACCTCGATGTCTCAACTCGTTTGTCAGCTGACGTTATTAAGCGTCGTCTGCCATCGATGTGGCATCAGTTCAAGGAACTCGCAGACGTTGACATCACGTTGCAGCCGATGGAAGTTGGCCCAACATGCCACTACGTCATGGGTGGCGTGCAGGTTGATCCAGATTCGGGTGCAGCAACTGGCGTACCTGGTCTGTTTGCTGCCGGTGAAGTTGCAGGTGGCATGCACGGTTCAAACCGTCTTGGTGGTAACTCGCTCTCTGACCTTTTGGTATTCGGTCGTCGCGCTGGCGTCGGTGCTGCGGAATACGTCAAGAATCTTGGCGCACGTCCATCAGTTCCAGATTCAGAGATCGATCGAGCTCTTGCAATCGCCAACGCTCCTTTTGAAAGCAACGGTGAAGAGAACCCATACGCGCTTCATGCTGAACTACAACAGATGATGAACGACCTCGTCGGCATCATTCGCGATGAAGCAGAAGTGCAAGAGGCTCTCGACAAGCTCGAAGTTCTCAAAGAGCGCGCGGCAAAAGTCAAGGTTGCGGGAACTCGTCAGTTCAACACTGGCTGGCACCTAGCGCTTGATCTGTGGAACATGTTGCTAGTCAGCGAAGCTGTTGCGAAGTCTGCACTCGAACGTAAGGAATCACGCGGTGGTCACACTCGCAACGATTACCCAACGATGGATGCGAACTGGCGCAAGTGGAATTTGCTGACCAAGTGGAACGGCAAGAATGTGGAACTCATCAAGGAAGAAAATCCATTGATGCCACGCGAACTTGCTGAACTTTTCGATGTTGAAGAACTCAAGAAGTACTTGTTGCCTGAGGAACTCGAGCAACTAGGCATGGGAGGTCACTAATGGGGTACTTAGCTAAGTTGCGCGTATGGCGCGGCGATAAGTCAGGTGGCCAACTGGTTGACCACAGCGTAGAAGTCAGCGAAGGCGAAGTTGTCCTAGACATCATTCATCGCCTACAGGCTACCCAGGCACCAGACCTCGCGGTTCGTTGGAACTGCAAGGCCGGTAAGTGTGGCTCGTGTGCTGCCGAAATCAACGGCCGTCCGCGTTTGATGTGCATGACACGGATGAACACCTTCGCCGAAGACGAAGAGATCACCGTGACACCAATGCGCACGTTCCCTGTCATCAAGGACTTGGTAACAGACGTTTCGTTCAACTATGAAAAGGCACGCGAAGTTCCAGCGTTCGATCCTCCGAAGGATCTTGCTCCTGGCGAATACCGCATGGCTCAGGTTGACGTACAACGCAGTCAAGAATTCCGTAAGTGCATCGAGTGCTTCATGTGTCAGAACGTGTGTCACGTCATTCGCGATCACGAAGATAACAAGGAGGCATTCTCTGGTCCTCGTTTCTTGATGCGTATTGCAGAACTCGACATGCACCCACTTGATCAAACTGATCGCAAGAACATGGCTCAAGAAGAACATGGTCTTGGAATGTGTAACATCACCAAGTGCTGCACCGAAGTTTGCCCAGAGCACATCAAGATCACGGACAACGCAATCATTCCAATGAAGGAACGCGTTGTTGATAATAAGTACGATCCACTTGTGTGGCTAGGTCGCACAATCACACGTCGCAAGAGCGACTAAAAGCTCTTGCATAGCAGCGAACGGTAGTAACGAAAATGGCACTGTCAGAATCGGGACTACCGTTCGATGCTGTTTATGGACCTGAATCACTGAATGACTGGGATCCAGAAACTGCACTTGGACTCCCAGGTGAATTCCCCTACACGCGTGGCGTCTATCCATCGATGTACACGGGTCGTCCATGGACCATGCGACAGTACGCCGGATTCGGTACCGCCGCAGAATCTAACAAGCGCTATCACCAATTGCTCAACGCTGGCCAAACTGGATTGAGCGTTGCCTTCGATCTACCTACCCAAATGGGTTACGACTCGGACCACATTTTGGCTCACGGTGAAGTGGGCAAAGTAGGTGTAGCGATTGACTCGCTTGATGACATGGAAATCTTGTTCGACAAAATTCCGTTGGATCAAGTCTCTACATCAATGACGATTAATTCACCAGCCGCAACATTGCTATTGATGTATCAATTAGTTGGTGAAAAACACGGTGTCGCTTCATCCGCGCTTCAAGGCACAATCCAGAATGACGTACTCAAGGAATATATTTCGCGTGGCACATACATCTTCCCGCCAGCTGCATCTTTGCGATTGACCACGGATATCTTCTCGTACTGCAAACGTGAGATTTCAAGTTGGAACACCATCTCGATTTCTGGGTATCACATGGCCGAGGCCGGTGCGACTCCTGCACAAGAAATTGCCTTCACTTTGGCAAATGGCATTGAGTACGTTCGTGCAGCTGTCGCGAGCGGCATGCATGTAGATGACTTTGCACCTCGATTGGCGTTCTTCTTTGTCTCGCGTACAACGTTGCTCGAAGAGGTTGCAAAATTCCGCGCCGCTCGCCGTATTTGGGCCAAGATCATGCGTGATCAATTCGGTGCCAAGAATCCCAAGAGCATGATGCTTCGCTTTCACACACAGACTGCCGGTGTTCAACTCACCGCACAGCAGCCAGAAGTAAACCTAGTTCGCGTAGCAATTCAAGGTCTTGCTGCTGTCCTTGGTGGCACGCAGTCGCTTCACACGAACTCGTTCGATGAAGCAATTGCACTTCCGACCGAAAAGGCAGCACGTTTAGCCCTACGCACCCAGCAAGTACTTGCCTACGAAACTGACATCACAAAGACAGTTGATCCATTTGCAGGTTCGTACGTAGTTGAATCCCTGACCGATGAAATCGAAGTCGAGATCCTTCGTTTGATTGGCCAAGTCGAAGACTTTGGTGGCGCAGCCGCAGCGATCGAACAAGGCTTCCAAAAGCGCGAGATCGAGAACTCGGCCTATGACTGGGCAATCCAGATCGACAAGGGTGAGCGCACTGTTGTTGGAATGAATAAGTTCCAGATCGATGTGGAAGAAAAGTACGAGCCACTTCGCGTTGATCCATCAATTGAAGACCAACAGAAGGCCCGTCTAGAGAAGTTGCGTGCCGAGCGCGATAACGCTGAAGTGCAGCGTTGCCTCGGCGAACTCAAGCGTGCTGCTGAAGGTTCAGCCAACGTGCTCTACCCAATGAAGGCGGCGCTTGCTGCGCGTGCTACCGGTGGGGAAGTCTCCGACGCATTGCGCGAAGTCTGGGGTAAATACGTCCCTCTACGAAACATCTAACTTCTTCATTACTGACTCCTGCCAGACGCAAAGCGCGCCGAACCCGTTCGATGCGCAGATAAATCTTCGCGCATCTCACTTTTTTGAGGTTCGGCTTACCTTTCGTCTGGCAAGAGCCTTTCCTGAACCGCGCGAATGACAACTTGTAGAGTATTTCTGGTGGCAGTTGCCCTGCTGGCTGGAATCGAGTCGGCGGCCTGGCACCTAGCGTGAAGAGTGACTCTTTATGGCCCAGATGCACGAACATGATTCGCAATTAACCGATCTAGTTTTCAATTACATGCGAGATCGGCTCTCAATGCCCGAAGTTCCTTTGGACTTTCCGGGAACATCAGAAGAAGTTCTTAACGCACTTGATGGCTTGTTCACTTCGCAAGGCCGTCCAGCCACTGAAGTGATGGACCTGTACGACAATGTCATTTCGCGCACTGTGATATCGGCCGATAGCCCAAAGTTCTTGGCATTCATTCCAGCAGCTCCGACCAAAGCCGCATTGTTGTTTGACATGGTCGTATCGTGCGCAAGTCTGCAAGCAATTTCGTGGCTCGAAGCTTCGGGTGCAGTTGCGGCCGAGAACCAAGTGTTGCGATGGATGGCCGATCTTGTTGGTATGCCAGCCAGTGCCGGTGGAACTTTTGTCTCGGGTGGATCGGCTGCAAATCTTGCTGCATTAACTGTTGCGCGCGACATGGGTCGCAAGCGGCTCGGTGGCAAAGTTCCTGTACGCATCGCGATCAGCGAGCAAGC
>CAITJH010000007.1 GCA_903892635.1 uncultured Actinomycetes bacterium | reverse complement strand
GAACGACTCAGCGCTGTTCATCGTCCGGAATTCGATATCGCTCCAAAAGACATTGCAGGACCGCAAGAAGCACGCGGTGCCGACATTGATGGAACTCAAGTTCATTCGGTGAGACTCCCCGGCTTTGTGGTTGCTACCGAGACAGTTTTCGGGCTTCCTGATGAGCGTTTGACGATCAAATTCGACGCAGGTAGCTCACCAGACCCGTATGTCAGTGGCACTTTGATTGCGGCCAAAGAAGTCGTTAATCGATTGGGTTTGGTGCGCGGATTAGATACTTTATTGCTGGGATAACGACAATTAACCCTGTATTTGAGAGTCTTTTCTAAATTTGTTGCAAACCTACGCTAACGTAGGTTACGGTGGCGTAGGTTACGCAACCGTAACCATCTTTTGACGGCGAGGTCGCTATGAACTCTTTGGGTCTACCCCCAATCATCCAAGGTGGCATGGGCGCTGCGGTTTCTTCGTGGTACCTAGCGCGCACCGTTGCCGAACAAGGACAACTTGGCGTTGTTTCCGGCACGGCTTTGGAAACGGTTGTGGCTCGTCGCTTGCAAGATGGTGACGCCGGTGGACATATGCGCGAAGCACTTGCTGCTTTCCCATATCCAGAAGTTGCAGAGCACATTCTTGACACGTTTTATCTTCCGAACGGTCGTGATGGAAAGCCTTACCGTCCGATGCGTCGAATCAGCATCAAGCCTCACACCGAACACGACCAGCTAACAGTTGCAGCAAACTTTGTTGAAGTGTGGCTAGCCAAGCAAGCCGGCACCGGCAAAGTTGGAATTAACTTTCTCGAAAAATTACAAACAGCAACACCTGCAGCACTTTACGGCGCGATGCTCGCAGGTGTTGACGCAATCTTGATGGGTGCAGGAATTCCTCGCGAAATTCCGCAGCTTATGACGGACTTTGCTCAAGGTCGCGCTGGTGGATTATCAATTGATGCAGAACGCCCATCAGGTATGGCTGCGCCAGTGCTTACTTTTGATCCAAAAGAATCGTTCGGTGTTGCACCCGAGCTTCCCCGTCCAGCGTTCCTTGCGATCGTGACTGCAGAAGTTCTTGCTTCCTACCTCGCACGCAACGAAGTTACACGTCCCGAAGGTTTCGTCATTGAACACTTCATGGCTGGTGGACACAATGCCCCACCTCGTCGTTTGCAAGATACCGAAACTGGCTACGGTCCGTTAGATGAAGCAAACATCGACAAGGTACGCGATGTTGGTTTGCCATTCTGGCTTGCCGGTGGCCGCGCAACTACTGAGTCAGTAAAAGAAGCTGTCGAACTTGGCGCCGAAGGTGTTCAAGTTGGATCGCTATTTGCACTCTCGAATGAATCAGGTTTGCTTCCGGAATACCGTGAACAAATGTTGCAAGCCGCTCGTGAAGGTAACTTGCGCGTGCGCACTGACCACCGCGCATCACCAACTGGTTTCCCATTCAAGGTTGTTGAACTTCCAGGAACAGTTGGAAGCGAAGCAACATACAAAGCGCGTCCACGTTTGTGCGATTTGGGTTACTTGCGTTCAAGCCACATCGACGAGGCCGGCAAGGTCACATATCGTTGCGCTGCTGAACCAGAAAGCCCATTCCTGAAAAAGGGTGGCGAAACTGAAGAGCTACAGGGACGTATGTGTTTGTGTAATGGTTTGGTTGCTGCGATCGGTCTTGGACAAGAACGTCCAGATGGTTACAAAGAAGCGCCGCTGTTGACCTTAGGTGCCACAACTGGTGACATCGAAGCAATGCTCAAGGATTTCCCTGATGGATGGTCTGCTCGTGATGTTATCGACCGCCTGATGGCAGGCGTAACTGCTGCAAAGGCATAGTTTTCAAAGGGTTTCCCCCTGGTAAGGATCCTCTAATGTCCGTTTTCGTGCGGAAGCACGTCGGGTAGAATTGAGGCTCAAGCCTTGGGGAAGGGGGTCATTCTGATGCGTCGTACTGCAGTAGTTTCGCTTTGTTTGGCTCTCGTGATTGGCAATGCCGCAGCAGCGCGTGCACAAGACAACACAACCCCGAACATTCCCGATTCGCGCGAACATGGAATCGTTGAATACGTTGCTGACGGCGACACCGTTGATGTAAAGCTCAGTACGGGAAAAACGGTTCGCGTTCGCTTGCTTTCTATCCAAGCGATGGAGCAATACACGTACCCAGAATCCAATCAAGGCATCAAGGGCGAATGCCATGCTGCCGAAGCAACTTTGCGATTGCGCGACTTGATTTACCAAAAAGAAGTTCGACTCTCGTCCTTCAGTTCATCGATTAAGAGTCGAGGACGTCAGTATCGTTTTATTTCAGTACAGATCGATGGCGTATGGCGTGACGTCGGCGCGTATCTAATCTCTGAAGGCTTAGCCCTTCCAATGTTGAATCCAACTGAGTACTCGTACAACTGGTACTACATGGCGTTTTCGCAATGGGCTGCAAAACGCGGTGTTGGTTTGTTTAACACGTCATTCTGTGGCGATGGTCCAGATCAAAATGCTCAGCTCAGCGTTTCGGTTCAATGGGATGCGCCAGGAAACGATGCAACAAATGGCAACGGCGAATACATGGCCATTACGAATGGTGGTACTGCTGCTGTTGATCTCTCGGGTTGGTGGGTTCGCGACAGTGGACTTCAAGGGTGGAAAGGTCGTCATTACACATTTCCTAAGGGCACATCAATTCCCGCTGGCGGAACAATTCGAGTCCATCCTGATAAGGGACACCACACCGCAACGGATTACTACATGGGCGACCATGGACCAATTTTTGAGAACGTAGAAACCGGCAAGGTATTTATGGGTGACGGTGGCTACTTGTTCGATCCGCAAGGTGACCTACGCGCGTGGCAGCAGTATCCAACGATCAACATTGGCGATGCAGCGCCAGCCGGTGAAACCGACCCAACAAATCCAGATGGCCTCATTGACCCTGTGACTGGACTTCCGTTTTCATTCACTGGTCTATTGACCGGAGACGTGCTGGTAAACGACGGTCTGACCACAATGAAGTTGCCGACAGACTCCGCTGTCTAATTCGCGAATTAATGCTTGACGAAGCGACCGCGTGAGCGTTCGATTTCAGCTTCGGCTTCAGCGCGTCCAACCCATTCGATACCTTCGACTGACTTGCCTGGCTCAAGGTCCTTGTAGGTTTCAAAGAAGTGCTGAATTTCAAGGCGATCAAATTCAGGAATGTCAGTGAGGTCCTGCAAGTGTGCCTTGCGAGGATCGCTGGCTGGAACACAGATGACCTTGTCGTCGCCGCCAGCTTCGTCGGTCATGATAAACATGCCAATTGCACGGCAGCGAATGAGTACGCCTGGGAATGTAGCTTCGTCCAACAGCACGAGTGCATCTAGTGGATCGCCATCTTGGCCGAGCGTGTCTTCGATGTATCCATAGTCGTGTGGGTAACGAGTTGAAGTGAACAACATGCGGTCAAGACGAAGGCGTCCTGTTTCATGGTCTACTTCGTACTTATTACGGCTGCCGCCAGGAATTTCAACGAGAACGTCAAACTCGAGTGCCATCATTGCCACCTCAGGTTAATTGTGAGTCATATGCTTGAGATAAGTCTGCCATGTCTTGGCACAAGTTCACTAATGCGCGGGAGTTAAATTGGCCAACATCCGCTTATTAGCGTGCGGTTTCATGGCTGGACTTTTGGTTTGTGCCCTCTCACCAACGGGCGTGGTGTCGGCTACAGATAGCCAGACCATGCCTGCAAAGCCGCAATCTGGTCCAGTCTTTGCGCCATTTATTTCCACTGGTGACATGTCATCCAGCGGGCTGACAAGTAAGGTTTCAGGTTTCCTCGCGCCGGCTGCCACAGGTAGCACGATTACTGCTGAAGTTCAGGATGCAACGACATCTCGCGTGATGTTGGATAGCAACGCAGCACAAGAAATGATTCCTGCCTCAACATTGAAGATCGTTACGGCTGCGGCAGCGTTAGCGAAACTTGGTGCAACAAGTCGATTTAATACCACCGTTGTTCAAGCTGGAAACGAACTCACGTTAGTTGGTGGTGGCGATCCAACTTTGACAACTCACACAGCGCGCAATTGGAGAGGTAAACCAGCTGGTGTGGAGCAACCACCATCACTCGATGAACTTGCTCAAATGACTGCTAATGCGCTTTCTGGAAACAAAGGTCCTTATGTTGTCAATGTTGATGCATCATTTTTCGAGGGCCCCACTCATGCACAATCGTGGGCTAGTGAATATCTTGCGAGCGGATACGTTTCGCCGATTTCGGGACTAACGGTTGATTTTGGTGTGACATCATCTGGTGCAGCACTTGGTGATCCAGTGAGTTACGCCGCAAAGTATTTTGTGTCTGCATTGAAAGATCGTGGTATCGATGCGACTTATGGTTCGCACAAAGTGGCACCCAATGCTGCAACAGAGGTGACTCATGTTCAATCAGCAACGGTCGTTGACATTGTTGAACGCATGTTAACGACGAGTAATAACACGATGGCAGAGTTCTTGGCTCACCATGTTGGAAAACTTAAAGGTGATTCAACGTTTGACCGTTCAGCCAAAGCGGTCGAAGATGCTGTGAGCGCATTAGGCATCTCAACAAATGGAATGAAGTTATATGACGGAAGCGGACTGAGTGCAGACGATCGAGTGAGCGCGCGAACACTTGTTGATGTACTTCAGGCTGCACAAACATCGCATCCCGAGTTGTGGCCAATTGTGAGCGGGCTTCCAATAGCAGGGGTATCTGGAACTCTTGCAAAGCGATATTCGTTGCATTCCGTTGGCCGAGGCTATGTCCGAGCAAAAACGGGAACGTTATTTGGTGTTGTGACTCTTGTGGGAACCACTGTCGACAAAGCGGGAGATCTTGTCACCTTTGCAGTGATGGCCAATGGAGTGCGCTCAGTTGCAATTGAAGAAAAGCAATTGGATGCAATGGTGCAGACTATTGCCGGATGCGGATGTCACTAGCGCGTAGAGTCGTGGCATGGTGCAAGAGGTGAATCGGGCATGATCGATTTGCAGCTCCGTTCTGCTTTACTTGCCAATCTTGGTGATCTCACAGCTGGTGATCGGATTGCTGTCGGGCTCTCTGGAGGCGCTGACAGTGTTGCGCTGTTGCGCGCTGCATTACATGTTGGAACTGAACTGAGCCTTGATGTCGCAGCCGTCATTATCGATCATCAATTACAAAGTGACTCAGCCTCAATTTCGGCTAATGCCGCAAAACTTGCCACCGAGCTTGGCACTGAAGTAGTTGAGGTCATACCTGTCGATGTCATGAGTGGAGCGGGTTCTGGTGGAATGGAAGCTGCCGCGCGGAATGCACGCCGGACTGCATTCGAGTTGTATGCAGGCGCCCACTATGTGAAGGCCGTATTACTGGGACATACTCGTGATGATCAAGCCGAAACAGTTTTACTCGGATTAGCTCGCGGCTCAGGCGCCCGTTCGCTTTCGGGCATGCGAGAAGTTGACGGTTTGTATCGTCGGCCATTCATTCATGTTGATCGCGAAACAGTCAGAGCAAGTGTGAGCGACTTAGCAATCTTTGAGGATCCGCATAATGATGACCCACGCTTTAGTCGAGTGCGAGTTCGACATTCGGTGCTTCCTGTCCTTGAGTCCGAACTAGGTCCAGGTGTTGCACAAGCGCTGGCGCGAACTGCAGATATGTTGCGCGACGATGCCGACGCACTCGATGCTCTTGCGAAAGAGGCGCACTCAGACAACATTGCGGATTTAGAGAAACTGCCACAGGCGATTCGCACTCGAGTTATTCGCGCCTTGCTGATTGCTGCAGGTGCAACTATCAATGACCTCACCCGTGATCATGTACTTGCTGTCGATGCACTTGTCACCAGTTGGCACGGGCAAGGTCCGCTAAACCTACCCGGCGCGATCAACGTCAGCAGGGCACATGGCAAACTAATCCTTACCAAGGCCCCCAAGGAGTAATAAGTGGATGCAGTTCATCTCGGCGACGATCTCACGCACGTTGTTGTCAGTCGTGATGATCTTGAACGACGCATTCAAGAAATTGCTCTTGAGATTGACAGCGACTACGCGAATCTCGACAAGCCACTGTTGATGATTGGCGTTCTTAAAGGTGCAGTCATGGTTATGGCTGACCTTGCACGCGCGATCAGCATTCCATTGCACATGGACTGGATGGCTGTGTCGTCTTACGGATCAGGCACAAAGTCAAGCGGAGTCGTTCGCATTCTGAAGGATCTCGACATTGACTTGAAGGATCGTCACGTTCTTATTGTCGAAGACATTCTTGACTCAGGACTGACACTGTCTTGGCTCATCAAGAATCTGAAGTCACGCGGCCCAGCCTCGGTTGAAGTAATGACGATGATGCGTAAGCCTGATGCCATCAAGGTGCAGGTCGACGCCAAATACATTGGTTTTGATATTCCAAATGAATTCGTTGTCGGTTTTGGTTTGGACTATGCCGAGCAGTATCGCAACTTACGCGAAGTTGCTGTGCTCGCGCCGCACGTCTATCAGGGCTAGTACGCAACTATTGAACGTGTTCTGGGTTCATCCAAAAGAGATCCCAAATGTGTCCGTCGAGATCTTCAAAGCCCCAGCTGAACATGAAACCGCGATCTTCGGGATCGTTTAGTTGACGAGCGCCGAGACTGAATGCTTTTTCGGAAAGTTCGCGGACCTTGTCCGATGATTCGCACGACAGTGAAATCATCATTTCGACAGTGCTCTTATCAGCAATCGGCTTTTCAATAAACGTTGAGAACTTTGCACGCTCGACCAACATGGCGTACATGTTTTCGCCGATGATCATGCAGGTGCTGTCGTCACCGGTGAACTGCGCATTGAAAGTAAAATCAAGTCCACCGAAAAAGTCGACTGAACGCTTGAGGTTCTCGATCGGAATGTTTAAGAAGATTGCATTGATCATGCAATCAGCCTAGGGGACTGAAGACCTCTTACTTGTTGTTAAGAGCTGCACTCTTGAGTTTGAAGCCGCACAGGATTTTCGTGAGCCGAACATCGTGGTGCCCTGAGCCATTGTGCGAAGAGTGAGGCTGGGCCGAACTCTGAGTAACTCAAACAATGGCGAAGCCACCGAACGGTTCGGTGGCGAAAGATCCTGCTGTGGATTCACTTTGCGGAGGATAGGGGAGCCGTCGCGAGTTCAGCTTTGCTTCGCAAAGCCCCGCTCCTCCCAAATCCATGGCCCTCCGCGCAATGCAAAAAGGCCTTCACAAATGTGAAGACCTTTTCGAACTAGCGCGGAGGATAGGTGGAACGTATCACCCGCCTACTTCCCAACGCTGGCTTCGACGTTGATTTCAGGAATCCGTTTCTACGCCATCTTTCTACGCCATGTTTGGGTTATTTGATTTTGAAGTTTGGGTTGTCGATGAAGCCGACAAGTGAGCCATCGGGCAGTCTCACTGTGCCTGTGGTGATGCCTTCCCCAACATCCGTCGCTGGCGCGTGTTCGACGGCACCTAGAACGATGGCTTCGTCCATCGCTTCTTGAACATTCGAGACGCCCCAGTAAGTGGTCGAACCGTCGGTGGGGTTGGCGTCCGGTAGAAGTCCAAGTTCGTAGCCGCCGACTTCGAAGCCTACGTAGAAGGGTTCATCAAAGTAAGGTTCAATGCCAAGCAACTTGATCCAATAGCCCTTCGATTCGGCGAGGTTCGGAGCAGGATAGATGACCGTTCTCAGGCCGTGGAGAGGTATCGACATGACACTATCTTCTCATGGGACTAAGAAGAAAGCCCCAGAGTAATCTGGGGCTTTTCACTGCGGAGGATAGGGGAGCCGTCGCGAGTTCAGCTTTGCTTCGCAAAGCCCCGCTCCTCCCAAATCCATGGCCCTCCGCGCAATGCAAAAAGGCCTTCACAAATGTGAAGACCTTTTCGAACTAGCGCGGAGGATAGGGGATTTGAACCCCTGAGGGCTTGCACCCAACCCGCTTTCCAAGCGAGCGCCATAGGCCACTAGGCGAATCCTCCAGAACCGCAAGGTTACCTGTAATCGTCGCGAAAATGCGAACTGGCGAAACCCATAGAATTAACGCAGCCCCTCGCGTGGCGTTACCTTGTGAACCTCCCCAGGGCCGGAAGGCAGCAAGGATAAACAGGCTCTAACGGGTACGCGAGGGGTCCTTTAGTTTCTGTCTCGATGCCTTATCTGGGCGCAACGTTCGTCATACTGACCGACTACTCTCTAGATATGTCTTTAGCCCTGTACCGCAAGTACCGTCCTGCACAATTTGCAGACGTAATCGGGCAAGAGCACGTCACGGCGCCGCTTGCCCGCGCCCTCGAAAGCGATCGCATTCATCACGCGTATCTATTCACTGGTCCGCGTGGTTGTGGCAAGACATCTTCGGCGCGAATCATGGCGCGTTCTATCAACTGCGAACAGGGTCCGACTGCTACTCCGTGCGGAGTGTGCCAATCTTGTATCGACCTCGAACCTAATGGTTCTGGTTCGATCGACGTTATTGAAATCGATGCAGCAACATATCGTGGCATTGACGATGCCAAAGAACTCCGTGAGCGCGCAATTTATGCACCAGTATCTTCACGTTTCAAGGTATACATCATTGACGAGGCACATCAGCTCACAAAAGATGCATTCAACGTTTTGCTCAAGCTTGTCGAAGAGCCACCGCCACATTTGAAATTTATTTTCGCGACGACCGAGCCCGACAAAATTATTCCAACGTTGCGTTCGCGTACGCATCATTACCCATTCCGACTTGTTTCGGCCAAGGTCCTGCAAGAGCATCTGTCACGACTGTGCGAACTCGAAGGTATTCCCGCTGAGCCTGCTGCGCTCGCACTCATTGCACGTGCCGGTGCGGGATCAGTTCGTGACTCATTGTCAGTTCTTGGCCAGATCATTGCGGGCACGAGCGATGTTGGAATCACGTACACCGAAACTGTTGCGCAACTTGGTTTTACTGACGAAGTTATTTTGAGCCAAGTTATCGAAGCGATCGCAGCTGGCGATGGTGCTGCGTTGTTCACATTGATTGATCAGGTTGTGACATCTGGACATGAACCTCGTCGCTTCGCAACGGATTTACTCGAACGACTTCGCGATCTTGTTGTTGCCAAGCAAGTACCTGATGCAACATCATCCGGTTTGTTTGACTTGCCGACAGAACAGATTGCCGATTTAGAAAAGCAAGCGCAATTGTTCACGCCCGCGCAACTTGTCCGCGTTGCCGATCTTGTTAGTGCTGGACTATCCGAACTTCGCGGGGCTTCAGCACCTCGATTGCAACTTGAACTGCTTGTCGCTCGCCTTGTCACAAATGAAATTTCGGCTGACCTTGCCGACCGCGTAACAAAACTTGAACAAGGTGGAGTTGCACCGTCAGTGCGGCCAAGTGTTGTTCGCCAACGTGCCCAAGAAGAAGCAGTGGCTGCACCAGTGCCGAGCTCCGCGCAGCCAGTGGCCCAAGCACCAGCACCTCAACGTCGTGTTGACGACGACCTGCCTGCTGTTGTGGAGTCTCGATCGTCAACACCTGCTCCATTGCGCAAGCCGAGTGCTCCTGCGCCGCGAAAGCCGTCTGAAGTTGTTGGCGCTGCCCAGGTCGATGCCCAAGTTGTTGCCGAAGAGCAGGCTTCATTGGCTGCACCAATTTCTGGTGACGTTGACATTGAGGCATTGCGCAAGAACTGGACGCTCGTTATTAACACTATGGGTGCCAAGAGTCGTCTTGCTGGTCTCGCTGTTGCAGACACAGTCCCGGTATCAATCAACAACGGAATTGTTGCAGTCGCTTACAAGAATGCGGGACAGATGAAGAACGCTGTTGCCGGTGGACGTCTTGAAGGTCTACGCGATGTGCTCCAAGAACTCTTTGGTATTCGCGTTCAGATTGATCCGCAACTTGATCCAAGTGCGTCACTTCCGGAAGCAAAAAAGCGCGAAGCCGAGGCCATCGATACCGGCGAAGCTGCGCCGGATGACGAGGTCATGCCACAGGTATCAACGATCGACATGGTGGCCCAAGCTTTTGGTGCAACTGTCATCAGTGAAAGTTCACGCGAAGCATGACAAGCATGTACGAAGGAATCGTTCAAGACTTGATCGAAGAGTTTGCGCGGCTCCCTGGCGTAGGACCAAAAGGCGCATCACGCATTGCATTTCATTTACTTAATAGCGATGCCGAAGACGTGAAACGCCTCGGTGCTTTGTTGCAAGAGGTTAACGAGAAAGTCCGCTTCTGCTCAATTTGTTTTAACGTAGCTTCGGCGGACACATGCCGCATTTGTAATGACACCCGCCGAGAACAAACTGTCATCTGTGTTGTCGAAGAACCGAAAGATGTCCTTGCCGTCGAACGCACTCGAGAATTTCGCGGTCGCTATCACGTGCTCGGTGGGGCGATTAATCCGATTGATGGAATTGGTCCGGACGATCTTCGTATCTCCGAGCTCCTCAAGCGCTTAGCTGACGGCGCAGTAACGGAAATCATCCTTGCAACAAACCCAAATCTCGAAGGCGAAGCAACTGCAACGTACTTGACGCGCATGATTTCGCCACTGGGTATCAAGGTCACTCGGCTTGCCAGCGGACTTCCAGTTGGTGGAGATCTGGAGTACGCCGATGAAATCACGCTCGGTCGTGCCCTCGAAGGTCGTCGACAAGTCAGCCCGTAAGCGTTCCATTATTTGGACGGTCTGTCCTGATGGTGAGACTCCCTTTAGAATTAAGTGTTATGGGTCTCGTTGTAGCGAAGTTTGGTGGTTCGTCCGTAGCAGATGCTGCCAGCATTCTGCGCGTCGCAAAGCGAATCGTTGACACTAAGCGCGCCGGACACCAAATTGTTGTCGTTGTTTCGGCAATGGGCGACACCACCGATGACCTGCTTGATCTAGCGCGCGAGGTTTCGCCAAATCCACCAGGGCGTGAACTCGACATGCTTCTTACAGCTGGTGAGCGTATTTCGATGGCCGTACTCGCAATGGCAATTAGCGATTTGGGATACGAGGCGCGTTCTTACACAGGCTCACAAGCTGGCCTGATCACAGATTCGGTTCACGGAAAAGCTCGCATCGTTAATGTGACACCTGATCGCATTCAGCAAGCATTGAGCGAAAACGCAATTCCAATCGTTGCAGGTTTCCAAGGTGTATCTGCAGATACGAAAGACATCACGACTCTTGGTCGCGGCGGTTCGGACCTAACTGCAGTTGCACTCGCAGCTGCGTTGTATGCCGATGTGTGTGAAATCTATACCGATGTTGACGGAATCTTTTCGGCCGATCCTCGCGTTGTTGCTAAGGCTCGTCAAGTACCCCGCATTACTTATGACGAAATGATGGAGCTTGCAGCAGCTGGCGCCAAGGTACTTCACCTTCGTTGTGTTGAGTATGCAAAGCGATTTGATGTGCCGATTCACGTTCGTTCTTCTTTCTCAGATAAAGAAGGAACTTTTGTTATTGCTGACTTGGCAGATCAATCCAAGTTGGAGAAGTTGTCCACAGTAGGAGCAATTATGGAACAGCCGATCATTGCAGGTGTTGCACACGATCTTGGCGATGCAAAGATCACCGTCGTTGGTGTCCCAGACCGTCCAGGTATGGCCGCCGCTATCTTCCAGTCGGTGGCAGATGCCGGAATCAATATGGACATGATTGTTCAGAACGTTTCAGCAAGTGGCACAAATAAAACTGACGTTACTTTTACAGTTCCAGTTGCCGAATCGGCTAAGGCGGAATTGCAACTGCGTAAGGCGCAAGCGCAAATTGGCTTTGAAGACATCGAGACTGACGAGAACATTGCAAAGATCTCTTTGGTCGGTGCAGGCATGCGCTCACACCCAGGTGTTTCCGCAACTTTCTTCAAGGCAATCGCCGAAGCTGGCGTTAACGTCGAAATGATTTCGACATCTGAAATTCGCATCTCAGTGGTGACTCGCGCCGATGATGCAAAAGCTGCAGTCCAAGCAGTGCATGCTGCATTCGGACTTGATAGCGATGGCGAAGCCGTGGTCTACGGCGGAACGGGACGATAACCATGTCAAAGAAACCAACACTTGCAGTAGTCGGCGCGACAGGTGCTGTCGGCACAGTCATGCTCGACATCTTGTCGACTCGTCCAGATGTGTGGGGCGACATCAAGTTGCTTGCATCCGCTCGTTCAGCCGGCAAAGTCCTTCAGGTTCGTGGCCAAGATGTCGTCGTTGAAGAATTGACCGAAGAATCATTCGACGGTGTCGACGTCGCAATGTTCGACGTTCCGGATGAAATCTCGGAAAAGTGGGCACCTATCGCTGCAGCTCGCGGCGCAGTTGCTGTAGATAACTCTGGCGCATTCCGTATGAATCCTGATGTGCCTTTGGTTGTTCCTGAGGTAAACGCCGATCAAGCAGCAAATCGCCCACTTGGCATCATCAGCAACCCAAACTGCACAACACTGTCGATGATTGTTGTCGTTGGTGCGCTTCGCAAAGCATTCGGTGTGAAGGAACTAGTTGTTGCCTCGTACCAAGCAGCCTCGGGTGCAGGTCAAGCCGGTATCGATACCTTGCATGCACAGATCAGTGCAGTTGCAGGTAAGGATCTTGGTAGCCACACCAAGGATGTTCGTAACGAAATCACCGATCTCGGCGCTTTCCCAGCACCACTTGCAATGAACGTTGTGCCATGGGCTGGGTCGTTGAGCGAGAATGACTACACGTCCGAAGAACTCAAGGTTCGAAATGAATCACGAAAAATTCTTGGCGATCCATCGCTGAAGGTTCATGCAACATGCGTTCGTGTTCCAGTTTTGACTACGCACTCTCTCGCTGTTCATGCAGTGCTTGATCGCGCTGTTACTGCAGACGAAGTTCGTGAATTACTTGCTGGCGCTGAAGGTGTACTTGTAGTCGACGATCCTGCTAACAAGGTATTCCCAACCCCGATTGATGTGGTTGACACTGACCCAACAGTTGTTGGACGTATTCGCGTGTCGGCTGAATACCCCAACGAAATTGATTTCTTCGTATGTGGTGACAACTTGCGTAAGGGTGCGGCACTCAATACTGCACAGATTGCTGAAGTTGTTGCGAAGGAATTTGCTTAAACAATTCGTTGTAAGAAACCCTGCATCGCCATGATGCAGGGTTTCTTTATTGTGAGGCTTGTTGTGTGAGTGTGAGCAGAGTTGCTTCTGGTCGGCAGGCAATTCGTACGGGAGTAAACGGTGAAGTACCAACTCCTGCTGAAACATTTAACGAAGCAGTTTTTCCGTTGTGACTGTAGTCAGAAAGTCCTCTGGCAAGTTTCGTTGGTAAATCACAGTTAGTTACTAACGCACCATAAAACGGAATACACACTTGTCCGCCGTGAGTATGTCCCGCCAGAATCACTTGCGTATCGTCTGCGACAAAGTCATTAAGCACTCGAAGGTATGGAGCATGTGTCACGCCAAGACGTAGTGTGCCTGATCCATAGGGACCGGCAACTTTGCTGTAATCGTCTTTGTTGATATGTGGATCATCGGTTCCACGTGCATCAATCACAATGTCATTGATAGTTACGGCTTGTTGACGGTTATTCAAATCAATCCAACCTGCATCAAGAAGCTGTTGTCGAAGCTCTTCGGTAGGCAAGGCTTGTCCGATTGGATTGATTTCGCGATCACGGTCGAAGTACTTCAGTGGACTTTTGAATTCCGGCGCAAAGTAGTCGTTGCTGCCAAACACGAACATTCCAGGCCCATCAAGAAGTGAATCAAGCGCTTCAATCACTGCTGGAACAGCCTGCATGTGAGCAAGGAAGTCACCTGTCACAACGGTGAGGTCTGGCTTTAACGATCCGAGAGACTTCACCCAATTAATTTTTCGAGTTTGCGCTGGAGTGATATGAAGATCGGAAAGGTGCAAAATTCGCAACGAATCGAAGGAAAATTCAGGATTGTGAACCTGATTGTCACGCACGGTAAAGGCTTGTGCCTCAATTAATCCGTAGCCCAAAGCCCCTATTCCTGTTGCGGTTACTGCTTCCGCGGCCTGAAGAATTGGGTTCACTACTCAAGCATGGCATGTGAGGAAGTAGTCAGGCACCTTGCGTTGCCTCTATTCTTAAGGAATTGGACGGGGGTCTAGTGGTTTTCGGGAGGTCATCGTGAGTGATGAACCGACCACGCCCGCTGACATGAATGACCCGTTGACTGCAGCGTTTTGGCCGGTCAACGAAACTGAATCGATCCTGCTAGATCCAGAAATCTCATTAACGCGAATCGAAGATTCTGAACCATCGTGGGTTCGAACCAGCGCTGCTCGACCACCGAGTGTTGATCAAATTTTGCGCGGTGAATACACCGGTTGGATTCCAGTGATCAAAGCGGGCGAGAGTCTTCAGGATGCTGAAAGTCGAGTTGCGGAAAAAATTCAGCGCATTGAAGCAGAGATTGCATTCGAAGAGACGTTGTCAACAGCAGATCTTGATATTGATCAGGACCGCACGTTGCCAAGTGAAGTTTTAGAGCCCCTAATTGTTACTCCGCCGTTGACTCTAGAAACACCTGCACGCAAAACAACGGCGTGGACCGAGTTAGTCGAAGATCCAGATACCGCGAAGTCTCCTGCGGATGCTCTTGAAGAGGCTCGACGTCGGATTCAAGCGATGCGTGACAGTTTGCAATACAACGTACGTCGAGTAACCGAAAGTTTTGAGCATCCGATTTTTAATGACGTCGTTGTTGAGGACATACAAGAAATCAATGAAGCACCCGATGCGGATCAGCCAGTTGTTAATGTCGCAGCAGAAAGTGCGTTGGATGGCGTCCCCGACACCTTCGATGAAGCTGTACCTGAACCTCCGCGCGTCCAAGCAACACCGACTGTTGTAATTGATGCACCTCGTGTCGAAAAGGAATACATCACCAGCGCGCCAATGAGCGAAGCTGTTGCAGAAACGAAAGCGCCAGATACATCGCTTGAACTGATGATTATGCGCGATGAAATTAAAGATCTCCGCACACGTTTGGATGCATCTCAAAAACTTATTGAAGACTTAATGCATCGCTTAACAAATCTGACTGAACTCGCATTGAAGTCCCGGCAGAATTAACGTTCAGCGTCGCCAGTTAAAAATGGCATGCTCGCAATAATTTTTGCGGCGTCACTTATATGGGCATCTCGCAGCGCTGCACTTAAAGCTAGAACTGTATGCAAACTCGAGGGACGAAGTTTCAATCGGTATGGCATTTTGTCTCCGCGCGAAACTAAGAACCACGACGCAGTGCCAAGAGGTGTGTCGATCGAGTGTTCGTAACTACCTTCAGGAACTCGCAAAACTTTTGGAAGCAGCACATTAACGTCGCCAAAAGTATGCGTGGCAAGTGATGTAGCCAATGCATTTGCTTCGGCAGATGCTTCAAAAGTTTGTTTGACCAACAACTCAAGTCTCGAATACACATCGCCAGGATGTGAACTTGGACCCGATAAGGCAAAGTCGACAACATCGATGTCAGTGATGATGCCGATTTCGTTCAATTGGCCTTCGCCAGCAAGTTGCTGTGAAGTAGTACTGAGGACTTCGGTGCAGTGGGAAACAAGCTCAGGAATGTGAGCCAGCCAAGTACCCGTTGGCGCATGTGTGAGTCCTCCAATACGTGTGATCATCGGATGCATACGCGTGCCAACATATGTATGAAAATGTTCAACCCAACGTTCACGCTCAACGCGCAACGCCTGCCCAATCTCACCATTACTCCAAGGGAATCCTGCAAGAAATGCCAAGTGAGAAGTTACGGTGCTGTACGAAAGCAGAAGTTTTCGTAACTGCTGAGCGTCGTTCGGCACTTCAATGCCAAGAGCGCTTTCAAGTAGCTGCGCCACTCCTACTTCACCAGAAAACGGCGATAACCACTCGTGACGATTCGCCAGCATCAAGATCTGGCGATAGTCACGCGACTCAAATAGTTTTTCAGCACCGCGATGCATCGAACCCAAAATTGGGCGTGCACGACGAATGATGTCGCCATCAACCTCGGCCTGGATGCGAAGCATTCCGTGAGTGACCGGCGAATGTGCCGGTAAGTCTAAACAGATGTCATTTCGTGAGGTATCAAGTGCATTTACGCCGATGAATACTGTAGAAATCACCTTGCAATCGTCCCATAACTAGGCGTGAAAAATGCCATTAGGCTTTACCTGTGGTCAACACGATGGCCGAGAGCCTTGAGCCTTGGACCGAAAAGCCTCCGCGCTTAGACGTTGCAGTTGTCGGAACCGGTAAAGCTGGTTCCGTGCTCGGTGCTGCCCTTCGCCGTGCTGGACACAATGTAGTTGCTTGCACAGCGGTATCAGATATCAGTCGACTGCGCGCTGAATCGTTACTCCCATATGTTCCAATCAAGCCGGTTGATCAAGCTGTTGCCGACTGTGACCTAGTTCTTCTAACAGTTCCTGATGACGAGCTAGCTGGTCTCATCGCTGGACTTGCTTCCACCAATGCAATTGGTCCGGGAACTTTTGTCATGCATGCATCCGGTCGGTATGGCGTGAGCGTATTCGATCCATTGACACAGCAAGGTGCACTACCACTCGCGTTGCATCCCGTGATGACATTCACGGGTACCAGTGTTGATCTCACTCGTTTGTCAGGATGTCCTTTTGGAGTGACCTCACCTGACGTTTTACGTCCCGTCGCTGAAGCACTCGTGGTTGAAATCGGCGGCGAACCAGTTTGGGTCCCCGAAGCTAACCGAGCCTTGTATCACGCCGCACTTGCATTCGGTGCAAACAATTTAGTCACGCTCGTTAACGAAACGGTATCGCTTCTAAATGCTGCAGGAATTGACGATGCCGAACGTCTCATTGCTCCATTGTTTAGTGCCGCACTTGATAACGCATTGCGCAACGGCGATGCAGCATTAACCGGACCAATTTCTCGAGGCGATGTGCAAACGGTTAAGTCGCACTTGGATCAACTCAACTCAATCAATCCTGCAACTGTCGATGCTTACATTGTGATGGCTCGGCTCACGACAGAACGCGCACTTGCATCAGGCCAGCTTTCGGCCGTAGCTGCTGAACAACTTCTTGATGTGCTTGGTGGCGACGCATGATTGTCATAGACACAGTTCAAGGTATGCAGTCGTGGAGTCGTGACCATGAAGATCGACCGCGTGCTGCGGTGTACACAATGGGCGCACTGCATGAGGGTCATCTCGAGTTAGTTCGTAGCGCTCAACTAAATGTTCACCAACGCTCTGGACAAACTCCGTATGTGATTGCCTCGATTTTCGTTAATCCAACACAGTTCACTAACTCCGATGACCTTGCAAATTATCCACGTACCCTCGAAGCCGACCTTGCGCTTTTGGAATCAGTCGGAGTAGACGCGGTTTTTGTTCCCTCTGTTGAACAGATGTATCCATCAGGAACTGCGAACACCATCACTGTCGATCCAGGTTCGCTCGGAGATGTACTCGAAGGTAAAGATCGGCCGGGACATTTTCGTGGTGTGCTCACTGTCGTGAACAAGTTGTTTAATGCAACAACACCAAACTTTGCATTTTTTGGCGAGAAAGATTTTCAGCAGCTAACTCTGATTCAACATATGGCGAACGAATTTAACAGCGGAATTACTGTCCTGGGAGTTCCAACAGTGCGCGATTCGGATGGGTTAGCGCTATCCAGTCGCAACCGTCGACTCGATGACAATGCTCGACGCGATGCTGCTCACATACCTAGCGCACTCATGCTCGTCAGAGACCTCGTGGCCAAAGGTGTGCCTGTGAGCGATGCTCTCAATCGCGCAGCGCAAGTGTTAGCAAATACTCCAGCTATATCGATGGACTATCTCGTTGTCACTGGCTCGGATTTGCAATCTGCGCCTTCGCAAGGAAATGCGCGAGTACTCATCGCGGCAAATCTCAATGGAGTTCGACTGATCGACAACATGGAAATCGAAATCAAGGAAGCATGATGTTACTTGCAATTGACGTAGGCAATACAAATACTGTGTTGGGTCTATTTGATGGAGACACGATTATTCATTCGTGGCGAATTAAGACGGATGCACGACAGACTGCCGATGAAATCGAATTGACCTTCCGTGGCTTGTTGCAAGATGCACCAGTTGTCACGGGGATCGCTTTGTGTTCGACAGTGCCAGCTGTGTTACGAGAAATGCGCACGATGCTCGGTCGTTATTACGCGGATGTAACAACCGTCATTGTCGAGCCAGGTATAAAGACGGGCGTGCCGATCCTTACAGACAACCCAAAAGAGGTCGGCGCCGATCGAATTGTAAATTCACTGGCGGCTTTCACGCTTTATGGCGGTCCAGCGATCGTCGTTGACTTTGGTACCTCAACGAATCTCGACGTGGTTTCTCACAAGGGCGAATTTCTCGGTGGCGCACTTGCACCTGGGATCGAAATCTCAATTGATGCTTTGGCCTCGCGCGCAGCACAACTTCGCAAGGTCGAACTAGTGACCCCACGAAATGTCATTGGTAAAAATACTGTTGAAGCCCTGCAATCAGGTGCAATTTTTGGCTTTGCAGGGCAAGTTGATGGCTTAGTTGATCGCATTGCAGATGAACTTGGTGAAGAGGTCAAAGCCGTGATCGCAACAGGTGGTCTTGCGGGGGTAGTAGTGCCTGAATCCGACACGATTACCCATCACGAACCGGATCTGACACTCATTGGGCTTCGACTTATTTTCGAGCGCAACGCCTAACCCACTAACCTTGTACTCGTGACTGATGATTTAACGCCTGAAGTAGACGATCTGCCCGAACAGATGCAGGTCCGTCGCGACAAGCGCGCTGCACTTTTGCAGGCTGGTACCGAGGCATACCCAGTTGCAGTGCCGCTGACAACAACTGTTGCTGCTGTCCGCGCAAAATACCCACATCTTGTTCCCGATGATCAGACTGGTGACATCGTAGGCATTGCGGGTCGCGTGATGTTCATGCGCAATACCGGCAAGTTATGTTTCGCCCAGATTCAGGCCGGCGCTGGTGAATCACTTCAGATTATGTTGTCGCTTGATCGCGTAGGCGAAGATGCACTCGAATCATGGAAGTCAATGGTTGATATTGGTGACCACGTTGCCGTCGAAGGTGAAGTCATCAGTAGTAAGCGCGGCGAACTTTCAGTTCTTGCTGACAAATGGCACATGGCCTCAAAAGCCCTACGTCCACTTCCAAACTTGCACAAACCTCTGAACGAAGAAACGCGAGTGCGTCAACGTTATGCAGACTTGATCGTTCGCGATACGGCACGTCAGGTCGCGCGCCTTCGTCCTGCTGTTATGCGTAGCTTGCGTGAAAGTTTTGCTAAGCGCGATTACATCGAAGTCGAAACTCCAATGTTGCAGACAATGCACGGTGGAGCTGCTGCGCGACCATTCGTTACACAATCTAATGCGTTCGACATGGAACTCTTCTTGCGCATCGCGCCGGAACTCTTCCTTAAGCGCTGTGTTGTTGGCGGCATTGAACGCGTCTTTGAAATTAACCGTAACTTCCGAAATGAAGGTGCAGATTCAACTCACTCACCTGAGTTTGCGATGCTCGAGTTTTATCAGGCCTATGCCGATTACAACGACATGGCAGATCTGACACAAGCATTGATCCAAGAGGCTGCGCTTGCAGTTCATGGCTCGCTAACGTACGAACTGATTGATGGCGGAACGCGTGATCTGTCTGGCGATTGGGCTCGAATTTCAGTATTCCCTGCAGTAAGCGAAGCCCTCGGTCAAGAAATCACACCCAACACGCCAATTGAAACGTTGCGCGCGTTGTGTGATGCTGCAGAAATTTCATACGACCCTAAAGCCATTCATGGAAAGTTGGTCGAAGAACTTCTCGAGCATTACGTCGTGGACAAGCTTGTACGTCCGACTTTCGTCATTGATTACCCGGTTGATACTTCACCATTGGTTCGCGACCATCGCACGGTTGCCGGTGTAGTTGAAAAGTGGGATTTGTATATCGACGGCTATGAAGCTGGAACGGGTTACTCAGAACTTGTCGATCCAATCATCCAACGCGAGCGCCTTGTTGCTCAGGCTTCCTTAAAGGAAGGCGGCGACGTTGAAGCCATGCAGTTGGATGAGGATTTCTTGCGAGCACTTGAATATGGAATGCCTCCAAGTGGTGGTGTTGGTGTTGGTATTGACCGGTTACTGATGACTCTTACTGGTCTGAATATTCGCGAAACTATTTTGTTCCCGTTAGTTAAGCCTGAGTAACAATGGCTATCGTCATTCGCCCTGCGTGCACAAAGGATGTGCGAGACGTGCGCGATCTCATTGATCGTTATTCGCCTGAGGGTCGCCTGCTGTCAAAGAACACAGTGACAATTTACGAAGATGTTCAAGAGTTCGTGGTCGCTGAATCCGACGGCAAGGTGGTTGGTTGTGGCGCTCTGCATGTGATGTGGGAAGACCTTGGCGAAGTGCGAACAGTCGCAGTGCTTCCTGAATACAAAGGGCATGGAATTGGTGGCCAGATTCTCGGAGTCCTGATGGATCGTGCTAAAGATTTGGGACTTTCTCGGGTATTTTGCCTCACCTTTGAAACTGGCTTCTTTGGGCATTATGGATTTGAGCCAATTGGCGAAGCGCCGGTGGATGCCTCAATTTACGCTCAGCTGCTGCAGTCTGGCGACGAAGGCGTGGCCGAATTCTTGGATCTCGAGCGGGTAAAGCCCAACACATTGGGCAACACTCGCATGCTGAAGCATCTTTAACGATCACGGTTTCAGTAGGGCCTCTGCTCTGCCCTAAAATAGGAAAGTGAAAATACTCGTCATCGGTAGTGGTGCGAGAGAACACGCGCTAGTCAAGACTTTGCTGCGTGATGCGAACGTAGAAGTTATTTGCGCTCCGGGTAATGCTGGAATTGCGCAGGATGTTGACACTTTCCCAATCAACGCCACAGACGGCACTGAGGTCGTGGCCTTAGCACGTGAAAACGCGATTGATCTCGTGGTTATCGGCCCAGAGGCTCCTCTGGTTGCTGGAGTTGCTGATGTAGTGCGTGCTGCAGGAATCCCGACTTTTGGACCTTCCGCGGCTGCTGCACAAATTGAGGGAAGCAAAGCTTTTGCTAAGCAGGTTATGCAGGATGCCGGAGTTCCAACAGCCGGAGCGCATCTGTGCACATCGGTTGATCAAGCAGCCGCTGCACTTGATGATTTTGGTGCACCATATGTTGTTAAAGATGACGGACTTGCAGCAGGCAAAGGTGTGGTTGTCACGAGCGATCGCGAAGTAGCTCTAGAACATGCTCGCGTGTGTATCGAAGGGCGTGATGGCGGCGCAGTAGTCATTGAAGAGTTTCTCGATGGACCAGAAGTGAGTTTGTTTGGAATCACCGATGGTGTGACTGTTACTCCTCTGAGTCCTGCACAAGATTTCAAGCGCGTTTCAAATAACGACGAAGGACCGAATACCGGCGGTATGGGCGCATACACTCCGTTGCCATGGGCGCCTGCAGGTCTTACTGAAGAAGTTGTTCAGCGTGTACTTCAACCAACGATTGATGAGATGGCTCGTCGCGGGACCCCATTCAGTGGATTGCTCTATGCGGGTTTGGCGTTGACCTCGCAAGGAACTCGTGTGATTGAATTCAACGCACGATTTGGTGATCCCGAAACTCAAGTAGTTCTGACTCGACTGGACTCTCCTTTGAGTGATCTTTTGATGGCAAGTGCCACCGGATCGTTGTCAGAGTTACCGCCAGTGAAGTGGAAAGACGAATCTGTTGTCACCATCGTGATGGCTGCCGAAGGTTATCCTGAGTCACCCGTGAGCGGTGCAGTAATTCACGGCCTTGATGACGTAGTTGATGCAACCGTGTTTCATGCTGGAACGAAACGCAACGACGACGGTGACATTGTTGTTAGTGGCGGTCGTGTTGTGACAGTGACTGCAAGTGGAACCGATCTCAATGATGCTCGTACACGTGCTTACACAGCTGTGAGCCACATACATTTTTCTGGTGAACACCACCGGACTGACATTGCTTTACGTGCCGCCAACGGAGAGGTCCATGTGCCATGAGTAAGCCGTACTTACCGAATGTGCTTGCATCGCGATATGCATCAACTGCCATTGCTGAAATCTGGTCCCCAGCACACAAAATCGTGCTGGAACGCGGATTGTGGATCGCAGTTCTCAAGGCACAGAAGGAACTCGGTATTGACGTTCCTGATGGCGTCATTGAGGCATACGAAGCAGTGATTAGTAACGTCGACCTCGAGAGCATCGCAGCGCGTGAACGCGTAACTCGTCATGATGTGAAGGCGCGAATTGAAGAGTTCTGTGAACTTGCCGGTCACGAGCATATTCATAAAGGCATGACCAGTCGTGACCTCACTGAGAATGTTGAACAACTACAAGTTGTCGCCTCGCTTCGCGTCATTCACATGAAGGCCGTTGCAACAGCTCGCGTGATATCAGAACTAGCAGTTCGATACAGTGCAGTTCCATTGACTGGCCGCAGCCATAATGTGGCTGCGCAAACAACAACTTTGGGAAAGCGGTTTGCTTCAGCTGCTGACGAGTTGCTCGTAGCAATTGCACGACTGGAAGATCTGATTGCGCGTTACCCACTACGTGGCATCAAGGGTCCAGTTGGAACAGCACAAGACATGCTCGATTTATTGGGTGGCGATGCTTCGAAACTCGCTGATCTGGAATCACGCATTGCTGCACATCTTGGTTTTGAGAATGTATTCACCAGCGTTGGTCAGGTTTATCCACGTTCCGTTGATTACGACACTGTTACTGCTTTGGTGCAGCTTGCAAGTGGTCCAAGTAGTTTGGCAACAACAATTCGCTTGATGGCTGGCAACGAATTAGTTACCGAGGGCTTCAAAGAAGGCCAAGTTGGCTCGAGTGCCATGCCGCACAAAATGAACACTCGCTCGTGTGAGCGCATTAACGGTTTTGTCGTAATTTTGCGTGGCTATGCATCTATGGCCGGTGAACTTTCGGGCAACCAATGGAATGAAGGCGACGTATTCTGTTCCGTCGTGCGACGCGTTGCGCTACCAGATTCATTTTTTGCCATTGATGGCTTGCTGGAAACCACGCTGACTGTACTTGAAGAATTTGGTGCATTTCCTGCTGTGATCGAGCGTGAACTACAGCGCTACCTTCCATTCCTTGCTACGACAAAGATTTTGATGGCCGCAGTGCGAAAAGGCGTTGGTCGTGAAATCGCGCACGAAGTCATTAAGGAACATGCAGTAGCGGTAGCTCTCGAAATGCGTGGCCCAGATGGCGGCGGCGGTGAGGTGCTACTCGAACGTCTTGCATCCGATGGCCGCCTCGAACTGTCATTCGAAGAACTTCAAGGTCTTATTGCGCAACCGCTTGAATTTACTGGAGCAGCACAGGCGCAAGTTGCTGCAGTTGCACAGCAAGTGTCTGCTCTCGTTACACGAACCCCGCAAGCCGATTCCTACCGTCCGGAGCCAATCCTGTGATCATCGAACCAACTGAATACAACCTGCCAGGTTTCACACATGTGTACTCAGGCAAAGTTCGCGATCTATTCGAAGCCGAAGATGGCCGACTGCTATTTGTCGCAAGTGATCGAATTTCAGCATTCGATTGGGTCTTACCCTCGATCATCCCCGACAAAGGTCGCATTCTGACAGCAATGTCATTGTGGTGGTTTGATCGCCTCGAAGACATTGTGCCGAATCATATTTTGTCGACGAATGTACCCGCCCCAGTTGCTGGACGTGCGACTTACTGTGAACGACTCGACATGCTTCCAGTGGAATGTGTGGCACGTGGTTATCTCACAGGCTCAGGCCTTGTTGACTACAAAGACAAAGGAAATATTTGTGGCGTAGGTTTGCCCCCGGGCCTGGTTGACGGATCGAAATTGCCAAAGCCGATTTTCACACCTGCGACAAAAGCGGCAATCGGTGACCATGACGAGAACGTCACGTTTGATGAAGTGATGGCGACAATTGGCGCTGAAGAGGCGCAGCAACTTCGCCGACTCACGTTGGCCGTCTATGAAACCGCGACACGAATTGCAGGAGCTCGCGGCATCATTCTTGCTGATACGAAACTCGAATTCGGTTTTGGTGTTCGTGGAACTCACAAGGGCCAAATAGTTTTGGCTGACGAAGTACTGACACCTGATTCATCGCGCTTCTGGCCAGCCGAATCGTGGAAGCCAGGGCAAGCTCAACCGTCGTACGATAAGCAATTTGTTCGTGACTGGTTGTTGTCACCTGAATCGGGTTGGGACAAGAATTCGGGTGAGGCACCGCCAGCACTTCCCGATGAAGTAATTGAAAAGACTCGCGAACGTTATGTTGCCGCTTACGAACAACTCACAGGCAAGCGCTTTCAATAATGATTTTTGAGCCGCCATACATCGCCGTTGTATTCACGAGTACTCGATCTTCGGTTGATGATGGTTACGGTGACATTAGCGATCACATGGTTGATCTTGTCAATGAAGTTGACGGCTTTTTGGGAATGGACAGCGTTCGAGGTTCTGATGGTCGAGGTATCACCGTCGGATATTTTCGGGATGATGATGCCCTAAAAGCTTGGCGAGAAAACGTCGAACATCGCACGGCCATGCAACTCGGTCGCGACAAGTGGTACGACGAGTATTCATTACATGTAACGCGTGTAGAGCGCAGTTACACCTGGTCGCGCGAAAGTTAATTGAGAGCGAGGAGCTCATGAGTGACCCCCAGAACTCCTCGCCGGCGACTTGCGCCCCTGACAGGATTTGAACCTGCAACCTACGGCGTAGTCATGACCGTGCTCTGTCCAATTGAGCTACAGAGGCACCCCGCATTGATTCTGACTCCTAGTTCTAGTTTGGGCGATTGAATTGCAGTGAATGTGGAGTAAGCGCTGGTGGGGAAATCGTGCCTGCCTGTGCTTGACGCAAGTCAGAGAATCACTTATTTTGATTATGCGTAGTCATCGCCGTAGAGCGAAAGCTCTGACCAATTGAGAAAGGCCCCCGACATATTCGGGGGCCTTCTTGACGTTACAAAAGGTTATTCATTCCAGCGAGGGCTAGTGCTCTTCGGCGGATGAAGTTTTTCGCGCAGCAACACAATTCCCGGTTGCTTAAGCTTCAGTGCATCGCCAAGATCTTCCAACGTAGTTTCAGTGAACGACAAACCGTAAGCCTGTGCTAACACAGCCCAATCCGGCGAGAACAAATCAACTCCGCGCTCGGGATGACCCATCACGATCTGATCAAAGCGCAACATTCCGTAACCACCGTCATCAACGATGAGCAATGTGTACGGCAAATTTTCTTGACGAATTGTTGCCAATTCACCGACGGCAAATGCGACTCCACCGTCTCCACAAATCGCAAGTGTCTGTTGTCCAGCGGCAGCCGGACCAATTGCGGCAGGCAAACCAAAACCAAG
>CAITJH010000006.1 GCA_903892635.1 uncultured Actinomycetes bacterium | reverse complement strand
GATACCTTCCGTAAGGCTTACCCAGATCAGATCAACTACGTATTCTCACAGCCAGATGCAGTGATCACTCAGCGCATTATGGCTGATGCCGGTGCTGACCAGTCTGCACTGTCTCCAGATCCAGTTGATCCAACACAGCTTGCTGTGATCTTCTCTGATTCAAAGTACGATAAGCGTCGCGTTAACGAATTCGACCCTTACGTGCGTTACTACGCAATCAACACCAAGAAGGTTCCAAATGTTAAGGATCGCCAAGCGATTCTTGCCTGTCTGGACCGCGATGCACTTCGCAAGATCGCCGGTGGCGATTACGCAGGTGACTTCGCTGATGGTGTTGTAAAGCCAAACATCGGACAAGATTACGCCCCAACAGGCTTGTGGGATAACTTGCTCGGCGACAAGGTCGATCCAACCGGAAACGTTGATCTAGGTAAGAAGCTCATTGCTGATGCTGGAACTCCATTCCCGAATCCATTGGTATTCGACTACGCAAAGAGCGATGTTGCTGACAAGGCTGCAGCTGCAGTCGTAGCGTCAGAAGCTCGTTGTGGTATCACAGTGCAGCCAAATGGTCTAGAACCTGGTGGCTACTATGGCGTCGTTATGGATCCAGCAAAGCAGGGTGGCATGTCGGCATCAGGTTGGGCTCCAGACTGGCTAAACGCTTCAACAGTTATCCCTGAATTGTTCACCCCATCGGGTGGTTTCAACTTGTCACAGTACGACGATGCAACATTCAATGCATCAGTTGCTGCTGCCAAGGCAATCACGGATCGCTCAGCCCAAGCCAAGGCATGGCAGGAACTCAACAAGCAGGCAGCTCAGCTGGCTCTTGCAGTTCCAACTCGCTTTGGTAAGGAACAGCGTTTGACAGGCTCAAAGGTAGGCAACGCCTACATTTGGGGTCCGTACGGCTCATGGCCATACGCAATCCTGTCAGCTCAGTAATAACAGCTGCATGATGTGTGGGGCGGGCAAATCTGTCCGCCCCACACTCTGGCTCTACCGAAATACTCGAACTTAAAGAAGGTGACCTAGCAAATGTTTCCGTACATCATCCGCAGAATCATGCTGATGATTTTCATGCTGTTATTGCTCAGTATCGTGACCTTCTTGTTGTTCAACGCAGTTCCAACCGACCCTGCTCGGTTGACTTGCGGAAAATCTTGTTCACCTCAAATCATTGAGGCAAACCGAATCCGACTGGGTCTCGATAAGCCGTTGCCCGTTCAATACGTTGAATGGATCAAAGGCATCTTTGTTGGCCGTACATATGGTTCGGGCACCCAAACTTTTGATTGCCACACCCCGTGCTTGGGTTACTCGTTCAAGAATGGTGAAGAAGTCACCGTCATGATCAAGCAAGCACTTCCTGCGACCATTTACTTGGCGCTTGGATCATTCATTCTGTGGATGGTGTTTGGTATCGCTTCGGGTATCTATGCCGCTAACCGAAAAGGTAAGTGGCAAGATCGCACAATCATGGGAATCACACTCGTGGGCTATTCGTTGCCGGTATTCCTCATCGGTCTAATGATGTTGTTGTTCGTCATTGTGCGATGGAATTTCTTGCCGTACCCCGACTATGTATCACCAACCGTGAATCCAATTCAATTCCTACAGACCATGATTTTGCCGTGGATCTCGCTGGCAATTTTGTATGCGGCTTATTACACACGTCTTACTCGTTCTCAAATGCTTGAAACGATGAGTGAAGATTACATTCGTACCGCACGCGCTAAAGGTCTTCCAGAGAACCGAGTTGTGCGCAAGCATGCATTCCGTGCAGGACTGACGCCTATCGTGACGTCGGCTGGCATGGACCTTGCTGGACTTCTCGGTGGCGCAGTTATTACTGAATATATTTTCAGCCTTCCGGGCTTAGGTCGCCTTGCTATCGATGCCGTTAAGGAATATGACTTGCCAACGATTACTGCGACAACACTTGTTGCAGCTACCTTCATCATCGTTGCCAACATCGTGGTGGATGTTCTCTACGCTGCGATTGACCCACGAGTGAGACTGTCATGAGCGATGTAGTACTTTCCGTGCGCGATTTGTCGGTTGAGTTTGCAACCGAGGATGGCGTCGTGCACGCCGTCGATAAGGTGTCTTATTCAGTCAAGCGTGGCGAAACCTTAGCGATCGTTGGCGAGTCAGGCTCGGGCAAGAGCGTGTCGAGCCTGGCGGTCATGGGATTGATTCGTGGAAACAATGCAAAGGTCACTGGCGAGGTTCATTTCGCTGGACAAGAGCTAGTTGGCTTGGATCCTGAAGAAGTTCGCAAACTTCGTGGCCTGCAAATGGCGATGATCTTCCAAGATCCACTGAGCGCATTACATCCGTTTTACACAATCGGCCAGCAATTGGTTGAGGCAGTTCAAGTTCATGAAAAAGTGAGCGACGACGAAGCCAATGCCCGTGTTGAAACGATGCTTGATCGAGTTGGTATTGCTTCAGCCAAACAGCGAATGGACGAATATCCACACCAGCTCTCAGGTGGCATGCGTCAGCGAGTCATGATCGCAATGGCATTGATTAACAGCCCAGATCTTTTGATTGCTGACGAACCCACAACGGCTCTCGATGTCACGGTGCAGGCACAAATTCTTGAACTACTTCGCGACCTTCAAAAAGAGTTCGGTACAGCAATCGTGCTTATCACTCACGATCTTGGCGTTGTGGCCGACATGGCCGATGACGTCATGGTGATGTACGGCGGGCAAGCTGTTGAACAGTCGCCAGTGCGCGAGTTGTTCTACCAGCCGCAGATGCCTTACACATGGGGTTTGTTGTCATCCATCCCACAGATGCACGCATCTTCACTCAAACTTGATCCGATTCCAGGAACACCGCCGTCTTTGATCAACCTGCCAAAGGGCTGTGTCTTCGCTCCACGTTGCACGTACAAGGACAAAGTGGCCGATGGACTGTGCCTGAGTGAACGACCTAACTTGCTGGCAGTTACTGATACCCATGCGGCTCGTTGTCACATGAGTGTCGAACAGCGAGCTGATGTTCGACGTGAACGCAACATTGGAAAGGTGAACTAATGTCTACGCCAATCTTGCGAGTCAAGGATCTTCAAAAGTACTTTCCGGTAACCAAGGGAGCTTTCTTTAAAAAGCACGTAGGCGATGTGCGTGCTGTTGATGGAATTTCTTTTGATGTGTACCCAGGCGAAACGCTGGGTCTTGTCGGTGAATCAGGTTGCGGAAAATCAACAGCAGGCCGCAGCATGCTTCGGTTGCTCGAACCAACGGGTGGCAGCGTTGAATTTGATGGCAAGGATTTACTTGCAATGGGTAAGCGCGAACTTGTTTCGATGCGCCGCGAAATGCAAATGATTTTCCAAGACCCATATTCGTCGCTGAATCCTCGCCACACCGTCGGTGCGATCATCGGTGCACCATTCGATGTCCAAGGCGTTAAGCCTGATGGTGGCGTAATGAAAGCCGTGCAAAATTTGATGGAACGTGTAGGACTCAATCCAGAGCACTACAACCGTTACCCCAACGAATTTTCTGGCGGACAGCGTCAACGAATTGGAATTGCACGAGCAATTGCACTTCAACCAAAACTGATTGTCTGTGACGAACCTGTTTCAGCTCTTGATGTTTCGATTCAAGCGCAGGTACTTAATTTGCTGGATGACATTCAAAAAGAATTTGGCATTGCGTATGTGTTCGTTGCACATGACTTGTCAGTGGTTCGCCATATTTCAGATCGTGTTGCAGTGATGTATCTAGGCAAGATCATGGAACTCACGACTCGCGACCAGTTGTACACCGCGCCATTGCACCCGTACACGCATGCACTCTTGTCTGCAGTTCCTATCGCTGATCCAGACCAAGAACGCGCTCGCGAGCGGATTATTTTGACTGGCGATTTGCCTAGTCCAAGTAACCCACCAAGTGGTTGCGTATTCAGCACTCGATGCTGGAAGGCTACAGATCGTTGTCGTACTGAAGTTCCACAGCTTCGCGAAATCTCCGCAGGTCATCAAATCGCCTGTCACTTCCCTGAAGATCGCCGAATCGGAATTGCTCCTGGCGCTGCTTCGGGTAATGATTTCACCAGCAACTAAGACACTCAAACAAATAGCCGCTACCTCAATCGGTAGCGGCTATTTGCATGTGACCAGTTATTGCATGTGCTCCGTGAAAAAGTCCACGGTAAGAAGCATCAAGTTTTCAGCTACAACTTCTTGTGGAGTCATGTGGGTGACGCCGGAAAGCGGCAGAACTGTATGAGGCTTTCGATGCGCCAAGAGTTCGCCAGAAAGTCCGAGCGAATGTGCTGCGACAACGTTGTCATCGGAGAGTCCATGGATCAACATCAGTGGTCGAGTAAGTTCATTTGCTCGATGCATGAGTGAGTTCGCGTGATAGACGTCAGCCTCGGAATCAGGATGACCTAAGTAACGTTCGGTATAAGCAGTGTCGTACCACTTCCACTCGGTTACGGGCGCTCCAGCCACCGCGACATGGAAATGCTCTGGGCGATCCAGTACTGCAAGAGCCGAAAGATAGCCACCGAATGACCATCCAGTAATTCCAACGCGAGTGACATCAACATCGGCGGGGTAGTGCTTGGCAACTTCTTGTAACGCTGCCACTTGGTCATCAAGAACTGGTGTGACAAAGTCATGAAAAATTGCGTGGTCCCATGCGGGTCCGCGCCCTGGTGTACCGCGATTATCAGCAATGATGACAACGAACCCTTGATCAGCAAACCATTGATCGTCGGCAAAATAATGTGCGGAGTTAAGAACCATGGCACCGTGTGGGCCGCCATATGGGCGCATCATGACGGGGAGCTTCTGTGAACCCATGATGTGATCCGCAGGGAAGAGCACAGCAGTGTTTACTGTGTGCGGACCTGTAGTCAACATGTTGACTCGCACATCTACTCGAGGAGTTTCTGCAAACGAATCGAACTCGTGGACAACTTCGTCATTGCGCAACAATTGGTAGGACTTTGTGAAGTCTGACAACTGTGAACCCACAGCAACCCGAAGTGTGTCACTGTCGGTTGTGACAGGAGCAGTGGTGGAGTGGACTCCAGATTGCGAGAGCTCCACAACGGCACCGTCAGGTGAAATATGAACCACCTGTCGGTCTGTTGCAGTTGCCGTAGTAATTGCTGTATACCCAGTGACGTTTGCATCCACCAAGGCCATTACTTGAATCCCAGCAGGCGAGACAGGCGATTCGTTGCAGAATATCTGTCGAGTATCTGTTTCACGATTGTCGCGGACACTAATCAATGATTCGCCAACCCAGCGAGGTTGACCAGGAATCACTTCAAGAAATTCATCATCGTGCAGTGTTTGGATGGCATTCACTTGGACGCCATCGAGTGCGTAGGTAACAAACGTTCGTTGATCGCGGCTTGCGACTGTGATCAATGCTGGTCGATCTGCCTGCCAGCGCACACTGACGAGGTACTCATAGTTCTCGTTGTCCCACACGATGCGCGTCGTATTTCCATGAAGATCGAGCTTGTGAAGTTCGACTGTGGCATTGGTTGTACCTGCAGCAGGGTAGCGCTGGGCGTGAGGTTCAACATGAGGTGTCGCTGCATCGCTAATCCACCACACGTTCACGGCTGAGTCATCGCACTTTTCTGCAATGATGCTGTCGCTTGTGGGTGCCCACCAGAAACCGACCATGCGTCCAAGTTCTTCTGAACCGATGAAGTCTGCAAGTCCCCAAGTGATGCGTTCGTCATTATTTGAGGTCAGTACTCGCTCGTTGCTGCCATCGAATTCGCAGACATGCACATTGGCACTTGTGGACCAAGCAACATGGGAGCCATCTGGAGAAATTGCCGGCGCAATAATTGGCCCTGTGACATCCAGATGATTTGTGACACCGCTTGCGAGATCGGTGACAAAAAGCTGTCCACTCAAAGCAAATGCGATACGTAGTCCGGTGTTGTCACTTGAGTACGACGTAATTCCAGCCGTGGTCTCGCGCATTCGCTCGCGCCGAGCTCGTTCAGCCGCTGGCAGGTCCTCGTCTTCATTAGCGAGAAGTTCTCGTGGGTCGACGACCTTTCGTTCCACGTTCTGAGCAACGTCAAAGACCCAAAGTGAGTTCGCTGCATCACGACCATGGTCAGATCGGAGAAATACGGCGTACGCTCCATCGGCAGTAATGCTGAAGCTTCTAGGAGCACCGAGTTGGAAGTTACGAGTTGCGGCTTTTTGGCGAGGATATGTTTCGTTCACATAGATGATCTTGCCACCGATCGTGATGGGACACCCACTCTTCTCGTACAGTTGAGGTATGTCCAAACGCTTGTTACTCGTCCATGCTCACCCTGACGACGAAACCATTGGTAGCGGCGCGACTATGGCGAAATATGCCGCTAGCGGAGCCCACGTCACACTTGTGACCTGCACGTTGGGTGACGAGGGTGAAATTCTGATTCCGGAGTTAGCTCATTTGGCGGCAGATCGCGAGGACAAACTTGCAGATCACCGCTTCACCGAGTTACGCGATGCCATGAAAGCGCTTGGAGTATCGGACTGGCGGATTTTGGGTGGGGCACATGCCTATCGTGATAGCGGAATGATGGGCACACCGCCGAATGCGCGTCCCGATGTATTTTGGAATGCCGACCTGCTCGATGCGGCAAAGCACCTTGTTGCGATCATTCGCGAAACACATCCACAAGTTCTCATCACTTACGACGACTTCGGTGGCTACGGTCATCCCGACCATATTCAGGCGCATCGAGTTGCCATGTATGCAGCCGTATTGGCAGCTGCGCCATCGTTCGCGCCTGACTTAGGTGCACCATGGGACATCGCGAAAATTTATTGGACAGCGTTTCCAATCAGTGTGATGCGCGCTGGAATCGAAATGTTGAAGGCAAGTGGCGACGAATCTGCATTCACTGCTCAAGACCCTGATGAGATTCCATTTGCATGCCCAGATGAATACGTCACAACTGTCATTGATGGCAGTGACTTTGCTGATCACAAAATGGCCGCTATGCGCGCCCACGCAACTCAGATCAGTACCGAAGACGGATTCTTTGCGTTGTCGAATAACTTGGGTAGCCAAGTGATGGGTACCGAGTACTTTCGATTAGTACGTGGCACTGCTGCCGGCGAGCGCGATGCCGAAGGTCACGAAGTTGATTTATTCGCTGGTGTTTCAGATGTCTAAACTCTCCAAAGGCTTTGTCGGTTTAGCGATTGGTTTTCTCGCTGGCATACTTGCCGCGTTTGTGCGTGCCGATCACTTCAGAATTCACGGCACCTCAATTCCTTACGGCATTGTCTTGGCGCTGGCCACAGTTTTGAGCCTGCAACTGTGGCTCACTCGGCACTTTCAGGCGCGCATCGTTTCCATCACCTATGCCGTGGGATGGATCGCCGCCACGATTTATCTTGGCTCAGCGTCAGGAACTACTGACTTAGCCCTGCCAAGTAACAGCCTTGCCGCAGCGTATGTCTTGCTCGGCGCAATCGGAGTGTCGATGTTCGCCGCCTTGCCAGTTCTGCGACCAGTCGATTTTCACGCCAATATCGACCGTACGGACGCAAACTCGGCCGTTAACAGTTAGTCTTAAGACCAGTCCCATCACGTATTGGAGAACACCATGACCTACGTCATCGCACTGCCTTGTGTCGACCTTAAAGACAAGGCTTGTATTGAAGAGTGCCCAGTAGATTGCATCTACGAAGGCGATCGCATGTTGTACATCCAAGCGGATGAATGTGTGGACTGTGGCGCCTGCGAACCAGTGTGCCCAACCGAAGCCATCTTCTATGAAGATGATCTTCCAGCTGAGTTCGCTGAGTACAAGCAAGCGAACGTTGACTTCTTCAAGACTCTTGGCTCACCTGGCGGCGCTGCCAAGACTGGCCCAACCAGCAACGATCCAGATTGGATCCGCGCTCTGCCACCACAGGAACACTAGTTCTTGTTAGTTCCTCTTGCTCACGGTCTGCCTGACTTTCCGTGGGACCGCATTGCTGAAGCTGGCGAACGTGCCGCAACACATCCAGATGGAATCGTCGATCTCTCGATCGGCACCCCTGTTGATGACACGCCTGAGCTCATTCAAGAGGCACTTCGTCAACATGCGAATGCTCCGGGCTATCCAACTGCAATCGGAATGCCACAGTTACGAACAGCGTGGGTCGATTGGGCGAAACGCATACTTAACGCAGATGTAGATGTCACTCAGGTTTCGCCATTGATTGGTTCGAAAGAACTCGTTGCGTGGCTGCCGATCACTTTGGGATTAAACAGCACCTCTGTTGTCGCTGTACCTGAATTGGCGTATCCAACGTATGCAGTCGGCGCCCTTATGGCTGGTGCAACGTATGTGACTTATCGTGACCCCACAGACATTCCCAGTAACACTTCGATGATCTGGGCTAATTCGCCGAGCAATCCAACTGGCTACGTAATGAGTAGCGACGAACTGCGTGCTGTTGTTGCGCGTGGTCGCGAACTTAGTGTCCCGGTAGTCAGCGACGAGTGTTACATCGAATTAGGGTGGGACGCCGAGCCAATTTCGATTCTTGATCCACGCGTCAGTGATGGAAATGTCGAAGGATTACTCAGCGTTCACTCGTTGTCCAAACGCAGCAACTTAGCGGGCTATCGTTCTGGAGCAGTTCTCGGCGATGCAGCACTGATTGCTGCGATTGTGTCTTTGCGCAAACATGCAGGCATGTTGATGCCACTACCAGTTCAACATGCAACCATCGCAGCCTTGGGCGACGACGCTCACGTAGCGACGCAAAAGGCCCTTTATCGTGCTCGCCGTGACGTACTTCACAGCGCATTCACCCGAGCTGGATTTGAGATCCATCACTCAAATGCCGGACTCTATCTGTGGGCTACTCGCGGCCAAGACTGCCTCGAAACTGTCAACTGGCTGTCGCATAATGGCATTTTGGTGGCTCCTGGTGACTTTTATGGTCCCGCTGGCCAACAGTTCGTACGGGTTGCTCTGACCGCCACAGACGAGCGCGTAGCAGCAGTTTCGCGTCGCTTGTAACGCCTCCCGTGCGTTGGTCACGCAGGCATCGGCGGAGTAAATTTGCAGGTATGTCTGATGTGACGCTCAACCACCCTGGTGGTCAATTAAATCTTGGTGAAATTCCCGCAACTGTTGGTTCAGCTGGTTTGAATATCGGCAGCCTGCTCAAAGAGACAGATCACGTCACTTTGGACTACGGGTTCATGAACACGGCTTCGTGCACTTCGTCGATTACTTACATCGATGGAGATAAAGGAATCCTTCGCTATCGCGGTTATCCGATTGATCAACTCGCTGAACACTCGAACTTCCTAGAAACCTCGTATCTTTTGATCTACGGTCGCCTGCCGTCGGCAACCGAACTTACAAACTTCGAAACTGAAATTATGCATCACACGATGGTGCACGAAGATCTTCGTCGATTCTTCGATGGCTTCCCGCGCGATGCGCATCCAATGCCAGTTCTCAGTTCTGCGGTGAGTGCGCTTTCAACGTTCTACCAAGATTCACTTGATCCATTTGATGAAAAGCAAGTGGAGATGTCGACAATTCGTTTGATGGCCAAGCTTCCAACTCTTGCCGCATACGCTCACAAGAAGACAATTGGTCAGCCGTACATGTATCCCGACAACTCGTTGGGCTATGTCGCAAACTTCTTGAGCATGACATTCGGCGTTCCTGCTGAAAAGTACATCGTTGATGAAGAAGTGATGAAGGCGCTCGACATGCTTTTCATCTTGCATGCTGATCACGAACAGAATTGCTCAACATCGACAGTACGCATGGTGGGTTCATCACACGCGAACCTGTTTGCATCAGTGTCGGCTGGTATTAATGCATTATTCGGTCCACTTCACGGTGGCGCAAACCAAGCGGTACTCGAAATGTTGACTGACATTCACGAATCTGAAGATGATGTCGATGCGTTCATTCGCAAGGTCAAGGACAAAGAAGCCGGCTCACGTTTGATGGGCTTTGGTCACCGGGTCTACAAGAATTACGATCCGCGCGCTGCAATCGTTAAGCAGCACGCGCATGACATCTTGACCAAGCTCGGCGTTGAAGATCCATTATTCGACATCGCACTTCGTCTCGAAGAAGTTGCTTTGAAGGATGATTTCTTTGTACAGCGCAAGTTGTATCCCAACGTCGATTTCTACACCGGATTGATTTACCGTGCGATCGGTTTCCCAACACCGATGTTCACTGTTCTTTTCGCAATGGGTCGACTTCCAGGTTGGATCGCACAATGGCGTGAAATGATCACCGATCCTGAAACCAAGATCGGTCGTCCACGACAGGTTTACGTTGGCGAACCAAAGCGCGATTACCCAACGAAGTAAGTACTCATGAAAATGTCCCAGTCGATTGACTGGGACATTTTCATTGGTTGCGCAAAGAGGAATTAATTTGCGTGAAGCGCAGAGTTTAAGCCACCCCACGTGCCTTCGCGATTGGATGCTTCTAAGGCACCCGATACTGAATTGCGACGGAAGAGCAGGCCATGAGCTCCCGAGAGTTCCTTGCCTTTAACAACCGTGGAATCTGGCAATGTGATCTTGGAACCCGCCGTGATGTAACAACCTGCTTCAACCACGCAGTTATCGCCGAGTGAAATTCCAACGCCAGCATTGGCGCCAATCAGGCAGTGTTCGCCGATTGTGATGACCTCTTTACCGCCACCGGACAACGTACCCATGATGCTGGCGCCGCCACCGATGTCTGAACCATCGCCAACAACAACTCCAGCTGAAATTCGTCCTTCGACCATGCTTGCGCCCAAAGTTCCGGAATTGAAGTTCACAAAACCCTCGTGCATCACAGTTGTTCCACTCGCAAGGTGAGCACCAAGACGCACGCGATCCGCATCGGCAACACGAACTCCGCTAGGTACGACGTAATCAACCATCCGAGGGAACTTATCGACACTAAAGACAGTCAGGTGTGCGCCTTTCGAGCGAACGTTGAGTTGGACTTGGGTCAGGTGATCAAGCGCCACTGGGCCTAAGTTGGTCCATGCGTTATTCGGCAACAGTCCGAAAATTCCGTCCAGCGAGATGGTTCGAGGTGCTACCAGTCGATGCGAAAGCAAGTGCAGGCGCAAGTATGCATCGGCGGTATCGACAGGAGCAGCATCCAAGTCGTCAATCATGACTTGAATGACCTGAGTGCGAGTTCCTCGCAGATCGTCGGTGTTGATTCCGTGGTCGAGGCCACTTGGTGCCGTAGGCGTATTTCCTAGCTGCGGCTGTGGGAACCAAACGTCCAAAACTTGGTCATTAAAGACCGTAGCTAGACCGATTCCGGATGCGTTGCGACTTGAAGTCATGGTGTGCCCTTCGCGTTTTTCCAATACAGGACTACCGTAGTCGTGTGGGACACAATGCGTTGAACGTGGCTGGCGATGTCGTTAGTTTGACTCGAGACTTGGTGAATTTTCCTAGTGTCTCGCGCAACGAAGCCGAATTGGCTGATGCGCTAGAAGAGATTTTGCGGCAACAGCCGTGGCTTGAGGTCACTCGAATTAATAACAGTCTTGTGGCGCGAACGTCGCTTGGTCGATCGCAGCGCGTGATTGTTGCGGGGCATATCGATACCGTTCCGGTGGCCGACAATGACAGTGCTGTGATGGTGTCTGCCGGAAATGCTCTACCAACTGGCGAAACTGTCAACGAAGATGTGCTTTTCGGGCTTGGATCCTGCGACATGAAAGGTGGAGTTGCCGTAGCACTTCGGGCTGCTGTCACATTGTCCGAGCCAGTTTTCGATGTCACGTACATCTTTTATGAATGCGAAGAGATTGATAGCACTCTCAATGGTTTGACGTTGATTGCTGCTGCGCGTCCTGATCTGTTAGCTGCTGACATTGCAGTTCTCTTGGAGCCAAGCAACGCTGGAATCGAAGCTGGCTGTCAAGGCACTCTTGTGGCACAAGTAGAAGTTGCTGGCGTACGTGCTCATAGTGCCCGTTCGTGGAAGGGTACGAATGCCATTCATGGCCTGTCGCATCTATTAGAAACACTGAATGTTTACGAACCTCAGCGCATCACCATTGATGGTTTGGAATATCGCGAAGGGTTAAACGCAGTTCAAATCCATGGTGGGGTAGCCAACAACGTCATTCCTGATTCGGTCGTTGTTAATGTGAATTATCGATACGCACCCAACAAATCAGCGCAAGAAGCCGAAGCCCATGTTCGTTCCGTGCTTGATGGTTTTGCTGTGACAATCCTCGACAACATCGCAGGTGCAATGCCAGGACTTGATCGCCCTGCTTTGGCTGATTTGGTGGCACGAAGTAACGGACAGGTTGCTCCGAAATTTGGCTGGACTGATGTTGCGCGCTTCTACGCTTTGGGAGTCCCTGCGGTCAACATGGGACCTGGCGATCCGAGTCTGGCGCACGCTCGAAATGAACATGTTCCCGTGAGTCAGTTACACAGTTGTGAATCCACGGTGCTGTCGTGGTTGCGCGGATAAGGAAGCATCATGTCTGACGAAATTCCAGAGCTGCCGTCGCAACGTCAAGGCCCAGTACTGCGTCGAGGTCATGCTGTCAGTCGCGGTACAACTGATCAGCGACTACTTGATAGTCATGGCGATAGCGCATGGGTTCACGAAGATCCATGGCGTGTGATGCGCATTCAATCCGAATTCGTCAATGGTTTCGGCGCACTTGCCGATTTGGGTCCAGCCTTCAGTATTTTTGGCAGTGCTCGAACTCCACGCGATCATGCTGAATATCACAAGGCCCACGACCTAGCCAAGAAATTGTCCGATTTGGGATACAACGTCATCACCGGTGGTGGCCCTGGAATCATGGAAGCGGCGAATAAAGGCGCATTCGATGGTCCTGGAATTTCAGTTGGCTTAGGAATCGAGTTGCCGTTCGAGCAGGCGATGAATGACTATGTCGAACTTGGCGTTGATTTTCGTTACTTCTTTGCACGTAAGACGATGTTTATTAAATACGCCCAAGGCTTCATTGTATTCCCTGGAGGATTTGGAACCTTCGATGAATTGTTCGAAGCCTTGACGCTCGTTCAAACTCACAAAGTCACGTCGTTCCCCGTTGTGTTGATGGGAACAACTTATTGGGCGCCGTTAGTTGAGTGGCTAAGAAATTCAGTGCTTGCTGAGGGAAAGATTGCTGCAACGGACTTGGACTATATCCATGTGACTGACGACGTAGATGAAGTGGTGGGAATTCTCGTAGAAGCAGAAGCGCGCCGACGTCACTTGGTTGATAAGTCAGGAAAACTCGTCAACGGGCACACTTCGCCACCAGCTACTACTGTCTAGATATGGAACATGTCGAACTTCGAATAGCAATTAAGGCTTCACAAGATTCGGTATGGCGAGCCATCACGGACTGGACGCGTCAAGGCGAATGGATGTTCGCCACGAAGGTCGAAGTCACCAGCGAGATTTCTCACGACGTCGGAGCATCGTTAGCTGCATTTACTGGATTCGGGCCTCTGGGATTTTTGGACACAATGGTGGTCACTCACTGGGAACCACCGGTACGGTGCGACGTGAACCACACTGGACGCGTAGTCCAAGGCACCGGAACATTTATTGTTGAGCGTGTCAGTGACAACGAATCTGTATTTGTGTGGAGTGAGGATCTCACTATTCCGTTAGGTGCTGCAGGACGTTTTGGTTTCACGTTGACCAAGCCATTCTTTTTGGCTGGCGTACGACAATCGTTGAAAAAATTTGCAACGCTAGTCGAAGAGCAAAAGTTATAACTCGCCGATACCTACGAAAGTATCTGAGGAAAAACCCAATGTTTCTAAGGGTTTTGACTTTTCCGATTTCATAGTTTGCATGCAATTTGGGATAATAGAAACCTAATAAATACGCACAAACGTGCTCACGCGAAAGAGGTCCGAGATGGCGGCAATGAAGCCACGTACCGGCGACGGCCCAATGGAATGCCCTAAAGAAGGACGCGGATATGTACTTCGAGTACCACTCGAAGGCGGCGGACGACTAGTTGTTGAACTGACAGCACAGGACGTTAAGGATCTAGGTGCAGTGCTTGCTGACACAATCAGCACGATGCCAAAGAAATAATTACGAACTTATAAAGAGGGAGTGGCCAGATGGCCACTCCCTCTTTATTTGTGAGAACTTAGCGTTTGACGCTTACGAGTAATCCGCCACCAACAGGAAGTAGCGAGCTGATAAACGCATCGTTCTCAGAAAATCCTGCAACCGCCGAGCGCATTGCGACTGTCTCGGGATCGCGCTGAGCGGGATCGGCAATTTTTTCATGCCACAGTGCGTTATCGATGACAAGTAGACCGCTCTTGCGCAGCAGCTTCACGCCAGCGTTGAGGTGGCCTTCTAAGTCAGCTGGTCGACCAGAGATAAATACAAGGTCGTAGGCACCTTCGGTCATGCGATCAAGGACTTCATCGACGCGGCCATTAATTAAACGTACGCGGTTAGGGGAGATACCTGATTGAGTGAGGGCCTCTTTGGCGATGAGTTGATGTTCTGGTTCCATGTCGATGCTGGTGAGTACGCCGTCTGGATTCATGCCATCAAGTAGCCAGAGCGCTGACACACCTGCGCCAGTACCAATCTCGACAACATTGTGTGCGCGAACGGCTGCTGCCAACATGCGAAGTGTGGCGCCAGCTCCGGGTTCGATAGCAGGACAGCCAATTTCAGCAGCCTTTGCCCGGGTATGAGCGCGAATTGAGTCCTCGGACTGCCAGTTTTCAGCGAAGTCCCACGAGGCCTTGTGGATTGCCAGAATGCGTGGATCGGTTGGTGCCATGAAGTAAGCGTACGACTCTTGTAAAGTTTGCGTGAAGGAAGGCTCGCAAGAAGTTTTAGGCTCGATTTTTGGGTCACAATAGAACCCAAGAGCAATTTAGGTAAACACTTACTTCTCACGAGGGATGAAAATGACTGATCTGCCAGAGACACCTGCTTCGTCGTCACACGACCCACAGGTCGCCCTGCCACCAGAATTTGGGGTTACACCAGCCAGTGCACCAGAAGTGCCTGTAGTACCTGATCATTCAACTTTCGTTGCAGGTCCTGATGGTGTCGCAAACGCCGCACCAATGTCTGCTACATCAGATGCTGTGGCTACGACTGCGGCTGCAACTACCCAAGCCCCAACCTGGGTGTATCCAACATGGACTCCTGAAGAAAAGTCGGAGCCCCAATCGACGAAGAAGCAACGCACGTCTTCAACCAAGGCTGCGGTCCTTGCCGGTGTGCTGGCTGGAATTATTGCTGGAGCCGGAAGTGCAGCACTGGTTCTGAATTACAACGCAGGTTCGTCGAACACGATTACGTTGCCAACGTCAACATCGGGTGCTTCGGCCCGACCTGATGGCTCGATTGCCGATATTGCCAAGCGAGTACTTCCAACTGTCGTATCAATTGACGTGAGGTCGGCATCTGCAGCAGGTACAGGCTCGGGCTTTGTCATCAAGAGTGATGCAACTCAGTCATACATTTTGACCAACAATCACGTAGCTACAGGTGCTGGTGCTGGATCAACAATCAAAGTTGTTTTCCAAGATGAAACTTCTATTGCAGCTACTGTCGTGGGTACCGATGATTCATACGACCTTGCAGTTCTCAAAGTAGCTAAAGGCAATTTGCCTGTAGCGGTGCTCGGTAATTCAGACAACGTTGTTGTCGGCGATACGACGATCGCAATTGGTTCGCCGCTTGGATTGACCGGAACTGTCACGAGCGGCATTGTTTCTGCGCTCAATCGTCCTGTTACCGCAGGCGAACAAGCATCATCATTTATCAATGCAATTCAAACCGATGCTGCCATCAACCCAGGTAACTCGGGTGGTCCTTTGGTCAACGCACAGGGACAAGTCATTGGCATCAACTCTGCAATCGCAACGACAAGTTCCTCATCCATTGGTGGACAATCGGGAAGTATTGGACTTGGCTTTGCAATCCCGATTAACAAGGCGCGCAGTGTTGCCGAGCAATTGATCAACACTGGAAAGTCTTTCCATCCAATCATCGGAGTATCGGTCGACATGAACTACACCGACGGTGGCGCCAAGGTTTCTGATTTAACCGCGGGTGGACCAGCCGATAAGGCGGGCATCAAGGTTGGTGATGTCATTACAAAGGTTGATGGTCACTCAATCGCTGATGGAACTGAACTGATCGTGCGCATCCGTGCTCATTCGGTTGGTGATACCGTGACATTGACACTGTCGAACGGTACTGACGTCAAGGTTGTTACTGGCTCGTCGGCATCGCAATAGTTTCTCATTAGAAGGGCCAGCACATGTTGGGAATCGGGTTACCTGAACTCTTTGTGCTGGCCATTCTTGCGCTTATTGTCTTCGGGCCAGATCGACTTCCAGATATGGCTTCGAAGGCCGCCAAGGCTGTCAAGGCATTGCGCGCATCGGCGACAAAAGCAATGAACGACCTCAATGTTGAAACTGAGGTTGTCACTAAGACCATCAGTGACTTGCAGGCATTCACTCCGCGTGCAATTCTCGGCGATGTTGTCGGCGGGGTAATGTCGCCGCGACCAACAGCGCCTGCTGTCAATCTGTCAGCATCCGGCGCACGGCAGGTACGCCTTGAGCCGGTATTTGACCCAGACGCTACCTAACGCACTGTGAATTAATTTCGCGCAGGCGAAATGTTGAGATTCATTCCAGCTAAGCCGCGTGGCTTGCTACTCAAACTTCGAGCGATCTCGATAAGTGCCTGTGCTGCTGGTGCGTCGGGGTGAGCAATCACGAATGGTTCACCTGCATCGCCATCTGAACGTAAGCCTGGATCGAATGGAATCTTGCCCAGAAGTGGCACATCGGTTCCCATAGTTTCGGTGAGCGCCTGTGCGACCATGGAGCCGCCACCAGCACCAAACATGTCAATCGGTTCACCACAGTGCGGGCAGGCAAAGCTCGACATGTTTTCGATAACGCCGGCAATGCGTTGGTTGAGTTGAGGCGCCAGCATGCCAGCGCGAATCGCGACGTCGGCAGCTGCAGCTTGCGGAGTAGTAACGATGATCAATTCACTTCGTGGTAGTAGGTGCGCAGTACTGATTGCGATATCGCCCGTGCCTGGTGGCAGGTCAAGCAGGAGGACATCCAGATCGCCCCACCATGCTTCTGCGAGGAACGACTCGAGGTAACGATGCAGCATTGGTCCACGCATAGCTACTGGCTCGTGACGGCCCTGAGGTTTGAACGGCAACATTGACATGACACTGACGCCGTGACGGCTTGGGGGCATAATCATTTCGCCGACGCGATGGGGCGCTTCGGTGATACCAAGGATGTCAGGAATCGAGTGGCCATAAATATCAGCGTCAACAATGCCTACGGAAAGACCCAGTGACGCCATAGCGGCAGCAAGGTTTGCCGTCAGTGATGACTTGCCAACGCCGCCTTTACCCGAAGCAATAGCAAAGATCTTTGTTGTAGACCCTTGTGCGTTGAAACGAATCTCTTTCGTTGGGCCTTGTAGCTTTTCGCGAAGCGCCGTGCGTTGTTCATCGCTCATGACATCGAGGTCGACGATGACATCGGTGATGTCGCGAACTTTGCTCACGGCTTCACGCACGCGCGTAACAATGGTGTCTTGCATTGGGCATGCCTTGATCGTCAAGTACACACCGATGGTTGCAACACCTTTATCGGAAACGTCGACGCTTTTAACCATGCCGATCTCAGTAATTGGTCGCTTAATTTCAGGATCAATTACCGTTGCGAGGGCAGCATTGATTGCATCGATCGTTACGGACACGAAGTCGCTCCTTGTTTATTATTTTTCGGTGTTGTCGTTGTCATCTTTTGATGATTCGAGCAACTCGCCAAATTCTTCCAGCAGTGAGCGAATTTCGCCACGCAAGTAATCACGAGTAGCAACTTCACCGAGCGCAAGGCGCAGCGAAGCAATTTCGCGAGTGAGGTAATCAGAATCAGCTATCAGTCGATCAGTGCGATCGCGGTCTTCTTGGAACTGAACACGGTCGCGGTCAGCCTGACGATTCTGGGCAAGCAAAATCAGCGGAGCTGCATACGAAGCTTGAAGTGACAATGCCAGCGTCAAAAACAAGAAGGGGAACTTATCGACCTTCATGTCATCTGGGGCAAAGACATTCCACAAAACCCACACGGCAATGGCAAGAGTCATGTAGCCAACGAAGCGCCACGAACCGAGGAATCGAGCAACGCGTTCGCTAACTCGGCCAGCGGTTTCCGAGTCGACGGTAGGTCGCAGTGAGCGTCCTCGCTCGAGTGGCTGATCTAGACGTGGTCCACGTCGTTCATCGCGTGCCATACTCAGCCCTCCTCGTCTATCTCGTTTTCTCGCCAGTCCTCCGGCAACATGTGGTCAATGACGTCGTCGATTGTGACAGCGCCGATCAGATGATCATTCTCGTCTACAACAGGCAATGCCACCAAGTTGTAGGTCGCAAAGTACCGCGCTACTTGGGTTAATGGCGCCCCTGGACCTATTGGTTCAAGGGAAGTATCCAAAATTGCTGATACGAGCGCCGAAGGCTGTTCGCGCAGCAGACGTTGCACATGTGCGACTCCCACATAACGACCAGTTGGTGTTTCAAGCGGAGGACGAGCGACATAAACCTGGGATGCAAGCGCGGGGGAGAGTTCAGGAACTCGCACTCGAGCCAATGCCTCAGCGACTGTGGCATCAGGTGACATCACAATCGGTTCGGTCGTCATCATGCCACCGGCACTGAAATCGTCGTACGCCAAGAGACGACGAAGATCTTCAGCTTCTTCAGGCTCCATGGCGTCCAAGTATTCTTCGGCTTGTTCTGGAGGCAATTCACTGAGCAAGTCAGCGGCATCGTCCGGATCCATTTCTTCAAGCACGTCAGTTGCACGCTCGATGCCCATGGCACTCATGATTTCAACTCGAAGATCTTCAGGAAGTTCTTCGAAAACGTCTGCAAGTTTTTCAACGTCAAGACCGCTGACAAGTTCAAGCTGTCGTTTCGATGGAAGTTCTTGAATGAGATTTGCTAAGTCGGCAGGGCGCATCGTTTCAACGGAAGCGAGAAGTTGGTCAACGCCTTGAACATCGCCTTCGTCAAACAAACTTGTGACTTCATTCCAGTCCACAGTGACCGTTGCACCGCGGCGTCCGAATGCCGAACCTGCTTTTCGAACGAAGAGTCGAGCGACTTCCCATTCGCGGGTTCGGTTCTGAATCATTGCGATGTCTTCGACTGAAACTTTTTCGCCACCAACAGTTAGGGATACTCGGCGATCTAACAACTCGGCGATAACGAGTTTCTCACCGTTGCGACGCTCGAAGCGACGAAGATTGACAGTTCCACTGGCGACGACAGATCCTGGATCAATCGCAGTGATTCGTGTCATTGGAACAAAGATGCGTCGACGTGGTGCCACTTCAACAACGACGCCAAGAACTGCAGGAGCCCGACCTGAAAACCGAGCTGACACGACAAAATCGCGAATCTTGCCTACTTGGTCACCAGCAGGGTCAAACACTGCGGTACCGGCCAGTCGGGCCAGATAGATGCGGGTCGTTGATGTCGTCACATAGGCAGGTTATCGCGAATTTGCTAGTGAAATTGACCGCTGGCGTAGGCTAATTCTGAAAAAGGAGCAATAAATGGCAGTAATGCGAGCACGGCGTTCGACCCTTGCGGTCCCCGGCAGCAATCCTCGCATGCTGGACAAAGCCCGAGGCCTTGCTACGGATGCCCTATTTCTCGACCTCGAAGACGCCGTATCGCCACTCGTTAAAGACCAAGCGCGCCACAATGTGATTGCTGCTGCGCTCGAAGGTGGCTACGGGGATCGGGTGCTCTCCGTGCGTGTCAACGCCATGGACTCGAAGTGGTTTCGTGACGACATCACTCGTGTGATTAATGAAGCGGGTTCAGTCATTGACTGCATCATGGTTCCCAAGATGCAAACGGCTGCTCAGTTGGTTCAAGTCGATCAGTTGATTGCTGAACTAGAAGCGGCAAATGGTCTCGAAATTGGTGCGTTGGGACTCGAAATACAAATCGAAGATGCTCTTGGGTTAGTCAACGTAGAAACTATTGCTGCTGCTAGCGATCGCTTGGAGTCCTTAATCTTTGGTCCAGCAGATTTCATGGCGAGCATCAACATGAAGTCACTTGTCGTTGGGGAACAACCCTCGGGATATACAGAGGGCGACGCATTCCATTACGTCTTGATGCGATTACTTGTGGCTGGTCGTGCATTTGGAAAGCAAGTTATCGACGGACCATACCTAGGAATTCGCGATCTTGATGGATTGCGTCGTGCCGCACAACGTTCTGCTTCGTTGGGCTTTGACGGCAAGTGGGTATTGCATCCAGATCAGGTCGATATCGTGAATGAAATTTTTTCGCCGAGCCAAGCTGACTATGACCACGCCGAACTGATTCTTGATGCGTACGATTTTCACACCTCCGCCTCTGGTGGTGCACGTGGCGCCGTGATGCTCGGTGACGAAATGATTGATGAAGCCTCGCGCAAGATGGCACTCGTTATCTCGTCTAAAGGTCGCGCGGCAGGCTTACAACGAACGTCTACTTTTAATTCGGAGAACTGATGGTTGGCCCCGGCACATTCTTAGGCACACTTGGTAAGCGAGTGTGTCGTGTATCTGTGTACGGTCGTTCTAATCTTGGTGTGCTTGATCGACCCGGTCCTGCTGTGATCGTGGTTAACCACACAACTGTTGTCGATGTCATCGTGGTTCTTGGCACTTTGCACAACATGGGTTTTACGGCTGATGGACCGTGTGAGGGCGAATGCACTCATCGTCGACACATTCGTCCAATAGGAACCTCAGACATTTGGGATTTTCCAGTAGCGCGCCAAGTGTGTACGGACAGCGGACTAATTCCTGTTGATCAATTTGATGGACGAGCTGCGTATCGCACTGCTCTTGCCGCGTTGAAAAATGGCGAATGTGTTTTGATCTATCCCGAAGGCGACGTCAAAATCAACGAGGACGCATCGCCGCGTACGTGGCGACCTGGAGCAATTGGATTAGCCAAGTCGGGCAACGTCACTGTCATTCCAATGGCACATCACGATAGCCGCAAGCTGGGAAGCGGCTCAGTGGCAAAGAGCATCCTGCAAGGTTTGGCTGGTGTATTCCGAGTACCAGTTGTACGCCTGCGAGTCGGTAAGCCAGTGCCTCCTGAGGTGCTGGGCACAATGACCAATAAAGAAGCTCAGGCTTATTTAGAAGGCGTTCTACGTGATGTCTGGCGCGAAGCCAGCACCGGAGTTATTGCTCGCTAGCACCTTGCGAACGGCGCGTGCGGGTGCGCTGACGATTCGGAGCCGAAGTCTTTGCCGAATCTGCAGACTCTTGTGCAGGTGCTTTTTCCGTCGACTTGTTGCCACGCGAATTACTTGTGCGATTTCCACCAGACTTCGAGCCTGATGTTCGATTGGCCTGTCCGGCTGGCTTCTTATTGCGAGGCTTAGCGCCTCCCAAGTCTTCGAGTGTTTCAGAATCCAAGCCCGCACGTGTTTGTGCAGCATGCGGCAATTTTCCAGTCACGCCAGCAGGAATATTCAGACCTGCATAAACATGCTCGCTCGAAGAATAAGTTTCAAGGGGATCATTAAACGGCAGGCCTAATGTGCGGTTAATCATTTGCCAGCGAGCTGTGTCTTGCCAATCGACCAACGTAATCGCAACACCGCTGTTTCCAGCACGTCCCGTTCGACCAATACGGTGCACATACGTCTTGTCATCGTCAGGACATTCGTAGTTGATCACATGAGTGACGTCTGCAACGTCGATACCTCGTGCCGCAACGTCGGTTGCGACAAGTACATCGACCTTGCCAGAACGGAATGCTCGAAGTGCTTGTTCGCGCGCGCCCTGACCAAGATCACCATGGACGGCAGCCGCAGCAAAGCCACGTGCAAGTAGATCGTCAGTTAACGATCCTGCAACGCGCTTAGTGCGACAAAAGATCATGGTGAGTCCGCGACCTTCGGCCTGAAGTACACGGGCAACAAGTTCTGGCTTATCCATTTGGTGAGCGCGCCAGACATGTTGTTCGATCGTGTCAACAATTGACGAATCGTTATCAGGATCAACTGCGCGAATATGAGTTGGTTGAGTCATGTAGCGGCGAGCAAGCGCAACAATCTGACCAGGCATAGTTGCCGAGAACAACATTGTTTGTCGCGTGCTTGGCAAATTGCTGACCAGAGTTTCGACATCAGGCAAAAATCCCATGTCGAGCATTTCGTCAGCTTCGTCAAGAACAAGAACTTTGACTGCAGACAGATCAAGATGACGTTGCTTCATCAAGTCAATCAAACGACCCGGTGTACCAACAATTACTTCAACGCCATTTGAGAGTGCTTCAATTTGAGGTTCGTATGACTTGCCACCGTAGACACCAAGAATGCGGATGCCAAGATTTTCACTAGCCTCGGTGAGGTCCTGCGCTACCTGAACAGCAAGTTCACGAGTGGGAACAACGGCAAGCGCCTGTGGTTTTCCAGCGTTCTTGAAAGTTGCCCATTCGTCGCTTTTTGGCGAGGTGATGTGAGTAAGTAGCGGAATACCAAAGCCAAGAGTCTTGCCAGTTCCAGTCTTGGCTTGGCCAATCAGATCTTTGCCTTGCATGGCAAGCGGAAGGGTTAGCTCTTGAATTTGGAACGCATCAGTCTTGCCATGGGCAGCAAGCGAGCTACAGATGGCTTCTGGAACACCGAGTTCGGCGAAGGTAGCGATGGGGCACCTCAGGTCTATTTCTCATTAAAAAACCGCGTAACTGCGCGGTGCACTTCCATAGTACCGCCTTATTGGCATAGCCTTGTGCGTCGTGACCACTCCTGCAGTTAAAGATCTTCTTGGCGTCCTTGCCTATGGCGAGCTTGTCGCCTTTGAGCGCATTGCCGCGGATGCCTCAATGGCTCCAACGCTTAATGACAAAATTGCTCTGGCTGCATTTGCCGACGCGGAATTTCGTCACTACGAAAAAATTTCTCAGTACCTAACTCGCAATGACATCGACCCCGCTGATGCCATGGCGCCATTCGTTGAAGTACTCGACAATTTTCACAACAATCTCGCACCACGCGATTGGCTTGAAGGATTACTCAAGGCTTATGTTGGCGATGGCATCGCTGCTGATTTCTATCGCGAAATTTCAATTCACCTTGATCAAGAAACCGCAGCGATTGTGAATGACGTGTTGTCTGACGTCGGCCAAACTGAATTTGCCGTAAATCGCTTGCGTGATGCCATTGCATCAGATCCCAAAGTATCTGGCCGATTGGCTTTGTGGGGTCGACGCATGATGGGTGAAATGATTAGTCAAGCGTCAATGGTTGCTTCGAGTCGACCAGCCTTGCAAGAACTCTTCGTACAGTCGGCCCGCGATCCGCAAACTGCAGAGCAACTGAGTGGTTTAGTTAATCGCTTAACTGTGGCGCACTCGCGTCGTATGGACGCCTTGGGTCTTGCGTCTTAGCTAGCGAAGCCGACGCGACCAGCAGCTTGGGCGCCGATCTCAACAAAAGCAATCTTGTCGCCAGGAACCACAATTGTGCGGCCTTTGTCGTCAGTTAGTTTCAACAGTGAACTGCTAGCAATAGCTTTTTCAACCTGATCCGAGATCGCTGAAGGAGATTCGTTGCTTTCGAGGACTACGTCGCGAGCAGCTTGAGTAATTCCGATGCGTACTTCCATGATGATTCCTCCAACGAGATGTTCACGTGCTACGTGTAACTCTATGTCCTGAAATTGGCCTGTGCCTCGGCAGTGCGCTGTCGGCGAAACTTTATCGACCGTGAGTCGGAAATTGGCTCAGTCCGGTCCACGCTAGGTAGGTGATTCCTCGAACCGCTTTTTCTTTGGGAATAGGTCGTCCCAAGTTAATCCAGCGCCATGCACCTGCTTGTGCCATACCGCCTAGTGCGCCGGCCAGAATATTTGCTTCTGCAGAAGAAAGGCCCGTCTCTCGGGAGATATCTGCACCAATGATGCGGGCTAATTGCGAAATGAATTCATCGACTCGGGCGCGCACGTCAGCATTGGTAGTGAAATCAGATTCGAAGATAAGGCGGTAGCTGTTATCGGCAGCTTCAACGCGATCGAAATAGAACGCGATTGCTGCTTCAACCCGTTTGCGGTTGTCGGTTTCTTGCGAGATCACCTCGGTAATACCGGCGATCAAATTCTCGACGCTTTGATCAAGAATGCCCATGTAGAGCTCGTGTTTACTTGAAAAGTATTGGTACACAATTGGTTTGCTGACGCCAGCGCGAGCAGCCACATCATCCATTGATGCGAAATGGAAACCTTTTTCTGTAAAGACTTCTAATGCCGCATCCATCAGCAACTCGCGGCGTTCGTCAGTACTCGAGATGGTCACGATCTGATAGATCGGGGCTGCTTGTTCCATGGCGTCAACACTACGCGTTTGGAACTGAGTTGTTGGCAGCAATATCATGTTCAAGACTGCAAAGCCTTTGCGATAACTGTCCACCTGCTGTCAGGGCGGGAACAGAATTCATGGATTCGCGGTTGGATAGGTCAAGAGACATTCAAGGAGTTCCTATGACGAAACTGCCACCACTAGTTGAGCCAGCCGCCGAACTAACCGTTGACGAAGTGCGCCGGTACAGTCGCCACATCATCATTCCGGACGTTGGCATGGACGGCCAGAAGCGCTTGAAGAATGCAAAGGTGCTCTGTGTTGGAGCAGGTGGCTTAGGAAGTCCAGCATTGATGTACTTGGCCGCTGCTGGAGTTGGCACGCTCGGCATCGTTGAATTCGACACTGTTGATGAGTCCAACTTGCAGCGTCAAATCATCCATGGTCAAAGCGACATCGGAAAGTCCAAGGCCGTTAGTGCGGCCGAGAGCATTCGCGAGATCAATCCACTGATCACAGTGAACGTGCATGAAACTCGTCTTGATAACGACAACGTCATGGAACTTTTTAGTCAGTATGACTTGATCGTTGATGGCACGGATAACTTTGCTACTCGTTACATGGTTAATGACGCATGTGTGTTGCTGAACAAGCCATACATCTGGGGTTCCATCTATCGCTTTGATGGCCAAGCCTCAGTGTTCTGGTCTGAATACGGTCCGTGCTACCGATGCCTGTACCCAGAACCACCACCTCCAGGAATGGTTCCATCGTGTGCCGAAGGTGGCGTGCTTGGAGTTCTGTGTGCCTCGATTGGTTCAATCCAAGTTAACGAAGCTATCAAAGTACTTGCCGGAATCGGAGAGCCACTCGTTGGATCGTTGATGGTGTACGACGCCCTCGAAATGTCATATCGCAAAATCAAAGTTCGCAAAGATCCGAACTGCGCAATTTGTGGACCTAATCCAACAGTTACTGAGTTGATTGATTATGACTACTTCTGTGGTGCAGTTTCTGATGAAGCCAAAGACGCAATTGTCGATTCGACGATCAACGTTCGCCAGCTCGCAGACATGTTGGCTGAACGTGAGCGCGGCGAGCGCGACTTCTTGCTCGTTGATGTTCGTGAACAAAATGAATATGACATCGTCAGCATTCCAGGCTCTGTGTTGATTCCAAAGAATGAATTCTTGATGGGCGATGCACTCACGAAACTGCCTACGGACAAGCAAGTTGTTTTCCATTGCAAGTCAGGTGGTCGTTCGGCTGAAGTACTAGCTGTTGCTAAAGGTGCCGGTTTCTCGGACGCCATTCACGTTGGTGGCGGTGTCCTTGCATGGGTATCTCAAATCGAGCCGGAGAAACCTTCGTACTAAGACATTAAAAAATGCTGGCAATCTAAAAAAGATTGCCAGCATTTTTATTGCCTACAGATCGCCGGTGCGTTGCAAATGATTAAAGGCAAGCCAGCCCGGAATTGTCGGCATCCAGAATGTCCATACGCGGAAAAGCAGAGTTGCCGAAACCGCAGTTCCACCGTCGATGCCCGTTGCTGTCAGGCCAGCAGCGATTGCTGCTTCGACAGCACCGAGTCCACCAGGAGTTGGTGCAGCCTGTGCAACAACCGAACCGGCGAGGTACACCAACGAGATCGCTGGAATTGATGATTCGGGCGTGAAGGCACGCACTGAAGCAACGAGACACATGCAGTAACCAACATTGAGCATCAAGACGCCAACAATTCCAGCACCGAGTTTTGCAGGCTGGTTTGCCAGTGATGACATTCGTGGCACAACTTGGGCAACAATTGGCGTGATGCGCGCTGATGCCCACTTGCGAACAGCAGGAATTGTTGCCAGTAAGGACGCAATGAGAGCAACTACTACTGCAACCGTGATGGCAGTCTTTGGTGGACGAAATGCAAAATCGCTAGATGTACCTGCAGCGATCAACGCCATAAGCAATAACGAAATGTGGCTCAATGCTGTCATCACCTGCGAGACCGCAACGCTTGCGCCAGCTAGCGCTCGATGCATGCCTTGCCGAGACAAGAACCGTACGTTAATTGCCACCGAGCCCAGAGTTGGCGGCGCAACGAGCGTGGCAAAAGATGCTGCCCACTGAGCTTGGAACGTCTTCCAGAAGTTCAGTGGCTCCGGGACAACGCCGATCAATGCAATTGTTGCCGCCACATAGGTACTGATTGAAAATCCCAAACCGATAAGTACCCATTGCAAGTCAGCTGAACTAAATAGATGTACGAGATTTACCGATGCAAGTTGGCTCAAGACGAGGTAGCCAGCAAGTGTTCCTGCAGCAATTGTGAGCAAAGTCTTTGGCTTGATGCGCTCAATGTCGACATGTTCGACTTCGCCTTCGGGAAGTAAAGCTACAAGTGCATTGCGAAGTGTGCTCAGCAAGTCTTTGTTGTGACGAACGAGCTCTCGAGTAGTTGCGCTGAGGGCTACGGGTTGTAGTGCGGGAAGCGCGCGTGCGATTCCTGCATCGCCAAGCACAACGCGACCTGCTTCGATGGCACGTTCCGGTGACGACAACATCGCCATTGTGCAAAGCGCTTCGGCAAGATCAATCCGAAGCAGCACATCGGAGGCTGCAATCACGCCTTCTTCCATCCCTTGGATGTACACCCGACCATCTTGGCCAAGCATGAGGTTGTCGGAGATTAAGGCTCGGTGTGCGATGCGTGCATCTTGCAGATCGCGGATGATGTCCCATGCGCCGGCCAGTTCAGCGTCTCCAACTGTTGGAGTGATCTGCGAGAAACTTCGTCCTGCGATGTGTTCGAAAACAAGCACCGCAGCGTCGGGTCCAACTTCAGCGACTGAAATTAGATGAGGCGTATTAATGCCAGCAGTGGCAATAGCCCAACTGTTGAGCGCAATGCGATCCAAGCGACGGCGCATGGACGTTCCTGCGCCACCTGGATCGTCACGCAAGCGCAATGATCGGTAAACGGATTGAGCAAGCCCGGCGCCTTCGAGGTCACGGTCCAACACGATGAGTTCAAGTCGCTGGCCATCAGTACCGGTGGCGTCATACCGACGACCAGCCTCGAGCACTTCTGCTGCGCGCAATAACGTCAGCGGATGACCGATGTTTGCTACGGCTTGTGCAATCTCGTGGCCACTTGGTCGCGTTGTGTCAGTGCCCAGCAAATAGCGGATGAGTAAGCCAATTGCCCAACCAGTGAGTACGGAAACACCAAGACCAGCAGCTGTGATGCCACCGCTGATGATGTCCGAAAGCGCGATTGATCCAAGTACAACAAGAGTGACAGTCGACCAGCGCGAACGAGACATCAAACGTGCCACAGTACTAAACCCTGCTAGACCACCAAGCATGATGTTGAAGGGCACGGTATCAACATTTTTGGCACTGCCAGCAAACACTGCGATAAACCGATCGTTACCAAATTTTGTTATGGCCCAACCGGCAACCGTGAGAAAAATAATGGATGCGAGGAATGCTCCGATGGATTCAATCAGTTGTCGTGTGCGACGTCGAACGACAAGGTCAGCAGTGGCGATCGCTGGCAACATTAAGGCGCCAAATCCACTGACCAAACTTGCTGCAACGAGCAATACAGAGGGCAGCCGATGTGCACCGTGTGTGATGTCTTGATCAATGCCTGACGTCGTAGATTGCGCGATGAAGCCGAGCAGTGTGACTACGACAATTGCAAGAATGGCTGATGCGAATCGGGCAAGGTCACCAGGGCGACGAAGGCGGCGTTTAAGCACGGCATCTTCAATCACCAGCGTTGATGACAGTGCAGACACGAGATAGTGCCTTTCTTTCGATCCGGATCCTTACCTAATCTTGCCCGACACTGATAGCCGTTGACTAATAACCGCATCATTGTTGCCTAATTGACCGCGGGTAATTGGTAGGACCCAAGCCAATCTGTCAGTAGGGCATGGTGGAATAGTCCCGATGACATCGTTAATTCTTGATTCCAGCGAACTTGCTCCTTATGTGGCGCCAATACTTGACGAGCAACAGCGCGCGGTCGTCGCACACCGAGATGGCGCGTTACGAGTTCTCGCAGGGCCTGGAACTGGCAAGACCACAACCCTGGTAGCCGCAATGGCCGAACGTATTTCCGGCGACGATGCGTTACATCCACATCAAGTGCTGGGTCTTACGTTTGGTCGCAAGGCCGCTTTGGAATGGCGCGATCAAGTGACAACTGCGGTTGGTGGTGGCATTGTTCCAACGATCAGCACCTTCCATTCATTTTGTTATGCGTTGCTTCGCAAATTTGCGGAAAACGAAGCTTATGAAATTGCAACTCGATTGCTCTCTGGTCCAGAACAACAAGTTCGCGCTCAAACTTTATTTCTCGAGGCTGTTAAAGATGGTCGACTGAACTGGCCGAACGAACTCTCTCCAGCATTAGGCACTCGTGGCCTGGCCGAAGAGATCCGTGCAGTCATGGCACAAACACGGTCACGATTAATGGACCCAACCGAGCTCAGCGAACTTGGCGCAACATCCGATCGTCCACTGTGGATTGAAATCGGAAAGTTCATGGACGAATATCTCGACGTCCTTGGTTTCGAGCAGGTCATTGATTACAGCGAACTCATTTTCCGCGCAGTATTGCTTGCCCAAGAACCTGAAGTTCGCAAGTACTTGAATTCAACATTTAAAGCAATCTATGTTGACGAATACCAAGACACAGATCCGGGACAAGTGTCATTGCTCAAGATGATGGTGACACCTGACACCACACTCGTTGTTGTTGGCGATGTCGATCAAGCAATCTATGGTTTTCGTGGCGCTGACGAATCTGGCATTCGAAACTTCAAAGACGACTTCGCTGGTATTTATGGCGAGCGCATTACTGACGTAGTCCTTAGCTCGTGCCGTCGCTTTGGTACAACTATTCGAAGTGCTGCCAGCGCAGTGATTGGGGATCGAGTGCCTCCCGGTTTCGATGAGGCCGATATTTTTCGACACCGCTCGCCAGTGTGCAGTTCGCAAAACGCTGGGCTAGTCCACATCAAGACGTATGACTCCGACGGTGCTCAAGCAAGTCACATCGCTGACATCATTACTCGCAAGCATGTCAACGATGGCGTGCCATGGTCGGATATGGCTGTCATCGTGCGAAGCGCTGTGGTGTCGTTGCCTGCTGTGTATCGGGCTTTAGTTGCTGCTGGAGTTCCGGTCGAAGTTGCTCAGGATGAAATCCCGTTGCATCAAGATCCAGCTGTTGCGCCACTCATCATGATGCTACGTGCCGTTGATAACGCCGAATTTCTCTCAGCCGATGTCGTCAATACATTACTTACTGGTCCGCTGGCCAACCTAGATCCAATTGATCTTCGCCGTTTTGGTCGACATTTGCGCAGCGTCGATCGCACTAACGAGCGAGTACCGCGACCATCACAGTGGCTGATTGCCGATGCTGTGCGCGACCCTATTTCGGTCGAGATGCCAAGTGAACCTTCTTTGGCTGCTACGACCACAGCTGTAACTGCGCTAGGAACCTTGATTGCCGATGCTCGAAGATCAATGCGTTCAGGCGCGACGCCACACGAAGTGTTGTGGCACATTTGGCAAGGCACGTCATGGCCTGAACAACTACAGCGCAACGCTTTAGGTTTTGGTGGCACAAGTCAACGAGCTCATCGAGACCTTGATGCGATCTGTGCACTGTTTGATCAAGCCAATCGATTTGTGTCCCGTCGCGGCACTCGCGACTTAACTGTTTTCTTAGATGAAATCGAAGCCCAACAGATTCCTGCCGAGACCCTTGCTGAAAACGATATTCGTAATGACACTGTGCGTCTCCTAACGGCGCATCGTGCCAAAGGTTTGCAATGGCCGTTTGTGATCGTTGCTGCTGCCCAAGAAGACCTCTGGCCGAACCTGCGAGTTCCACAAACCTTGCTGCAAGCAGACCGAATAGGCGATCGTGAAGTCCTGATGCCACAAACGGTCCGTGAAATCTTGGCAGCAGAGCGACGACTGTTCTACGTTGCCGTGACCCGTGCACAAAGTGAGCTGCTCATCACTGCTGTTGATAATGCGATTCCAGAAACTGGAACTACCGTCTCGCGCTTTGTCCTAGATATTCAACGCGCACTCAACATCAACGCCCAACATGTTGTTGGTCGCCCGCGTCGTCCTCTCAACGCAGACGGTGTCGTGGCACAACTTCGTGCAACTTTGGCAGATCCTGAATCCAGCGAGTCACTGAAACGTGTTGCCGGAGATCGCTTGGCGCAACTGGCCGCATCTGGCGTTCCAATGTTTGCCACTGCGCATCCATCGCGCTGGTGGGGAATGCGTTCAGTGACAACAAATGACAAAGCACCACGCGAACCTATTCATCTATCTGCATCGACCGTAGAAAAAATCGAGCAGTGCCCTGCGCGCTGGTTCCTTGAGCGCGAAGTTCAGGCTTCCACTGACAAGGGCACCAGCATGTTGTTTGGATCAGTAATCCATGCGATTGCCGAAGGGATTGAAACGGGACGACTAGAAGCTGATATCGCTGCGATTGATGAGCATCTAGATCGACTCTGGCCGGGGCTTGGTTACGAAGCGGCATGGGAGCGCGATTATCAGCGAGACCAAGCTCATCAAGTGTCGAAGCGACTACTTGCCTGGCTTCTGAGTCGCGGCGAGGTTCACAATTTGACTGAAACAAAAATGACTGTGACGACGCCAGTGACGTACACCTCACCTGGTGTTGAGCCTCGTACGATCGAAGTGTCAATTGTTGGCTACGCCGATCGAATCGAATTTCGTTCTGATGGTGTGGTGGTTTTTGACTACAAGACTGGCAAAAAAACGCCAGAAGGAAATGACTTACCAAAGAATATTCAACTCGCGCTGTATTCGTTTTTGCTACAAAACGGCGAGTACTTTGTCGGCGAAGAGCGAAAACGACTGACTCAAGATCAGCCCGTTATCGCTTCCGCGTTGGTTCAATTGCGACATGCCGAGGGTGACACAGGCGAGATGCCATTAACTTTGCAAGTCCCAGTTGGTGCGCACGATTCAAAGAGCAAAGTCTCGATGGAACAGCGCCTTGCTGCTGCAGCACGAATCATCGCCGCCGAGAACTACATAACTAATGTCACCGATTCATGTAAGTCATGTGCAGTTCGTTTCCTTTGTCCTGCGATGAGTGAAGGGCGACAGGTGCTTTAAATGCTTGATACAAAAAATGCGCAAGAAGCATTGTGCGCCATCATTGGATTTACCCCAAGTGACGAACAATGGGAATCCATCATGGCTCCGATGGAACCAGCAATGATTATTGCTGGCGCTGGAACCGGTAAGACCACTGTGATGGCGGCTCGAGTGTTATGGCTCATCATGACCGGTGCAGTGCAACCTGATCGTATTTTGGGTCTCACTTTCACCACAAAAGCCGCAAACGAACTCATGACTCGTGTGCGCGAAAACTTAAGCCGAGCGCTCGAATATGTTCATGGTCCAACGAATCATGATGATCTTGGCGAGCCAGTCATCTCGACCTATAACGCCTTCGGTTCTTGGTTACTAAAAGAACACGCTCTTCGACTTGGGCTTGAACCTGACGCCCGAGTTGTTGTCGATGCATTGCGATACCAGCTAGCGTTTCGCACGGTGACGAATACTCAGATCGATTTGGGAAGCGTCGGCTATTCGCCGTACACCGCAGTGACAGAACTGATGAAGTTTGATGAAAACATGGCCAACTATTTTGTTGAGCCCGATACTGTGATTACCGGCGAACGTGAACGGATAGCACGATTCAGTGCCGAAAAAATCACTGAATCTGATCACGAACGCATGCTCGATGCCTCGACCAAGCGCATTGCATTGGCACAACTACTCATCGAGTTTCGCGAAAACAAAATCGCACACGATGTTATCGACTATTCAGATCAAATTCGGTTAGCGGCCAAGGCAGCACTGGCTTCGCCTGACATGTGTCGAATGCTCAAGGATGAATTTCACGTTGTGTTACTTGATGAATATCAAGACACATCGGTGTCGCAAAAGAAGTTGCTACAAGCGCTCTTTGGCGATGGTCACAGTGTTATGGCTGTTGGAGATCCGTGCCAAGCAATTTATCGTTGGCGTGGCGCCGAAATCTCAAACATGAGTTCGTTTCCGACTGACTTTCCTGTTATTCGCAACGGTAAGGCCGAGCCTTCGCACCTTTATTATCTGACGCTCAATCGTCGTTCGGGAAGCAAAATTCTCGACACGGCGAATGGTTTGAGCGAACGCTTACGACGCCTGCATCCGGAGATTAAAGAATTGAAGCAGGGTCGTGAAGATTTACCAGCTGGTGATGTTCACATCGCTTTGCATAGTACGTTCGCGCAAGAAGTTCGTTGGATTGGCGACGAGATTGAACAGGCAACTAAGTCGACGGCGTTGAAAGACATTGCGATCCTCGTTCGCGAAAACAAAGAAATTGATGCCTACGTAACTGAGCTTGAGCGCAGGGATATTCCTGTTCAAGTCGCTGATGCAGGTGCGCTCTTACATCTGCCTGAAGTCCGTGATGTCATTTGTTATTTGCAAGCGATTGCTGATCCAACTGCAAACCCATCGATTGTTCGTATTTTGATGGGACCTCGTTGGCAACTTGGAGCACGCGATCTGGCTCGTCTAGGTGCTGCAGCACAAGCTCAGACAATTCAACGCGTAGATACCTCAACAATGCCGATTGATGAACAACTTGAAATGGAAATTGCAAGTGTTGATCGCGCCGATCGTGTGAGTTTGCTGGATGCCATCGAGTTAGCTTCAGATTCTGATGCGGGCTATTCCGCGCAAGCTATTGTGCGAATGAATGAGTTGGCCAACGAGTTGCGCGAGCTCCGTAAGTTCTCGGGAGAATCCGCTCTTGACTTGATAGGTCGAGTAATTCGCACGACCGGAATTGGTGTTGAGGCACTGTCTCGAACCACGAAGTCTGGTGCCTCGCGATTTGATCGACTCGCGATGCTGCTCGATCTGGCTGGCTCATTTCGAAGTCTTGATGGCGACTCGTCGCTTCACGCATTCTTGGCATACATCAATGACAGCGATCGATTTAACGGTTCGGTTGACGCTGAGTTGCCTGTTCTCGGTGATGCTGTGACAGTGATGTCGATTCACAAATCTAAAGGTTTGGAATATCCAGTTGTTGCAATTCCTGGCGTGACTAACAAGATATTTCCAAGCACGAATCCCGAAAAATATTGGCCAACCAACGCATTTGTGGTTCCGCCACATTACATGCACAGCGACCAACATCCTGATCTGATTGCATTTCCACAATCAATCGACACAATTAAAGACGATTTCGAAAGCCACAAGCACCATGTGCGAACGGTTAAAGAAGTTGACGAAGACCGCTTGGCGTATGTGGCTGTTACTCGTGCACAAAAACTGGTGATTGCCAGTTCGTCGTGGTGGGGGCCAACACAACAACTTGTTCGAGGTCCAAGTCCATTTCTGGAAACGATGAAGAATTTCGCGACGCAGGAAGTCTTGTGGATCCACAAGCCCGAAAAAGGCAGCAAGAATCCTGCGCTTGAAAATCGCATCAGTCCAACTTGGCCGCCTGTGCTTGGTGAAGTAGTTATTTCGCAACTTCATCAACAGGCTGCTTACGTTGCGACAGTCAATGAACAGGAACTACAGCTCTCGGATTCTGACCGTGCCACGGTTGCTTCGTGGGATCGAGACATTGAGGCGTTGATGAATCAAGTGAACGTGCTCAATAAGAACGAACGCACAGTGCGGTTGCCTAAAAGTCTGTCGGCAAGCCAAGTCATGCAACTAAAAGCAGACGAACAGGCGTTCCTGCGCGCGCTAGTTCGGCCGATGCCTCGTCAAGCATCCTCAGCAGCTGATCGCGGAACAGCGTTCCACGCGTGGGTCGAAGACTTCTATGGGCAACGTGGCTTGTTTGATATTGATTCGTTGCCAGGTTCATCTGACACTGAAATCTATTCAGATGACGATCTCGCTGGGCTTAAAGCTGCTTTCGAGTCGGGGCCGTTTGCAGGTCGCACGCCTCATGATCTCGAAACCCCATTTGCCCTCGTCGTCGCTGGACGAACCTGGCGTGGCCGCATTGATGCTGTGTTTGCGGGCTCACTCGACGACGCTAACGACGCAAATCGGTGGACCGTCATTGACTGGAAAACTGGCGCTCCGGGTTCGGCAAATCATCTTCAGCTACACATTTATCGAAATGCTTGGGCTCAAGTAATGGGAATCGACATTTCAGCAATCGATGCGGCGTTCTATTTTGTAGGACACAATCACATCGAAAAACTTGACCAAGACATTGATCTGGATGGATTGCAGGATCTCATCTAAGAATTTTGTTGGCTTAACGATGTGTATTTACTGTGCAATCCTCGATCAGCCGAGTAGGCGCTATGCCCATAAGGTAAAGGTGTGAAGTTAATTTCCGACCTGCCGCTTGCTCGTTTCGATACCGATCGCGCGGCCGGCATGCGTTCAAACGCCAATTGGCTCACTGACGCATGGGCAAGTGACTCCACACGTATTTTGGTTGTGCAAGAAGGCAATGTTCCTGTCACGGATGATGTCAGTCTGATCTGGGTAAAACCGTCAGCGATTAGCGAGCCGCTTGAGCAAGTTCGTGACAGTGCCGTGCTTCTAGGTGTTGATACCGATCACACGTACATTGCTCTAGTCAATGACGTTGCTTCACTTGATGCGATCTCATGGTTAAGCCTGCGTGGAATTGGTTCACAGCTCAGTTCACGCGACGTCGGCTTGGCGATTGCGGCTGTTGCGTTGAACTCTTGGCATGCCACGCATAAGTATTGCCCTCGATGCGGAACTGCCACGCTCGTAGTCCAAGCAGGCTGGGCGCGACATTGTCCAACCGATAATTCCGAGCATTACCCGCGTACCGAACCAGCGATGATCGCAGCAGTCAATGATGACAAAGATCGAATTTTGTTAGGCCGCCGCAACGAATGGCAGCCAGGGTGGTTTTCGACACTCGCCGGATTTGTTGAAGCAGGAGAATCTGCTGAGGCTTGCGTTGTGCGTGAAGTTTTTGAAGAAGCCGGAGTGCACGTCGATCCCTCGTCGCTGATTTATCTGGGTAGCCAACCATGGCCGTTCCCTGCATCGTTGATGTTGGGATATCGTGCAACGGCTGTATCAACAGAACTTGCTCGCGAGGAAGCTGAAATGGCTGAAGTGCGCTGGTTTAGTAAAGAGGAATTCGAAGCTGCCTGTATCAAACAAGAACTTCGGTTGCCGAACGATTCGACAATTGCTTTCCATTTGATTCAACATTGGTATGGAAAGCCAATCCCAACGGAATGGACAAGGAAGTAATTCTCATGACTGCTCAATTGACGATGTACAGCACGCCTTGGTGTGGCTACTGCCAGCGCTTAAAGGGTCAACTCGACCGTGAAGGCATCACCTACCGCGAAATCAATATCGAGCAAGATCCTGAGTCGGCAGCCTTTGTCGAGCAGGTCAACGGTGGCAACCAAACCGTTCCAACGGTGGTTTTCCCAGACGGCAGTGCCCACACGAACCCAAGCATTGGTCAGGTTAAGCAACTGCTTGGCCTCTAAGCCATAGCCGAGTCGTGCCCATGTCAGGGCTGGTTGCGACAATAGGGTCGTGTCCATCCTTTCCGCACTCGATTCCCAGCAACGCGCTGCTGCCGAATGTGTGTCTGGACCAGTAGTTATCTATGCCGGTGCGGGCACGGGAAAAACTCGCACAATTACTCACCGCATTGCTCATGGCGTAGCTAGCGGCGTGTACGAACCAACCCAGACGCTTGCAGTCACGTTCACGACGCGAGCGGCAGGTGAGCTTCGCAGTCGCCTGAACACATTGGGAGTCAGCGGTGTTCAAGTACGAACTTTTCATAGTGCTGCTCTTCGGCAATTGCGCTATTTTTACGGCCAAGTTTTCGATAAGCAGATGCCGACTCTGATTCCGAGCAAACTTCGATTTGTTTCTGATGCCGCAAACCTGTGCGGGCTTGGAGCGGGTCAAGACACGATTCGAGATCTGGCCAGCGAAATTGAATGGGCCAAAGTCAACATCATGTCGCCCAGTACCTATCGCGAGCATGTTCTTGCAGGCAAACGTACCAATGGCAGCGATGTTGCCCCAGAACTTGTTGCCAAAGTGTACGAGGCATATCTCAGTGTTTTAGATGACAGCAATGCAATGGACTTCGAAGACGTGCTGTTAAACATGACGGCGATCATGGCGAATTTCCCTGATGTCGCGGACCAAGTGCGTCGTCAATACCGGTACTTCACAGTTGACGAATTTCAGGATGTCAGTCCCGCGCAATTTGAATTGTTGACACTCTGGCTAGGCAATCGACGTGATCTGTGTGTCGTGGGGGATCCGGCACAAACAATCTATTCATTCTCGGGTGCAACGTCGGATTACCTGACGAACTTCACGAGCCACTTTGCCGATGCTTCACATTTTGAGTTAGGTAATTCGTATCGAAGCACTGCGCCAATTATCCGTGTGGCGAACGCAATCATTGGTCGCCAAGCTTCAGTTGAATTGACATCAACTCGTGGTGAAGGGCAAGTAGTCACACTCCAGAAATACGCACATGATGAGCTCGAAGCAGCGCAGGTTGCTGATCGCATTTCTGAATTGATCACCCAAGGCACGGCCCCTCGAGACATAGCGGTACTTTTCCGAGTCAATAGTCAATCGGCTTTAATTGAAGCGGAACTTGGTAATCGAGGAGTTGCCTACACATTGCGTGGCGCCGAGCGGTTCTTTGATCGTCCGGAAGTAAAAGGTGCTGTCCTCAATCTGCGGGCTACCTCAGCCGGATCAATTGACAACGGAGTTGGCGCAGTTGTTCGCGATGTTCTAAGCGGCCTTGGCTGGAAAAAGGCGATGCCGGATGCTGGTCGTTCTGCCCAAGAAACGTGGGAGTCACTTAATACGTTGGTTGACCTTGCTGATGACTATCAGCACACTCATCCCGACGGTTCGTTACGCGACTTTATTGCCATGCTCGATGCCCGCAATGACATGGAACATGCCCCAACTGCCAATGCAGTAACACTGGCGTCTATTCATGCTGCCAAAGGTCTCGAATGGAACGCAGTCTTTGTCATTGGCTTAAGCGAAGGCCTGCTGCCAATTAACCGAGCAAAAACTCCAGCAGCACATCTTGAAGAGCGTCGACTTTTTTATGTGGCAGTCACGCGTGCAAAGGACCAATTGTTCCTCTCGTGGTCGCAGGCTCGTCATTCCGATGGCAAAGCTCATCGAACGGCAAGTCCATTCTTGACGGATCTTAAACTCTAGATTTCTTGCCATGTGCAGCCACAGGCTGGATGTGGATCCCAGCTTTCACTTGTGCGCTCAAGATTGGGCCAGCGTGTAAGTGTGGCTCGCGCCTGTGAAGGTTCGCCGCTCATCCATTTGTGGATTTCACCTACAACTTGAGCGGCAACATAAATTGGCAAACTTGCTGGCGCCAGATCAGCACACGCTCGGTTGCGAAGTTGTTCTGTGATTTTTGGCCATGAAGAATCTCGATCCACAGTTCGGTGATAATCGCAACGGATACACCCAGTAATCCCTGGTTCAATGACTCCAGTAAATCGAGCAGACTGATGTGATGTGACGGCCATGAGATGTGCAGTACTACTGGCTAATAGTGAATCAGTAAGGTATGGATCAAACCATGGCCAATCAGCTCCTTGATCAACTGCAACAATCGCTAACTTCGTAGCGACTTGGGTGCGTGGATGCATTTGGCGCAAGACTGCTCCGCGGTTCACACGTTCCATTAATAGCGAACACGTACGATCACGACGTTGTCCTATATCAATTCGGCTCGCGCCCCACGCCGTGACGTCGTGTGCAGTAACGAGTGATTCGTCATGGATGCGAATATGTGGAAATCCACTGGATGTCAGAAGCATTGCGATGGATGTACCAAGTCGTCCTGCTCCATAAATTGAGATATGAGTCGTGCTGCGTCGTTGTGACGCTTCTGGAGTGCAACTAACTTCGCGTAAGTGATTCATTCGCTGGAGGTCGTTCATTGGATACTGCGGCGAAAATGCCATGCTTTCGACAACGAGATGATGAGCGATGAGCGTATTGATGATGTGCTCGACATTCTCCGCACCTTTGCTACATCGAGCGATGATCTCGGCACGCGAATGTTGCCCGTTACACATGGACAGAAGCTCACGCGCCGAAACCGGAAGCACGATGGCGAATTGAGGGTCGATTCCAACTTGAATGTCGCCATTGTCGCGTGCCAGCACATGAACATTGGGATGCAGAAAGAGTGTGGTCATTAAGCGAGAATGCGCGTTGGTGCTTGTGTACGACGTCGTTGTTCCACAGCGGTGATGTGTTATTCGGCCAAAGTTTGGTACTCCTGTGACTGGCGGTACACAGGTGCAAACTATTTTCTACACACAGCAAGTGGATAACGTAATACCTGATAAAACCCTATAAAAATAAGTTGTATCCAATCTTGTCCCCAGGTTTATCACCACTTTCGGCAAGTTATACCCAGACTTTCCCCAAGTCGTCCCCAGATCCATCCACAGCTTGCCTGCGGAATGCCCGAATTTCTTTGCGCCAATGCTGCTGTTCCTAATAGGTTCTAACGCGTTGGAGCTCTCGAGCACCACATTGACGTTCGCAAGGGGAAGGCGGACGAGCAATCGTGGTGAGCGTGGAGCTCCAACTCTTTTCAGATGGCTGTCGCTTATTCTTGACACGTGACTCAGTCCCATTCGCAGCCGTCGTTGTGGGATGAACTTACCTCCGGCGAAGTTGATGACTCGCAGTTAGTTGACGATCACAGTGATGATGAAGTCGCAGATAATGAACTGGTTATTCAACAGACGAATCTAGATGATGTTGAAGTGCGCCGAAGTAGTCGGCGTAAGAAGTCAGCGGCTGCATTTCGTGAAAATGGGAAGACTGTCGTTGTTGTTCCAGCACGTATGTCAAAGCGCGATGTTGATGAATTTGTTAAGGACCTCGTTGGAAGGCTTGATGCGCGCGATGAAAAAGAATCTTCGCGTGAAAATCTGGAAAAACGTGCTGCTCAATTAGTGGCTAAATATTTAGATCACGATGTCATCGGTCAACATCGAGTGCCAGTGTCGATTCGATGGGTAACAAATCAAAATTCACGTTGGGGCTCATGTACGCCGGCAGATGGAAATATTCGGTTGTCACATCGCCTTCGAGAAATGCCAAGCTATGTCATTGATTGCGTTTTGCTCCATGAACTGATTCATCTGGTTGTTCCTGATCACAGCAAAAACTTTTACGAGTTCATGAATCGATTTGACGACTTAGAGCGGGCATCCGCATTTCTTGCCGGTTATGCGCACGCTGAGCAACATCGGGTTTAAGTATTTTCTGGATCGTCAATCGATCCAGATTCGATAGCTTTATTGAGTTCTGCCATTAGGTCGTAACTATCACCGGCAATAAAGGCTTCAGCATTTTCCAAATCTTCAGCACGCGGCATCAAATCAGGATGACTCCATAGGTTGTCACGCTCGGCAACGCCATTAGCATCGCCAATTTTTTGCCACAAACTTACGGCTTCACGAATTCGTCGCGGCCGAATCTCTAAGCCCACGAGTCCCGCGAACAATTTCTCGGCGGGACCACCAGCTGCACGACGACGTCTGAACATTTCCTCAAGTGACGTGCTTGAGGGCAATCGATTTCCCGCGCTGTGCGTCACTACAACCGTGACCCATCCCTCGACCAGAGCCAGAATCACTTCGAGTCTTTCGAGAGCAGATTCTTGTTCGGCAGTACGAGTCGCATCAAACATGTTTCCGCCAAGAATATCGTTCAATGCTTCTGGGTTGCTTGGATCGACTTGTGAAACTGCTTCTTCAATTCGTGCAGTATCAATGGCTACACCACGTGCGTACTCGCTAATGTTCGAGAGAATCTGTGATGCAAGCCAAGGTGCCGCAGCGAACAATCGCAAGTGGGCAAGTTCGCGTAATGCGATGTACAGCCGCACATCGTTTGCATCCAACGCAAGGCCCTGCGTGAAGGCATCAACGTTGGCGCTTACGAGTGATGGCTTTGCGTTTGGCACCAAAGGAATACCGATGTCGCTCGTGGACAAAACTTCGCTCGACATTGCGCCAAGAGCCTGACCAAATTGCATTCCAAACATGGTTGCGCCCATTGACTTAGCCATGGACATCATTTGTCCAGCCATCGTGGCGAAATCTGTGGAACCAAGCACCGATCTCATTTGCTCGGCAACTTCCGGAGGAAGTCCGCTGAGTAACTCTTCGGGGATCTCCATCGGTCCTTCGGGAAGTTCGGTTGGCAAGATGTCGGTCATCGCTGAAGCAACTCCATCGGCGACTGGCTCAACGATTGATTTCCAGGCATCAAATGTTGATTCGAGCCACTGACCTCGTGTGATGGATTGGCATTGCGCTCCAGATGAAGGAAATACGGTCGCATCATTGAGCCACAAGTCGGCTAAGTCAGCAGCCTGCACAATTGCTGAGTGATCTGCGGGACTGACGGAAGGATCACCAAGTTTGGCGAGCTCCTTGGAACTAGCGGAGCGAGCCGATTCCCAATTCACCGCAGAATCACTGGAGGAGCCGCGCAACATCGAGGCCATAGTTTCGAACATGTTTGCCATGTCGTCGTTGTTATCGCCTGAATGTGGGCTAAAGCCAAAAGGAATCGACATCAGTGAACCTCTCTTGCCAGATCTCCATCGTGCTGGAGTTCTGTCTACTTAAGGCTATGCCTGAGTAAAGGTTGTGTGAGTCATTCTGCGTTGCGCTGTGCGCGGACAATGTTTCTCGCAAGATTCCCGTACGCTGGACAGTAAGTAAGAAGTTAAGGATTGTTCTATGCGCATTCGGTGGGGACTCAGCACTTTCGTCGCTGTTGTCTTAGGGCTGGCGCTGCTCATTCCGGTGCCGTATCTGGTGCTTAAACCAGGTCCGGTTTTTAACACTGTTGGCTCCTTTGGTGGACATTCGCTCATCACAATTACGGGTACGCCGACGTACCCAACTACCGGTGAACTTGATATGACTACCGTTTCTGAATTCGGTGGTCCAGAACAAGGCGTGAGTGTTGCTCAGGCGCTATGGGCGCTGGTATCAAAAAGTGACCGTGTTGTTCCGCGCGAAATGTTTTATAACGAAAATCAAACATCGCAACAGAATCAACAACAGAATGCTGAAGCATTTAGTTCTTCTCAAAGTTATGCCACGGCTGCAGCGATGAAATATCTCGGTAAGCCCGTTACTGAAAAAGTTGTTGTGTCGTCGGTAACTGCAAATTCACCAGCGGTCGATAAGTTGCACGCGGGGGATCAAATCGTTGCAGTCGATGGTGTTGCTGTTGCGTCACCAGAACAAGTCGTTACTGCAGTACGAGCAGAGCCAGTTGGTACGGCGTTTGTCTTTTCTGTAGTCCGAAGTGGCTCGCCACTTGATGTTTCGGTGACCACGTCAGCGCGAACCGATGATCCAACAACTGCGGTGAATGAAGCAGGAACGCCTTATGTTGGCATTGGCGTCGAGACGCTTTATGGCGCTGAATTTGATGTGAAGTTTGCTCTTGATGGTGTTGGTGGTCCAAGTGCGGGAACAATGTTTGGAATTGGCATCGTCGACATGTTGACGCCAGGCTCGCTGACGGCCGGCAAGAAGATTGCAGGCACTGGAACCATTGATCCCGATGGAAACGTAGGAGCAATCGGCGGCATTGGCCAAAAGATGATTGGTGCGCGCAACGCCGGAGCAACGTTATTCCTAGCTCCTTATTCGAATTGCAATGAAGTAGTTGGACACATTCCTAGTGGACTTGTAGTTGCGCCAATGAAAACATTGACCGAAGGCATAACAAATATTCAGAATTACACACAAGGCAAGCCGTTGCCTACGTGTACGGGGAAGTAGGAGAGTGTCATGAAGAAGGAAATCTCAGTTCAAGAACTTCACAAAATCGTTGGAACGGTCGCTCTTGTCGACGTTCGAGAACCTGATGAGTACATCAGTGGACACGTTCCTACTGCGGTCTTGATGCCACTGGCGACTGTTCCTGTGCGAATGAATGAACTTGATCGCAGTCAGACGCTCTACATGGTCTGCCAAGCCGGTGGACGCTCCGCACAGGCATGCGCATTCCTAGAGCAACAGGGCTATGACGTCGTCAACGTGGTTGGTGGAACTGGTCAATGGATTGGCGCAGGCTTTGACACCAATACCGGAGAGCAGCCTTAAGCAAACGTTGCTAAAAGCGCGTCATTAAGTTGCGGGACCAGATCAGCGGCAATCGCAACTGAATCTGGTTCATCATGAAGTCGATAACGCAATGCGTTCATATTGTGACCGCTGCGTAAAACAGCACTCACCATTCGCACATCTCGACGGTCAGGGTGTTGCGCCACTGTGGCCATTAAGTGTTCATCATCGTCATCAGGTAGTTGCTCTGAAGCATCTGGTGGCAAAACGATGCGCTCGACTACAACGATTGCTCCGACGACATCGTCGGGCCATGCAATGTGACCTAAGAGGTCATCGAGCGAGGTGTTCACCTCTTCGAGTTCCTGTTCAATCGAGGTCAGCGCCAAATCACTGCTGAGCGATAAAGTGGGATCGGCTGCAAGGACAGCGGCGGTGGGGACAATGGCAAAAAGTCGAGTTGGCTGATCCCAGCCAGCTGCAGCCACATGGTGTTCAACTTCTCGGACAACTGCGGACAAATCGCTGGCAAAATCCATGGCTCTAGTCTGTCGTATTGCGAGAGTGTCTTTGCAACGTAGGCTGGCACTTGTGAGTACTCAAGATTTAGTCCGTGCCCGTCGAAGCCCACTAGCAATTGTCGTCATGGTTCTGGCGGTGCTGTTCGCAGTAGTGACCGTGCTCTCTGGCTTCTGGGCAAACTGGCAGTGGTTCATTTCTGTTGGACATAGCAATGTCTTGACCAAGCAGCTTGTTCTGAAATCTGTGATATTCGCGATCGTTGGTGGACTCACTGCACTTGTCGTCTGGACGGCATCGACGTTGGCTCACCGCGCACGTCCACAAGATGGCTGGGTAAGTCCCGAGTTGATGGCACTGCATCGCTATCGCGAAGGACTCGATCCAATTCGCCGCATTCTTTTCCTGACCGGCTCACTTTTCTTTGGCGCTCTCGTTGGACTTTCGGCAGTTTCACAGTGGCATTCAGTTGTGCTGTGGCGAAACGCGTCACCTTTTGGAACTAAAGATCCACAATTCGGCAAAGATGTTTCGTTCTATGTCTTTGACTTACCGTTCTATCGATTTGTCATTGGATTTGCATTCACAGTTGTTCTTGCAGCAATGATTGCCAATATCTTCGTGCACTTTATTTATGGTGGTTTTCGCTCAGGTGGTATTCGTCAATCATCAAATGGTGCTCGTGCTCATTTAATGTTTTTCCTCGGTGTTGTTTCTTTGCTAAAAGCAGCAGCTTATTCGATCGACAAATACTCGCTTGCGACAACTTCTGATTCATTAATGACTGGTTTGCGTTACACGGACGTTCATGCACTCGTACCGGCAAAGACAATGCTTACTTATATCGCGCTTGCTACCGCGATCTTGTTCTTTATCTCGCTCATCCGACCTGGTTGGTCACTGCCGTTCATCGCATTTGGCGTGATGCTTGGTGCGTCGTTGTTACTTGGCGGTTTGTATCCAACGTTTGTGCAGCAAGTACAAGTTAAACCAAGTGAATTGCAGCGAGAAACTCCTTACATTCAGCGCAATCTTGATGCGACTAAAGCTGCCTACGCACTAACCAAGGTCAAGATTTCGGAATATCAAGCAATTGATGATCCAACAGTGGCCTCGATTTCAAAAGATTCAGGCACGTTGTCGAACATTCGTATTCTCGATCCGAGTTTGGTGTCACCGACCTACCGCAACTTGCAACAGATTCGTGGCTACTACGCGTTCCCAGATTCACTGGACATTGATCGATACGCGATCAACAACGTCAAGCGCGGAACTGTGATTGCAGTTCGTGAAGTGAGTCTTGCGGGAGTCTCGGACTCGCAACGTAACTGGTTTAACGACCACATGGTTTTCACTCATGGCTATGGCGCAGTTGCAGCTTATGAAAACACCGCGAATGCTGATGGTGCTCCATCTTTCTACGAGAGCGATGTTCCGCCTTCGGGTCCGCTAAATATCATGCAACCGCGTGTGTATTTCGGTGAACAGTCTCCGACATACTCCATCGTAGGAACTGCGACACCTGGTCAAAATCGCGAACTCGATTACCCAGATGACAAGAGCGCAAACGGTCAAGCGAGCAACACGTATGACGGCAAGGGCGGTGTTCCAGTTGGAAACATCTTCCAACGATTGCTGTTCGCCGTGCACTATCAAGAGCCAAACATTTTGTTGTCGAATCAAATTTCGACTAACTCAAAGATTCTTTACGACCGTGACCCTGCCACACGAGTAAAGAAAATTGCGCCTTGGCTCACGCTCGATAGCGATCCGTATCCTGCAGTAGTTGATGGCAAGATCCAGTGGATCATTGATGGGTACACAACCTCAAATGACTATCCCTATGCAGAACGAATTTCACTTGGTGATGCGACAGCTGACTCTGTGAATACCCAAAACACGAATGCTCAGCTTGCCTCTGGTGTCGTTAATTACGTTCGTAATTCGGTTAAGGCAACGGTTGATGCATACGACGGTACAGTTCACATCTATGCATGGGATGCCAACGATCCAGTTCTCAAGGCGTGGTCGAAGGTATTCCCAGGAGTTGTCGAACCCGCATCCGCAATTCCAGCTGGAATCTTGGATCACGTTCGTTACCCCGAAGATTTGTTCAAGGTTCAGCGTGATGTTCTTTCCAAGTACCACGTGACTGATGCCCAGTCGTTTTACTCGGGTCAAGATTTTTGGAATGTTCCGAACGATCCAACCAAGCCAACTGTCAATCAGGCACAGCCTCCTTACTACTTGACGTTGAAAATGCCGGATCAAACTGCTCCAACATTCCAACTGACGACTACGTTTGCACCGAACAAGCGTCAAACGCTTGCTGCGTTTATGTCGGTTAACTCTGATCCAGGCCCTGATTACGGAACGATTCGTGTCTTGCAGTTGCCGCGAAACACAACAATTCCTGGTCCAACACAGGTACAAAATAATTTCGAGTCTGATCCTGAAGTTTCTAAGCAACTTTCGCTGTTGCGAAGTGGTGGATCCGATGTTGAACTCGGAAATCTTTTGTCACTGCCAGTTGGTGGAGGACTGTTGTACTTCGAGCCGGTTTACGTGCGGGCAAGTGGTGCAAATGGTTATCCGTTGCTCCGAAAAGTTTTGGTCTCGTTTGGATCGAAGGTGGCATTCGAGGATGATTTAAAGACTGCCCTTGTGAAGGTCTTTAGTGATCAAAATGCAGGTGGCACCACCACAACGCCGACAAACACAACACCGCAAACCGACTTGGCCGCGGCGCTAGTGGATGCTAATCAGGCGTACAGCGATGGACAAGCTGCTTTGGCTAAGGGTGATTTTGCGGCCTATGGCGCAGCCCAAAAGCGACTAGAGGCTGCTTTGAATCGAGCCACTGCGGCGGGCAACAAGATTGCAGGAACAGCCAAGGCGACACCATCTGCGTCGCCGAGCGCAACTCCTTAATTTGGTGGCTGCTCCACTTGTGACGTATCCTTAAGGAACCGACGCGGGGTGGAGCAGCTCGGTAGCTCGCTGGGCTCATAACCCAGAGGTCATAGGTTCAAATCCTGTCCCCGCTACTAACAGAATCAGACGCCTGAGGGCGTCTTTTTCTTTTAGGTAGGTAAATGGACTTGGATTTGGCATCCTTGAACTACTAGGAGGTGGCCATGTCAGCAGTCAGGGATTTTTTCCGCCCTTCGCGCGTATCCGTAGGCGGCATGACAATTCGCGATGTCGTCAACGCGCCTTATGTGCGACTTGCAACTTTGACGGCCGCCGCCGGAACTCTTGGTTACTTCTTAGGCGCACATTTCCATAACGTATCGGCAACCACTGCATCGATCACGGCGATGGTGTCGATGCGCCATACGTTCCATGAAACGATTCGCGAAAGTTTCACTCAGGTACTTGGTGTACTAGTTGGAGCAACTGTCGCGTTCTTGTCCATGAAATTTATCGGATTCAGTTCGGTAGTTGTCATGCTCTCGATCATCAGTTGTTTCTTGGTCTCACGTTTGATGCGACTTGGTGAAGAAGGTGCTGTAGCTATTGCGATCACGGTTGTTCTCGTGGTTGGGCCATCGGTCCAAACCGAGAAAATCGAAAACCGCTTCTATGGTGTGTTGCTCGGTGTATTTATCGCGATGATCATGTCCTATTTTGTTCGCAAAGGTCAGCCACAAGATCGTGCGCTGAAAGCGGGAATTCGAGAAGCACGCGCACTGGCAAGGTTGCTCCACCAAATTTCTGTCACGCTTTCGCATCCCAATGCTCAGGTGTCACGCAAGCAAGCAGCACAGTGGCTTGCAAGTGTCGAGTGGATTGCAACTCAAATCGAAGAAGCGAAAGCAAATGCTGAGTCCGCAGTTGTTGGCTCACAGTGGTCTCCACTGCTCGACCGACGAGAAGCAGAAGCAGTGCTTCGTCAGATTGAAATGACCGAAGCAACCTGTGAAACAGTCATGAACATTTGCCGCGAGCTCGTACTTACTTTTGGCAAGAGCAACGAAATGCCAGCATTCCTTGCCTCGGCGACGGCGAAAATTCTTGAAGCAACAGCGAACGTGATTTTTGAACAAGCAGATGTTGCCGAAGATGATCCATCTGCTCAAACTTCAGATGGTGAATGGCTCGAGACTCGCGAGAGCGCGATGCAGGACTTGCGCAATATCGATGACACGCAACCTTTGTTTATTGGAGGCTCAATTCTGCGTGATGCCGAAAAGATTAAAGATATTCTCGGCGACTAGGCCAATTCAGTCATAGATTGTTGTTATGGCTAAACCACGCGCGTACATTGCTGGACCGTTATTTGATGAAGGCGAACGTTGGTTCATCGAAAAGGTGGAGGCACTTGTTGCAGCTGCTGGTTTCGATACCTTTCTACCGCACCGTGACAATCCGCCAAAGACGCAAGAAAATATCGCTGAGATTTTCGCGAATGATCGTGGCGGTATAGATACCTGTGACGTGGTTGTCGCCAATCTCAATGGGGTGACAACCGATGATGGAACCGCATGGGAATTGGGTTATGCCTTTGCGCATGGCAAGTATCTGATCGGTCTTCATACGGATTGGCGTTCACGATTTGAACACGAAGTCGTTAACTTGATGATGCAGTGTTCGTTGAATGACATGGTGCGTTCACTTGACGAACTGGAGAAAGCTCTTGCTCGATGGACTGCTTCGCACTAGTTCGATTTCCCGCGACTCAGAGTTATCTCTAGTCTTATAACGTGCACATACTCGCTTCCGGACTAGATGGACAAATGTCCACGTGGCTCGGCGACTTTGGGGCATTTGCGTTGTGTCTCATTGTGTGGGTTCTGGTGTTCTCTGGAACAGGACTTTTCATTGGAGCGTTCATTCCGTTCATTACGGGAGACACACTTATCTTCACAGCGGGATTACTCGCTGCTCGCGATACAAACATCAACATCGTCGTACTTGCTGTTGGTATTGGAATGGCCGCGTTCCTTGGCGATCAAGTTGGCTTTGTTCTTGGTCGTCACTATGGTCGCCCATACCTAGATCGGCGTAAAGGACCACGACTTCGCCGAGCAATTGAGAAGTCAGAAAAGTTTTACGGCGAACTGGGTTGGTGGGCAGTTGTTGTTGCTCGATTCATGCCATGGGCTCGCGTACTCGTTCCAGCAATTGCCGGTATCGCCCGAATGAATTACTACAAGTTTTTGTGGGCCAATTTAGTTGGCGCTATGGCATGGGGAGTTGGCCTCACATTGGCCGGCTATTACGCCTACACAATTCCCGCAGTAAAAACTGCATCATATTCAATTGCAGTGTTCTTTATCATCGGCTCACTCGTAGCTGGACTGCGTAGTTGGTTGCGCAACCGTAAGTCATAACAATTTTTTGTTATTGTCTAGTCGCTTTAATGAAGTCTGTGGATACCAGCGCCATTTCTTGCTGAATTTTTTCAGTTGTCCACAGGTAATTGTGTGTCTGTTTAGTCGGATTCAAATCGACGTAACGTAACTCCACTGGTGTATCTCACCAACAAGGGGGAGTCTCGTGTCGAGTGTCGTAAGTGATGTAGTGGACGAAGTTCGGGCACGTGTGCATTCAGGGGGTAGTGATCGCACACAAATTCGTCATTTGGTTGAAGACGTTGTTGGATCTATTCACGACTCGCATACGATGCTCGACATCGAGGCTCTGACGAATCAAGTTGCTGGGTATGGAGCGCTGCAGCCACTTTTGGACGATTTAACGATCGAGGAGATTTGGATAAACGATCCATCGCGAGTGTTCATTGCACGTGATGGTCGAACTGAGTTAACAAATGTCATTCTTGATGCGGATGAATTGCGAAGCATTATCGAACGAATGTTAGCTTCAAGTGGTCGCCGAATAGATATTTCACAACCTTTTGTTGATGCCACACTTCCAGACGGTTCACGACTTCACGTAGCTATCCCTGATGTCACACGCGCTCATTGGTCTGTCAACATTCGCAAATTTGTAATGGGATCACGCTCGCTTCACGACCTTGTTGCTGCTGGGGCGTTGTCGTATGACGCCGCTGATCACCTAACTGAGTGCGTAAATTCAGGTAAGAACATAGTTGTCTCTGGAGCTACTCAAGCGGGCAAAACAACGTTGATGAATGCCTTGTTAAATAGTGCTTGCGCAACAGATCGAATTATCACGTGTGAAGAAGTTTTCGAACTTCAACTGACGAGCCCAGATTGGGTTGCCTTGCAAACTCGACAGGCAAGTCTCGAAGGGGGTGGCGAAATCCCACTTCGCCGACTCATTAAAGAAGCTTTGCGCATGCGACCCAATCGACTTGTGGTTGGAGAGGTACGACAAGAAGAATGTCTCGATCTATTGGTTGCGATGAATTCAGGCATGCCAAGTATGTGTTCAATCCACGCCAATAGTGCTCGCGAGACTTTGACCAAACTTTGTCTTTTGCCAATGCTCGCTGGAAGTAACGTCGCAGCAGATTTCGTTATTCCGACTGTGGCCGGAGTAGTTGATGTGGTGGTTCACGCAAAAATATCATCCTTGGGGCGTCGGCAGGTCTCGACAATCGCGGAGGTTTCTGGCCGCGTTGAAAATGGCGTTATTGAAATGCAAGAAATATTCGGGTTACGTTCCGATGAGTTGATCAAGCTATGAGCCTGCTCGTTGTTTTACTTGGCGTAATTGGTGGCCTACTTTCTGTATCAGCATTTCGTAATCCTCGACAGGTTGAATGGAGTCGAGTTTTTCCGCGATCAAAGAAAGCCACACTTTCTGCTCAGATGTGGCCTGATGTAGTCGATGATGTGGCATCTGCCATTCGCGCGGGATTGTCACTTCCGCAGGCAGTGAGCGAGCTTGCACATTCATCGACACCTGACATTGCTCGCGAGTTTTCAGTTGTGTCACAAAAGTACGCAGCATCTGGAAACTTTGTCGAGTCGCTCGCATTGCTCAATCATTCGTCGAGCGATGCGATTGCCCAGAAGTTTGTGGCTGCCCTCACGATCGCCTATAACGTAGGTGGAAGCGACCTTGGTGTCATGTTGCGAACTCTTTCGGAAGTAATTCGAGACGATGTAAAACTTCGCGGTGAAGTATTGGCTCGTCAAAGTTGGACAATAAACGGAGCACGAATGGCTGTTGCTGCTCCTTGGGTGACCGTGTTGCTGTTATCGACACGTTCCGATGCTGCTTCTGTTTATTCGTCAGCGACTGGCATCCGAATGTTGATAGGTTGCGCATTCGTTACTACTTTTGCATATGCAGCAATGTTGCGCATGGGTCGGCTCCCGCAAGGTGGTTTCTGATGGCCATTGGCGCAGTGTTGTGTGGAGTGTTTTTGTCCTTTGGAATTATGACTATGTTCGAGTGGAGAGTAGCAACACGTTCATCGTTTGATCAGGTGATCGCGCGGCACGCTGGAATTGTGATTCCGGATTCGCAAGTCAAGAGTTCAGTAACAAGTTTTCTGAAGCAAGCTTTAGCTTCATCACCTCAAGCACCGTGGGGAAATGATCGCAAACTCAAGGTGCTGTTGCGACAAAGTGGCCGCAGCCAGTCCCTGTCAGACTTTCGATCGAATCAACTCTCCGCTGCATTGTCAGGCGTAGCCATTGCCTTGTGCTGGTGCACTTTGCGAAGTGTCACACATCATGGGTCAAGCCTCATGCTTGGTCTGGTGTTGATGATTTCAGCGATTCCGACGAGTGGCTGGCTATTGAGAGTTTCGCTTGACAATGACGTTGCCACGCGGGCTCAGAAGGCAAATTCAGAGTTGCCCAATGTTCTGGAACTTTTGGCATTCTCAATCGCGGCCGGTGAGCCAGTTGTCGCTGGAATTGAACGGATAACCAGGTTGAGTGCGGGTGTGATTTCTCAGGAACTCTCCCGATCTCTTGTATCAATAAGCGCAGGATTACCTTTGGCCGATGCTTTGAGGGCATTGAAGGATACGTTCGATAGCCCACAACTGGCTCGTAGCTTGAGTGCAATTACAACCTCGCTCGAACGAGGCACACCTTTAGCGAATGTGCTGCGTGCTCAAGCCAGCGATGCTCGTGCTGAACATGCGCGCGAACTCATTGTGTTAGCTGGCAAGAAAGAATCAGCAATGCTGCTACCAGTTGTATTCCTGATTCTTCCGATGATTGTTCTGGTTGCGATCTATCCGGGTTTGATCGCACTAAAGGTTTTATGACGCACAACGTGTGCTGAATCAAAAATAGGGGGAAAGATGAAGAAGAAAATTAACGGTTGGCTAGGCGAGATGTCTGCACGACTTACGAGTCACCTCAATTCCGATCGCGGAGACGTGCCGGGTTGGGTGCTTGTCACAGTGATGACGGCAGGGTTAGTAGTTGCCATTTGGTCAGTTGCTGACTCGCAATTGAAATCTGTTCTTGGCAGCGCACTTCGGTCTGTCAGTGCACCATAATCTGCGCGCTAGTGAGGGCTCTGCAGTTGTTGGCTTCGCCTTTGTCGCACCGCTGCTTGTTATGGCATTC
>CAITJH010000005.1 GCA_903892635.1 uncultured Actinomycetes bacterium | reverse complement strand
GTGCTGGTTGATGCCTTCCTTTTCGAATACATCAAGGTTGGCAAGTGCAACTGCGGATGACACTGGGTGTCCGCCGAAGGTGTAGCCGTGAGCAAAGTAGTTCATGCCCTTCTTAAATGGTTCGAACACCTTGTCGCCAACAATCATGCAACCGATAGGAGAGTAGCCCGAGGTCATACCCTTTGCAGTTGTGATGATGTCAGGTTCAACGCCAAAGCGGCTCATTGCAAACATTTCACCGATGCGACCAAACGCACAGATCGTTTCGTCAGCTACGAACAACACGTCGTACTCGTCGCAGATTTCGCGAACGCGCTCGAGGTAGCCCGGAGGTGGTGGGAAACATCCACCGGAGTTCTGAACTGGCTCAAGGAAGACTGCAGCAACGGTGTCAGCGCCTTCAAAAAGGATCGCTTCTTCGATGCGGTCTGCAGCCCAACGGCCGTAGGCCTTGATGTCGTCCTGGTGAACAGTTGCGCGGTAGAAGTTGGTGTTCGGCACGCGGAAACCACCTGGGGTCAACGGTTCGAAGTACTTCTTTGCATCTGGAATACCAGTGATAGCAAGGGCGCCCTGTGGTGTGCCGTGGTAGGCAACGCTGCGGCTGATGACCTTGTGCTTCATTGGCTTGCCGGTCAGTTTGTAATACTGCTTGGCAGCCTTCCATGCTGATTCAACGGCTTCGCCACCACCAGTGGTGAAGAAGACACGGTTCAAGTTGCCTGGTGCGTATGACACGAGACGTTCGGCAAGTTCGATTGCCTTGGGGTGCGCGTACGACCACAGCGGAAAGAACGACAGTTCTTCCATCTGCTTGCGTGCAGCTTCAGCAAGTTCCTTGCGGCCGTGTCCAATTTGAACGGTGAAGAGACCGGCGAGACCATCGAGGATCTTGCGGCCACTTTCTTCGTAAAGGTATGCACCTTCTGCGCGCGTGATGATGGGAACGGCGCCGCCTTCTTCGTAAGTCGAGTGGCGTGTGAAGTGCATCCACAGGTTGTCGCGCGCTGAATCGGAAAGCGCCGAGTTCTTTGTTTCTGATGCTGTTGATGTCATGGTTTTTAGTCCAATGTGTTTTTGTTAGCGGGTTCCGTATGAATAGACATGCTTTGCGAATGTCAGATACATAAAAGTTTCCGTGCGTCGGACCCCAGGTAGCGCACGGATACGGCGGTTGATGAGTTCGAGAAGTGAATCGTCGTTGTCACAAACAACTTCGCATAAGACATCGAAGGAGCCAGCTGTGATAACGACGTAGTCAGTTTCTTCAAACTCACTCAGAGCACTCGCGACCTTTTCGATGTCGCCGTCCACTTCTACGCCGATCATGGCGGTGCGACTAAAGCCCACTTTAAGGGGATTAGTTACAGCGACAATTTGCATCACACCAGATTCAGTGAGACGCGCGACGCGTTGGCGGACTGCGGCTTCGGAAAGACCTACTGCGTTGCCAATGGCGCCGTATGGACGACGACCATCTTCTTGCAGTTGTTCGATGATTGCCCGAGAGACATCATCGAGACCGGGTGTCTTTGCCATAAATTCATAGTCCCTGTAATTCGTAGAAGAATCAAGCGATTTCGCAGATGTATCCAATATTTCTTACTAATTTCGTTGAATTGTGACCCTAGAGTGACAGATTGCGCACCAAAGGCCTGAAAAGTCCGAGATTCGGGGTTAATCTGTCAATGCAGTTCTGCATTGGGCGGATTGGCTCCTCGGGAACGAGGGCTCACGGTTGGCTAATGTGGAAGTAATTATTTGAACTCGACCGATGTCGAAAAAGGAAGTTCGCATGAGTCTCTATCAAGTTCTCAACCCTGCAACAGGTGTCGTTGAACAAGAATTCGCCACAGCAACAGATGCAGAGTGCACTGCCGCAATTACTGCCGCAGACAATGCGCACAAATCATGGAGCAAGCTCCCATTGGCAGAGCGCGCAGCCATCGTTCACCGCATTGGCCAGTTGCACATCGATCGCCAAGACGAGCTCGCCGAGATTATTAATCGCGAAATGGGTAAGCCGCTTGCCGACGCTGCTGGCGAAGTTGAATTTTCTGGCTACATCTACCAGTACTACGCAGACAACGCCGCAACGCTTCTGGCCGATATGCCAATCGAATTGTCGGGCGGCGAAGGCACTGCAGTTATCCGCAAGTCATCTGTTGGTGCGCTGCTCGGCATCATGCCGTGGAACTTCCCGGCCTACCAAGTTGCCCGATTTGCTGGCCCAAACCTAGTTGCTGGTAACACTGTCATCCTGAAGCACGCTCCACAGTGCCCACAGTCAGCCTTGGCAATCGCCAAACTCTTTGCTGATGCTGGCGTTCCTGAAGGCGTTTACGTCAATCTGTTCGCATCAAACGAACAAATTGCAGACATGATTCCGCATCCAGCCGTTCGTGGTGTATCGCTCACCGGCTCGGAGCGCGCAGGTGCTGCAGTTGCTGAAATCGCTGGTCGTAACCTCAAGAAGTGCGTGCTTGAACTTGGTGGATCAGATGCCTTCATTCTGTTGAGCACCAATGACATGGACGCAGTTGTTGAATCCGCAGTCTTCGCCCGCATCGATAACACTGGTCAAGCATGCAATGCCGCAAAGCGCATGGTTGTCATCGACAGCTTGTACGATGAGTTCGTAGAGAAGTTCACGGCCGCAATGTTGGCTGCTGAAATTTCAAGCCCATTGAGCTCAGTTCGTGCTGCTGAAATCCTGGAAGATCAGGTCAATCGCGCAGTAAAGCAAGGCGCTAAGTTGACCAGCGCAGGGACTCGCAACGGCGCGTTCTTCCCAGCCGGTGTCCTTACCGATGTATCTGAGACCAACGAAATCTTCCGCGAGGAACTTTTCGGTCCAGTTGCTCAGATTCACCGTGCCAAGGACGAAGCAGATGCCATCCGAATCGCTAACGATTCACAGTTCGGCTTGGGCTCGTACCTATTCACAACAGACAACGAACAGGCACTTCGCGTGGCTGATGCGCTTGATACTGGCATGGTTTACGTCAATGGTGTTGGCATGGATGCTCCTGAACTTCCATTCGGTGGCACCAAGCGTTCCGGCTTCGGTCGCGAACTTGGTCCACTTGGAATTGAAGAGTTCCTCAACAAGAAGCTCATCCGCATTAACGGTTAATTCTCAATCAAGAAAATGCCCTGCCAAATGGTGGGGCATTTTCTTTGCATGAGGTTAAGATGAAAGAGCAAGGGGATGGTTCGAAGGAGCCGCCGATTGGCAGTGAGGCACAAGCTCACTCGCGCACATGGAAAGGGACTGGTGGGATTGCGGACGCCGCTTACGTGAAGCGGATGCGTCTCGACACACAGACAATGCTGAATCTTCAGCGCCAACTGTATACACACCAGTGAGTTCCCCTCTCACCCTGAACTAAATTGGACGACTTTCCATGGTTTTTTCTGACACACCTAGACCTCATGTTTTGCCTTCTCTCGCCGATGTTTGGGAAGGCTCGTACTGGATGGACGACGAGGCCGAACCTGCTGAGGATGCTTCACGAGTGGTCGGTGATCTGAAAGCAGATCTGCTCATTATCGGCGGTGGCTTCACCGGATTGTGGGCAGCGATCGAAGCCCGAACTCACGATACAAATCTTGATGTAGTCCTTGTTGAAGGAAACGCAGTTGCGCGAGGGGCAAGCGGACAAAACGGTGGTTTTGTCGCCGCATCGTTGACTCATGGGTTTGCAAATGGACTTGAGAGATGGCCAGACGAGTTGGCGACGTTAACACGAATGGGACAGGAAAATTTAAACGAGATTGAGGCATTCGTTTCTCAACACAACATCGACTGTGACTGGCAACGCGTTGGTGAGATGGATGTTGCAACCGAGGAATACCAGCTCGAAGGATTGCAAGAGTTCGTCAATCTTGCCAAGCCATACGGTGAAGAGTTGGTCTGGCTTGATCAAGATGCAACACGAGCAAAAGTTAATTCGCCCACGTATTTAGGTGCCTTGTTTGACTCCGATGGTGTTGCAATCTGTGACCCTGCGCGATTGGCTTGGGGGCTGCGCGATGTTGCTCTTTCGCTTGGTGTGCGCATTTACGAACACAGTATGGTGCTCGACCTTAATGAGACGAAGGATCGAATAACGGCAAAGACGCTATTTGGAAGCGTGACTGCACCGCGAGTGTTGCTTGCCACTAATGCGTTTCCGCCGTTACTGCGACGCTTGAAATATTTAGTCGTACCAGTGTATGACTCGGTCCTTGTCACTGAACCACTGAACGAACAGCAAAAACGTGATGTCGGTTGGACAGGTAGCGAAGGGATTAGCGACTCAGGTAATCAATTCCACTATTACCGTCCAACCGTTGATGGCCGAATTTTGTGGGGTGGCTACGACGCAACATATCACTATCGGAGTGGCTTCGGGCCTGAGTATGAACACTCAGCACAGTCATGGCCCAAACTTGCAGATCACTTCTTTACTACTTTTCCGCAACTAGAAGGCTTGCGCTTTGAATATGCATGGAGCGGAGCGATTGATACGTGCACGCGTTTCAGCGCGTTCTGGGGAAGTGCCATGGGCGACAAAGTTGTGTATGTTGCCGGATACACCGGACTTGGTGTTGGAGCTTCGCGATTTGGTGCGCGAGTAGCAATTGATAAGTTGCTTGACCGGCAGACTGACCGCCGAGGACTTCAGATGGCGAATACCTTGCCCATCCCATTTCCTCCCGAGCCATTTCGCTCCGCGGGAATCAACTTCACCCGATGGTCGCTCAATAAGGCGGACCATAATCAAGGTAAGCGGAATCTATGGCTGCGCGCACTCGACCGCGTAGGAATGGGCTTCGATTCGTAACATTCGTTTCCCGATGGTGAAGTAGTTGTGAATGTTACGCTGGCTCAATGTTGGCGTTGGCTATCAAGAGATACCTACGTCGAACCAGCCAGCTTGGATTTGCAACCATCTTGGCGTCTAGTTTCGTGTTTATCGCGACCGCAATTGACGTCAACAGCCACAACATACAAGAGGCCACGGTTGCTCACGCCTTAGAAAATTCAAGTTTTGCTGAATCAGGAATCAGCGTTACCTATGACGGCGTGTTTTCGATCGTGTCGCAGGAGCGCCTTGCGCAAGAAGTTCAGAAAGTTCAATCACACCTCACGGTTGAGCCATTTACTCAATTCGTTACATATCGACCGATAGTGAATTCAACGGGTCAAACGTTTCACGTCGTTGGGATTGATTCGTCTCACACAAAGTTGTTGTCGGGCAATGCACCGAGCGTGTGCACTGAAAATAAATGTGAAGTGGCGCTGCTTTCAGGAAGTGATATCGCGTTACCTAGCGGACTTGTTTCAACCGGAACAATCGGCATCGACACAACGGCAGTTTCGGATTTGACGTTACAGTCTGGAATTCCGGTTTATGTGACGAATGATGTACAAGGATTGCTCGCACATTCAAGTATCAAGGACATGCCGCGGACGTTGGTGTGGGCAACTCGGGCAACGCCGGCGACTTTCATCAAGCATGGAAGTGAACAAACGCTTATCGACATGCGCAATCAAGCTAATGACATGTCGTTGCTCAGTGGGCGTCTTGTGCTTCACTTTCCAGACGTATTAGTACAGCAGGCTGTAGATCAATCGAAAGCAGCCATTAATCGACTGCAGCGACTCGAATTAGTAATAGCAATGCTGCTATTAATCGGCATTGCTTCAATTGCCGAAAATGCACGAATCTCACACTCGGCTGCGATGCGCGTTCTCGAGCAAATTCAAGGACGAAGTCCACGCGCTATGCCTGTTGTGAGCGCAATTGTGGCTCACATACCTGTGCTGGCTTTAGGTGCCTTGGTAGCCGGTATGTCGAATGCGTCATTCGGAATTCTTATTGCGTTTCTCGCGGCGTCGTTCGTTGTAACGACGACAGTGTTGCAGTTTGGTTTACGCCCTATACAAATTGTTTTTGCCATTGCAGTTGCTGGCACCATTGTGTGGCTACGTGAACCTGCACTTGTTGCGGTGGTTGTGACAGTGGCAGTGCTTCTCGTTGCGCGATTGGTGATTCGCCGCAGGTGGAAGGAGCCCATCGCGCTTGCAACTTCTCGAAGCGCGCCGTTGCTCGTCAGTTCAGTGCTACTTGCAGTAAGTGCTGCAGTTGTTAGTGGTTGGGCAGTGACCAGTAATGCGCTTGATAAACAGGAACTGCATCACATTGATTATGTTGCGCCATTGTCCTCAACTATTTCAGGCCTGGAATCCGGCGTATTGCAAAATGTTTCATTGGATGACTATCGAGCCCTAGGTAATGCGGTCGCACTAGAAAAGATTTCGGCCACGACAAGTGGTAAGGCACTGACAGTTCAGAACATTCAAATTGTTGGCGTCCCTAATGATCTGAAGTTGCCGAATCAATCGAAAATTGGCGGGCCTAGTCCAGCACAGATGGAATCGTTAAGGGGAGACGTAGCTCAGGATTCTTTGAATGGAATCGGAAAGCCCATAGATGTGAAATCGTTGCCAGCGCATGTACAGCTAGGTGTATGGGTCCTTGATAAAAATAACAAGTCAGTGCGACTTCCTATTTCGACTGTGCTTTCTAGCACTGATCGGGTAATTGGAGTTGAAGCGTATGAATCAGCCAAAGATATTGAACGGCGCGAACATGCAGTAGGTGAAGGCGCACATGCTGTGGACCTTCCACATGGTCGTTTAACTTTTACATTTCCCAATGGCAGTGTTGTTGACTCTGATATTCGCTTAACGTCTGGATCGGTGTTCTACTCAGTGACTACTGGTAGCAGTGAGTTACACGCAATTGTGAACTCTGATTTGGCAAAAGTAGGGGATACGTTGGTTGTGAGTATCACTCCAAATCAATCCGTCAAGGTGTCTGTCGTTGGTGTGGCCGAACGTTTTGCTACGGCAACACACAACTTTGCAATTATTGATCAAGCTGAACTCAATAATTATTTAGCCACGACTAGTCCGGCGCTTATTCGAACGACCGAGATCTGGCTCGATAAGTCAGTACCACTCAACGACGAGCGATTCACAGGACTCAAGATTGTTCGCCGCGATGAACTCAGTCGGGCATTTGCGATTGATCCTGTGCGAAATGGTATTCGGCATTTATTTTTTGCCATTGGAATTTTTGTTATCAGTGCGCTTCTTCTCTTGACGATGACAACAATTACTCGAGAATTACGTAATTCGAATTTGCCTGAATGGCGAGGTCGAGGATATCCAGAAGCTAATCTCAAGCGCAACATTGTTGTCCCTGCTGGCCTGACTTTGCTTATGTCAGCCATGATCGGCGTATTCGCTGGTTTCTTGGTCACAGCAAAACTGGTTGCGGTTGAATCAACGACCTGGGCTGGATTAGCAGCAACACCGCCTATTGGTGCTCAGATGTCTGCGAACATTTTTGCTGTCTTAGTCGTAGTTGTAGGCGCGGCAGTAGTCATTGGTGCAGTGTTAGGCAGGTTGCGCCATGTCGATTGATGTTCGCGACGTATTTCATCTATATCCAGCCACTGGCGGAATGGTTCCTGCGCTCCGAGGATTAAGTCTGACGGTCGATTCTGGCGAAGTATGTGTTGTTCGTGGGCCTAATGGCTCTGGCAAAAGCACGCTTGTTGAAATTCTCTCTGGTGCGCTAGCGCCACTTTCAGGAGAAGTAAAAGTTACGGGATCATTGCGCACTTTGCGACAACATGACAACGTGCTTGGCGAACTCACAGTGTCGGAATTCTTAGAACTTGCTGACAAGGATGTGCAATCTTTGATCGACGAGTGGTCATTGAGCGACATTTCAAACGTGCGACTTTCTGACGTGAGTTCAGGAATGCGCCAACTCGTTGCGGCGGCGTCAGTACTTGCATCGCGTCCGTCAGTGTTATTGGCCGATGAACCTGCAGCAACGTTGTCTCCGAGCGACACGGTGATGTTGTATCAGCGCATCACTGTTCATTGTCGAAAGCACAACATCACATTGATTCTTGTTACTCATGACAAAGCTGCTGAAGAGTTTGCAGATCGCATTGTGCGCATCAGCGATGGACGAATTAGCGAGCAGTGGGCACCTGGAAAGCTTGAGCAAACAATCGTCGACCGTCACGGATGGTTACGGTTGCCACGTGAGAACAAGGTAGTAGTTCCTGCTGTCGTCAATGTCGTTTCACACAGCGACTCGTTGGAAATACAAGGTTTAGTCAAGATGCCGGTTGAGGTGGCTGCTTATCGAGAGCAGGTGCTTAATGCGCAGGTCGTGGTCTCTATGACATCTGGAGTGTTTTCACATGGAGTTGGAAATCAAACTGAAGGAATGACCATTGAAGTGACGCAAGGATCGTTTGTTGTGGTCACGGGTCCGGCAGGTTCTGGCAAGTCAACGTTGATGCGAACACTGGTAGGCGTTGAATCGTTAATTTCTGGAAGTGTCTCGATTACCAGGTCACATGCACTTTTTGCTGATCATGTTGGCCTTGCGCTTTCAGTGCGTGAATCTGGCGCGAATGAAGAGTGGATTGAACGACTAGCGTTAGTTGAATTCGCAGACCGTCCTATGCAGACCTTGTCTGGTGGGCAACGTCAGAAATCTTTATTAGCGATCGCGTTGAGCAGCAAAGCCGAAGTTTTACTACTTGATGATCCAACAAGTGCGCTCGATGAAGAGAACCGCGAATTGGCTACTCGAATCTTGAAAGCAGAAACCCATCGAACGTTGATCGTTGCAACAAATGACGAACTTGTCGTAAGTTCTGCCGATTCAACATTCACGCTCAATTGATGTGTTAAATATAGATGCTCGGAGTAGGTTCAATATATGGAAAATGGAAGCGGACCAAATTTCTCAGGACTTGTTCCAGGTGTAAATAGTTTGGGCGAGCAAAGCGAGAGCACTACTCCTTGGTTTAAGCGCTGGTACGTATGGATTTTTCCGCTCAGCGTAGTTATCGGTGCATTAATCGCGAATCGATAAGTACAGCCAATTATTCAGGTGGAAGAACTAAATGTTCTCGATCAAACGCATCTTGCATGCCTAATGTTTCGACTTCGTTGAAAACATGATCGGCAACGACGATCGGCGTATGACGGTTCAAAATCTTGCCTGCAAAGAAATCGGCTGACTTGCGTGCTGTCCACAACATAAGGAGTACGCCGAGCAACAGGGAACCAGCTGCGATTACAAAAATCGTTCCCATCTGGTGGCCTGCGATAGTTACAGTCGTGGTGCTGTTGTCAGGGTTGTAGTCGTCAATTGCCGTCTTGATAAAGACGAACAGTAAAACAATTCCACCAAATAGCGGAGCGATGATTCGAGCAAGAATATCGCGCGCGCTGGTTCCGGGACGATGGCGGAAATGCCAGACAGCTGAGAAGCCAGTCATTCCGTAGTAGAAAGCTACGAGAAGACCAACAGCCTCTGTGGCATCCCCCAGAACGTCAGTGCTGATTGCGGCAAGTCCAACAAAGAACACGATTGACATTGCGCCCGTGAAAATTGTAGAAAATCCTGGGGTCAGATTCTTTTTGTGAATCTCGGCAAATCTTTGTGGCAAAGCCTTATAGGCCGCCATCGACAGCAAAGTTCGTGCGGTCGGCATGATCGTGGTTTGGGTTGATGCTGCCGCTGACGTGAGCACAGCAAAAATAAGGAATTTGTCTAAATGACTTCCAAGAACTTGTTGGCCAACTTGCGCCAAAACATCGTCACTGTTTGCGAGTGAATCGGCGCCGGAGTATGCCAAGCAGGCAACTGAAACTAGAGCATAGATGCCGAGCAAAATGATCGTGCTCAGTACAGCGGCTCGACCAGGCGTCTTTCCAGGGTCGAGTGTTTCCTCGTTGAGCGAGACTGAACTGTCCCAGCCCCAATACAAAAAGACGGCAAGCAAAATACCGCCAGAAATCGCAGAAATGTTGAGGTGGCCTGCATCGTTAACAATGGCGAAGGGGTTAAACCACGAGACTTGAGGATGCACGCTATCTGGACCAGCATGACCCGTGTATACCTTGACTAAAGCAATTGCGCTGAAAATCAGAAGCACAATCATTTCGATGGTGAGCAACACGTATTGAAGTCGAGCAGATGTTTGCACGCCTTTCCATGACACCCATGTCAATAAAATGATCCACGCAACACCACCAGCTGTGACCCAAACAGTGCTACTAGCTTGGTCGTTGAGGCCAAACATGAGATAAAAATACTGTCCAGCGATTTGCGAGACGCTGGCCATTCCGATGATGCTCGCCGCAATGTAACCCCAGCCGCCCATCCAACCAACCCATGGATTGAACACGCGAGTTCCCCATGTGAATGTTGTTCCGCAGTCTGGTGTTTCGCGGTTGAGCTCGCGGTAGGCATAAGCGATACCCAATATCGGCAAGAATCCGAGCAGCACAATGGCAGGCGATTGAAACGATACGTAAGCAACGATGTATCCAAGTGTTGCTGCGATGGAATAGCCCGGAGCGGTTGACGAGACACCAACAACAATGCTGGCTCCAAGGTTAAGGCTTGCTGCGCGCAAACCTTTATCTTCAGTCGTGACGTCCGTGCCTGACATTCCCACCTCACAAATTTGTTTCGCCTACGACTCTATGCTGTTTGAGATAAAACAGCGCAACAATTTACGGATAATTCTTGTTTGTGCGCACTAGTGTCAAGAGAGATACGGCTATCACATCAGGAGAAATTGCGATGACCACTGGGTATGTGTGGAATGAACTTTATGGCTGGCATAACACCAGTAATTACGCAGGCTTTCTGGTGCCAAGCACAACGGTGCAACCGTATCAACATTTCGAAAGTGCCGAGAGCAAGGTGCGGTTCAATTCGCTCGTCGAAGTCTCAGGTTTGACGAAACATCTTGTTCGGATCGATGCAGTGCCGGCAACGGTTGAAGATATTTTGCGAGTGCACACTCCAGAGCATATTGAGCGAATCCAGCGAGAAAGCCAACTCGATAAGGGTGGCGATGCTGGTGATGGTGAGTCACCATTTGGCAATGGTGGCTACGACATCGCACTTCTTGCTGCAGGTGGAGCGATACAGGCGTTGCGTGCAGTTGTAGAAGGAACTGTTAACAATGCATATGCACTCGTGCGTCCACCAGGACATCATGCCCGACCATCACAAGGCATGGGCTTTTGTATTTTTGGAAATGCGGCCGTAGCAATTCAACATGTTCGAGCACATCTGGGCGTAGAGCGGGTAGCAGTTGTGGACTGGGATGTTCATCATGGCAACGGAACTCAAGAAATTTTTGATGCGGACCCTAACGTACTCAAAATTTCTATTCATCAAGATAATTTGTTTCCGTACATGAGCGGTCCGATGACTGCACGTGGTGTTGGTGACGCAGAAGGCAGCGCGATCAATATTCCGTTGCCTGCAGGTTGTGGAAATGGCGCGTACTTCGAAGTCATGCAGCGCATTGTGTTGCCAGCGGTTCGTCGCTTCAATCCTGATGTGATTGTTGTGCCGTCTGGTTTTGATGCTAGTGCTGCAGATCCACTTGGTCGCATGATGGTGACAGCGAGTGGATACAGCCAAATGACGGCAATGCTGCTCGATGTCGCTGATGAAGTGTGTGACGGCAAGCTCATGATGACGCACGAAGGTGGATATTCGCCGACGTATGTTCCTTACTGTGGATTGGCCGTTCTTGAAACGATGTCGGGTGTGAAGACCGCTATCGAGGACGTGTTTGGTGGTGGCTACAACGAGTTGCCAGATCAGGCGATCAAGGCTCACCAGCGAGAAGTTATCGATCAGGTCGTGGCTTTGACAGGGCTATAAGTCCTGCTTGGCAACTGTCGTTTTCTTTATTTATCGGCCTCTTTGAGGCAGTTTTCCAATAGGGCTTGACCTGTCGGTGGCTAGACGTATGCTATTCGAACAAATGTTCGAAAGGGTAGCAATGGGTCAGCAATCACAACGGGTACGCCTCAGCCGTGCCGTCGTGATGACTGCCATGGATGGGCTAGGTGCGCCACTTCGGTTCACATGGCGCGAACGCCGTTATGTGGTGCGCACAGTTCTGTTGAGCTGGAGCGAGTCTGCGGCATGGTGGCGTGCTGGCAGTCACGATGTGAACGTGTGGCGCATTGAGGCGCACCGTGAAACAGCGCAGGCAGATCATGCGTATGTTGATCGACCTCACATAGGTGTCTACGACCTTGCTTACTCAAACGAGCGTTGGTACATGCAACGAGTAATGGACTAGGTGATCACGAATGAGTGCACAAACAACACATGACAACGCAGTAACTATTGCAAGCATCGATTTATTGTCGGGCGCATTGCGCAGTTTAGATAACGCAATTGTTGCCGAACGAGCTGGTGAGAAATATGTTGCTGCGCACTTAGCGGCAATTAGAGCAGCGGCTGCATTACTTGCTGCGTATGCGCGGCCGAATAAACGACGCCCGACAAGTGTGTGGAATTTGTTGGCAGCGCATGTTCCTGAGTTTGCTGAGTGGGCTGCTTACTTTGCTGCCGGTGCAGGCAAGCGTGCGGCGGCCGAAGCTGGACTTGGAGGGGCGGTTATGCCGCGCGAAGCGGATGATCTTGTGCGTGATGCGCATGAGTTCATTGACCTTGTCGCTGATCGTCTTGGGGTCTCGCGCCAACTAGTGTTACCAGCCAATGTGGCTGCTGTTACTCAAGTGCAGCGTTCAGTTCCTAATAATGTTCTGCTTTTCAAGCCTCGTGCGTAATGGCTAGTCCAGATGACTTCACTCATTTACATGTGGCTTCCTCGTTGTCTATGCGTTACGGAACGCATAGCCCACATGATTTAGTTGCACGCGCCAGTGAGCAAGGACAACGTGCACTTGCGTTAACTGATCGCGACACAGTTGCGGGAGCAGTGGCATTTGTTCAGGCATGCCGTGCTGCAGACATCTCACCAATTCTTGGTGTTGACATTTCACTGCTGACGCCACAGCCTTATGTTCCGACTCCTGCTCGTGGGGGAAAGTGGATGCGCCAAGAACGTCCACGAATCACTTTGCTTGCACACGATAAACGAAGTTGGGCTGGATTGTGCAAGGTCATTACTCAAGCTCATGCCAGCAAAAGCGACGATCCAGAACTTGATCGCGCAGTAGTGATGCGTATTGCTGGAGAGTATGGGCTAAGAGTGCTGCTCGGTCCGCGATCTGACATTGGACATGACATTGCTCATCGTCGTCCAGATCGGGCACTTGAGCAGTTGCGAGCATGGCAAGCGCACGATGTACAGACGTATATAGAGGTCGTTACTCACTGCGAAAATCCCGAAGGCGAAGGATTGTCGGATCGGTTTGCTGCACGAATGTTGCAGTGGGCAATCGCACATCGCATGCCGGCCGTTTTAACAAATGCAGTGCGTTATCGCGATCCAGCGGCAGCAAAAGTTGCTGATGTTTTGGATTCGGCTCGACTGCAAGTTGCACTAGCCCAACGACATCGAATGCATAAGACTGACCGAGCTTTTCTTGCAGATAGTACGTACATGAATCACACAGCGCACCGTATTGCGGCGATGGTGGGTGATCCACGAGATATTGGTCAAGCTTTGCTGCGGCAAACATATGATTTGGCGCAACGTAGCGTGATTGATCCAACAGGTGATCTTGGATTAGGCGAAATATTTGTTCCTGAGTTGTCGATGGTGTTGCCTAAAGAGACTCGTAGTGCCAATGTGATTTTGCGCCAGATGTGTGACCACGGTCTTGCTGAGTATGTAATCCGCGAACCACATAATCGAATTGCTGCCCACGAGCGTTTGGAATCCGAGCTAGATGTTGTGACGCACATGGGTCTTGCAGGATATGTACTAACTGTTGCTGAAGTTGTAGCGATGGTAAAACGTATGGGAATTCGCATTGCTGCCCGCGGTTCAGGTGCCGGAAGTTTCATCAATCATGTTGTGGGAATTTCAAGTGTTGATCCGATTGCTCACAACTTACTGATGGAGCGGTTTGTATCAACGCTACGACCAGGTTTGCCAGATATAGACGTTGATGTGGAATCAGCGCGAAGGCTCGAGGTGTACGACGCAATCTTTCAACGCTTTGGCGATGAGCGCACTGCATGTGTGTCGATGCGCGAAACATATCGCGTGCGCAATGCGATTCGTGATGTCGGTGCGGCGTTAGGAATGCCGCCGGGTGAGATCCATACGATTGCTAAATCTTTTCCACACATTCGTGCCAAGCATGTGCGATCGGCTCTTGCTGAGTTACCAGAATTACGGCGCAGCGGGCTAGCTAAATTGGCACAGCGTGGTGATCTTGATCAGTTCCTTGATCTTGTGGAAGGTCTCGACGGTCTACCGCGCCATATGGCGATGCATCCATGCGGTGTGATTTTGTCGGATCGCACATTGTTATCGCGTACGCCTGTCCAGCCAAGTGCTCAGGGTTATTCAATGACGCAGTTTGATAAAGATGATGTTGAGCATATGGGACTGCTCAAACTTGATGTGTTGGGTGTGCGAATGCAGTCAGCATTGGCATACGCAATTACCGAAGTCGCTCGAGTTGAAGGTCCGCGAGCTCATGGAGTCGATGACTCTGGTGTGATTGATTTGGAGCGTGTTCCACGTGACGATGAAGCAACATTTGATTTGATTCGCTCAACTCGTACGTTGGGCTGCTTTCAAATTGAGTCACCTGGACAGCGTGAGTTAATTGGAAAATTTGCTCCTGATCATTTTGGCGATTTGATAATCGACATTTCGCTATTTCGTCCTGGCCCAGTAAAGAGCGACATGATTTCGCCATTTTTGCGCGCGCGACAAGGGTGGGCGATGGCCGATTACATTCACGAGGATTTACGTGATGTGCTCGAAGAAACTTGTGGGGTAGTTGTATTTCACGAGCAAGTTATGCGCATTATTTCGATTATGACTCGATGTTCGCTGGAGTATGCCGACCTAGTACGACGACGACTGGGCAACATTGAGTTTCTTGATGATATTCGCGAGTGGTTTTATCGCGAGTGTCGTACTTATGGCTACGAACTGACCGTTATCGAAGAAGTTTGGGATGTCTTGCGAGCTTTTGCTTCGTTTGGATTTTGCAAAGCACACGGGGCTGCATTCGCATTACCCACGTATCAGTCAGCATGGTTTAAGGCGCATCACCCCGCAGCCTTTCTTGCGGGTGTTTTGACGCATGACCCAGGCATGTATCCCAAGCGACTGATTCTTGATGATGCACGTGGATTTGGTATTGCAATTTTGGGTCTCGATATCAATCTTTCCAAAGCAACATATGTAGTGGAGCGACTTGGCGAACACGACGATAAGCGCGGAATTCGAATTTCGCTTACTGAAGTGAAAGGAATTAGTGAGCTTGAAGTTAGTTCAATCATTACGCACCAGCCGTATCGATCGCTTGCCGATTTTGTACAACGCGCTCGAGTGTCACAACCAATTATTGAACGTTTGATTCTTGCAGGTGCTTTTGATGGGCTTCACGGTCATGTGGTGTCACGTCGTGATTTGTTATTGCATCTTGCCGACTTAACTACACAGCTACCCACAAATCGGCGCTCAATATCAACGCAACAAATTTCGCTTGGTGCTGATTATGTGGATTGGGTACCCAGTACTACTGGGTTACGTCCTATGTCACTAGCCGATCAAGTCAAGCATGAAATCGAGATACTTGGACTTGATGTCAGCGCGCATGTGATTAGTTTTTACGGTCCAATGTTGCGTGAATTGAACGCGGTACCAGCGCGCAATTTGCTCGATGTGCGTTCGCACGGTCGGGTTCTTGTCGCCGGTGTGAAAGTGGCAACCCAGACTCCACCAATTCGTTCTGGCAATCGAGTAGCTTTTGTAACGCTCGATGATTCCACGGGTCCGCTTGATGCAGCATTCTTTAGCGAAGCACAAGATCAGTATGCATCGACACTTTTTCATTCATGGCTGCTATTAATCCAAGGAACCGTTCGTCGTACTGGGCCACGTGGAGTTTCGGTTTTAGCCGAAGGATGCTGGGAACTTGGCTCGGTGTATCAAGTGTGGAAAACCGGAGGAGTTCCTGCGGTCCATGAATTCCTTGCGCGGCGGCCATACGATGACAGTGAAGGCGATGCTGAAAAGCCATCGCCAACTCAAGTGTGGGAGCATGCCAGTGGTTTTCGTCAGTCGCCGTTTGCTGATGTTCGCCCAGTCGTGCCGTCGGTGGGCGCATGAGTAAATCGCAACTTAATCGTGGTTCTGCGATTAACGACCCCAATGCAGACGACACTGGCTGCACAATTCTGCATGTCGACATGGATGCTTTCTTTGCGGCTGTTGAAATTCGAGATCGTCCTGAACTGCATGGCAAGCAAGTCATCATTGGCGGCTTGGGTGGACGAGGAGTTGTCTCGTCAGCTTCCTATGAGGCACGTGCGGCAGGTGTGCATTCAGCAATGCCTATGTCGCGAGCGATGCGACTTACTCCACATGCAGTTGTGATTGAACCTGATCATTCCAAATACAGTGCAGTATCAGCAGAAGTAATGGAAATATTCGAATCCATCACGCCATTTGTTCAACCGCTATCAATTGACGAAGCATTTCTTGATGTTGCCAGTGCGATCAAACTCATGGGACGACCGCGCGACATCGGACAGTTACTACGCCAACGAGTATTTGATGAACAGCGCATTACTTGTTCAGTAGGAATCGCTCCAACAATGTTTGTTGCCAAACTGGCAACAAACGTCGCAAAGCCCAATGGGCTTCATGTGGTACCCAGCGACAAAGTTATTGAATTTTTGCATCCATTACCGATCAATGCATTGTGGGGAGTTGGCGAAAAAACTGCGGAGCAACTTTCACGACTTGGACTTCGAAGCGTCGGCGACATTGCGACAACGCCTCTTTCAACCCTGACGAGAGTTCTTGGTCAAGGACAAGCTGAGCATCTTTATGAGTTGTCATGGGGAAGAGATCCGCGTCGAGTAACACCGCAACAGGTTGAAAAGAGCATCAGTAACGAGCGTACGTTTGATCACGACGTCGATGATCAAGAGTTTGTGCTCTCGCAGATTCTTGATTTGAGTGACAAAGTGGCAAGGCGTCTTCGCGCAGGTTCGTTCACGGGGCGCACAGTGTCGATTAAAGTCCGGTTTGCCGACTTCTCGACGATCACACGAAGCAAGTCACTGGGTTCGGCTACGGATGTGAGCCACGAAATCTATGCAGTTGCACGCGGTCTTTACGAAGCACTGCACCTCCAACGAGCCAGAGTACGGCTGGTCGGGGTCAAGGTTGATGGGCTCTCAGATAGTGGGGACATTCAAATGCCACTTTCAGCCAGAGAATCAGGTTGGCGCGAAACTGAGCAAGTAATGGATCAAGTGGCACAAAAGTTTGGGGGAGCCAAAGTTCGCCCAGCTCGCTTGGTACGTCCAGAAAGCGATAAGTACACCGAAACTTAACCAAATCCTGATGGATACAGAGGTTTCTGCCTTTCCAACATTGCGAAAGGGTCGTATTCTAGGAATAGAGCCACTGCTGTGGCCATCACGAAAAGAGGTGAAGCAATGCCGTTGTCCGAGCATGAACAAAAAATGCTAGAGCAAATGGAGCGTGCGCTCGCCTCTGAGGATCCTCGCTTTGCTTCAACTTTTGCGCAAAAGAACTTTCGGGCACCAGCGCCAAAGAATGTCTGGCTTGCCATAGTTGCAATCGTCGTTGGTGTTGTTGGGTTACTTGCAGGTGTCATGGTCAGTCAACCTGCCATTGGAATTGTTGGATTTGTCGTCATTGTTGCTGGAATTGCCGTAGCTGCCTCAGCATTTGCCCACCGCAGCGAACAGCGAGCTGCAGTCAACAAGCCAAAAGCTAAAAAGCAGAAGCGCACAAATTTTATGCAAGGGCTCGAAGAACGCTGGGACCGTCGTAACGACGGCATGTAGAGCGGTAATTCACGTCAATGACTATCCATAAGGCCGATCTTGGTCGCTTTGTTGAAGATTTTGTTATTGGTGACGTCTATCAACACCCAATGGGTCGCACGATTAGCGAAGCTGACTCAACATGGTTCACTTTGTTGACAAGCAACACGAATCAAAATCACTTCAATGAACATTACGCGAAACAAAATCCAATTACTGATGGTCGAATCATCGTGAATTCCGGACTAACAGTGGCGATTATTTTGGGCTTGTCCGTGATTGATATGAGCCAACATGCCGTAGCAAATCTTGGCTGGACTGACATCAAACTCACATCGCCGGTGTACATCGGAGACACGTTGTATGCAGAAAGTATTGTCACGGATATTCGGCACTCTTCATCACGACCTGACTTCGGAATATTGTCAATGCGCACTCGCGGCTTGAACCAAGATGGGGTTGAAGTTATGTCGTGGGCTCGTTCCGTGATGATTCCAACACGGGCTTCGGGTATTGGTCAGAATTATTTCCCTCAGGCTGTTGACGGCCCGCTGGTATAACGCTCTTGATCCGTTCGATTATTAAACATTCCGCAACATTCCTTGTCGTTGTTGTTGCTGGTATTGGTGGCTACTTCGGGTTCATTCATTGGGCGAATCCTGCACCAATTGCGATTACGACAAATGATGGGCGGCCATACGCCACTGCAGAACAGCCACCTATTGCGCCATGGACTCGAACGCTGGATAACAGTGGTTATGACATATCGTTTCCACAATGCTCACAGTGGTTGCCGACCACGCAAGTGGGATTTGCCATTGTTGGACTCAACGACGGAAAGCCATTCACCAGCAACCCATGCTTTGGAAGCCAATGGAAATGGGCGCTGACGCATGATGGATCTGGGATCTATATCAATGTCGCAGATCTAGGCACTGGGTCTGCGACAAAGTACGGCAAGCGAATTGGGAAAGATACGCTTCAACGCCTCGCCAAAGCAGGTGTGTCAACCGACACTCCTGTATGGCTGGACATTGAAACGTCAAACACGTGGTCGACACCTAATCGATCTATGCAAGTGATCAACGAGGCCATGTCAGTACTTACTCAAGCGGGTCATCCAGTAGGCATTTATTCAGCGCCGACACACTGGTTCGAAATTTCGTTGAATGCAGTTGTTGGCGTTCCAGTGTGGTTACCGATTGGCACGTTCAATTCAGTTGCCGATGGAGTAGCGTCAGCAAAAATCGCCTGTACGCAGGTGGCGTTTGGCGATCGCGTGCCAGCTATGGTGCAGTTCGTCGCTAAGAAGTCTGGATCGACGCACGACCACAATCTGTTGTGCGGTGCGCCGGATGGATTACTGACCCAGAATTAATGTGCTCCACCGCGCTCCACTTAAATCGGCCTGATGAGCCGAATTCCTTGAAAAAGGACATTTTCTGCACAATTTGACGAGTTTTGACTCGTTCAGAATCCCTGATTGATGGGATATCGAACCAAAAATCCGCAGTTCTCGAAGATTTAATCCACTTTGATCCACCAATAATTAATGGCTTTTTTGTCATTTTTTGTGACTCAAGTGAAATTATGTGGAGAAATGTGCTTGACGGGGGAGCAAAGTGGAGTAATCTGGGTGTACGCGGTGACTCGGGGAAGGGTTGCCTCTGACGTTCGGAGGGTTTGCCATGTTTTTGGGCACTCATAATCCGAAGTTGGATGAGAAGGGTCGATTGATCCTTCCGGCAAAATTCCGTGATGGCCTTGGTGACGGCCTTGTCATGACCAAAGGTCAAGAGCGCTGCATCGTCATCTGGCCAGCTGACAGTTTTCAGGAATACGCAGAATCGTTGCGCACACGTTCAACAAACAATGAAAAAGTGCGCGCATACACCCGAGTCTTTTTCTCTTCCGCATTCGACGATGTTGCTGACAAGCAAGGTCGCGTAACTATTCCAACTCCACTTCGTCAATGGGCGGGTCTCAATCGCGACCTCGTTGTCGTTGGCGCCGACACCCGCATCGAAGTGTGGGATGTGGCCGCGTGGGAGCACTACTTAGCACTTCAAGAACCAGGTTTCTCGACTCTTGATGAAGAGATCCTGCCATGACACAGACAATGACACCCTTTGGCCTTCGGCCGTTGGGACGAACCTGGCGCACCTTCCCCGGTGCCAGGCTCACCAACGGCCGGGGACTTGAGGCTGTCATTGGAAACGCTGGTGCGTTATGACCGCGTACTCGCATGTGCCAGTTCTGGAGCAGCGCTGCCTAGACCTGTTAGCACCTGCGATTTCGCATGAAGGCGCAGTCATGGTTGATGCGACTCTGGGCTTAGGTGGTCATACTGAGTCAGCTCTCGAGCGATTCCCACATCTACGAGTTGTTGGATTTGATCGCGACACCGAAGCGTTAGAAATGTCGCGTACTCGATTGGCGCGTTTTGAAGGTCGCGTGGATTTCGTTCACGCTGTCTATGACCAGATCGAAGTTGAACTCGCAGCGCTTAACATTCCAACTGTTCAAGGAATTCTCTTTGATCTCGGTGTGTCTTCAATGCAACTTGATAAGGCTGAGCGCGGGTTTGCCTACTCACACACATCACCTCTTGATATGCGTATGAATGCGACTACTGGTCGCACTGCCGCCGATGTCGTTAACACTTACGACGAACGAGAACTTACGCGAATTCTTCGCGTTTATGGAGAAGAACGATTTGCATCACGAGTTGCAAAAGCGATAGTTCGCGAACGTGCGGTGGAACCATTCACTTCAAGTGATCAGCTTGTCGCAGTTGTGCGTGATGCAATCCCGGCCGCAACTCGCCGCACTGGCGGAAATCCAGCCAAGCGCACTTTTCAAGCCTTACGTATTGAAGTTAATGACGAGCTCTCAGTACTCGAGCGCGCAATTCCTGCGGCATTGAATGCACTTGCTGTCAATGGACGAATCGTTGTGCTGTCCTATCACTCGCTCGAAGATCGCATTGTGAAAAATGCGCTTCGCGTTGGAAGCGAAATAACAACTCCAGTTGATATTCCTTTCATTCCAGAGTCCGATAAGCCATGGCTTGAATTGCTCACTCGTAGCTCACAAGGTGCAACGGAAGAAGAGATTGAGGCTAATCCTCGCTCGGCATCCGTACGCTTGCGCGCTGCGCAACGGATTGGAGTAGCCGCATGAGCGCAATGCCAGCACGTGCACCTCGCGCAACGTCGACAACGATGCCAAAGCGCGCTCGCGGCCATCTCACACGCGTTAAACCACTTGTACTTGATCCCATCATTGAAGCTATTCCAGTCTCGGTTCCAAAAGGGAAAGCGAGTACTCGCACTTTTGCATTCTTTCTATGTGGCATGTTGGTTGCCGGAATGCTGCTACTTCTGATGGTTAACACGATAGCTGCGCAAGCATCATTTCAAAAACAGTCGCTACAAAACAATCTCTCGCACATGACAGCAACGCGTCAGCAACTCGAAGGTGAAGTAGCCGCTACTGAATCGCCTGAAAACTTATTGAACATGGCTAACAAAATGGGAATGATCCCAGCGGCCACCCCAGTGTTTATTCGTCTGTCAGATCAAAAAATTCTTGGACAGCGCATTGCTGCAAGTGCAGGTAATTAACGCATGGCCATTCAGGAACGCTTAGTTGCGACACAACCTCGACCAGGACAGCAACGTCCGACACGTCCGCCGCAGCCACCTCGTTATGTGAAGTTAAAGAATCCGTATCGTCGGATGCGTTTTCAAATGGCGTTGTTCCTATTTTTTATGTCAATTTTTTGTGTTCGCCTTGTTGACCTTCAAGTGATTCATGGACCTGAGCTCGCTGCACGCGCAGAAAATTCCCGTTTAATAACTGAAACTATTCCTGCCTTACGAGGAATGATCACTGACGTTAATGGCGTTCCAATTGCTACGACAGTTCTCGCGCGAAATGTGACGGCTGATCAGCGACTTGTTAAAGATCCGCATGCAACAGCTTTGGCACTTGCACCACTAGTTCAGGTAGATGCAGCAAAGCTTGAGGCGCGTCTCACGGGTACTCGTGCTTTTGCCTACATCGCCAAGGGAATCACCCCTGAGACGTGGTCCAAGGTTTCGGCTTTAGGACTTCCAGGAATTTTCAGTGAGTCGACGACAACTCGGCAATATCCTGCAGGAAGTTTGGCGGCAAACCTTGTTGGCTATGTCGGCGGTAATGGGCACGGACTTGGTGGTCTTGAGTACTCAATCGACAAACAGCTTGGCGGTGTTGATGGCAAGCAAACGGTTCAGCAAGTAGCAGGTCGTGAAATTCCAACGAGTGCACAAAATGGAACTGATGCAGTTGATGGACAGAATGTTCGTTTAACAATTGATCGTGATTTGCAAGCCCTCGCAGAGCGGACATTGGCTAGCCAAGTTAAGGCAGCTCAAGCTGAGGGTGGCGATGTTGTTGTGATGGATCCAAAGAATGGAAACATCTTGGCAATGGCAACCATGCCAACTTTTGATCCAAACAATCCAGCAGCAACGGATGACCATGCCAAGCGAAATGAAGCTGTTACCGACTCGTTCGAACCTGGTTCCACCGGCAAGGTTCTTACTATGGCCGCGGTGCTTGAAGAAGGCAAGGCAACGGCAGGGACAAAGATCACAGTTCCAGTCGGGCTTAAGAGAGGCGGCACGGTCTTCCACGATCACCAACCTCACGGTGTGCTGCATCTGACTTTGACTGGTGTGCTTGCTCAGTCGAGCAATATGGGAACAATTCTTGCCTCGGAAAAAATCGGCCAGAGTAAGTGGCTTGAGTACGCGAAGAAATTTGGCATTGGCCAAAGTTCTGGCTTGCACTTTCCAGGTGAAGCTTCAGGTATCTTGCCGAATCCAAAGGATGCTAATCAATGGTCGGATACAACTTTTCCAACGTTGGCTTTCGGACAGGGATATTCTGTGACTGCTTTGCAAGTTGCTTCGGTTTATTCAACGATTGCAAACGATGGTGTTCGAATGACGCCACGCCTTATCGATAGTTACGTCAGTCCAGATGGCACTGTTACTCAAACACCTGCCAGTACAAGTACTCGTGTAGTAAGTGCCACAACAGCTCAAACAGTTCGAGAGATGCTCGAGAGCGCCGTGGGACCCGAAGGCACGGCTCCGAATGCAAAGATTCCTGGCTATCGAGTCGCCGGTAAGACTGGAACAGCAAACCGATTCAGTGACAAAACTGGAGGCTACAGCGGATTCACGGCATCATTTGCTGGTTTTGCTCCTGCTGAAAATCCTTCACTTGTCGTTGCGGTAATGATTCATAATCCAAAAAATGGACACTGGGGAAGCACAGTAGCCGCGCCAGTGTGGAAGACAGTCATGACCTATGCGTTGGCGCAGCAAAAGGTGCCACCGTCAACAACGCAGCCAGCGAAGTTACCGGTTACGTGGTGACATGGCAATCCTTAGACCGCAACCACGGCGGATCCTGCTCGATGCGTTAGCGCTTGTCGTTAACGGGCAAGTTGATGGCGAAGTTTGGGTGAGTGGAATTACCCACGACTCTCGGCAGATTAACCATGGTGATCTTTACGTCGCGGTTCCGGGCTTTACGCAACACGGCATTGACTTTCTTGAAGCCGCTATTTCTGCAGGTGCAGTTGCAGTTGCAAGTGATTCTCAAGGCGTAAAGGTTGCCCAAGCATTCGGCATTCCCACAATCGAGTTGAGTAACGTACGTCGAGACATGGCCCTGCTTGCGGCTGAAATTTATGGTCACCCAGAGCAACATCTGACAATCGTTGGAATTACTGGCACCAATGGGAAAACCACGACTGCATCGATGGTTCGCCACATTATGCGCGAAGCAGGTCATGCAACTGGAATGATCGGCACTTTAGGTGCATGGGCCAACGACGAATTTTTACCAGGACTTCGAACCACACCTGAATCAACGGATTTGTATGCGCTATTTGGGCATTTCGTTGAACAAGGAATCACGCATGTTGTGATGGAAGTGTCTAGTCATGGGCTGGTTCTTGAGAGAGTAGCCGGTATTGATTTTGCTGTAGCAGCTTTTACTAATTTGTCTCAAGATCATTTAGATTTTCATGGCGACATGGATTCGTACTTTGCGGCAAAGTCGATGCTCTTTGACCACTGTCGTGACGCTGTCATCAACATTGATGATCACTATGGAAATACTCTTTACAACTCAATCAAGTCGAGACTTCATTGTGAGACAGTCGGCCAATCGGCGAACTGGTCATTTCAGAATGTAACGACTGATGTCTCAGGTCAAACGTCTTTCTTCGTAGTTCATGACCACGATGAGAATCAGTCAGCAGTCATTCCAATGTTTGGTTTCTTTAATGTAATTAATGCGCTGACTGCAATTGCGACGTGTCAGTTACTTGGTATTTCAATTGAAGAATCGATCAAGGCACTCTCAACGTTTGCTGGAGTTCCTGGTCGTTGCGAAATCGTAACTCCTAGCGGATCGGGCACGGCAGTCGTTGATTATGCGCATACGCCTGATGCGGTTGCAAAGATCTTGACTGAATTAAAAGCTGTTCATCCTCGACAACTCATTGCCGTCATTGGCTGCGGTGGAGATCGGGATCCGAGCAAACGGTTCGCAATGGGTGCCATTGCAAGCCAGATGGCTGATGTTGTCGTTGTTACCGACGATAATCCCAGATCAGAAGATCCTGCAGATATTCGTAGCGAAGTAGAGCGTGGAACTCGCGAAGGGACTGCTGCAGTATCTAACATCGGTGATCGGCGACTAGCAATACGTCAAGCTCTTCGTCTTGCTCATGAAGGTGACATCGTTGCGGTGCTCGGCAAAGGCCACGAATCGGGACAAGAAATTGCGGGAGTGGTCCATCCGTTCGATGATCGCGCTGTCATTCGTGAGGAGTGCCCAGATGCATAGCCTTTCGTTACACGAGATTGCTCGAATTGTCGGTGGGCAACTACACGGTGATGGAAATGTCGTAGTTACGGGTATCGCAACGAATTCTCAGTCGGTACACAGCGGGGATTTATTCTGCGCAATAGTTGGACAACGAGTGAATGGTCACGACTTTGTTGAAGCAGCATATTTAGCGGGCGCGCGGGCTGTGTTGTGTACATCGCCAGTTACGGAACCGTGCGTAGTGGTTCCATCTGGCGTTGAGATCGATGGTGTAATTCTGGCCCTGGGCAAGATTGCTCAGCATGTCCGAGGATCATTGAGCGATGTTGAGCTCGTTGGTGTCACTGGCTCTTCAGGTAAAACGTCGACTAAAGATCTGATTGGTCAAGTACTTTCGACGGTAGGCGTAACTCAATCACCTGAGGGATCTCCTAATAATGAATTGGGATTGCCTCTCACAATTTTGCAAGCACCTGAGGGGACTCAATTTTATGTTCTCGAAATGGGAATGCGAGGCATGGGTCACATTGCCTATCTGTGCGATATTGCTCACCCAACAATTGGTGTCGTCACAAATGTTGGACGTGCCCACATTGGCGAAGTGGGTTCCATCGAGAACATCGCGCTAGCGAAGTCGGAATTGATTTCGTCGCTTCCTGCTGATGGAGTAGCCATACTTAATGCTGATGATGAGCGAGTACTGGCGATGGCTGCACTCGCTCGCTGTCAAGTAGTCACTTTCGGTGAATCGGAGAATGCAGAAATGCGTGCTCGAAATATCGTCATGAGCGACGATGGAACTACTGACTTTGTTCTCGATTATCTAGGAGACTCTGAACACGTTCACTTGACCTTAATTGGTCGACACAATGTGTCGAATGCTCTGGCTGCAGCGGCTGTTGGTGTGACTGTCGGAATGACGTTGCCTGACATTGCACAGGCACTGAGTAGTGCAGTCAGCAAGAGTAAGTGGCGCATGGAAAGACATGAATTACCGCGCGGAGTAACTCTTATCAACGACGCTTACAACGCGAATCCTGAATCCATGCTTGCCTCGTTAAAGGCTTTAGGTGGATACCCAGCCGATCGAACTAAGTGGGCAGTTATCGCAGGGATGCATGAACTTGGTCAGGACAGTAATCAAGCGCATGCAGACATCGCTGCGCACGCCGTTGATGCCGACGTGAATCACTTAGTTGTCATTGGTGAGCTGGCTCGACCTGCATACGATTCAGGGCTTGAATTAGGCCTAAATGCGGTGTGGTTGCCCAACATTGAGCAGGCAGCGGACTACATTGGACAGAAGGTCGCAGCGCGCGATGTCCTGCTGTTTAAAGCTTCCAGATCTGAAGGTTTGGAGCGTCTCGCTGCGTTAGTGCAAGAGCAGATTGAGAAGGGGGCACAGGCATGAAACTTGTAGTCCTCGCCGGTGGTCTCGCTGTGCTCTTGTCGTTAACTCTTACCCCTGCGCTTATCGCATTTCTTCGTCGTCGTGGCTATGCCCAAGCTATTCGCGAATCTAGCGATGGATTGATTTATCCCGAACATGGAAGCAAACGTGGAACTCCATCAATGGGTGGCTTGGCTATTCTTGGGTCGGTCATCGCTGGATATTTCTTGGCCCATCTCATTCTGCGAGTGCCAGTCACAGCCTCGGGACTACTTGCGCTGTATTTGATGGTTGCTCTGGGCCTTGTCGGTATGGCGGATGATTACCTCAAAATTTTTAAACAACGCAGCACAGGAATTCGAGCTCGAAGCAAGTTGCTTGGGCAAGCCGTTGCGGCTTTAACTTTTGGTTGGGTGGGGACGCACTTTGTCGATAGTCAAGGACGACCACCAATCAGTCACTCAATTTCATGGGTACGAGATACCTCACTTGTTCTGCCAAGTGCGGCACTGTTGCTGTGGGTGTGGTTTGTTACTACCGGCATCACCAATGGTGTGAACCTGACCGATGGACTTGATGGACTTGCAACAGGCGCAGCTGTGATGTCTTTTGTTGTGTACACAATTATGTCGGTTTGGCAGTACGGCCAGAACTGTGCATTTGGTCAATTTCCGCGGTGTTATACCGTGCGAGACCCGCTGGACTTAGCCACTTTTGCTGCTGCTTGCGCGGGTGCATGCTTTGGATTCTTGTGGTGGAACAGTAGCCCAGCGAGAATTTTTATGGGTGATACCGGTTCGCTCGCTCTTGGTGGAGCAATGGCCGCATTGGCATTCATGTCGCGTACTGAAATGCTACTGATCTTGATCGGCGGACTATTTGTTGTCATCACTCTCTCTGTCATTGCTCAAGTTGGTTCATTTAAATTAACGGGTAGGCGTGTCCTGCGAATGGCACCGCTTCATCATCACTTCGAAATGCTTGGCTGGCCAGAAGTTCTCATTGTTGTGCGCTTCTGGATTATTCAAGGGCTATTTGTCGGTGGAGCAATGGCGCTGTTTTATGCGGAATGGGTGCGACAGTAAATGCAACGCAGTTCGATCACATCACTGCAACGAGATTCTGAATGGAGCGGGTTGCATGCGCTCGTCGTTGGCCTTGGCGTAGCAGGCTTTGCTGCTGCAGATGCATTAATACACCTTGGGGCACGCGTAACAATTATTGATAAGGCCGACTCAATGGAGGGTAACGAGCGCGCAACCATCCTTGACATTCTTGGCGCGACAATTGTGTGCGGTGATGACACGACATTGCCTGAAGGAGTCGAACTCGTAGTTCTGTCACCAGGTGTTTCTCCGTTGGCTCCAATCGTTGCCGCTGCGCGCGCTGCGGATCTTCCAATCTGGGGTGAGATTGAATTAGCTTGGCGCCTTCGCGAACCAGATGCGCAAGCACCGTGGCTAGCGATTACTGGAACCAATGGCAAGACCACAACAACGTTGATGCTCGAGTCGATCTTGGTAAGCAGTGGCAGGCGAGCAATTGCCGCGGGAAATATTGGCCGATCGCTTGTCGAAGTTGTGATGGATCCAACTCCATGGGATGCGATTGCCGTTGAGATAGGTGCTCCGCAGTTACCTTTTGTTGACAGCATGTCCGCCCAAGCTGCAGTGTGTCTGAATCTTGCACCTGACCATATCGATTTGTTTGGATCCTTTGAGGCTTATCGCGATGCAAAGGCCAGAGTGTATGAACGTGCCCAAGTGGCAGCGATTTATAACGAATCTGATCCAGAGACGTTACACATGGTTGAGCAGGCTGAAGTTATTGAAGGTTGCCGAGCGATCGGGTTAACTCTGGCAATCCCAGATATTTCCATGCTGGGTGTTGTTGACGAGTACTTGGTAGACCGAGCATTTCTTGCGGATCGTCGAGACTCCGCATTAGAACTTGCTGAAATTTCAGATCTTAAGATCCCTGCTCGACACAACATTGAAAATGCATTGGCAGCCAGCGCACTTGCTCGCGCACATGGTGTCGATGCCAAGCATGTGCGTGCAGGTCTCAAGGCGTGGGAGCCGGCAGCTCACAGAATCGCAACCGTTGCTGTCATCAATGACGTAACGTACATTGATGATTCAAAGGCGACAAACACTCACGCAGCGCTCACATCCATCAAGGCATATGAATCAATAGTGTGGATCGCTGGAGGAATGGCCAAGGGCCAAGATTTCGAACAACTTGTTATTGATGCTGCGCCGCGACTAAAAGGTGTTGTGTTGCTAGGTGTCGATCAAGAGTTAATTGCACAAGCCATTGAGCGCCACGCGCCATCAGTGCCGGTGCAGCGAGTCAAGGATTCTCAGCCTGAAGCAATGTATGACGTAGTTGCCAAAGCGCGCGAGATGGCGAAGTCTGGCGACACTGTTTTGCTTGCACCAGGGTGTGCTTCGTGGGATATGTATCGTGATTACGGCCATCGCGGAGACATGTTCGCTTCTGCAGTTCGAGCACTGGGGGAGTAATGACTACTGCGCGCTCGACTAAAACTTCTCAACCAACGATGACGTTGGCTGAACGTTTTGCACATCCAATGGCGAACTATTACATCTTGCTCGGCGCTACCTTGTTGCTGTTTTCGTTGGGTCTGGTGATGGTGACATCAGCGTCAAGTGTTTTTTCGTATGAAACCACTGGAAGTTCATACACTCTTGCTTTGCGTCAATTTGCTTTCGGAATTATTGGCCTTGGTTTTATGTGGCAGGCATCAAACATGCGAGTCTCAGGATTTCGCAAACTTGTTCACATCACAATGCTCGGCTCGCTTGCCGCGTTGCTTGCAGTTTTATTTATTGGCAGTTCTGTCAACGGCCAAAAAAACTGGATCGCGATTGTTGGCCCGATTCGTTTTCAGCCATCTGAATTTGCAAAACTCGCTGTGGTGCTTTTTTCCGCAGACTTGCTAGCGCGAAAATACGATCGCTTGGATCAAATGCGTCATTTGATCGTGCCGCTTGTGCCACTTTATGCAGTTATCCTCTTTTTGATTTTGGCCGAAGGCGATTTAGGTACTGCAATGGTGATCACTCCGATCATGATGGCGGGACTTTACTTTGCCGGTGCACCTGGTCGTTGGTTTGCAACCATCTTTGCAGTTGGCATTTGTGGCATTGCGGTATTTACTTATCTCAAGCCGTATCGATTCGCGCGATTTGTTTCTTGGTTGCATCCGGGCCAAGATCCTCAAGGTATTGGCTTCCAAGTCACCCATGGCCAGCGCGCACTTGGTTCCGGTGGACTTTGGGGTGCGGGTCTAGGTGGCTCGAAAGAAAAATGGGGAACGCTTCCTGAAGCACACACAGACTTTATTTTTGCCGTCGTCGGCGAAGAGTTAGGGCTCTTAGGAACGCTTGCAGTCCTATTCCTCTTTATCGCAATTATCATCACTGGGTTCCGCGTAGCGCGTATGGCTCGAGATCCATTCGTACAGCTGGCATCGCTTGGTGTTGTTGCGTGGCTCGTCACTCAAATGATGGTCAACATTGGCGCAGTTCTAGGGTTGTTGCCAATCACCGGTGTTCCATTGCCGCTTGTGAGTTATGGCGGTTCGTCACTACTTCCAACGATGATGGCTCTAGGTATGTTGATGGCATTTGCTAAACCGAAAAATCAACAGGTGGAAACCTAGTGCGAGTACTCGTAGCTGGCGGTGGAACTGCGGGTCACATTGAACCCGCAATGAATTTGGCAGATGAATTACGGCGCCGTGACGCGAAGTCGCACATCGTTGCCTTGGGCACCGAACGCGGTTTAGAAGTATCGCTCGTGCCAAAACGCGGTTACGACATTGCGCTTGTATCTGCGGTGCCGCTGCCTCGAAAGGTTAATGGCGAACTTTTTAGACTTCCGAGTCGATTGCGTAAAGCAATAAAAGAAACTCGGGCTGTCATCGAAGATAACGATATCGATGTCGTTGTTGGGTTTGGCGGTTATGTATCGATACCTGCCTATTTTGCAGCGCGTGGACGTGTTCCAATTGTTGTTCATGAAGCGAATGCGAAAGCCGGAATTGCAAATCGTATTGGAGCACGCTTTGCATCAGCAATTGCCGAGTGTGTAACGGGTTCTCTCCCGAACGCAGTTCTTACTGGAAATCCACTTCGACATTCAATCGCGACATTGAATCGTTCAGCACTTCGAGATCAAGCTCGCGAACATTTTGGAATTTCCCACGATCGCACAGTTGTGTTGGTTTTTGGTGGTTCACTTGGCGCACAAACGCTTAACCGAGCAGTTGCACAGTTACTGACTGACAATGTAATTGGTGATGTCACAATCATTCATTCCTATGGTGCAAAAAATCAGCCAGCTGGTAGTCCCAGTGAAAACTATGTACCGGTCCCATTCATTGATCGCATGGATTTGGCTTATGCGGCAGCAGATTTTGTCATTTGCCGAAGCGGTGCCATGACTGTGGCAGAAATTTCTGCCGTTGGACTTCCGGCCTGTTATGTTCCACTTGCCCATGGCAATGGCGAACAAGCGTTAAACGTGCAGTCTGTCGTGGCGGCCGGTGGCGCGATTGTTATCGACGATTCACGCTTCGATGCCGCCGCAATTCGCCAATACGTTTTACCTTTGTTGACCAACACAGAGGTGCTTAATCACATGAGCGCGCAAGCGCGCACTGTTGGTAAGCCCGATGCCGCGAAGCTCCTTGCTGATTTGGTTGAATCAGTTGTAGGAGGCACGAAATGAAACATCTCAACGGCCACGTCCACATTGTTGGTATCGGTGGCGCAGGCATGAGCGGTATTGCGCGAATCTTGTTGACTCGAGATGTCAAAGTCTCTGGCAGTGACGCTAAAGATTCACGTCGTTTGCAAGCGCTGCTTCCTTTAGGGGCAGATGCATATGTTGGTCACGATGGCGATCGCATGGTGGCTAACGGCGTGCCATCGGTTGTCGTGGTTTCGACTGCTATTCCATCGACCAACCCTGAAGTAGTTAAAGCGCAAGAACTTGGAATTCCAGTTCTGGATCGTGCTACGGCCTTAGCAGACTTAATTGACGGATTCACTGCGATTTCGGTTGCTGGAACTCATGGCAAAACGACAACTACTTCTATGGTGACTGTGATCCTGCAAACTGCGGGCAAGAATCCTTCGTTCGTGATTGGGTCCGAGATTAACGAATCGGGGAGTAATGCCCACCAAGGTACGAGCGACCTTTTTGTTGTTGAAGCCGATGAAAGTGACGGCACATTTCTTGTTCTTCCCACTCATGCGGCAATCGTCACGAATGTTGAAGCAGATCACTTAAATTACTGGGAAAACTATCAAGCAATCGAAGATGCTTTCGTTGAGTTTGTCGTTCAAACCTCGAAGCGAGATGGCTTTGCCGTAGTCTGCGGTGACGATGCTGGAGCGCGAGTAGTGGTTGAGCGAAGTCGTGCCCAAGGGGCAACGGTCATTACTTATGGCCAAGATGCAAGCAACGATGCCGTAGTAACTTTGCGCGACTCACACACCTCTGGCGCAGTGTTCGATGTTGTTGTTGACGGGCAAACGATTGGGCCAATTTCTTTACGAGTACCTGGCGCGCATAATGCCTTGAATGCAACAGCAGCCTTACTTGTGTGTCGACGATTGGGTAGTTCGAACGAGCAACTCGTTGCCGGTCTTGAAGCGTTTAGTGGAACGCATCGCCGCTTTGAGTTTCGAGGCGAAGTTAATGGCGTGCGAGTTTTTGACGACTACGCCCACCATCCAACCGAGATCGATGCTGTCTTGAAAGCTGCTCGTCGCGTAGCGGGAAACGGAAAAGTTCTCGCAGCCTTCCAAGCACATCACTATTACCGCACCGCAATGTTTTCTCAGGAATTTGGACAAGCGTTGGGCCTTGCCGACTTTGTCGTGGTGCTCGAAGTCTTTGCGCCAGGAGAAACACCAATTCCGGGTGCTTCAGGGGCGACGATGGCAAGCAATGTGCCGCTTCCCAGTGAGCAAGTAGTTTTTGAACCGTCGTGGTCAGCTGTACCAGGGCATTTAGTGGGACATGCAAAGCCAGGCGACATCATTATGACCTTAGGTGCTGGGGACATTGGCATGATGTGTCCAACGATTCTGGAACTGTTAAGCAGCGAGTCCTAGTGTCACAAACAGTCCGCACTGGAACTAAATCAGTTCAGCGACGATCGGTATTTCCGTGGTTCGTTTGGCTGCTAGTTGTCGTTGCTGGCGCTGCTGGATGGTTGCTGTATTTCTCGCACTGGTTCGTTGTCACGCAAGTCAAGGTACTCGGGGTGAAACGAGTGCATGCCGATCAAGTATCTGCGGTCGCCAACTCTGCGATTAATCAAGCACTAATCAAAGTGGATCTTAAAGCCATTCACGATGATGTTGCGAAGATTGCTGAAATTCAATCAGTGAGTGTTCAGAGAGGTTGGCCACACACAGTCTTAGTGAAAGTAGTCGAGCGCACTCCAATTGCAGTGGCAAGTGACGGTGGAAAGTTTGTCCTCGTTGATAATCAGGGCCTTGCGGCTGGTCCGCTTTTAGATGCTGCTCCAAAAGGCTTTGGTGTCATCGCTGGTGCAGCGTCGACACCTGGCATGGCAGCTGCTGTGCAGATTCTGCAAGCGATTCCCTCAACATGGAAAGTGTCGTCGATTACAGGCGCTAGTCAAGACTCGGTAGTCGTGACACTTGCCGATGGTTCAACTGTGACATTTGGCTCGGGGGATCAAGCGAAACAAAAAGTGAAAGTAGCCGAGGCGCTACTTGCAAACAAGTACACAGTCATCGACGTCAGTGCGCCGGACGCTCCCGCAGTTCGTAAATAGATTCGCGACACGGCGTGTTATCCACGCAAATTCTCTAGTGCGCAATACCTTTAGTTGGTTACAGGTTGACATAACTATAAACCTCAAGTTGAGGTTTAGGTTGTTCACTCTTGAAAGGTTTATCAGATGGCTGCCCCACAGAACTATCTCGCTGTTATCAAAGTTGTCGGTATCGGCGGCGGTGGAGTTAACGCGATCAATCGCATGATCGAGGTCGGCCTCAAGGGTGTCGAATTCGTGGCGATCAATACTGACGCGCAGAACCTGTTAATGAGTGACGCCGACGTCAAGCTTGATATCGGTCGCAACCTTACTCGTGGCCTTGGCGCTGGTGCTGATCCTGAAGTTGGTCGTGGTGCTGCTGAAGATCATCGTGAAGAGATCGAAGAAGTACTTAAGGGCGCCGACATGGTGTTCATCACTGCTGGTGAAGGTGGCGGCACTGGTACCGGTGGCGCACCAGTGGTAGCCCGAATTTCTCGTGAAATTGGTGCGCTCACCATTGGTGTTGTTACGCGCCCATTTAGTTTTGAAGGAAAGCGCCGCTCGACCCAAGCAGATTCTGGTGTTGAAGCACTGCGCAGTGAAGTCGATACGTTAATTGTCATTCCAAATGATCGTTTGTTGGAACTCGAAGACAATGGAATCAGCGTTATGGATGCGTTCCGACATGCTGACTCAGTGCTATTCCAAGGTGTGAGCGGCATTACCGACTTGATTACAACTCCAGGACTAATAAACCTTGACTACGCTGACGTTCGAAGTGTCATGAAGGACGCTGGCTCGGCACTCATGGGTATCGGTTCGGCACGTGGTTCTGATCGAGCAATCGAAGCCGCGCGTCAAGCCATCTCAAGTCCGCTTCTCGAAGCAAGTATCGAAGGCGCTCGGGGAGTTCTCATGTCGATCTCGGGTGCCAGCGACCTTGGTTTGTTCGAGGTCAGCGAAGCAGCCCGTATGGTTCAAAATGCTGTTCACCCAGATGCGAACATTATTTTCGGAACAACCATTGATGACACTCAAGGTGATCAAGTAAAGATCACAGTTATTGCGGCGGGCTTTGACGGTGGTGCTCCGCCATCAAACCGTGGTTCATCGGCGTACTCAAAGTCAGCCATCGAAGAAACTCCAATCGCTGCAGCAGTAGCTGGTGATCTAGCAAAAGACGGCCAGCCTGCAGTGATTCCAACACCACCAAGCTTTTCATCACACGATGATGACAGCGAAGATATTCTTGGAAGCATTTTTGGTCAAGAAAACGCCGATGACAATGGCGTGAATGATGGCACCGATGCCAACGACATTGACATTCCTGATTTCTTGCGGTGAACGAATTTGATCACCGAGTAATCGGTGACGTTCGTATTGTGGCGCTCAGTCGTCATGGTGGAGCAAGTCGGGGATATTTCGAGTCGCTGAATGTTGCTTCTTACGTAGGTGATGACCCTCAAGATGTCGCGCGCAACATTGAGTCTGCAGGAAAACTTGTTGGAGTCTCAGATGTAGCAGTGATGAATGCTGCACATTCGGCAATAGTTCATGTGATTGATGGGCCAGGACTATGCCAAGACGGTGATGCGCTAATTACGACGCAAAGAAATCTCGGTCTACTTGCGTTGTCAGCGGACTGTGTGACAGTGGCATTGGTCGATACTGCTGGACCTGCCATTGCTGTTGTTCATGCAGGATGGAGAGGTGTTCTCAGTCACGTGGTTGTCGCTGCAGTGAACGGCATGGTCGAAGGCGGCGCGCAAACTTCCAACATTAAAGCTGTCGTCGGCCCATCCATCTGTGCGAACTGCTACGAGGTATCTGCCGAATTGGTAAATCAATTTCGTTTTGAGTGTGAGCAAGCGGTGCATGATGATCGTCATCTCAATCTCGCAAACGGAGTTATTGCACAATTGAGCGAATGTGAAATTTCAAGCGAAGTCATGACTGGGTGCACGTTTGAAAATGACGATTTATTCTCGTATCGACGAGCTGGCGGCCTACCTACAGGTCGAGGTGGTTTGATAGTGGCAAGAACGGAGAGCTCATGAACCGTAGAGACGAACTTGAAGCAAACCTCAATGACGTTCGTGCTGCGATCGCATCGGAATGTCACACGCTAGATCGCGCTCTTCCGACTTTGATTGTTGTCACAAAAACAAAGCCAACAAGTGACATGGAAATCTTGGGCGAACTTGGCGTTACTGATGTTGGTGAAAATCGCGATCAAGAGGCCAAAGTTAAGCACGATGAGTGCTCTGCAAAATTTATATGGCATGCCATTGGACAGTTGCAAACTAATAAAGCAAAGAGCGTCGCTGGATGGGCTGATGTGGTTCATAGTGTTAATCGTTCAGACCTAGTAGTCGCCCTGGCTAAGGCGACACTTCATCGAAGCACTCCTTTGAAATGCCTTATTCAGGTCAACCTTGATCCTGATGCCCCGGAGCACCGAGGAGGCTGCTTACCGGACAAGGTTCTTGAACTGGCCCAACAAATCAACGCTTGCGACACGTTACAGATTGCCGGCGTAATGGGAGTAGGGCCATTAGGGCAAGACCCAGCACCGGCGTTTGCTTTGCTCCAACATGTATCTCAGCAATTAATTGAAGTATTTCCGAGCGCGACGTGGATCTCGGCTGGGATGAGCGATGACTATCAAATAGCCCTGCAATACGGCGCGACACACCTTCGAATTGGCTCCACGATCCTCGGTTCCCGTGCCGCAACAGGGTAACGTCTAATCAGATAACTTCCCTATATCCTGCAAGGAGCTCACGATGGCAAACGCTGTTCGCAAGATGGCCGCATACCTTGGCCTAGTCGACGACGAGTCCTATGGTGACGAATACGAAATGTATGCAACTGACGCGGTACCAACGTACCCAGCACCTGTTGCTACGGCACCAAGTTATGCACCGGCTCCTTCATACGCTGCGGCACCAGCACCAGCGACCCCTCGACCTTACGTAGCACCAGCACCTTCGGCTCCGGCAATGGGCGAGGTTTACCGCATCACAACTATTCATCCGCGAACTTTCAATGATGCTCGTCGTATTGGCGAAGATTTCCGCGCAGGAACTCCTGTCATCATGAATCTTTCTGAAATGGAAGATTCAGATGCTCGTCGTATCGTCGATTTCTCTGCAGGGCTTGCACTTGGCTTGCATGGAAGTCTTGAGCGCGTAACGCGTGGTGTCTTCTTATTGTCACCAGCAAACGTTGACATCGGCGCTGCTGCACGTGCGCAGCTTCGCGAAGACCCGTTCTTTAATCAGAGCTAAAACTTCGTGTCCAGCATCGTAAGTTTTCTGGATGCAGCACTCAGTATCTATTCGCTGATCCTCATTGGTCGTCTTGTTTTCGAATACATCCGCATGTTCGCTCGCGATTGGCGACCAAGCGGAATAACGCTGATCATTGCCGAATTCCTCTATTCCCTGACGGACCCACCCCTGCGCATGTTGCGGCGAATTTTACCGCCGCTTCGTATTGGAACGCTCTACTTGGATCTGTCGTATTTGGTGCTGTTTATCGTTATTTGGGTAGCACGTCAACTGTTGGCTAGTTTCTAGGAAACATCAGCCCGCAAAATCGGTAAAGTTCACAAAATCGCCAAAACTCCCTAATGTATAGGGACGGGGAAAATTTACGTGCTCTAAGAAGGGGATAACCATGGGACTAACGCCCGAAGATATCCGCAACAAGCGTTTTACCGCTGTGCGATTCAAAGAAGGCTACGACCTTGACGAAGTAGATTCGTTCCTCGATGAAATTGAAGACACGCTCACTGAACTTTCAAAGAGTAACGCTGATCTCGCGGCCACTTCCAAAGGCGAAATCCCAGCATCGATCCGCGAATCATTAGCTGCGTTTGAATCTGAGAATGCTGAACTGAAGTCAACGGTTGAACGACTTCAAGGTGAAGTTGCTGCTGAACAAGCTCGCGTTAATGAACTGTCGCATGCAGCTGCATCTTCGCAAGGTGCAGACCAAGGCATTGTTGATCAGTTGAATGCTCAAATCGCTGAATTGCGTGAAGAACTTTCAGCAGCGAATGAACGCAATGCCGCACTTACCGCTCAGGCGGAAGAACTCAAGAGCACACAATCTGCTGCTGCACCTGAACCAGGCGATGTCAGTTCGGCATCTGTTCGCATCCTTGAACTAGCTCAACGTACTGCTGATGAGCACGTTGCGACTGCTCGAATTGAAGCAGAAGATCTTCGCAACAAGTCACGCTTTGAATCTGATGCAATGGTCAGCGAAGCTAAGGCAACAGTCTCAAACATCACTCGCGAGTTCGAAGTGCAGCGAGTTGCGCTCGAACGCAAGGTCGAAGAACTTCGTGCCTACGAGCGTGAGTACCGCAGCCGTCTACGTAGCTACCTAGAGGGCCAGTTGCGCGAATTGGAATCTAAGACGATCAATGGCGACCGCGAAATTGCCAGCGATCAAGATTAGTAAAACCTCATAAGTTAAGGGCCAGCGTAATCACGCTGGCCCTTAACTTATTTGTGGACTACATCTTTGACAGTGCAATCACGATATCGAGTTCTTCATCAATCACAGTTGCATCGGTAACAGGAGCTTGGGTCCATGAGGTTGCCAATACTTCGGTAGCAATACTCGACCCATGCTGCGAAATGGCGGCAATGGTTTGATCAGAGCCACTGTGCCACGTCACGCTAATGCGATCGCTTATGTCAAAACCACAGGATTTACGAGCATCCTGAATCAATCGCGTGACATCACGTGAAATGCCTTGTGCGATGAGTTCTTCGGTCATCGCTAGATCAAGTGCAAGTGACTCACCATCAGCTGAAGCGACTGTCCAGCCTTCTCGCGGCATTTCAGTAACGATGACATCGTCAGGACCAACAGTCTCTGTGACGCCTTCCACGGTCACCTCTGCGGAGCCATCGCGAAGAGCTGTGACAAGTGAACGTGCGTCAGATTCAGCAATTGCTTGTGCCACCAAAGGTGTGCGCTTACCGAACCGAGCTCCAAGTGCCTTGAAGTTGGCCTTAACGGATACGTCGACTAATTCATCAGTACCGGCCAAACTATCGAGCTCGAGTACGTTGACTTCATCGCGAATCTGTTCTTGCAGACTGTCAGGCAGCTGTGCCCACCCTGATGCTGCTACGAGTGCTCGACCGAGAGGTTGACGAGTCTTTACTCCTGATGTCGCGCGTGCTGCACGGCCAAGTTCAACGATGCGGCGGGTTAGAGCAACCTGATCGCGAAGTGTGTCATCAATCTCTTCATCGCTCCACGATGGCCACAAACTCAAGTGAACAGAGGCTTCGCCAGTGCTTGCGAACAAGTCCTGCCACACACGCTCGGTGATGAAAGGTGTGAATGGAGCCATCACCTGTGTCACAACCTTCAAGCAGTGATGCAGTGTGCTGAGTGCTGCATGATCCGCATCCCAGAAACGTCGACGGGAACGACGCACGTACCAGTTCGATAAGTCATCAACATATTCGGCAATGAGTCGCCCTGCACGTTGGGTATCGAATTCATCAAGAGCTTGATCAACATCGCGTGCTAGGCGAGTGGCTTGTGACACCGCCCAGCGATCCAAATCGGTGAGATTTGTGAGTGTGGCGGTTGCTGGATCCCAGTTTCCAGCGCGAGCATAGAGACTTTGGAATGCAACGGTGTTCCAGTAGGTCAGCAGTGTCTTGCGAACCACTTCTGCAATAGTTCCATGACCAACACGGCGTGCTTGCCAAGGAGTGCCACTGGCCAACATGAACCAACGCAAAGCATCTGCGCCATGCTCATCCATAAGTGAAATAGGCTCTAGAACATTGCCAAGGTGCTTACTCATCTTGCGTCCGTCTTCGTCCAAGATGTGACCTAAGCACAAAACGTTCTTGTAAGAGGACTGCTCAAACACAAGAGTTCCAATTGCCATCAATGTGTAGAACCAGCCACGTGTTTGATCAATGGCTTCACAAATGAAATCGGCAGGGTAGCCAGCTTCAAACAACTCAACATTTGTTTCTGGGTATCCCAACTGAGCAAATGGCATTGCACCAGAATCAAACCAGCAGTCAATTACTTCTGGGACTCGACTTGCCTGCGCGCCGCATTCTGGACAAGCGAAGGTAACGTCATCTACGAATGGTCTATGCGGATCAACTTCGAGTGCGTAATCACCAGCTAGTGTCGCAAGTTCGCGGCGACCACTGATACACGTCAGGTGTCCTTCTTCACAACGCCAAATTGGAAGCGGCGTTCCCCAATAGCGATTGCGCGAAAGTGCCCAGTCAACGTTGTTGTCTAGCCAGTCGCCAAATCGTCCATGCTTGATTGTTTCGGGGAACCAGTTAGTTGCTTGGTTTTGTGCGATGAGTTGATCTTT
>CAITJH010000004.1 GCA_903892635.1 uncultured Actinomycetes bacterium | reverse complement strand
TTGCTGGGTACGTTCCATGGTCAATGCGACCATCACTACAACACTGATGGCGATGCCTGCCCATTCAATTGCTGGTTTGCGTTGCTGGTCGGCTCGAGTCATGACAAAGGCCAAAAAGGCGCCAAACGCCGCACCGCCTAAATGTGCGCGCCAATCAATTCCATGAGCCACGGCACCAATCAGAAGGTTGACCAAAAGAAGGGCTGCAATCTGGGACGTGTCGGCACGGATTGCTCGACCGACTACCAACGTTGCAGTCATGATTCCAAAAATGGCACCACTAGCTCCGACAGACAAAATAGCCACGCTGGAAAATGCATACGAGGCAACGCTGGCACCAATTGCAGCTAAGAAATAAATCGTTGCATAGCGTCGATGCCCAAAGTACATTTCCAGGCCCGGACCAATGATGTACAACGCGTACAGATTAAATGCGATGTGCAGTAAGCCAGCATGCAAGAACGCAGCGGTCAGTAGTCGATACCACTGACCCTGCGCAATTGCTGGTGGGAACATTCCAAAGTTGGATGCTCCCAATACTGAGCCTCCTGTTACCGAACCAACAAAGAAAACGCCAATACAGACAAGAATGATCCAGCGCGTAACAACTGGAATTGAAGCCAGTGATCCTTGTCGAGCTACGTTGACCACATTTGATTTCTTTGGCGATGCACAGTCAGGGCACTGATACCCCACTGGCGCGTCAACCATGCATTGTGGGCAAATTGGACGATTGCATCGTGTGCACGAGATCGCTGTTTGGCGATCATTATGTCGGTAACAAGATTGCATAACTAGTCCCGAGTTACGGTGACGCTTTCGATAACAACATCGTTAACGGGACGATCCATTGCTCCAGTTTCAACCGCAGCAATTGCATCGACAACATCGCGACTTGACTGATCAGCAACTTCGCCAAAGATGGTGTGCTTAAAGTTCAACCATGTCGCTGGAGCCACGGTGATAAAGAACTGTGAACCATTTGTTCCTGGTCCGGCGTTAGCCATTGCCAATAGATATGGCTTGTCAAAAACTAGTTCAGGATGTGGTTCGTCTTCGAAGCGAAAACCAGGTCCACCTGTGCCTAGTCCGAGTGGATCTCCACCTTGAATCATGAAGCCCGGAATGATGCGGTGAAAAATTGTTCCATCGTAAAGTGGCGTCGCTTTGGTTTCGCCATTTCCTGGATGAGTCCATTCATGGGTTCCTTCGGCCAGACCCAAGATGGTACGGGCTGTCTTTGGAGCATGGTTTTCGAAAATATTGATCTTGATGTCACCGTGGTTGGTGTGCAGTGTCATTGTTGTCATAGTCGTAATCCTTTCACACGTTAGAGACGTAAGGCCCGCTTGCAATTGCAGGCGGGCCTTACGTTGTTTTGTTCTAATTAGTTCTTTGATGCACGAACATCAAGCGTGACATCAGCAGATACTTCTGGGTGCAGACGAACTGACACAGAGTGCTTGCCAACGAGCTTGATTGGTGCGCCAAGAACAATCTTGCGCTTATCAACTGTGGTGTTGGTGATTGCTGCTGCAATGTCCGACACGGTGATTGAGCCAAACAAGCGACCTTCGTCACCAGCACGCGCTGTGATAACAACTGGTGCTGATTCCAAAGCTGCCTTGATTTCAAGCGCATGTTCGCGGTCACGAACCTGACGCTTGCCACGGGCACGCTTGATTTGAGTAACCTGCTTTTCGCCACCCTTGGTCCATGCGGTTGCAAGACCTTGTGGCAAAAGGAAGTTACGGCCGAAACCTGGCTTTACATCAACCACATCGCCTGGTGCGCCAAGGCCAGATACTTCTTGAGTCAAAATGAGTTTCATTAGTATCGCTCCTTATCGTGCAGTCGAGGTGTAAGGAAGTAGTGCTACTTCGCGAGCGTTCTTAACTGCATTGGCGATGTCGCGCTGATGCTGCGTGCAGTTACCTGTCACACGACGAGCACGGATCTTGCCGCGATCGGAAATGAACTTACGAAGAGTTGCGATGTCTTTGTAATCAATCGCAGCTGGATTCTTGCCGCAAAATGCGCAAGCCTTCTTCTTGAATTTCTTTACTGGTGGCTTTGCCATTGTGGTGCTCCTTATCGAGCCCGGTTTTATCCGGAATGGTTGTTAGTGAATTTGGTACTAGTTAGAACGGAGGTTCTTCACTAGAAACTGGTGCGGCCCATGGATCATCAATCGGTGCTCCACCGCCGGAGAAGCCACTGTCGCCACGTGTAACACGGGTGACCTTTGCTGTGGCATTGCGCAAAACTGGACCGACATCATCGACATCAAGTTCTACGACAGAACGCTTTTCGCCTTCTTTGGTTTCGTATGAACGCTGCTTCAAGCGACCGGTCACAATGACACGGGTTCCCTTTGTCAGTGATTCGGCAACGTTTTCGGCGTATTGACGCCACACGCTGCAACGAAGAAACATTGTGTCTCCGTCTTTCCATTCATTCGAAGTGCGATCAAGAACGCGCGTGGTTGAAGCAACCGTAAAGGATGCGACTGCCTGTCCGTTCGGTGTGAAACGTAGCTCTGGATCTCCGGTGAGATTCCCAACTACTGTGACGACTACATCACCTTGTGCCATGTGTAACTCCTAATTACTTAGCGTCGAGACGCATGACCTTAGTGCGCAGCACTGACTCGTTCAGGCTTAGCTGACGATCAAGTTCGGCGACGGCGGCTGGAGAACAGTTGACATCAAGGAGGGCGTAAATTCCTTCAGCCTTCTTATTGATTTCATATGCCAAACGGCGGCGACCCCAGATATCGACGTTGCCGACTGTGCCACCATCGTTTTTGACGACGTTAAGAAACGCATCAAGTGATGGAGCTACGGTCCGCTCTTCGAGCTCGGGATCAAGGATTACTACAACTTCGTAGTGACGCATACTGATACCCACCTCCTGTGGACTAATCGGCCATGGTCTTTCCATGGCAGGAGGGATCAAGAACCTTTAGTTTAGGGCAGTTGCGCGTACCTTCAAAACCCACCAGCGGGCGGTAGCCTTGGGGAATGGCGATTATCAAGGTTGGGGCACATGTTGGCGGCGAAACCCCAATCGAGGACGCAAAAGCCCTTGGAATTAGCCAAATTCAGCTGTTTTTAGGCGATCCACAGTCGTGGAAGGGCACGCACATTCCAGGTGACCTGAGTCCCGAGGAATTCGCAAAAAAGGCTGAAAACATTGACGTTTTTGTCCATGCGCGCTATCTGATCAACGTCGCGACCACTAATAACAAGGTACGAATTCCTAGTCGCAAACTCCTTCAAACGGATGTGGATACCGCCGCAAGTATTGGCGCCAAAGCGGTCATTGTTCATGGTGGCCACGTCACCGCCGATGATGATCCAGAAGTTGGCTTCCAGAACTGGGTTAAGGCTCTTGACCAATTGGACATGAAAGTGCCCGTTTTCATTGAAAATACTGCGGGTGGTTCGCACGCCATGGCTCGCCGGCTTGAATCCATCGCCAAACTGTGGGATCACGTTGGCGACACGGGAGTTGGGTTTTGTCTGGACACCTGCCACGCCCACGCAGGTGGCATAGATATGGGAGCGCTGGCAGAAACCATTCTTGGTGTCACTGGTCGTATCGACTTAGTCCATTGCAACGACAGTCGCGATGCAGCAGATTCTGGTGCAGATCGACATGCCAACTTGGGACAGGGTCAGATTGAACTGGACAACATCATCAACTGCCTCAAGATCGCCAAGGCTCCTGTCATTTTGGAAACGCCAAGCGAAGGTGTTTCTCAAGACATTGCATTGTTAGCAAAGGCACTCGCCTAAGCGATCTCATCATGCGCGTCGACATCATCACAGCTGAGCAGCATCTGGCCTACATTGCCTCGCGTTCTTCTGTGTCATTTTTGCAAACACCAGCATGGGGTAAAGCAAAACCAGGTTGGACCGCAATGTCACTGGGATGGATCGACAATGACGAAATTGTTGGCGCCGGCTTGTTGCTTATGCGCAAAGTTCCAAAAGTAAATCGCTTCCTCGCTTACTTGCCCGAAGGGCCAGACCTCAATTGGTCTGATCCGCAACTAGTTGAACGTGCACTAGCTGCACTTGTTGAATTTTCTCAATCAAAAAATGTTTTCCAAATCAAAATGGGGCCTCATTCATGGACGCGTCGCTGGAATGCAGAAACCCTCAAAACTGCAATTGCGGAACAGTCTGCACGATCGATTGCACAGCTTGAACCCGATGATATAGACGAATCAGGTAGTGCGCTTTGCACATTATTGACACATTTGAATTGGAAGCAACCGCAATCATCTGATTCAGGTTTTGGTGATTACCAACCACGTTATGTTTTTCAACTTGACCTGAACGGTAAAACTGAAGAAGAAATTTTTAATGGTTTTAATCAGTTGTGGCGACGAAATATTCGTAAGTCAGAAAAAGCAGGCGTTACCGTTCGCATTGGAGATGAATCCGATCTTGCTTTGTTCCATGAATGCTATGTAGAGACAGCACAACGCGATGGCTTCACACCACGACCTCTTTCCTATTTTGAGACGATGTGGAAAGCGATGCGCGAGGAGGCACCTGAGCGAATGCAAGTATTCATCGCGGAGCATCCAGATCATCGCGGAGCAATTGCTGCAACCACGATGACTCAGGTTGGAGACCACGCCTGGTATTCCTACGGTGCATCGACGACCGCTGCGCGTGATCTTCGCCCTAGTAACGCAATTCAGTGGGCAATGATTCGCCAGTCGCTGGCCGATGGGTGTTCGATCTATGACATGCGTGGTATTTCTGACACATTATCGACCGAGAATCATCTATTTGGCTTAAT
>CAITJH010000003.1 GCA_903892635.1 uncultured Actinomycetes bacterium | reverse complement strand
TGGTATGCCAGCCAGTGCCGGTGGAACTTTTGTCTCGGGTGGATCGGCTGCAAATCTTGCTGCATTAACTGTTGCGCGCGACATGGGTCGCAAGCGGCTCGGTGGCAAAGTTCCTGTACGCATCGCGATCAGCGAGCAAGCGCATTCGTCGAATCGCAATTCATTGTCGATTCTCGATGTTGAACCATTAGTGGTTCCGTGTGACGACTTCCGCATGACAGGCGAAGATTTGGCTCGTGCTTTGGCGAATGACACGAGTGACGTTCCAGTCGTTGGTGTGGTTGGAACTGCCGGCACTACGAATGCCGGAATCGTTGATGACCTTGCAGGAATCGGTGCGATCGCTCTCGAGCGCGGCATGTGGTTCCATGTGGATGCTGCATACGGCGGCGCCGCACTGTTGGCGCCTAGTGTGCGTGATGTTTTCAATGGCGTTGAACTTGCTGACTCAATCACCATGGACCCACACAAGTGGTGGTTCTCGCCGTTTGATGTTGCTGCCATCATCTATCGCAATCCGGCATTAGCAAAAGAAGTCCACACTCAAAAGGCTTCGTACCTTGATGTTCTGCACGACGATGGAGATACGGATTGGAATCCAACGGACTACGCGTATCACCTAACGCGACGGGCACGAGGCTTGCCGTTGTGGTTCTCTGTTGCCGTCAATGGCACAGATGCCTATCGAGATGCTGTGGAATCTTCGTTGACGTTAACACGTGAAGTTGCAGATTACATTCGCGCGCATGACAAATTAGAACTAGTGCAAGAGCCCACGCTTTCCGTTGTTTTGTGGCGGCATACAGATTGGGATGCAAAGGATTATGCGCGGATGCAGGACACACTCTTGAACCAACAAATCGGTTTTGTGACTCCAACGTCGTGGCAAGGCGAGACTGTAGGGCGTTTTGCATTTATTCACCCACATACAACTGTGGACATGGTCACAGCCATGTTCGATGCAATTTGCTAGTGCATGTTGTGAGACTGAATCAAGATACGAGAGACTAGACACGTGAACAATGTTGTGATTATTGGCGGTGGCCCTGGTGGATACGAAGCAGCACTAGTAGCGCGACAACTTGGAGCCGAAGTCACGATCATTGAACGTGATGGTCTAGGTGGCTCTGCAGTTCTCACGGACGTTGTTCCCAGTAAGGCCCTAATTGCAGTCGCGGAGGCCGCCATCGATTCCCGAGGTGCCGGCGCTATCGGCGTGCACACTGGTGAGGTCAGCGTAGATCTTGACGATGTGAATTCGCGTCTGAAGAAATGGGCATCAAGTCAAAGTGCAGATATCGAAAGCACAATTTCAGCCAGTGGAATCCGAGTAATGCACGGCTTTGGAAAGTTGCTTGCTGAAAATTTGGTCGAAGCTACTGGTAAAGATGGATCAATCGAGCAGATCGAAGCCGACATCATTTTGCTGGCAACTGGAGCACGTCCTCGCGTGCTTGACACAGCAATTCCTGACGGTGAGCGCATCTTCACGTGGGAACAGCTCTACAACCTGACTGAACTTCCGGAGAAATTGATCGTTGTTGGTTCTGGTGTTACCGGTGCAGAGTTTGCAGGCGCCTACCAAGCACTTGGCACTCAAGTAGTTCTTGTGTCGTCACGCGACCGCGTACTTCCTGGCGAAGATGAAGACGCAGCCAAGGTTATTGAGCACGTGTTTGGTCAGCGGGGAATGCAGGTTCTGTCACATTCTCGTGCAGAGGCAGTAAACCGAACCGCCAGTGGTGTTGAAGTTGTGTTGGCTGATGGCTCGGTCGTTACCGGTACGCACTGTCTACTTGCGGTGGGCTCGTTACCAAACACTGAGACACTTGGCCTTGATGCTGCAGGTGTTGATGTCAATGACAACGGCTACATTGTGGTCGATGGAGTGTCTCGCACAAATGTTCGCGGTATTTATGCTGCGGGTGACTGCACTGGTGTCATGCTGCTTGCATCCGTAGCTGCAATGCAGGGGCGAATTGCGATGTGGCATGCATTGGGCGATGCAGTCCAGCCGTTGAACTTGCCGACAGTCTCTAGCAATGTCTTCACTGATCCCGAGATCGCCACAGTAGGTATCACCGACGCTGATGTAGCATCGGGTCACGAGAACGCCATAAGCGTCATGCTGCCGTTGTCGACTAATGCCCGCGCCAAGATGCAAGGTATTCACGAAGGTTTCGTCAAGCTTTTTGCCCGACCTGATTCAGGAATCGTTGTCGGCGGTGTAGTTGTTGCACCAAAAGCAAGTGAGTTGATTTTCTCAATCGCTTTGGCAGTTCAACACCGAATGACTGTGGATGACATCGCGCAAACATTCACGATCTATCCATCACTGAGTGGGT
>CAITJH010000002.1 GCA_903892635.1 uncultured Actinomycetes bacterium | reverse complement strand
TTGCTAATAACTTCAGCAGATTTAGCTTTTGTCGCGCTTACCATTTGAATAGACCACTTTGCATTATCGAGGATTTCGTCGACGAATACTTTGTCTAGACCGCCCCATTGAAAATTATTCTTCAATGCCTTTTTCGCTTTGGTTGTATTTAGCATGCGTCAGACCTCGAATATTTCAGAAATTCACTCATTAGCAATCAACCTCTTCTCTTGGAAAAAATTCATCTCCGGATTCAGGAAGCATGTGTCCATAAACTCGACCTGGAACTGTCCCCCTGTACCAAACAACTCTCCCCTGGCCTTCAAGCCAGTCAACCTTCTCGTTCGAACCAATCATTCCATCGATAGCGCGATCGCCTGCGAAATGTTCACCATTCTTGGTAATCGAGGTCTGTAGTCCAAGGCGACTCAGTCTTTCGCCCCAATGATCCCATCCTTCAGACATTGAACACCACATCATTAGGTTGTCGTCCTCCCAGAATGATGGATTCTCAAGTTTTAGGTTTTCCAGTTCATCTAGAAGCGCTGGACTCTTTCTTCTAAGTGCAGGTTTCGAAATTATGTAACTCGTGAATGATGTTAGGAGGGCCATTAGAACTCACCTTCTTCGCTGGGTCCAGCATCAAAATCAGGGTCAATTGTTGTGCCACAGTTTCCGCAGAACTTTTGCGCCATCGCAATTTCGCCGCAGACATTGCACATTGGAGAGATGACTCCCATTGCGACTACAAATTTCGCAAGCTGCTTCATCTTCTTTGCGCGAACGTATACCTTGATTGTCTCGTTAATCCTTGAATCGTCAAATACAGCAATAAGGCCCTTCTCAGGCCAAGTGAAACATACAGTTGATTGGCGAAACTGGTCAACATGAGACGCGACCAACTTTCTATCCGGATTAAACAATTCAGCTTTCGCAAGTGCAGCTGAAGCAGATGGCATAAACATAACCATGCTGTGCTTGCCGGCAGATGAATTTTTAACTAATTTCATGATCTGCTTGCGACGTTTCTTATCCAGCGCACTGAGCGCTGGGAACCTGTAGTTGTTTTCATAACTCATTGTTGAATCTTTCTTCTAAAAACTAAAAGCCACTTTGACTAGTTGACTGACCTCATTTTGATAGTACGTGGCCTAAATGATCCTTGCCCTAAAGCGTGTGATGAATAAATGATATTCGTGCAAAAAGCCTGGAATTAAGGGGAAATCTTCTTGCTTAGAGGTAGGTTCCAATCGTTTCAACCTTCTCAGTGGTCATTGACATTGTTTCGCCGAGCTGAACAAAGATTTCAGCGAGGCTCATCTCACTCTTAGCCGGCCCAAATTCACCCAAGCGCTCTGAGGCTTCGCTCACAGTGAACTTTCCAAATTCCACCTTCTGCAGTGTGCGACCGGGACGAAGTAGTGCTGGGTCCAGCGTTGACATCTGGCTATTGGTTGAAATAAGAACCATGATTGACTTCGAACTAGCAAGAAGTCCGTCTCCCATTGAAAGAAGACGACCAAGTCCTCCAGAGCGTGTACCAGAGACCACATCGTCCGGCACATCTTCGAGCACCAGAACAAGAGTCTTATCACGAGGAGCAGAATCAATTAATCGAACTAGGTAACTAGTTCTCCCATCGCCGAAGAGCATTTCTGGGTCTGCAATAACTGCAAACTTGGCCCATGGCTCCCACTCAGTGATCAAGGCTTGTGTAAAGCGAGTCTTTCCAGTTCCTGGAGTTCCTTGAAAAATGACAAGGCGTGGATCACTGGACTCAACATCACGCTTGTATGTTGCCAACTTCTCCAGTTGAGCACGAGTTGCTTCAGGGTAGTTCTTGGAAATATCCTTCCAAGGAAGTGCCTTAGCTTTGGCGTACGAAGGGTATTCCTGGTCGCTAAAGATCTTGTAGTTAATTTCCTTTTCCAAGTTTGGCTTGACCTGTAGTCCAATCGTGAGGCGCTCAACCATGTCTGTGCTGCGCTCCATAGAGGGTGAGCCAATGAAAACCTGAAGAGACGATGTACCAATAACAATGTGCGCGTACCACTCATCGAGCTTGCCTTGGATAAGCAAGAAGCGAACACTTTCAGTTTTAAGTTCACGAATAATTTCTGAGTTAGGAAGAACAAAAGAAAGAGACTGATCTGTTACAGGCTTGTTTACATCAAGGTCAATGTTTCCAAACGCAAGGTGCTTAATAGTGCCTTCAGCGAATAGTTGAATAAACCCACCTTTAATA
>CAITJH010000001.1 GCA_903892635.1 uncultured Actinomycetes bacterium | reverse complement strand
CTGAGCAAGCGCAGTCATTTCATCAAGTGGATTCGATACCACGATGATGACGGCGTTCGGCGCGTGCTTTGCAACGTTTTCGGCAACACCGCGAACAATTTTTGCGTTGGTCTCGATGAGGTCCATTCGGCTCATACCCGGCTTGCGTGGCAAACCTGCGGTGATTACAACGACGTCTGATCCAGCAATCGCTTCATAGCCTTGACCATCAACAGTGGTTGTCTGGCCAACGATCTTGGTTTCAAAACCTTCAATCGAACGTGACTGATTCATATCGAGTGCAAGACCTTCAGGCTTACCTTCGAGAATGTCGGTGAGTACAACCGTGTCAACGATGTTGTATTCAGCAATACGTTGTGCAGTGGTTGAACCGTAGAAACCTGCACCTACAACTGTTACTTTGCCAGCCATGTGAAACCCTTTACTCGCCTCGCGCCAAGTGGCGCAAAGTATCTTGATATCAAGACACTTCTAGATTACCGCACATCGGGCTGACTATAAGTTGCGGTGTGGGACTATCAAGGCCAGCACGAGCAACAGCATGCCTAATGCGAAAAGAACCGTTAAGTCGATCCGGCGACGGCGAACCCGCAATAGTCCTGCAGCTTGGTCAGAGAGCGTGAATCTGAGCACGAACGCCCACAACACACTAGAAGCGAACAGCACTGCCCCGGCCCGGAAATCCACGAAAACTACGAGCAACATGCTGATAACCAACAGCGCATAGACCGACAGCAGCGGCCATTGTTTGCGAAGCAGTTTTCTCATAACAGGTTAATCATGTCAGGTTCATCGTTGAACTGGCATGCGTTAATGAAAGAAGTGACGAGCGCCTGTGACATACATTGTGATTCCAGCAGCTCGTGCAGCGGCGAATACTTCCTCATCACGCAACGAACCACCAGGTTGAACGACTGCATTCACGCCGGCATCAAGAAGCACTTGTAGTCCATCAGCAAATGGGAAGAACGCATCTGAAGCAGCAACACTTCCGCGAGCACGTTCAACGCCGGCACGTTCGACCGCGAGGTGCGCCGAATCGACGCGATTGACTTGTCCCATTCCAATGCCAACAGCGGCTTGATCTTTAGCAAGCAAAATCGCATTGGACTTCACGCAGCGACAAGCTCGCCACGCAAATTCAAGGTCACGCAACGTTTTTGCATCAGCCGGCTCACCCGAAACCAAAGTCCACGTAAAACTGTCATCGCCAGCGGCTTGTAAGCGATCTTGAGTCTGTAACAACATGCCACCTGAGATTGGTCGCATCTCGGGACGTGGTGTGGCTGACACAGGTGCCGCAACAAGCAACCGAATGTTTGCTTTGGCAGTAAGTAACTCCAAAGCATCGTCATCAAAACTTGGTGCAACGATAACTTCAGTAAAAACGTCTGACACAGCTTGTGCCATCGCACGATTAACAGGCCGGTTGGTCGCTATAACTCCCCCGAATGCGCTGACTGGATCAGTTGCATGCGCTTTTGCATAAGCCTCATCAATGGTTGCTCCAACGGCAACGCCACACGGGTTGGCATGTTTGATAATTGCTACTGCTGGTTCAACGTGATCGTATGCAGCACGACGTGCAGCATCGCCATCAACATAGTTGTTGTACGACATTTCTTTGCCATGTAACTGGTCGGCTTGAGCTATTCCATCCGGACCACCGATTGCGATGTATAGCGCAGCATCTTGATGAGGATTCTCGCCATAGCGCAAAGTTTGCGCGCGTTCCCAAATACCACCGATCCATGCGGGCAATTCATCGGCTTCACCCAACAATGTCGAACCTAACCATGAAGCAACAGCAACGTCATAGGCGGCAACATGGCGGAAGGCATCGCGAGCAAGTGCCGTGCGCTGTTTCAAAGTGAATCCATCTCCGGCAACCGCGGCAAGTACCTCGTCATAACGAGATGGACTCACTACGATGGCAACGTTGGCATGATTCTTGGCACTTGCCCGAACCATTGCTGGCCCGCCAATATCAATTTGCTCAACGCACTCGTCAGTCGATGCGCCGGAAGCGACCGTTTGGCTAAATGGATAGAGATTTACGACGACTAGATCGAAAGGTTCAATACCCAGTTCTTGAATCTGTCGTTCATGTTCGGGATTGCGCAGGTCCGCCAAGATGCCGCCGTGAATTGCTGGGTGCAAAGTTTTCACTCGACCATCAAGGCATTCG